>NZ_NFVA01000112.1 GCF_002264395.1 Paenibacillus sp. VTT E-133291
CACATTGTATTCGATTTTTCGCATACATTTCTCCGCAGTCTCGAAATTTTATTAATTCTATTATAGTAAGCTTATACGCCTTCGGCGTCCTTTAAGGTCGGTAAACGTTATAAGCGAGAAAGATAAGGATAATGTATAACGAAAAAGAAGCTCCAGCATTATGCTACTAGAGCTTCTTTCATTATGGACGCTGGTAAACGCTGCTGATCAAAAAAGCGAAACAGGAATGAGCTTTCTTCCTCCCTTGACTAGGGTGGATTCTAACATGTCCCCTTTGACACCCCCGAAATAGAGCTGCCAATACACACCAAAGCGAACGCTGACGTCATTCTTCACTAGCTCCGGTGGCGTAACAATCAACCACTGAAATTTGAGCGCCTTAGAAATTTCAAATACAGGATCAAGCACGTTATTTGAAACCATTTCTCCAAATGGATTGTCATATAAAAAGACCGTCCACCCTTTGTTCTCACGATTTACACGTTTATGTGTCATGATCATCATTGCTACCAACAGTTGTACCGATTGGCGCTGTCCGCCACTGCCGACAGCCTCATCCAGCGCACCCCGATTGATGATTTCCCAGTCGGAATAATGGTAGTCTTCCGGAGCGGCGTAGAGGAAGTAATTTTCCGTTACCGGTTTATATACCTGAAGAATCGGAAAGCGATTCTGAAGCGCCGCATAGACGATTCGTCCGTCATTGATAACCTCTTTGATTATAAGTGTTGGTACTTGTTCAATCTTCGGATATTTCGAAAGCAATTCATGGATACACCGATTGAAATAGTCGCTCACCATCGGCTCTACCTCATCGCTTGTTCTCGGTACATTGATATTTTTATAATTCAGGCGTACCAGCGGGAAGGCATAATTATTCTCATTATGAATAATCATCCGACGTTCCATTCGTTTCATAATATCAATGATTTGTACTACACGATAAGAAGCCCGGGCTACCCACATTTTGCGGGACAGACCCATCTCTTCCTTATCGCTTTGGATACTCTCAATCTGATCACGTGAACTACGTAACATCGAATCTAGGACTTGCTGAGCAATCGCGAAGTTATCCCAATGAACCGTATTTAGACGATCTAGAATCTTGGTCTCCAGTTCAGAATTCCGTTCATTCTTAGCGAGTTTTCCGGTTAATGAATTTTTCTCTTCCTTCACCTTTCTGGAGACCTCGTCCCGTCTAACGCGGCTATCCTTAATGCGAAGAAGCCAGTCAGCAACAAGAGACTCGCAGCTTTCTCTAACGCTCAGCATTAAATCTTCTGGCACAGTCCGTAGATTAACCCGATCCTCAATATGTGCATTCATGATCTTGATTTGATTGGATAACGTCTGAATGAGCGCATCCATTCGATCCAAAGATCGTTTACACTGGTTAAGCATAAGCTCATTCTCTTGGATACGTTCCTGAATGTCCGCCTCTTTTTGCTCGAGTAGCTCATTCCAAATTTCCACGGCACGCTCATGTTTCTCTTTGATTCCTTTCTCTACCTTACGCAATTCCTTCTGCAAATTCTCCAATTCGGTCTGGCAGCGGATGAAAGAGTCGTGAATCATCTGATAGTCTTCTTCCAGTGAAGCAGTTTCCGACTTTTGACGGTTTCTTGCAGCCATAATGGATTCGGTAGATTCTGCAGGTTCTGTCACCTTCCGCCAATGCTCATCCACTTGATTCAAGCTGGCTTCAAGCTCGGTTAGATTCTCGCTTGCCGCTTTGATCTGGGCGGCTCTTGTTCGAATTTCAAGCTCATTCTCCGTCAGTGATTGCTGCAGGCTTTCAACAGTACTAAGCTGCTGCAACAGAAGATTCTGTTCTACGGGATCAATTGATGTGACTTCCACATCATCTGAAAGCTGGTGATATGTCGGAAATACAATCTCAGGAAACCAATGCTGCAGTCTAGGAAATAGAGCATATTTGGCATCTCCCGTCCATTTCTCACGTTCTCCGCCAAGGCTTACCATTTGCGCTTCAAGATGCTCGAGTTGCTTGTCCTTACTCGCAAGCTCTTTGCTCACTAAACTCTTACGATCTGTATACTTTTTCTTCTCCTTTTGATCCTGTTCATGTTTCTTCGAACGTTCAATCCAACCTTGCAATGCTGCTGCTCTCTGCTCATGCTCTGCACTAAGCGCTTTATTCTCGATAAGTTCCCGACCGATCCGAGCAAGTGTACCCTCGTTCTCATCTATCTCATTGTCCAGATTGATAAGGCTCTGCTGAAGCTCACTTTGCAATTTCATAAGGGTATTTCGTTTGGCTGTAATCGTCACAGTGTTCTCTGTTTGATATAACCGCTCATATTCCTGACGCACAGATTTCAGCTTCGATAAATAAGCCTCCGCGTCCTGAAGCACTTGTTCTTGCTCCTTAAGCTTCGCTTGAATACCGCTCTTAAAGTTAAAGAAACGGTCTGGTTCCAGTACCATTTGTGGCCCTTGGTTCGCAAAAAGGTTAAATGATACTTGATCTGAAGCTGCCATCTCTTCACGAATAAAAATCGGCACCGCTGATTTCAACAGTGTATCCTTTAGCAGATCCGGCTTGATTTTATCAGCTTCGCGACGAGTTACAATGAGGCTATAAGGAAGGAGTGGATGGCGCTCCAGCTCTTCCTCACGTTCAAGGTATGGGCGATCATTTAAATAGGAACTGCCCGGTGTGGATTGAATCTTAAGCGAATCAAGTGTATCCTTGACCGCCAGAATATCTGAATTCGGCAGCCAGTAGGATTGATTCTGAAGCTCCACGTCCATGAGCTGATTGTAGTAATCCCGTCTGGAACGTTTCGTTTGCTGCTCCACTTCATCCATTTTTCGGATAAATCGTAGTTGAATAGCATCCTTTTCTTCAAAAAGGCCAGTAGCTCCCAAACGATTATGTTCATCAAACATTTCCAGCAGCACAACAATCTGTGACCATAACTGTGATTCCTTATAGGTCTGTGTATCAAGCAGTGCCCCAAGCTCGTCTGCCTCACGTTCATAAGAGCGATATTTCTCGCTAAGCTCGGCATGATTCTTATGCAATGTCAGCTTTTGATTCTCAGCCTCTTTTTGCTGTTCCTCTAATGCTTCCATATCCAGAAGTATCGTTTTGGCAGCTGAAATTGTACGTTGAAGCGCCGCTACCGAAGCATGGGCAGCTTCCTGACCATGCTGGGCTGCGAATGCTCCGAGCTCTTCTGAATATTGCCGAATAGATAACGTCAATTCATTAATCTGGATATCGAGGCCTGCTAACTCCAGCAAGAAGCTCTCCCGCTCCTTACGCAGTCCTTTTTCTTCAGTCGACAGAGCTCGCTCCGCGGTTCCAAACCCTCTGATCGTTTGTTCCCAGAGGATGAATACCACATCCCATTGTTTCCGAAGCTTTTCCTTGGCAGCCTGAATGACCTCTTGACGTTCTTTCATCTCCAGAGAACCTTCAATCGCTTGAATCTCTTTCTGCCACTGCTCAATTTGTCGTGTATGGAGCATACGTTTAGCCAAGAAATGAGCCACTTCTAGCTTCTTCTCCTGAACCTTGGAATCGTCCAGTCGTCCACGTGCCCGTCTCTGATGATCACTGAGCTTGTTAAACTCTTCCTGTTTCAGTTCCATTTCTTCCTTGCTGCGTAAATACTTGAGATTGTCCGTCTCAAATCGCAATTGCTTCGATTCCTGATAACGCCCAGCCAGTTCATTAGCAACCTTACTTCGCTCTTCCTCCGCATTCCTCAACTCTTCATGGATAACCGTATAGATCTGACGTCCACGTAGTTCCGTTTCTTGAACAGTGCTCTCTGCCTCTACTCCTAGCTTCACCAGCTCGTATAAAGGTGCTGTCATTCCAAGAAACTCTGTGTAGACTTGTTCCCGCTGTTCAAGCATCGGTAGGCGCTGAGCTACTGTCGCCGTATCGATAAACATCCGTTGCAGCGTATTGTCTTCTTCTCGCGGTGACTCATTCAGACTGGAGCCGATCTCAGGAATAATTAGCTTTTCGAATAAGTTATGGTTGGTAAAGGCATCATTCTTTTTGAAATAACCTTTGATACCGCCCTCTTCCCCATTGATTCGCCGCATATTGCGCCACTCAGCGATATGGATATCCCGGGTAGCCAGGAAATCATAATATCTTTTTAAATCCGAGCTATGGCTACCGAAAGGTACAATCTCCCCCCGTCGATCTCGCACAAATTGCTGGATCGTTTCAAAACTCGTAGGTTCAGCAGTCTCTTCATCAAAAAGCGGCAGCGTCGAAAGGGTAAGTTCAGACGTTTCGCCGTAATCAGTAAGTGCATACAGCAGGTAATCCACTTTAATATCCTGCTGATCCAGCGAGTTATGTGCGGTCATAGCTATACCCGTCGTCATATACACATTACGCTCAGTGTTGTCGAGACGCCATTCGATCGCTACGTGAAAGGTATAGGGTTTAAGTTGTTTTTTATGGTTATGAAAAAATGCTTCCACCTGGTTCTCACTGTCTTTTCCCCATGGTGTTTTGGGCATTAATAACTGAAATATGGATTGCAGCAGGACGCCTTTCCCGCCACCATTCATAAGAGTAATCAGCGTGTTGGATGGTCCCTCTTCGTTACAGAGGTCCAGAATCATATCATCATACTTCTTGAGCATCTTCTCGTATTTAAGCCCTGTTATCCGTATGCGTTCAATCCGCGGCATAAGTAGCACCGTCTTTCTCAGCTAAAGTTCGTCCGATGAGTTTCTTTAATTCCTGATACCGGTCGACATCATGATATAAATACCGCATTCTTTCGTAAAGCTCTTCCCGCGGGAATATCCGCTTCTCTGACTCCGAAATGAACACAAGCTTCTCCTCTTCCAGGAGTTTCATGCCTTCATGGATCAGCCCAATACGTGAGCCTGCCCCTCTTGTCAGAAGATCACTTTCTTCCTGACTCTTAGTTTGCATATAAAGGTTGGTCCACACTTTAGACATCGCTTGGATATCCAATTGCCACTGCTGGCTAAACCGACCTTCAGCATCCATCTGCATCCACGCTTGAAAGAGAGAGGACACCTGATCAGATATCTGTATGTAGGACATACTGTCTTGCCCAGACTTAAAGTGAGTTTCGTCCTGGTCCATCTCAGCCAGAAAAACAAGGATAATGATATTAATGATATGTAAATGAGTTTTGCGCTCAATTCGTGAATATTTGTTCTTCAACTGGGTGAAGTTGGTAGCGAACACTGACCCGAGTGGATTGACCAGCAAATGGAGACGGTGCCCGGAATTCATCACTCGGCAGCCTGCTTCCTTAGCAACATATTGTAGTGCATCATAGGTTCCTGCATCCTGAAGGCATTCTGCCGCCGCCGGATCATCGAGAGGGATTACTTTTTTACGAAGTAATTCAAAAAATAGCCGTGATGCTTGCTGTACCTGTTCTAATGTATAACTCATGCTAGTAACTTCTCACCTCTCCACGATCGTAATAATAAAAGGACTCATATCCAGACCAGACCAGCGTACCCATGGGGTTGGCTCTGGCGCAATGCTCGTCCGCAGCAGCTTGCCGCGCAAGTCCTCCAGTTGAGGATCATCCGCAAGTACATGCCGGATTAGTAACTGGCATTCATCGGATCCATTGCTGTTCTCCGGGGCCTGTTCCTGTACAACAATCTCTGAATGAAAAAACTGCACCCATAGATCGACAGCATCTGGTGTACGTGCCCATCTAGTTAATTCCTCTGCGGTAAAAGCATCCGCAGTGAATGTAAAGCTCCCTTGCTGAGCTAGCGCATTGAACACAGGCTTCCACAATGCAACGACTTCCGTCCACGGAATCCCTTTAGGAATATATTGAACTGCCTCAGCCTCCAACTCATCTTCAAGTTCATCCATCACTACATCTGGAATAAAACCAACCTCTTGTTCCTCCCAAGCCCAGGGAAGCGGATAGACGAAATCCTGATTCGGAGCGAACAGTCCGCTGAGCAGCAATTCAAGACTATCGCCGCTTGGCAGGCCTTCATCTTTCACCCATTCCTCCCATACATGAGTACGGAAGTTAAAGCCGGAAGCTCCCCAGAATAATTCAGGGAAGTTCAATCTTAAATTGGTCTCTACCTCAAAAATATTCAGAACTACCTCAGCCAGTTCATCGTGCACACGCCTAGAAAGTTCGACCCGTTCAGAAAGAATACGAATCTCATTGAAGTCGATCACATCTTTCTCGTCATTGGCTAGCCGGGCCAGTGAACGATGAATATTATCAAAATGCTTACGTTCTTCATCGAACTGCTGATGAATCTCTTCGAGTCGCTGATGCCGAGCCACTCCGAATTCACTAAAAATATGCTTCGGATTACGGCGCAATGCATTCCGGTATTCCTGCTGCTCATGGGTCATTTTCCGGACCCGGGAAATAAGTTCATTCACATCCTGTAGCGCCCGTATCACACGACCATGCTTAATATGCATCTGAATTTCCAGCAGCTTGATGCTGATCTGGAACTCTTCAATAATCTCATGACTCATAAAAATGAGCTCCATGGCATACTCGGAGAGACGATAGATTGTTCTGCCGCTCTCTTCCCAGCTGCTGCGGGTCGCATCCTCATCCACCATGAAATACTTATATTTCTGCACAGCCATTTGCCGAGCCGCATCATCATAATAATAGGATTCGAAATCCCCACCATTTCCGCTCCAGAGCAGGCCGTCCACTAAACGTTCTACGGATTCGGTAGTCCCGAGATTCGCGATATTAAAGCGTTGCAACGCAGTCCAAGCCAGGGCTATAATATCTTCCTTGGATCTTCTCTCATTGGATTCTAGCTCCAAATAATAGACTTGTAACAAGATGCTTAAAGACACCATCTCTTTGTACGGTTGGATTTCACCAAGGTTCATGCCAGCCCCCAAGTTCCATAGGGGATTCAATCGTTTGTTTCGTTCACCAAAATCCGACCAATTCATCTTTCTGTTAACCTCACCCTCACCAAATAAAAATAAAACCCGTATACATCCGTATAGGGTTCTAAAGTACGCGAATATATGTTTCTATTATATCAATCCTTCGAAAGTTATGCTATTTTTTGTTAAACAAAATCATAGATTCTATCCACGCATTTCTACTCCGCAGAATCTGGAGTACATACCATACAATATTGCTCTAGTGTACTGTTGGGCAAGGGGATGACCTTAACCGTGCGGAACTGATAATGCTCATAGATGGGAAGATTGCTTGGCGTCTGTGTCTCTAATGTACATAATGCATTCTTCTTACGGCATTCGGCGAGCAGCGCCATCATAATCTTTGATACATATCCTTGCCCACGATAACGTTCTTGCACAACAAGCATATCCAAATGCATATACTTCTGATCTCCAAACATCGATAACCATAAGGAACTCATACTACGCAGAGTAGTTAGTCCTCGAATAAATCCTCGCACACCAATGATTCGGCAAATCGGTAAACATTTGAGAATCGCAAGTCCAATTTGTTTCATATAGTTGACGTTCGAAATCAATGTCCCGCTCTGACGCTCCGAATGGAACACCAAGGCAACAGCTTCATAATTAGTTGACGTCGTTAGAACATCCGAATAAGGATATAACATCTCAATATAACGATGAAAAAAAATGTTTAATACGCGGAGTCTTGTTGTTTCATCAGGCAAAATATGCTGATATAGTGGATCATTCTTTGCGAAGGCTTCTGCCAGAACGCTGGCGGCTTTCGGAATGTCCTGCCGATGAATTTTAATTAATGAACTACAAATAGTTCCACCTCATTTAGTTTACTTTCGCGATAGGCTCGGTTAGTGAACAAGCCATTCAAGAATATTATAACTGGTTCAGTCAAGTCCTCATTTAAAGGGATGAACTTCGATATGGCACGATGGTTCTATTGTCATTTCTTCATTGAATGCGCTATGATTAAAAAGATTATAAAAATACTGGGAGGAAAAATGGAAGATATTATACTGTGGCTTAAATACTTGTTACTAGGATTTGTTCAGGGGGCAACTGAGCCAATCCCCGTATCCTCTAGCGGTCATTTGATCATCGCGCAGAAATTGCTAGGCTTAAAACAGAATGGGCTATCATTTGAAATCCTAACAAATACGGCTTCTCTAATTGCGATTTGCTTTATTTTCCGCAAAGATATCGGAAGATTGATCACTGGATTCATTCAATTTATTCTGACCCGCAAAGAGGAATATAAGTCAGATTTTATGTTCTCTTTGTACATTATCATTGGCACCATGCCTGCAGTTATCTTAGCCTTGTTCTTTAAGGACCAAATCGAGGAGATTTTCTCGTCTGTACACACCGTGTCCATCGCCTTGCTGGCAACCGGGGTTGCTTTATGGTTAATTCGTAATCTTCGCGGCCGTAAACAAGATGGGGACTTGAAAACGAAGGATGCAGTCATAGTCGGACTTGCCCAAGCTGTAGCTCTTATTCCTGGGATAAGTCGCTCAGGCGCAACGGTCATCTCTTCCATCGCTATGGGGATGAAGCAAGAAACTGCTTTACGCTTTTCTTTTATGCTGTATATACCGATCAGTCTGGGCGGACTTGTTATGGGTGCATCTGATATTGCCCATGACCCAAACCGGGCGCAACTAGCAATTCCATACTTCATTGCATTTATCACTACACTAATCGTCACGTATTTTTCTATGCGCTGGTTTATGGGGATTATGGCTAAAGGTAATTTGAAGTACTTCTCTTATTACTGCTTCTTGGCTGGGATACTACTCCTGATCTTCATGTAAGTACGTGATTTCAAACAAAAGCCCTCATGACCATCTCTGGGATTACAGAGAGCATGAGGGCTTTTCAACCTATTTTAACAGGGATATTACTTCCCCACTCGACCGAATCTTGCCGATCCTAGGGAAAATGGTTTTACACACATAGTCATGCTCTTCTTTCGTAGAAGCAGTCATTGCATCTTCCACAAAAACTTGATTGTATCCAAGCTGATAAGCTTCTCTAGCTGTCGTATCTACGCCGATGGATGTGGACACACCACACAATACAATCGTATCTATCCCACGGCGCCGTAACTGCAAATCAAGATCCGTTCCGAAAAAGGCACCCCATTGACGTTTAGTAATCACATATGCGTTTTTGAAGCCAGCTAATTCAGGCACTAAGGTATCCCAGCCTTCTGGAAAGGACGCTGCATTCATATTCAAATCTGTATGAGGTCTTAACATATCTTGACCATCTAACGAGGATACTCGTACAAGAACTACAAATGCACCCTTTTCAGTAAAAGCTTGAACTAAGCTGCTCCCATTTTGAACCACCTGCGTACTTGTGTGCGGAGCCTTATTAGGACTGTGAATAATTCCATTCTGCAAGTCGATTACAACCAGTGCCGTTTTCTTTGCTTCGATACTTTCAGTTTCTGATCTCTTCAAGTCTTCCATGATCTTCTCTCCCATTTAAGTTTAGTTTTTTGTACACTTTAAAATACACCCAACCTGCATTGATCAATAGCAAAACACTCGTCACAAAAAACACATCCCGGATCCCAAACCAGGCTGCCACTTGCCCACCTAGAACCGAACCTGCAAAGGTGCCAAGATAACCTGCCGACATGTTAAAGCCAAATACTCTGCCTGTAAGAGCGTCCGGTGTGATTTTCTTAACGAGAATATTCACAGAAGGGATTAATCCTCCTGCAGCTAATCCTAGCAGAAAACGAAGGCCCATTAACTGCCAAGGATTCTGAACAAACGCTTGTGGGATGAATAGAAGTCCTGCCGCAATAAGCGCAACTAATATGACTTTTTGAGCCCCTATCCTGTCAGACAGCTTTCCAAGTCGTGGAGCAGCAATGATATTAGCCAACCCTGAAGCAGAGAATGTCATTCCAGCAAGCAGAGCCACATGACTAGCACTCTTGGATAACTGAGTAACATATACCGTAATGATCGGTTCTACAGAGTATAAAGCTACGGTTAGAATAAAGAAGGTCACAAACAAGGTTAGTGTTAGGCTTTTCTCTGGAACACTGCTCCAGACTTCCTTGATACTTAGCGTCTTTTTATCTTCACGATGAAAAGATTCCTTCACGAACAAAGCCGTTGTAATGAAGGCAACCAGCATCAGTCCACCCGTAACAAAAAATGAACTTTGTAAACCCAGACTCTCTGCAATGAAACCACCAATCGTTGGGCCAAGCAAAGCTCCAGCAATACTGGCTGTTGAAAGAGTTCCTAAAGCATATCCTGCATGTTCCTTATCCGTCTGAGTTGCTATTAATGTAGTACAAGCTGTACTATAACCCGTTATTGTGCCCTGTAATAATCTTAGTGCAATTAATACATACACATTAGGCGCAAAACCCATACAGCTGATCACAATCGCCATCCCCAGACTGGCCCGCAAAAGCATTGGTTTCCGTCCGAACCTGTCTGCCGCCAGCCCCCAAATGGGTGAAAATATGGCTGAAACGATAAAGGTAATTCCAAAAGCAATACCAGAAAACTGAGCAATGGAATCGGCATTATCCACGCCAAGATGCTTAATGTAAAGTGGCAATACTGGCGCAATCTGGCTCATACCTACACCCGTTACAAACATACCAAACCAGCAAACGATCAAATTCCTTTTCCACATGGACATAAAAAAGCCTTCTTTCTGCTAACAATAACAACCTCATATTAACAGTCAGATTGGCTCTATACCATGCATTATTCTAAACTCCATGGACATTTTTGCTCTGAAATTCCGAAGGGCTGATGCCTGTCATTCTTTTGAAAATTCTGCTGAAATAAAATTCATCCGTAAATCCAAGGGTTTGCGCAACCGCTTTGATTTTAATGTCTCCTTCAAGAATCAGCTCTTTCGCTTTATCAATTTTCATTTTATTAAAAAACTCAATGATCGAATAACCTGTAATCTCTTTGAATGCTCGTGATAAATAAGCAGGTGAAAGCTGTACCAACTCAGATAATTCGCTCAAGCTAACTTTCTCATTGATCTTTTGATGCATATAATTAATAATTTTTTCCACTTTTAATGAAGTGGAGTAATTTTGACTTTGTTTTTGTGTATTTTGAGCAATTGCAATAATAAGCTGCTGTAACAAAGTCTTCGCTACAAATTCATATCCTGGCAGCTTCGTATTCCAGCTCTGAATCATTTGTCCGAAGATATCTTCCACTTGATAATAATCCTTCAATTCGGATACACCTTGCAAATGGAGGGAATCCACATCACCACTAATTCCCCATTTCTCCTCGTTCATGCTCACCTTCGCGTAGTTAAAATGAACGGACAGAAAGCATAAGGGATCTTCAGCCTCTATCTCTATTGAATGCTTAACATCTGGAGAAATATAGAATAACATACCAGCTTTAAACGAATGCCGTTTTCGCTCAATCATAAAGCTGCCCTTCCCTCCAGTCACTAAGAGAAGTTCATGATGTTGAAGGGTTCTAACGAGCTTACTCCAATTTCTCTTGGGGTCATTAAAGTATCTGTAATTACAATATAGTATGTGGAAAAATAGATTATTTATATTCATAAAAGACCTGTCCAAATGTCCGCCGAACGTTCGATCGGATCGTATTCTACGTCATATCCGAACGTTTCATTCTTTTTAGGCGTTTGTTGGGTAAAGAACTCACGACCTTTCACTTCTATAGATAAATCGCCTTCAGTCTTTATCGTAAAATTAACATTAGCGTAGCGAGCATGATTAATCGCCGCCTTAACGAGGGCAGGATCAAGTTTTACTTCATCCAACCCCATTTGTTGCCGGATTTTATTAATCGAAGCTAGTGCCTTTAGTTGCTCCGCGCTACTAGTTCCGTCAAACCATACTTTTGCAGCTTGTACCTTTGTGATATCAATCAATGGAGTGATTACCATAAGCAGAAAGACGCCTATAAGCATCCATTTTTTACGCATAGTTCCCCTCCTCAAAATTCCATATCTTGTTAGACGACATTCATCCAGAAAGGTTTCTGTAAAACAGGTCAAAAATACAAAACAAACCACTCCGTAAATGAACTTCACCTCAATGGTCAGACACACAATCAGAGGCGTATTTCATTATAGAGTGGCTTTTCTGAAATCTCTTATGGTTTCTGTATAAACAGCTGTGTCCAATAATGTTGATATCGACTAGCAGATGTTCCTCCTACATAACCAACCCCAATATCCGTAAAGCGAGGATCCAAAATATTAGCTCTATGGCCAGGGCTATTCATCCACGATCTCATTACTGCTTCAGGTGTGGCTTGGCCTTCCGCAATATTTTCTCCATAAGCACGCCAAGCTACACCAAATCGATCTAACATTTGAGAGGGGGTACCATAAGTTGGAGAGGTATGGCTAAAATAATTATTATCCCTCATATCTCTTGACTTCAAAACTGCAAGATCAGTAAGCCGAGAATTAAGAGTTAAAGCAGCAATTCCTCTACTTGTCCGTTCCTCGTTGACTAATCGAAAGACTTGCAACTCAAATGCGTTAGCTTGTCTTATATGAATCCTTGGCTGCCCTACTCTTTTCGTAACGGGACTACGTTTCGCTTTTATTCCTTTACTCAAAGAACTTTTGACTCTTCTTATTGAAGATATTCTTTGCTTCATGATTTTCCCTCCTACAATGTATTAAAAACAATATATTGTGGAAGAGGTCTTCACGCTTGTACTAAAATCTATAATTCTACTTTAAATTTTCTTAACCCTATGTACTTGATTTCTCTTTAACTTGACATGCATTAGTTACTTTATGTTAATATAAACAGATCATGAAAGTTGATATATCATCTATATTTCAATTAGGAGAGATCACATGGATTCCAAAGACCGATTAGGTTTAGTTATTCGAGATTTACACTTAGAAATAGCCAATTATTTAACAAAATTGCTTGCACCCGTTCGGCTTGCGCCTGAACAACATTTACTAATGGCGTTGTTGCTTGAGAAAGAAGGTCTATCTCAGAATGAGATTGCTAATCAACTTGGGAAGGATAAAGCCAGTGTTGCCCGAATGATCGCTAGCTTAGAGAACAAGGGATATATACATAAAGTAACAAGGACGCAAGATCGTCGGTCGGTAAATGTTTTTGTCACAGACGAAGGCAGGAAATTAGAGACTACAATCAATGAGGTGACGATCAAATTAAACGAAATTATAGCGGCAGGATTATCACCTGCAGATTACTCCACGCTAACAACTTTGTTAACCCGTGTGCAGAATAATGTAAGAGAGGCATAAATGCATCTTCCTTGCTCAATAGTTGACATATCATCTTTTGCATAAAAATAATTCGAATCTATTTCTGAAAAGAGGTTTATCCTTATCATGGAATCAACAGCAGCTGTTCAAGTTAAACGTCCCGCCCTAATGGCCTTCTCACTTATGCTAGGAGCATTCGTTGGGCTATTTAGTGAAACTGCCTTAAATATGGCTTTCACCAACTTAATGGATGAATTTTCAATCAACGCCTCAACGGTTCAATGGCTAACCACAGGATATTTACTTGTATTAGGTATCCTCGTTCCGATATCCGCCCTATTAATGCAATGGTTTACCACAAGACAATTATTCACAGCATCCTTGCTATTATCTATCGTTGGTACTTTAATTGCTGCCCTCTCCCCCAATTTCACCTCCTTATTAATTGCGCGTTTAGTGCAAGCCTTGGGAACTGGTTTATTGCTTCCCCTAATGACGAACATTATTCTAATAATTTTCCCTGCACATAAACGTGGAACTGTCATGGGGATGATGGGACTTGTTATTATGTGCGCACCAGCCATCGGGCCAACTTTATCTGGTTTAATCGTGGATCATTTGGGCTGGGAGTTTATCTTTTGGACAAGCTTACCCTTATTATTATTTACATTTGGATTCGGATTAACATTTATCAAAAATGTAGCCGAAATCTCTAAGCCTAAAATAGATATTTTATCCATCCTGCTTTCTACTTTCGGATTTGGTGGCATCGTATTTGGATTTAGCAACATCGCTGACCATGCTATCAGTGAAATCATTGTCTATCTTCCTCTTATCGTTGGTGTAATCAGCTTAATCCTGTTTGTTTTACGACAGTTTAAATTGGAAACGCCAATGCTAAATTTAAGAGTGTTTAAATATCCTATGTTTACAATAGGTCTTATTATGGTCTTCTTTGGAATGATGATCATTTTGTCCTCTGCCATTTTATTACCCTTATATTTAAAAGGAGGTTTATTGTTATCCGCCACAGCTGCAGGAATTTTACTCCTTCCAGGCAGTGTGATTAACGGAGCTATGGCTCCAGTGACTGGGAGAATATTTGATAAATTCGGCCCGAAGCTATTGCTGCCGCTTGGATTCTCCATCGTAACCATTGCAGGTTTTCTATTCACAAGCAACTCTACTGAAACCAGTAGCCTGACCTTTATTTTAATACACTGCGCTATGTTTATCGGATTAGCAATGGTCTTTATGCCCGCTCAAACCAATGGCTTAAATCAATTACCCGTGAAATACTATCCGGACGGTGCTGCTGTCATGAATACACTTCAACAAATCGCAGGTGCTCTTGGTACAACGTTCGCTGTTACACTAATGTCTAGCGGACAAAATCGATTCGCTAACACACATCCAACCGCTGCACAGCCTGAAGTTTTAACCGCAGGAATTACATATGCATACATATTTATCGCAGTGATTGCAGGTATAGGATTGATTTTATCGTTATTTGTGAAGCGTGTTCGGATCTAATCCTTTTAATCTAATCTAATCTAAAAAGACAGTGGACATGAACTGTCCGCTGTCAAAATTTCAATCCATATCTTTCTCATAAAATACTAAAGTTAATTTATCGTTTATTTGCTTTGTTTCTTCTGTTCGTTTATATCCTACCTTTTCATATAAATAGCAGTTTCTCTGCTCTTGTTCAATACTATCCAGCTCCCATTTTTTTGCATCATTATATTTCTGTTCAATGATTGCAAAAACCTGCTGGGCGATCCCCATTCCCTGGTATTCTGGCATAATAAATATGGGGCTGACACGGTAAGTATTATTTTCCTTTTTAACGATTCGGACACCGCCCACAGCAATATCAGAATTCTTAATCATATAATAATCTGTAAAAGACTGATTAATTCGATCAATCATTTTTTCTACGGACTCATTGGCAGGGCTGGTTTCATAATCCTTATATTTCTCCAGTAATGGCATAAAGGCTTTGACTTGCATTTGATGAATAAACTCCGCATCACTTACGTCTGCTTTACATAAAGAAATCCCCATAAAATTTATCCTCCTAAAGTTACCAACTAGATAATTTATCAACAAGGTTTATAATTTATTTTTAGGTATGATATAGAGTGACCCGTCTTCCTTATATTCAGCATAAGCAATGTCTTCAATACATTTATAGCCTTGCTCCCTGATCCATTCCTGAATCTGTATCTTGTTCATCTGTCTACCACGCATGGACTCTTCCAGTACCCTACCTTTATCAATAACTGTAACGGAAAAAGTAGAGGACTGCTCATCTTCAGACTTACGCATAACCGACAGAGAACCATTCGTCTCGAGCAGAGCATACTTTACTTCACTTAGAGAAAAAATATTTTGTTGCCGCAGCATGAACAGCAGTTGGGTAAACTCAATATCGTATTTCTCCATCAAATCCTGATTTACTTTGCCATCGTCGATTAGCAGCACTGTCCGACCTTCCGCCATATTCCCGAATTCCACAAAATGAGTGGTTACCTTTTCAAACAGATAAGATAAAGCAGTCCAAATAAAAAGAGCAAACAGCAGATGCCAGATCTTCACCTCATCATCGTATATCGTATTCCCTACAATCTCACTTAAAATTAATGATGACAGGAAATCGAGTGGCGTCAATTGGCTAAGTGTCTTGCGGCCAGTAATAAAGGTAATGATCCACAAACCAAAGAAGCTAATGATCAGTTTAACACCTATAGTTACAAATATATCCATTGGTGCACCTCCAGATGGGACTTCGCACAGGGTCGTTGCCCTTATGACACGAAATCCATTCATGAAAGGTATTACACACTCCTAGTGGGGGATAAACAGCAAACAAGACTCTCTACAACTTGCCGTTATGTTGGGATGGTGATAAGGAACGTTGTGCCTTTCCCTTTTTCACTATCGACTTCAACAATGCCTTTCACTTTATCAATGGTACTATAGACCATAAGCATCCCTAGTCCCGTCCCTTCAGCTTTGGTCGAATAATACGGTTTACCGAGACGCGATATTTCTTCCTTTGTCATTCCAATGCCAGTATCGCGAATACTGATAATAATATTTTGTTTTTTTTCCGAAATATCGATGAACAGCGTACCACCGTCCTTTTCCTTCATGGCTTCGATTCCGTTTTTATAAAGATTAATAAGACATTGCTGTATTTGATTGCGATCATAATTTTTAAATAGCGAATTATTAAAACTAAATTTGACCTCTACTTTGTGCATAGTGGCATAAGGCATGATGATATTCTTAGTATATTCTGACTCTGGCTGCATGTTGGAATAGACCATATTATCGGATTGCGGCTTAGCAAATGAGAGATAGTCACTCACGATTTTTTCAGCCCTCTGTAATTCTAATAGAGATAATTCTACGTACTGTTTCTCCTCCCTTGTGATCGTCTTCGATTTATTCAACAGCTGTAAAAAACCGCTGGTCACTGTAAGCGGGTTTCTGATTTCATGTGATACACTTGCCGCTAACTCGCTCACAACATTTAATCTTTCAGATTGCATAATTCGGTCGCGATTCTTAATATTAGTAATAATCTTTTCTATTAAGATCATATTGATACACATCACCCCGACATGGGTCGTAAAGGCATTTAAGGTGAGAAACCAATATTCCCGATTTAAACTCCCCTGTGTAAAACCTAATGTAATTAGGTAAAATCCCATCGTCAGAAAAGAAATTATTGTTGCCGCGATGATGCGACTTTTCGAATCTAGTTTTAAGAACCTTTTACTATATAGAGGGACCAGGATTAGGATTGAAGTGGCGAAAAGAAAGGATTGTAACGTACCCTCTCCCCCCACATAAAATCGATAGATATTTAAAAGGATATACAGCGGTAGAACGTTCTTGTATCCACCAAAAAGAGCCACAATAATAAACGGGACATATCTCAAATCAAAAATAAAACCCATATCGAGTTTAAAAGGTTTGGCTATACAGAGACACATCGTTACTGCCGACAGAAGAACCAGAATCTTACTATTATAAGCAAAAGCTCGATTCTCAAAGAAAATCAGAAAAATTACAATTGGAAACAATAAAAAAAAGAAATTCAAAAGCAAAGTCTCAAACAAGGGATAACTTCCTTTCAGCCTAGTGTTGCATAAAATAAAGGTTTTGATAGCGCACTGGAAAAATACGCTAAAATAATATTATAAGTAAAGTTCCCCATATTAACTATGTATTTCTCAACCATTTTTAAAATAATAAAAAAAGGACCTGACGGCGTCCTTGGAGTGAATCAGAGCGCTGGCTCGTTTACGTTACCGGTGGCA
>NZ_NFVA01000220.1 GCF_002264395.1 Paenibacillus sp. VTT E-133291
GTTCAGTTTTCAAAGATCAAGTTCTCGTTGACGCCGTTTAATGTCTCAGCAGCAACTTTTATAATATATCATGTTTTCCGATGAATTGCAACACTTTTTTTCAAAGTCTTTTGTAATTTCATTCGGATTAACATTCACCAACCGAAAGTTTATATCTCCTCTTTACGACTGGATTTATAATGTAACATATAACCCACTCTAAAAACAACCCCTAAATTCAAAAAAATAAGTACTTCTTCTTCACTCCTACATCTCGTTCACACCTTATCATAAAAAACGTGTAGATTCTAATAATCAGAACCTACACGTTAAATAGAAATTGGATGTTAGTTTAGACTGTATTAATTAGAAATCCACGGATTTCTGCGTTTCTTTGAGCTCTCTGTACGACCACCAGCATTGGAACGTTGAGACTTCACAACTGTTTTGTTTTTCTTACTGCTGTTTTGACTCGAGGTCTTTGCTTTTGATGCCGTTTCCTTCGTTGCAATTCCCTTGCTCTTGAGAGAAGCGCCAGAAGTGGATTCCTCACTCACTGTTCTAGCAACTTCGGGAACGTCCTGTACAAACGTTTCAGGATCTTGGATTTCCGGAACCCGATTATGCTGCGAATAATTACCAATACCTGGATACTGTGGATTAGACGGAATACTCGACATTATCGGCCCACCAAAAGCTCCAAGTGGAGATGCTGGAACTATTCCCTGATTAGGTGTTCCTGCTCCATAAGCAGAGAATGCATTTGGGTTTCCATATGCAGGATAGGTATTATATACGGGCATTTCATATGAATAGGGTTGAACATGCATCCCTCCACACCCACAAGTAGTTGGCCAAGGAAGGTTCGATGACATCCCATACATCGGGTTCATTCCTGAAACATTAGCCTCCATATGGTTAGGTGCAGCGTTCGGATTCCATTGTTCT
>NZ_NFVA01000248.1 GCF_002264395.1 Paenibacillus sp. VTT E-133291
TTTCAGCTACATGGATCTCCGCAGCTTTCACATAACTTGCCCGTTTTCTGCGAATGACCGCCCTGAGCCCAAGAGCGCACATGATTCGGTAATAACGCTTTTTGTTGTACTTCTTTTTGAGCTTTCGGTTTAATTGCGTGCGGATTTGACGATAGCCAAGTATCCCCTTTCGCTTGTCATAACGTAGCTTTACTTCTTTGGCTAACGCACGAATTTCAAGTTCCATGCTAGAGGGTTTCCATTTTAACCACTTGTAATAGGCAGATCGAGCAACCCCTGCTAACGCACACAACTTCGTAATTGCGTGACCTTTTTCTTTGTTCAGTTCTTGAATCGCTTGATACAAGTTTACATGTCGAACAAGGGTTAGCGTGTATTTCGTCGCTTGATCTCCGCCAACTT
>NZ_NFVA01000241.1 GCF_002264395.1 Paenibacillus sp. VTT E-133291
TATTTATAGGGAGATTTTCCCTATAACAGGAATGCGATCATAGTTACCTTTGAAGTGAGCATCTGTACACCGATTCACCTTGCAAATCGTATTCGCAATGTACGCCGAATGCCTACTTTAGCGAATTGGATTGCTACTTGTATCGAATCTAATTAGATACTGTAACTGTAGTATTTGTCTATATAGGTAAAGTAACTTGATTAGTCTTGGCTCCTCAGTAACGGAAATTATCTTAATACAATGAATTCACTAAGTACGCAAAGTAACCTTGTTGAAATATTTCGGTAAATATCTATTCGTTTGCTCGGTCATGACCCTGAACTATAGGGAAGAACTCCCTATAGTTCGAGAAGGGCGATCCCAATGAGGGGCTCATAGGGAATTCCTCCCTATAATTCGTCGGTTTTACGTACAAACAGCTACTTTTAGCGAATTTATAGGGAGGTTTTCCGTATAATCTCACTTTTCGAGCAAAATCGGTCTATTTA
>NZ_NFVA01000088.1 GCF_002264395.1 Paenibacillus sp. VTT E-133291
AATCCCGTAGAATGGTGCGGTGGGGCGGAAAATGATCAAAAAAGGGGGAGAAATACCCCCGATCAGCCCTCTCCAATCCACCTGGCCCCGTTATCATCCGCATCTCACTTCACTTATGGATACGGGCGAGCGAAGCCCCCCATAAATCTCTAATTTTGACCTGATTTTCGCTTAGATTGTTAAGGTGTTACTTATCGAGCTAATCTTCTATGATTAGGTTGATAGACCAGATTTGTGTTAAACACAGATAACTACCTCGAGAACATATGAAACCGCTATCAACTTGAATCGAAGGAGCGATTTTGATGGAAACAGTGACATCTAAATATCCATTTCAACAGATTGATTTACCCTTAAATGACCGAGTGCAGGATTTGATCTCCAGATTAACGCTAGATGAAAAAGTAAGTCTGATCCCTCAGTATCAAGCGGCCATAGAGCGTTTAGGCGTTGGAGCGTATAAACACGGTACAGAAGCGGCACACGGAATCTCCTGGCTTGGAAAAGCGACCTCTTTTCCTCAGCCGAGCGGACTGGCTTGTACCTGGAACCCAGAGCTAATGAAGGAAATCGGCTCGGCCATTGGAGATGAAGCAAGAGCATTTTACAAAAAGAATCCAACGGTGAATGGCCTGACGTTATGGGCACCAACGGTGGATATGGAGCGTGACCCGCGGTGGGGTAGAACGGAAGAAGCTTACGGTGAAGATCCAGAATTAACTGGACAACTCAGTACATCTCTTGTTCAAGGAATCCAAGGCGATCACCCGGTGTATTTGAAAGCGGTCGCAACGCTTAAGCACTTCCTAGGGAACAACAACGAGATCGAACGAGGAAACTGTTCCGCCAGCATCGACCCGAGAAATATGCGCGAGTATTATCTGGAAGCATTTAAGCCTGCTTTTCAAGAAGGAGGCGCACAGTCCATGATGACCGCTTATAACTCGGTGAATGGCGTGCCTGTTATTCTTCACCCAGCAGTGATGGATGTTGTCAAAGGCGAATGGGACATGGACGGTTTTATCGTAAGCGATGCCGGCGATCTTTTTGGGATTGTGAAGGATCATAAGTATTATGAATCATTTGCACAGTCGATGGCTGAGTCTATCAAAAACGGAATTGACAGCGTAACAGAAGAAACCGAAGAGACGATCAAGGTTCTTCATGAAGCACTAGACCAAGGCCTACTAGCAGAGGAAGATTTGGATCGTGCGCTAACAAACACATTCAAAGTTCGTTTCCGTCTGGGAGAGTTTGACCCGGCTGAAGGGAACCCATACGCAGCAATCGACGATTCCGTTATTCTTAACAAAAAACATGCCGCACTGTCCATGGAAGCTGCCAAACAATCCATTGTGCTGCTGAAGAATGAGCAAGCTACTTTGCCATTGAATAAGACCGAATTAAACAAAGTGGCGATTATTGGTCCGCTTGGTGATGAAGCATTCAGAGACTGGTATTCCGGCACATTACCTTATGGAGTGACTCCGCTGCAGGGTGTTAGCAAAAAGCTGCCTGGTAAACACGTTAATTTTGAGAGTGGCGCAGATCAGATCATTCTTACCTCAGCCGCAAGCGGTCAAGCCATTGGAATTACGGGCGAGGACGGAAGGCTGGCTGTACAACATGTTATAGCAGAGCACGGAGAATTGTTCCAACATACCGCTTGGGGCTGGACTAGCAATACTCTGAAGGCGACTAGTCGTGGGCAATATGTAACTTTAAGCGAATCGGAGACTCTTACAGCATCTGCGGACGAAATTTACGGGTGGTTTGTAAAAGAATCCATTAACATCGTACCTGAAACCAAGGATACGGTATCTTTGCGGACTTGGAATGACAAACTGATCTCCGTAAATCCGGAGGATGGCACGCTGCAGGTTGCTGATCAGGATGCAAGTGCGGACGCTCGTCTTTTTAATAAGAACATCGTTACAAACGGACTGGACGCTGCGGTAGAAGCTGCCAAAGCAGCTGAAGTGGCAGTGGTTTTTGTCGGTAATCATCCGCTTCTTAACGGAAAAGAAGAAATCGACAGACCCGATATTGTGCTTCCAGAGGAGCAGGAGCGCCTGGTCAAAGCAGTCTATGAAGCGAATCCGAATACAGTGGTAGTTATTGTCGGCAGTTATCCGATTTCATCCACTTGGATTGACGAGAATATCCCGGCAGTTTTGTATACATCCCACAGTGGACAAGAGCTGGGCAATGCGGTTGCAGAAGTGTTGTTCGGAGATTACAGTCCTTCCGGCAAACTGAATATGACTTGGTTCCGTTCTGTGGAGCAGCTGCCTGAGCTGATGGATTATGATATTATCAAAGGTAAACGAACCTATATGTACTTTGACGGTAAGCCATTGTATCCTTTTGGTCACGGCCTAAGTTATGCTGAAGTGAATTACAAGAATCTAAATTTGAACACAAAGGAGCTGCAGCAAGAAGATAGGCTTAAACTTTCCGTTCAAGTGGATAATACTGGAGCAGTCGATGGGGATGAGGTTGTTCAGTTATATGTGCAGGCTTTGAATTCCCGGGTTAAACGTCCGATTAAACAGTTGAAAGGCTTTGAAAAAGTGAGTATCGCCGCAGGTCAATCGCGTACAATAGAGTTTGTTCTACCAGTCTCCGAGCTGGCATTCTGGGATGTCACACGTGAGCAATATTGCGTCGAAAATGGAGAATACACGATTCTGATTGGTCGTTCTTCTGCTGATATTAAATTATCTTCAGTAGTAACGGTGAAAGGGGACATCATTCCTTCCCGGAATTTATATAACAACACCAAAGCAGAGAACTATGATGACTACGAAGGTGTATATCTGGACGAATGCAAAGCAGGCGGGGCTTCGGTATATCCGGTAAAAGAGGGCGCTTGGATCGCTTTTAATGACGTATTGTTCGATCATGGAGCAGTAGCAATTGAAGCTCTGGTCTCCTCCGCAAAAGGTGGTAGCATTGAGATCAGAACCGGAAGCGCAGCTGGGAAACTGGCTGGAACCGTGACCGTCCCTTCTGGTGGAGTTCTGCAACAGTGGAGCACATTGAAAGGCGAAGTATCCGTGGAGACAGGTACTAGCGATGTTTATGTAGTTTTTAACGGCGAGGTGCTTCTCAGCCGGTTTGAATTTAAACAATAATAGAGATGACCTTTGATTATGGGATGGAGTGTGCACATATGGAGTGCTTGGGATGTCGGATTGCTAACGGAATTGAGTCTAACGTAAAGGTAGTATATGAGAATGAATTTATTACTTGTGTGCTAGATATCGCTCCGTTTAATGAAGGGCATACTTTGATCCTTCCTAAAAAGCATTACTGGGATCTCGAAGAAATCGACTCAGAGACTTCCTATGCGATAATGGACGGGGCGAAGAGGCTGTCAGTTGTTCTGAAGACTTTGTTCGAACCAGATGGCATAAGCATTTGCCAAAATGGCGGAAAGTTTAACGATTTGACCCACTATCATATGCACATCATCCCTAGATACGAAGGCGATGGATTTGTTTGGAGTGAACCACTACACCCGCACGGTGCTGAGAAGTTTTTGAGTCAGACGCAAAGAAAGATTCTTGACGTATTAAAGGAGGACTAAACATAAAAAGGGCATTCCTGAAGCAATATCAGGAATGCCCTTTCCTTTTGTTATAGAGTAACACTCTAATCACATCCGCCACCGCCACCAGCATCTCCGCCACCAGCATCTCCGCCACCGAAATCTCCCCCGCTGCTGTGCCCGCTATCTCCGCCCCAGCTATGACCGCTGTCATGCCCAGAATGGTGATGGGAGCCACCCCCGTGATGGTGTTGATTAGAATGATTCGAATTATTTGGATCCAGCAGATCTGGATGGCTAGCTGCCATAAAAGACATGCTGGCGGCATCATCACGTCTATTTCCCTCAAATCTATTGCTGTTCGAGCTTGAACCATTACGAACTACGGATTGTATGATTATAAATACAATAACTCCAATAAACAGTATCCCAAAGACCATTAGATCGCCCTCCTAGTTGTTCATTATAAGCTATATTCTCTTAAATTGTACCATAATATTGAATAAATGGATTTAAGAAAAAATCAATGCTTATCTTCAACCTCTCTTTATAGTTGCTATGAGTTTGTTCTTTTTTATATAGAAAGGGTTGATTTTATCACCCCGATTTGCTACCATACGATGTAACTTAATAGTTATTGTTTTCTAGGGTTCCGCAGCTGGTGCACAGCTGGTCTGGTCCGAGGGAAAACGCACGAACAGCATCGTTCGTGTTTACACGGAGGGATAAAAGCCCGGGAGGTATCGTTATAAATGACGATGACCTTCCGGGCTTATTTGTTTGTTTCGTGGGCAATTATAAAGTTAGTGAATTGAAGGAGGGCTTGGAATGAAGAACAACAATTCAGAGTGGTTAAAGGTAGTTGGTGCAGCTGTTTTCGAGGTCATGTGGGTCATTGGCTTAAAACATGCCTCCACGATGTGGGAGTGGCTGATAACTGTGGTAGCTATAATAATAAGCTTCTATGTGATGATTTCAGCGAGTACCAAATTGCCGGTCGGTACAGTATACTCCGTGTTTGTTGGTCTAGGAACTGCAGGTACAGTAGTTGCGGACATGGTTTTATTCGGAGAACCGTTCAAGTTGATGAAGCTTGTTCTAGTGGTTATTTTGCTGGCAGGCGTTATAGGATTGAAAATGGTGACCAAAGAAGCCGAAGTAAAGGGGGAGTCTTAAATGGCATGGGTATTTCTGGTCGTTGCTGGTTTATTTGAAATGTTTGGAGTAGCTATGATTAATAGGTTGAATAAACACCGGAATTTCTTGTCATTCGCGCTGCTCTTTCTTGGTTTCGGAGCAAGTTTTCTGTTTCTGTCTTTAGCTATGAAGAGTCTGCCGATGGGAACAGCATATGCGGTATGGACGGGGATCGGCGCATCCGGCGGAGCGATTCTGGGGATGATATTGTATGGAGAGGCCAAAGACTGGCGCCGGATCGTCTGTATTATTATGATTCTGGGGGCCGCTGTGGGACTAAAGCTGATAGCTTAGTTTAGTATTCATTCTTTACTTTTTCTCTTCAAAAGAGCGATTAGTTATAAATTGGACACGATTCAGATGTTTAGAAAGGTTCTTATAGGTCGTATAAAGTAAGTATACAATACTTCAATAAGGGGATTTTTAATATGACTAAGGATTCAATCGAACATTTGGCTGAAATCACAAAAATGAACCAATCTAACCGCATACTGCTTCCAGATGGAACGTCACTTCCTAGAATTGGGCAGGGAACTTGGAATATGGGTGACGACCATTCCCGTAGGGAGGAAGAGATTGCTGCCCTTCGATTAGGCGTGGAACTAGGCATGGATTTAATAGATACGGCTGAGATGTATGGGGAAGGACGCTCGGAGCTTTTAGTGGGTGAGGCTATCCAAGGCATTCGGGATCAAGTTTTCTTGGTGTCAAAAGTCTATCCACATAATGCCGGTAGTGAGCGCCTTATCCGCAGCTGTGAAGAAAGCTTGAAACGCTTGAATACGGATCATCTGGATCTTTATTTGCTGCATTGGCGGGGGGATATCCCACTAGAAGAGACTGTTGTAGGAATGGAGAAACTGGTCTCTCAAGGAAAAATAGCAAGATGGGGTGTATCCAATTTCGATATCGACGATATGAAAGAGCTGCTTGGTATTGAAGGGGGAACTCATTGTGCAACCAATCAGATTCTATATCATCTAGGGTCCAGAGGAATTGAAACTGAACTGCTGCCATGGCAGAGAAGTCACAAGATCCCGGTAATGGCTTACTCACCGCTTGCTCAAGCAGGTTCACTCCGAAAAGGAGTGGTCGAGAGTGAAGTCGTTCAGGAAATCGCCCGTGTTCATAACGTAACACCACTTCAGATTATGTTAGCTTGGACGATTCGCGAAGAGGATATCATTACGATTCCAAAAGCATCTTCTCGTGAACATGTCATTGAGAATGCCTCTGCAGGTTTAATTACGCTAAGTGAAGAAGAAAGATGGAAGCTTGATGAAGCCTTCCCAATACCATCTTGGAAAGTTCCGCTGGATATAATTTAAGATCAGATTAGCCAAAAAAGCTCACCGAAAAGGTGGGCTTTTTTAGTTGTGATAAATCCAATGTAGGCTGTGATCATACGGATATTGGAGGGTCTAAGAGAATGGTGCTTGTTATAATGATGAGCCTGTGGATGGCAGGGGAGCTGATCAGGAACGGAAGTCTTGCGAACATTCGCAGGCTTCCGTTTTTTCTTGGGTCTGAACCCTTGTACATGGCTGGTAAGGTAAATAAGCTGCTTTTTGGAAAAGGGTGCGGATGGGCAATCGGAGTGGATGGCATCCGGAGCAGGTTTGGTTTAGAGGTACGAGGGAGTTGGAAAGATGAGGGATTAGCGTGCAACGCAAGGTTTATTTCATAGATATAAGTCTCACTGGTCAGAATAACGAAACAGGTTCTTCTGGAGGTGTTGAACCGCCAAAGCAAATAAATCCAAACCATCCTTATTTTCCGAGTCGGATCAAAAGCTAGTTGGCTTCTGTATGGGCTGTGGCAGGAACTCTTAAATGTTGTCAACAATGATCATGCCGAAACCGTGTTTTCAATTTGATGACAAAGAAAGCGTTTTAATTTAGGATGTGACCATAAGGGATAACCTTTAATGCATTTAAGTAAAGAAGGGTCCCATTCAATAATTAAAGGGGGCATTTTAAATGGCCACAACAGCAACACAGAAAAGTTCATCCGGTGGTGTACGGGTGAAAGTTCAACAATTCGGCCGTATGCTAAGCGGAATGGTGATGCCGAACATCGGCGCATTTATCGCTTGGGGGTTAATTACGGCATTATTTATTCCTACAGGCTGGTTTCCTGTTGAAAGCTTGGCGAAATTAGTAGGTCCAATGATTACTTACCTGCTGCCACTCCTGATCGGTTATACCGGTGGACAGATGATACATGGTAAACGCGGAGGTGTAATCGGGGCTATAGTGACGATGGGCGTTATTGTCGGCTCGGACATTCCAATGTTCCTCGGCGCAATGATCGTGGGCCCCTTATCCGGTTGGGTACTGAAGCAATTCGACCGTGCAGTTGATGGCAAAATCAAAGCCGGCTTCGAAATGCTGGTTAACAATTTCTCACTTGGTATTATAGGGGGTCTTCTGACTCTCGGGGCATACAAAGGAGTCGGACCCCTTGTACAAGGTCTAACCAATTTGCTATCCGATGGTGTGCAGTTCCTGGTTAACCATAGCCTGCTGCCACTCGTTAACATCATTATTGAGCCAGCCAAGATCTTGTTCCTCAACAATGCGATTAACCACGGAATACTGAGTCCAATTGCGGCAGAGGAATCTGCGAGAATAGGTAAATCTATCCTGTTCATGCTGGAATCTAACCCTGGTCCAGGTCTGGGTATCCTGCTTGCTTACTGGCTCTTTGGACGCGGATCGGCAAAATCGTCTGCTCCTGGCGCCGTAATCATTCACTTCCTGGGTGGGATTCACGAGATTTACTTCCCGTACATCTTAATGAATCCTCGCTTGATCCTGGCTGTTATCGGTGGTGGTGTTACAGGTACATTTACGTTCCAATTGCTTGGTGCAGGGCTTACAGCCTCACCTTCTCCTGGTAGTATCTTCGCCTACATCGCAATGACGCCAAAAGGTGGATTCTTCCCGATGTTCGCAGGTGTAATCGTTGCAACTGTTGTATCTTTCCTGATTGCTTCGCTGCTACTGAAAACTAGCCGTAAGAATAACGAAGATGAGGATGATCTGGAAGAAGCAGCAGCTAAAGTGAGAGAAATGAAATCTGCAGGTACTGTCGCTCAATCAGCAGTTACTGTGAATCATGCAATAACTCCTGGAATTGCTGCGAATGTAGCTGGGAATGTCCGCAACAAAGCTGACGTCAATAAAATCGTCTTCGCTTGTGATGCAGGAATGGGTTCTAGTGCCATGGGCGCGTCTGTACTAAGGAAGAAACTGCAGAGCGCAGGGGTGAACATTACCGTCGTTAACTCCGCAGTCAGCGAGATTCCGTCTGACGCAGACATTGTAGTGACCCAGAAGACTCTGACCGACCGGGCGATTGCCAGCAACCCTAACGCAGAGCACATCTCTATTGATAACTTCCTAAAGAGCCCGAAATATGATGAGCTTGTGGAACGTTTGAAGTAAAGAGAGTGGGTGAACGATAATTTATATTTGTTATCAAAAAGGAGACGCTGGCCCCCAAGCCAGCGTTTGTCTCCATATAAGGCGAGGGTTCCCCACATGAGGAAAATAACCGCCAGGCAGCGTCAAATGATCTCGCTGCTTTTAGAGGCAAACGAAGAGATCACGGCCGCAGAGATTGCGGGAAGTACTGGAGTCAGCGTCAGAACCGTGCACCGGGAAATGGAAGACATCGAAAAGGTCTTGCAGGATTTTGGACTGGATCTCATCAGAAAGTCGGGAAAAGGTATTCAATTGAGTGGCTCGGAGAGCGGGCTGACAGAGCTTCGCCTATTTCTGCTGGAAGAGAAGCCGGTAGAATATTCGGGCGAGGACCGTAAGGTGTATGAGCTATGTTCCCTGCTTGAAGCGGAGGAGCCGGTGAAGCTGTTTGCCCTGGCTCATTCCTTAAAAGTTACCGTGGCAACCGTCAGCTATGACCTTGACGAACTGGAGCCGTGGGTCCGTAAATTCGGCCTGCAGCTGGTGCGCAGAAGAGGGTACGGTGTTGAAATAACCGGAGGCGAGATGGATAAGCGCCGGGCCATTGGCCGATTAGCCGCCGAGCATCTGGATCAGTCTGATCTGGTGGGGCACAATCTGCAGGGTGAGGGGAATCCGGTCTTCAAGATGTTGTTGTCAACGGTGGGAAAAAGCAATCTGATGGATGTTGAGAATACCCTGTGGGACATGGAATGGAATTGGACGGCTGAACTGCCGGAGATTGTCTACATGGAGCTGCTGCTCGGATTATCTGTTGCTGTACGCAGGCTGGAACTCGGAAGGGGCATCAGCAATGCCGAAGAAGCTGGTTATTCACGGCTGTCGGATCACTGCAATATTGCAGATGCAGAGGATTTTGTAAGGCGACTGGGAGAGACGCTGGCGTTTCAATTTCATAGGACAGAAATTCTATATATCGCAGGCTTGTTTGACTTGGCGCAGGACTCCTTTTCCTCCGCGGGCTACGCTTACGGCGACATTGAACTGATGGAGATCGTTTACCGGCTGACGGAAAGTGTCATCAAGCGGACCGGAATTCCATTTCAGACCGACCGTTCTTTACGGGAAGGGCTGCTAGAGCATATTGATCCGGCGCTAAAACGGATTCGTGAAGGCACAAGGATTCGTAATCCCCTGCTCGTTCCTATTCGCAGGGATTATGAATATCTGTTTACTATAGTTCGGGCGGCAGTGGAGGATATACAGCTGGAGCTGGAGATTCCGGATGAAGAGATCGGGTTTCTGGTCATGCATTTTGGTGCATCTGTGGAAAGGCTAAATCAGCTCAGGCGCAATGTGCGGGCGATTCTGGTGTGCGCCAGTGGACTTAGCTCCTCCCGGCTGCTGGCTACAAGGCTTACGAAAGAGATGCCGCAGATCGAAATTCTCAGGAATATTTCCTGGTATGAGGCAGCCCGCCTGCCGCAGGAAGATTATGATCTGATCATCTCAACCATTGATCTTCCGTTGGATAAAGACCGCTATATCAAAATCAGCCCCCTGCTGACCGGGGAAGAAATAGAGAAATTACTGAATTACATCCAGAATACTACGTTGAAGGAACGAAATACACCTACCGCTGGTGAGCCGGACCCTACGGTTCGTGAGGAAGCGTCTTTGGACCGCCTGAAGAGCTATAAAGGAATTCTGGATGAGATAGTCAGATTGTTGGAACGTTTTCAGTTCCATCCGCTGGATAATAGCGGAATGAGCCTTTCCCGGACACTCGCCGCGATGCTGGATCTGCTGAACGGCAGCGGAGTCGTCGGGGATGCCGAGATTCTTCTGGAGCGTCTGCTGGAGCGAGAAAGAATGGCCAGCCAGGTAATCCCGGATACCGGACTGGCGCTTTTTCATACAAGGAGCAGCCATGTTCTGATGTCTTCCATAACGTTATACCGGCTCCGGGAGCCTGTTTTACTGGGAGGAGATACCGAAGTCAGGGTTATTCTGTTGATGCTCGCCCCGCGCAAACTTTCTAAGGAAAGCCTGGAAGTGCTTAGTGAGATCAGCGCCCTGCTGCTAAATTCAGAGCTTGTAAGACTGCTTGAAGAACGGTCGGAGCTGGAAATTCGAGGCTATTTGTCGTCGGAGTTGCTACGTTTTTTTGAAAATAAAATGTGAAAGCGAGAGAAACCATATGAGTATACTGTCAGAGAATAAAGTAATTATGAATGGTGCCGCAAAAGATAAATATGAAGCGATCACTATGGCTGGCCAGCTGCTGGTAGATGCAGGACATGTAACGGAGGAATATATTCCCAAAATGCTAGAGCGGGAAGAGGTAGTCTCCACATACATGGGTGAAGGCTTGGCCATTCCGCACGGGACCAAGGATGCCCGGCCTTTTATCCAATCTACAGGATTGTCCATCGTCCGGTTTCCGGATGGTGTGGATTTTGGAGGGGAGGAGCCTGCGTTTGTGGTAATCGGAATTGCGGCTGCAGGAGACGGACACATGGAAATATTGACTAATGTGGCGATGATCTTTAGCGAAGATAATGCGATCGAACGGGTGATGAGTGCGGGGACACCTGCGGATGTCATTGCCATCTTCGAAGGAGGAGTTGAGTAATGAAAGCAGTCCATTTTGGTGCGGGAAATATCGGCCGCGGATTTATTGGTCTGCTGCTGTCAAAGGCAGGGTATGAAGTATGCTTCGTGGATGTGAATGAAGCGTTCGTCTCCCAGCTTAAGGAGCGTGGTGAATACCCGGTAACGCTGGCCAGCGAAGGCCAGGAGACGGTTACCGTTACAAATGTGACAGCACTTAGCAGTATAACTCATGCCGAAGAAGTAGCTGCTGCCATTGCTGAAGCAGATCTCGTTACGACAGCTGTTGGCGTGTCAATTCTGAAGCATATCGCCGGAGTACTTGCCGAGGGCATCGGCAGACGAGTGGCGGTTTCCTCGACACCTCTGCATGTGATTGCCTGTGAGAACGCCATTGGCGGGAGCGCTCAGCTCAAAGATCTTGTGTACGCACAATTGGATGAAGCAGCCCGCGGAAAAGCTGATGCTTCTGTAGCATTTCCTAATGCAGCAGTGGACCGGATTGTGCCACTGCAGCAGCATGAGGATATTCTCAAAGTTGTGGTAGAGCCATTCTATGAATGGGTTGTGGATGCATCGCAAATGCTTCCGGGCTATACCCCTGTTGAAGGGATTCACTACGTAGATAATCTGGAACCTTATATCGAGCGCAAGCTGTTTACAGTAAATACCGGACACTGCTCTGCAGCTTATCTTGGCTACCTTCGTGGCTATGAGACCATTCAGCAAGCCATGGGCGATGAGGAATTGACAGCGCGCGTCCGGGAAGTTCTAGAAGAAACCGGAGCAGTGCTGGTGAATAAACACGGCTTTGATCAAGCGGAGCACAGCAAATATATCGATAAAATCCTCGAACGCTTCCGCAATCCGGCGTTGACAGATGAAGTCTCCCGGGTTGGCCGCTCGCCAATCCGCAAGCTGTCGCCGAACGACAGGCTCGTATCCCCGGCACTTCAGGCTTATGACCGGGAACTGAGCTATTCGGCTCTAACCCGTTCCATGGCGACAGCGCTGCTGTTTGACGTGAAGGATGATCCAGAGGCCGTAGAGCTACAGGCATCCATTGCTGACATCGGAGTTCCGGCAACCGTTACGAAGTATACAGGCATTGCCTCAGGTCATCCGGTGCATCAGTCGGTTATGGCAGAATATGAGCAATTGAAATTATGAAATGCAAAAGAACCACAGGGGCAGAAATAGCCACTGTGGTTCTTTTGCTATACCTTTAGCTGTTCTCAATAATTGTCTGTAGTGTAGTCCGGTCAAGGCCTTCTACCAGTTTGATCAGAAGCTCTTTAGCAGCATCGTAGTCATCACTGTGAATCACTGATGAAGCGGTGTGTATGTAGCGGGAGCATATTCCGATTACTGCGGAAGGAACGCCAATTCCACTAACATGAACCTGACCTGCATCTGTTCCGCCTTGGGATACAAAATACTGATATTTGATCCGGTGGGTATCCGCTGTATCTTGTACATATTCAATCAGACCGCGATGTGTAACCATCGTAGGATCAAAAATACGCAAGAGAGCTCCTTTGCCCAGATGGCCAAATGCCTGACTATCACCCGTCATATCGGCAGCAGCGCTCGCGTCCAGACCGAAGAAGATGTCTGGTGACAGGAGATTAGCCGCAGTACGCGCGCCCCGAAGACCTACTTCCTCTTGTACAGTGGCACCAGCGAAAACGGTATTTGGCAGCTTTTTACCGTGCAATGCTTTAACTAGTTCAATGGCGAGACCTACGCCGTAACGGTTATCCCAAGCTTTCGCCAAGATTTTTTTCGGATTAGCAAGGGGAGTGAATGGACAAATCGGCAGAACCTGTTGGCCTGGTCTAACGCCAAAGCTTTCTGCTTCTTCGCGGCTGTCTGCACCGATATCAATATACATTTTGCTGATTTCACCAGTCTTACCACGTTCTTCATTGCTTAGCAAATGGATAGGCGTACTGCCAACAACTCCGGTCAGCGTTCCTTTAGGTGTAATGATATGTAGGCGCTGGGATGCAACAGCAGAGGCAAGCCAGCCGCCAAGTGGTTGAAAACGGATCATTCCGGTGTTAGTAATTCCGGTTACCATGAAACCTACTTCGTCAAAATGCCCGGCGACCATAATCTTTGGCCCGTTCTCTTCGCCCCGCAATACGCCGAACAAACTACCGAGACGATCCTGTACGAACTCTTCAGTATAAGGAGTCATAGCATCCTTGACGTAAGCGCGGAGTTCGCGTTCAAATCCTGGGGCTGAGGGAAATTCGGTAAGTGTTTTGAACATGTCCAATGTTTCTTGATTCATATGAATTCACTCCTTTATTAAAATATAAGAACACATTTATACATCATTCTTATATTTCTACGAGAAACGGATGTTATCCATAATGGATCACATCGTTATTTCTTCCTGCAACCTAGTATGAACATTCTGGGCTCACTTGTCCATGACAAGAGACAATGAACACCGGGCACGAGCTCCACGAATACTATGCATTAGAGGCTTTGGTGGCAGGAGCCTTAGAGAGGATGCGAAGATGAATGAGGGTAGCGGGTAGCGTACCCCCAAGAAGGGTGCAGGGAGGATTATCGAGTAGGGGCCTACAAGGAAACGGAACACGCAGACGTTACTGGCGCCACAATCCAAGGGAAAGAGAAGCAGTACTTATTTTTGTGCTCTTTTTATTGCTGATTGTTGTGTTACTGTATTTTTCCTGAACTGGAGGGACATAACGAAGCGGAGGATGGCAAACAATAAGGAAAACTTCTAAGCGAAGAACAACTTAAGGGGCTTAAAGTGAGTACTATGATGCTTGTCAGCCCCCTTCGCCTAACTTTCAGGAGGTGCCTCAATGCCGGCGAAAACTAAGAAATCGGGTGTCAAGCTGAAGCTTGACACCCTGACTCCACAAGATTATGAGAAATTGTCCAAGCCTTTTGTTCCTGCTAGGCCCGTATTCAAAAACTGCATACGAGCGTTTATTGCTGGCGGCATAATCTGTGTTATTGGACAAGGGATTCAGGAGGCTTTTATGGCAATCTTCGATATGACCTCCAAAGAAGCTGCCAGTCCGACAGTCGCGGTGATGATCCTACTCTCTGTAATTCTGACCAGCTTTGGCGTGTACGACAAAATGGCGCAATGGGCTGGTGCAGGAACTGCAGTTCCTGTGACCGGGTTTGCAAACAGTATGTGCTCTGCAGCTCTGGAGCACCGCGCTGAGGGGCTTGTACTTGGTGTAGGCGGCAATATGTTTAAGCTTGCGGGTTCGGTCATCGTATTTGGTGCCGTCGCTGCTTTCATAATTGGTATCGTCTATATCTTTTTGGGCACAGGAGGTGCACACCATACATGAAACAGCTTGGTAGTCAGACATGGGAGTTCACGAACCGTCCCGTTATTTTAGGCTCTTCCGCAGTAGTTGGACCGGAAGAGGGAGAAGGTCCTTTAGCTTCAGACTTTGATTTTATATTTGATACGCTGGAAATGGATGAGAAGACATGGGAGAAGGCCGAGCGCGCTCTGTTCGAGAAGGCTTCCCATCTGGCTCTGATTAATGCGAATATCGATAAACAAAAGCTGGAGTTTTTTGTCGGCGGAGATTTGATGAACCAGATTATCAGCAGCTCTTTTGCGGCCAGAAAATTGGGTGTGCCTTACCTCGGAGTCTTTGGTGCTTGCTCAACCTCTATGGAGAGCCTTGCGATTGCCTCAATGATCGTTGATTCTGGTGGCGGTAAGTATGCGCTGGCGGGAACATCCAGCCATAACTGTACAGTAGAGAAGCAGTTTCGTTATCCAACGGAATATGGTTCACAGAAACCCCCAACGGCGCAATATACAGTAACAGGCTCAGGCTGTGCTGTAGTGGGACAGAATGACGGCTCTGGTAGCCATCCAGTCGTGGTGTCAGCCACATTAGGACGTATTATGGATCTTGGTTTGACAGATCCTTTTAATATGGGGACGGCTATGGCACCTGCGGCCGCGGATACAATCACTGCCCATTTTCGGGATACAGGTCTATCGCCCGGGCACTATGATTTAATTGTTACTGGCGACCTGGCATCCGTGGGGTTACCTATAGCCAAAACCCTGTTGGCCAAAGAGGGAATTCCTATGGAGCAAACTACTTTTAATGATTGTGGTCTGCTTATCTACGACTTGGAGAAACAGAAATATGTGATCGCTGGTGGAAGTGGCTGCGGGTGCTCAGCAGTTGTAACCTATGGTCATATCCTTAAGCGGTTAAAAAAAGGTGAACTTAAACGGGTGCTCATAGTGGCAACGGGCGCACTTTTATCGCCTTTGTCTTATCAGCAGGGAGAGAGTATTCCATGTGTTGCTCATGCCGTATCCATAGAGAGCGGAGGTCAAGCATAATGATGATTTACTTATGGGCTTTTCTGATTGGAGGAGCCATTTGCGTTATAGGGCAGCTGATGTTCGATGTATTGAAGCTGACACCTGCACATACGATGAGTACCCTAGTTGTAGCCGGAGCGATTGCTGATGCTTTTGGTATCTACGATCCACTTGTGAAATTTGCGGGTGCTGGAGCAACCATTCCAATCACAAGCTTTGGGAACTCCTTGGTTCATGGGGCATTAACGGAGCTGGAGCGGGATGGCTGGATCGGTGTAGTTACGGGTATTTTTGATATTACAAGTGCGGGCATCTCGTCAGCTATTGTGTTCTCCTTTTTGGCAGCTTTAGTTGTACGGCCGAAGGGGTAAAGTTGATGCTGCATGAAAAGGTTGTCGTCAGAAAAAGACGGCAGCCTTTTTTTGTTATTTTAAAATTGTAGGATGTTTCATCTTATGGTTTTTTTTGTATCCTCACTTCGTGATCTTCAACAATGTACTTTGGGTCCCCTAATCATGTAAAATATAAATAATACTGCTTATTCTGGCTAGGAGGATCATATATGCCCGTACGACAAGAATCGATGCACACTATGAATGCTGTACGCACTAATTTGGAATCCTGCATACTTGGAAAATCATTTGAAATACAATTACTGTTAACCGCTCTGCTTGCTGGTGGTCATGTATTGATCGAGGATGTACCGGGAACAGGGAAAACCCAGCTGATACGAGCACTTTCAAGATCAATGTCGGGTGAATATCGCCGGATTCAGTGTAATCCAGATATACTCCCGAGTGATATTACAGGTGTATCTGTCTATCACCCTAGGGATGAGATGTTTCATTTCCGGCCTGGTCCGGTGATGACGAATATTTTGCTAGCCGATGAAATTAACCGTGCTACTACGAAGACACAATCCGCACTTCTGGAAGTGATGGAGGAACGAAACGTTACCGTAGATGGTGAGACGTATCCACTTCCTCATCCTTTCATGTTATGCGCTACCCAGAATCCGATAGACTTTGAGGGAACCTATACTCTGCCAGAAGCCCAATTAGATCGATTCATGCTGAGAATTAGCCTTGGATATCCTGATGCAGCGACGGAGAAGAATTTATTGCTGAGCCATCAGGAAGGCCAACCGGTGGACAGGCTTTCGCCAGTAACAAGCATGGAACAAATTGCAGGAATTCAGGAAGAGATCCGCGACATCTTCATGAGCGATCCCGTGCTGAATTACTTGTTAGATATTGTGCGGCAGACAAGAGAACATCCACTGGTAATGCTGGGTGCAAGTCCACGTGCCTCACTATCCTTTATGATGGCTTGTAAAGCTTATGCCTTTTTGCAAGGCCGAGATTACGTTCTGCCTGATGATGTGAAGATCCTTACTCCATTTGCCTTGGGACATCGTATATTGCTGCGTCCAGAGTCGCGACTAGATAATATTAGCGTGGAATCTTTGCTTCAAAAGCTTCTGCAGAGCATCCATGTGCCTGTTACGATGAGGCAATGATATGAGACGTTATTTGTCGTCGGTTGCAGCCATCATTCAGCCATCTAAGCTTGCAAGCATCCTTGTAATTTGGAGTATTACACTCTTATATGTACTTTTTCAGGGCGGGAAAACTGCATTTATGTTGTTTATCATGGTCTCTGTACTTATTGCATATTTGATTGCTGGAGGTTTAGGAGGCGTTCGGCGAGCTAAGGGCACTCGCAGTCTTTATTCTGAACAAGACAAGGGGGATTTGCTCTCTGCCGGAGGACATCTTCGTGTAACACTAAAGATTACAATCCCCGGGATTTTGCCCTTGCCTTACGTTGTTGTAAGGGAGGTTCTTAAGCGGCATAATGGAGAATCGTGGGTATTTGAGGAAAGTGTAGTCCCAAGCCTCAGAGGCATTGGGGAACTAAAGTTTCAGACACCAGCCTTAGAGCGTGGAACTTACACATTCTCTAATACAGATATTATCAGCCAAGATATATTTGGGCTTGTCGAGCATAAGGGAACATTTTTATCGGAAGGACAATTTCAGGTTTTGCCTCGTGCGATCTACGTTCCGCGCTGGCAGTTATATGAGAGAAAATCTCGGCTATCCGGGCCGCAGGCTTCCGTTGTTCAATCTCGGCGTGAAACCACACAGATTAATGGCGTACGTGACTATGTATATGGTGATCGCTTGACGCGAATTCACTGGAACGCAACTGCTAAGACAGGCTCTTGGAAATCCAAAGAGTTTGAGCATGAGTCGATTCCCAAAACCATTCTAGTCCTTGACGGAAGCACATCAGCTTATATGAATACGAATCAATTCGAATTAGCAGTTTCGGTGACGGCATCACTCCTCGGCTTCGGCATTCGGGAGAGAATTGGAATTGGTCTCTGTTGTTTGGATAAGTCGACGAAGGTGTTCGCACCTGTTGAAGGTGCTGCTGAGCGTCAGAAGATGATTCAATATTTAATCGATCTAAACGCTGAGGGGCGCGGTCCGCTTATCTCCCGATTGGAAAAAGGATATCGTATGTTTCCTAAAGGCTCTTACTTTGTGTTAATTAGTCCACAGCGTGGACAGCCTGTACTTGATGCCCTACGTTGGGCTGACAGCAGAGGAATGACTGCTTCTCACATTCATGTGCGAAATTCCGCAGAGATAAGTAGAGGTAACGATTGGATAGACGTCCTTAGATCTCGTGGAATAACCGGCTATGGTATTAGCTCGCTTCAAGAGCTTCCCTCAGTGTTAGGAGGGGAAGGTTGATATGAGAACCTGGTGGAATCAGATAAAATTCTCCTGGCACCGTTCCGTCGGCCTGTTATGGCTATTGATTATTGCACAGCAGTGGATTTCTTATACGGAACCCATCTGGCTTAATCAAACCACTGCTTCTGTATGGGCTGCCCTGTTAACGATTACCATCATTGAGATTTTTATTCCTGTTAAAGTTCAATTCAGACTGATTATAGAAGCAGCAGCTATTATCTATATCGTTTATCGCAACATTACTAATTATGGAATTTATGTTCCAGATCCATGGGCTACAACCCTTCTTGATAAGCTTCAGGATATTAGTGTGTATATGGTGCCGTATATCTGGTTTGCTCTTGGTGCCTCTGCCTTGTTGTTGCTATCGTCTTGGTGGGTATCCTCGAAGAAACGTATCTTATGGTTTATAGGAATGAACATTGTAGCGCTGGCTGCGCTTGATTCCTTTACATCTATTGTTTTGTGGCAGGAAGTGGCTTGGACGGTATTTGCGGGTATGGGCTGGCTTGTCAGCCAGCACCTAAGAAGTTTTCAGTTACATTATCCGCGTGGATGGGTACATTTGCTGGAATATCCCTCGAAAATAGTCATGAATATCGCAATCGTCTTCTCTCTGGTTATTTTAATCGGTGTAAATATGCCGGATGTAAGGCCTACTTTGAAGGATCCTTATACGGCGTGGCAAGAGTGGAATGGAATTGGAAAATCTTCTGGTAAGAGCACAACTGGAACAACAAACTCCAATACGGGTTCAGGTTCCTCTGTTAACAATACTTCGTCAGGCTATAGTCTGAATGATGACAACCTGGGCGGGGGCTTTAACTTCGATTATACCCCGGTGATGACAGTGGTTTCAGATTTACGTATTTATATGCGAGGAGAAACACGCAGAGTCTATTCTGGAAGTGGATGGTCGGATAAGGATCGATTGAAGCGAGGACCTTTAGAAGAGGTGGAGACGGGGAAATCCTTGGAGCAAAATGCGGCTTCTAAGGTCACTACCCGCACATTGAAACAGACGGTTAAAGTGCTTAACAATAATGAATTTCCGGTGTTATTCGGTGCTTATTCTGTAACTTCGGTGGATTCATTGAATGGCGAGGCAGCTGGGAAGGGTCTTTTCTGGAGAGATCGTGATAGTGAGCTTCTATGGGATATAGACGGGAAGAAACTCGACTATCCTTCGACCTTTGAGCTGACTTCTGAAGTTCCGGTCATTCCTGTTCAGGAATTGACAGCAAAGACCTATAAGGAACTATACAAAGGGAATGATCTGGAGGAAAGCTTTCTTCAGCTGCCTGATGACTTCCCTCAACGGGTTAAAGATCTGGCCGAGGAAATTACAGCACAAGGAACAACACCGTATGAAAAAACAGCACTTTTGCAACAATACTTACAACAAACCTTTCCATATACCAACAAGCCGGATATAACACGTGTTTCAAGTGAGGATTTTGTAGATGGTTTTTTGTTCGAGCTGAAGGAAGGTTACTGTGATTATTATTCTACGGCATTAGTCACTATGGCACGTTCCCTAAACATCCCTGCAAGATGGGTTAAGGGTTATGCACCTGGAGAACAGGCGGAATTGCCTATGAATTTGGCGCAGCAGGTAGGTGCCGCAAATAATAATTACACGATTACCAATGCAGATGCCCATTCCTGGGCAGAGGTCTATTTTGGTGAGTATGGTTGGATTCCTGTTGAAGCTACACCAGGGTTTAATACTCCTCTCCTGACTAAGAATGAGCAAATACCTGAGACAGATCCGGAAGATCAAGATGAAATGGCAGAACCAACACCTGCACCTGTGACTAATGCACAAGCAGATCAAGGCTTCCATGTGGGTTTATGGGTAGTTTTGGCAGCAGTGGTTGTATTATTATCCTGGACTATTTTTAAAGTTTGGCATATTCGATTTAAGTTGCGCTTCTTCGTTCAACAGATGCGAATGGGCCGACCTTTAACGCCTGATCAGAAAGTTGTGGCTGAAACTGAGCGTTGGGTAAGGTATTTGCATCGTAAGGGAATGATGAAGGAAGAGCATGAAACATTGCGTGAAGCCGTAGTCCGCTGGAGTCAGGAACGACCTGCTGTGGCCAATCATCTTTCTTCACTGCTAACGATGTTTGAACAAGCAAAGTATAGCCCTGATGTTATTGAAGACAAAGACTGGCAGAGCGTGTATACTGAAGCTTTGCGGCTGCGGAGAACGATAAGATCCAAGAAATAGCGTTTAGGCAGTAAATCATTGCTATAGATTTATTTGCGTAGCGCATGGAGTATGTTATAGTTTTTTGTATGAAATCGAGGTGAACGTATTGTTTGAAATGTTAGTTCCCAAACTCCGGGTGAATACGGTATTCGATATTTCTCTAGAAGAGCTGTATCGACAGGGATACCGTGGAATCATTACGGATCTGGATAACACACTGGTCGGTGCCAAAGCGCCTGTGGCTACTCCGGAGCTGTTGTTGTGGTTTGAGAAGGTGAAGGAAGTGGGCTTTAAGCTCATCATCGTATCCAATAACAACATGGACCGGGTGTCACGCTTTGCTACACCGCTTAATATTGAATTTGTGCATCAGGCTCGGAAACCGAGTAATGCTCCTTTTCTCAAAGCGATGAAGCAGATGGAGTTACCACCGGAGCAAACGATTGTGGTGGGCGACCAAATGCTTACAGATGTATACGGCGGCAATCGGCTTGGCCTGTATACCGTATTGGTGCTGCCAATCTCCGTGAAGGATGAAGGGTTCGGCACAAGATTTAATCGTCGGGTAGAGCGAGTGGCTCTGACACGGCTTCGTAAAAAAGGATTGTGGCACGAGGAGGAAAAATAGTAATGAACGAACAAAGTGAAACACAGCGTCCTGAGAAGTGTAGCGGTTGTGGTATCAAGCTTCAGATGGAGCATAAGGATCAACCAGGATACCTTCCGGAAGTCGCACTAGACCGGGACCCTGTGATTTGCCAACGCTGTTTCCGGATTAAGAATTATAACGAGGCTTCATCTGTTTCTGTGAACCAGGATGAATTTCTTCGCTTGCTGAGTGGAGTAGGGGAGAAGAATGCACTTGTTATTCATATTGTTGACATTTTCGATTTTGAAGGCAGTTTGATTTCCGGTCTTCAGCGGTTTGTCGGTAATAACCCAGTTATTCTTGCAGTGAATAAATGTGATCTGCTACCTAAGGTTACGAACTGGAATAAACTGCGTAACTGGATGCAACAACGCTGTAAAGAAGAAGGATTGCGGACAGCTGAAATCGTACTTTGTAGTGCGAAACGTAATCAAGGCTTTGATCGTTTACTGGAAGCCGTAACAGAGCTGCGTGGTGGGCGTGATGTTTATGTAGTCGGTGCAACGAATGTAGGGAAATCTACGCTTATCAATCGTCTGATTTCGGACTACAGCGATTTGGAACAGGAGTTAACCACTTCACGTTACCCTGGTACTACACTTGATACGGTCAAAATCCCACTAGATGATGGCCACTATATTATTGATACACCAGGGATCGTGTATCCATGGCGTTATAGTGAACTAGTTGAGCGTCAGGATCTGGATGCAGTTATGCCAGCCAATCCGTTGAAGCCTGCCGTCTATCAGTTGAATGAAGGACAGACGTTATTTTTCGGTGGACTGGGACGTTTTGATTTCGTGCAAGGTCCGCATCAATCGTTCACTTGCTTTATTAGTGGTACTTTAAAAATCCATCGCACCAAACTGGAACGTGCAGATTCCCTTTATGCGGACCATCGTGGTGAAATGTTGTCTCCTCCAGGAAGTGACCGGATGGACAAGCTGCCACCATGGCAACGGCATGAGTTCCGAATTAATAAAGGCAGTCGGAGCGATCTATATATTTCAGGTTTGGGCTGGATTAAGGTCAATGGGACAGAAGGCGCAGTCGTGGCTATCCATGTTCCGCGTGGTGTGAAGGTGCTTACCCGCCCTTCGATGATCTAACGGGGAGGCTATTACAGTGTCTTTGATAACTGCAACCGAGGGCTACAATACCGGGAATATTTTACTGGGCGTAATGGGAGATCCTATTATACAATCAAAATCGCCTATTATGCATGAAGCAGCACTCCAAGCATTGGGAATTCCGGGTGCTTACGTGCCGCTTCATATCCTTCCAGACAATCTGGAGAATGCGGTGCAAGCGATTCGCACCCTTGGATTCCGTGGGGTAAATGTGACGATTCCGCATAAGGTTGCGGTGATGGCTTATGTAGATCTATTAGATGAAAGTGCGGTAGCCGTTGGTGCAGTCAATACGATTGTTAACAATAACGGAATACTCACCGGATATAATACGGATGGAATCGGTTATGTACGTTCGCTTAAAGCGGAAGCTATTTCTGATTTGTCAGGTACGAAGATTATGGTGATTGGAGCGGGCGGCGCAGCAAGAGGAATTGTTGCCGCACTGCTTCAGGAGAAGCCTTCGTCTATCCTTATCGCTAATCGCAGTGTTGATAAGGCACAGGACTTGGCTGCAGAGTGCCAGAGCAAAGGGAATGTGATCGGGATTAGCATGAACGAAGTAGCGGAAATGCTAGATGGTATTGATGTACTGATCAATACAACTTCCGTAGGCATGTATCCTCACATGGATGAGACACCTATAGATCCTGAACTGCTTCGTGCAGGGATGGTCATAAGTGATCTGATTTATAATCCACTGCGCACTCGTCTATTGTTAGAAGGACTTGAACGGGGTTGTACGATTCATGGAGGCCTCGGGATGTTTGTCTATCAGGGGGCTTATGCACTGGAGTATTGGACAGGACAGCCTGCGCCTACGGAAATCATGCGAAAGACCATACTCAATTGTCTGGGTGGAAAAGAATAAGAAATGGATTCATCAATTTAGGGTAATAATATATGTTAATTAAGGAGTTATTCATTTATGTTAACTGGTAAACAAACACGGTATCTTCGTTCATTGGCGCATCACCTCGATCCTATTTTCCAAGTGGGCAAAGGTGGAGTAAACGATCACCTCGTACGCCACATTGAAGAAGCTATTGAGAAGCGTGAGCTTATGAAGATTAGTATACTGAGCAACAATATTGAGAATCCCAAGGAGATCGGTGCTGCGCTGGCTGAACAATCGGGTTCTGAGCTTGTACAAGTGATCGGAAAGACCATTGTATTGTACAAAGAATCGCGTGACAACAAAACCATTGAGCTGCCCCGCTAATACCTGAAAGCATACTACCGAGGAGGTCGTCCTCTTGAAAGTTGGAATTATGGGAGGTACCTTTGATCCTCTTCATATTGGACATATGATGGCAGCGGAAGCAGCCAGAGAAACTTATGGACTTCAAGAAGTATGGTTTATGCCTTCGCATATTCCGCCTCATAAACATGAGGCGGGGGTATCTGGAGCAGATCGGCTGGCAATGGTGGAGGAAGCGATACACAATCATGAAGCTTTTCGCACATTAGATTGGGAAGTTGTCAGAGGTGGCGTTTCCTATACGTATGAGACCATAAGACGGCTGCAAGAGACGTATCCGCATTTCGATCTTTATTTCATTATCGGAGCGGATATGGTCCAGTATTTACCGAAATGGAACGAGATTGAAGAGCTTGTGCAGCGGCTTACATTTATCGGCGTAGGTCGTCCGGGGACACCTCTTGATCTAGACGTTTTGCCAACCTATATAGCAGAGAAGGTACTGCTAGCAGATATGCCTCTGGTTGATATTTCGTCAACGATGTTAAGAGAACGGGCTGCAACTGGCAAATCCATACGTTATATGGTACCTGAGGCAGTGTTCGAATATGTTCAAAGGAGTGGATTGTATGGCATACAGCCGCGAAGCTCTGATTGAGGCGGTCTCGACACAAATGCCTGCTAAGCGCTGGAAGCATACACTGGGCGTCATGCAGTCATCCATTCAACTAGCGGAGCAATATGGCGCTGATCCTGAGCGTGCGGAGACAGCGGCAATTCTGCATGATGTGGCCAAGTATTGGCCTGTGGAGAGAATGAAGGAGATTATCGAGCAGAATCATCTGAACTTGAATCTTCTGAAGCATGACAAACAGCTGTGGCATTCGGAAGTAGGTGCCTTTGTAGCAGAGAAAGATTATGGGATCACAGATCCAGATATTCTTAATGCAATCCGTTTTCACACCTCAGGTCGTGAAGATATGAGTTTACTTGAGAAAATTGTCTGTCTCGCCGACTATATCGAGCCTGGCCGCGATTTTCCAGGGGTTGATAAGATACGTAAGCTGGCAAAAGTAAGTTTGGAAGAAGGACTAGTCGCTGGATTTGATTCTACGATTAGTTTACTACTGGAAAAACGCCGAGTGATCTTTCCGTTAACGGTACTGGCGCGTAATGATTTAGTTAGAATATTGGAGGATAAAATATGAGTGTACAACCAAGCAAGCTGTTAGAACTGGCCCTTAAGGCTGTGGAAGATAAAAAAGCAATGAACGTAGTGGCATTAGATCTGCGTACTGTTTCACCGATTAGTGATTACTTTGTTGTCTGTCACGGTAATTCGGATACTCAAGTTCAGTCCATCGCTACCGAAGTCCGTAAAGTGGTCCATGAAGCAGGCGGCGTAATTAAGGGGATCGAAGGAATGGATTCAGCACGTTGGGTGCTGATGGATCTTGGAGATGTTATTGTTCATATTTTCCACCGCGATGAACGTGAATACTACAATATCGAGCGTCTGTGGTCGGATGCGAAGGTAGTGGAGACTGTATGAGCCTGATTGCAGGAACTACAGTTACACTTAATGTAGTAAGAGAGGTATCCCCATACGGATTTTTCCTGAACGCAGGAGATCAGGATGTTATGCTGCATTATACGGAGCTTACCGAGAAGGTTAAGACAGGCGATAAAGTTGAAGTCTTTATCTTCTTCGATACCGAGGATCGTCTAGCGGCAACAATGAAGAAACCGTTTCTAACATTGGGCGAAATGGCCTTATTGGAAGTGGCTGATATCCATCCGCGTCTAGGCTGCTTCTTGGAAATGGGTCTCGGACGGCAGCTGCTGCTGCCCATTCGCGAGCTTCCGGAGCTTCCAGAGCTGCGGCCTCAGATCGGCGACTATGTGTATGCGATTATGGAGCATGATAAACAGGGACGTCTTCGTGCTAAACTAGCCGGAGAACAGGAACTAGCTCCGTTAGCTCTTCCTGCGCCTGAATCCTGGATGGGACAGACTGTGACAGCCCGGGTCTACAAACCGCTGCAGATGGGGACTTTTGTTCTTGTAGATGCTGGGGTTTTAGGCTTTGGTATTATCGGTATGGTCCATTCCTCTGAACGGAGTCGTCTACTACGTCTTGGAGAGCAGTTCGAAGCACGTGTCTCCCATATTCGCGAGGATGGTCGGGTTAACCTTTCTATGGGGCTCCGTAAAGAAGTAGGCATGGATGTTGACTCTGCCACGATTTTAGAATTCTTGCATGCCCGTCCGGGTGGAGCGATGCCTTATTCGGATGCAACACCACCGGATATTATCAAGCAGCGCTTCGGAATTAGTAAATCAGCCTTTAAGCGTGCGCTTGGAAAGCTGATGAAGGAAGGCCATATTACCCAAAAAGAGAATTGGACGTATCTTGCTCCTAAGGAAGAGGAAGATTCAACCGAGGGAAATGAAGGTACAACTGAAACTGAATAATTAAAATATAAGAAAGTATAAGTTTCACACTA
>NZ_NFVA01000177.1 GCF_002264395.1 Paenibacillus sp. VTT E-133291
ACAATGAACGGGATTTTTACCGTTCTTTGCCCACGGCCCGATGAGCGGCAATCGAGGCATTTACGCTGCGCGCCGCCGCCCACCCCGGCGGGCCCGGCGGCGCTTGCCCCCGGCGGTGCTCCGCCGCCGGGCAGAACCCTTACGCCGCTTGCGAGCAACGCGGCGAAAAACCAACGGGCGCCCGCTTCCGCGGCGCGCCCGGGCTTTGCCGCGTCGCTTGCGGGCGACGCGGCTCGGCAGGGCCTTGCTTCGCGGCAAAGCCGGCGACGCAGCGGGCAATTCAGGCAGGACAGCGGGTGGTTCCACCACGCTGTCGGCCTCGCGCACCGGCGGTGCGCTGCAATAGCGGAGGCTCCACATCTCCGCAAGACCCTGCAGGCGGCTCCGATAAGCCGCCGGACCATAAACGGCGTCGACGCGCTCCCGCGCTTGGGCGCCTATGGTTATCGCCAGTCCCGGCTGCGCCAGCATGACGTTGACTCTTTCGGCCAGCGCGGAAATGTCCGACGCGGGCACGAGATTATCGCCGCAGCCTGCTGCGTGCAGGATTTCGCGCAAGCCCCCGGAGTCGTAAGCGACCACGGGCTTTCCAAAAGCCATTCCTTCCAAAGCCGTCATTCCAAAGCCTTCGCGGATCAGGCTGGGAACAACCAGCACATCCATAGCGCAATAAGCAGATGGAAGGCATTCAGCATAACCAACAAATTTAAATCGGGTATACAGACCCTCGAGCTTTACCTTGCGGACACAGCGATCATAGTAGCTTTTGTCACCAGCTGAACCTATGACAACAAATTTCGCACTAGGATGGACCGCGTACACAAGCACAGCCATTTTCACAAAATGTTCCAATCCTTTTTCCTTATTAATAAAGGAAGAAATATAACCGACCAGCTGCTCCTGCGGTTTAATCTTTAGCTCTCGCCGTCGTTCGCCCCGAAGCTTGCTCCAAGCCTCAATCATCATCTCTTTGTCATTCCATGAAGGGGGAAGCTGGATTACTTTCTCCACTCTCACTTCCTCTGGAAAGCAAGCTGCTGCCGTCTGTGAAATAGCCAGAATCTCATCACTATTCCGATGAATCAGCCCTACACTAATGGGTGTATATTCATTGTCTGTTATCGTCTCTGATATTTTCCATACCACCGGAATGCCCAGTGACTTGGCAGCCATTGCCGGCAAAGCATGGACACAGGTACTTGTAATAATAAACGCCGGGCGCAGAGAGGTCAGCCAGTCTGTTAACTCGTGATACTCCCTGCTTTCCTGGAATTTACGAGCATCTGCCTCGAGCCCTGCATAAGGAGTGTACATTCCATATAAAAGTGGAATCGAGAGCAACTGTACACTTATCCCGAAGCTTCTAGCCTGAGCAGTCAGCTTGCCGTCCTGTGGTGCAACGAGAATACAATTAAAGTACGGAGAAAGCTCCTGAGCGAAGAACAACAACAGCTTCTCCGCTCCGGTAATACTGCGTGTATTAGATACATGTGAAAAGAGGACGATTGTAGCTTTATCAGCCATGGCGTTTCGGCGCTCCCTAACGAGGGCCTGGAGCAGCCATTCACCTCCCTAAAAGTTTTACGAAGCGTTGCTCACGTTTCTTACTTCGCAGTAAAACTCACTTCGAAAGCATCAGCTTCTTTTCATCAGGTTACAGGCATACGCTGAGGTCTGGTTCTACAGTATATCGAGGAAAAACAGATGCCGGCACGACACCTGTCCCCTGCTAAGCGCACATTTCCATATCCAGTTTAGGCCTAAGTCTAGCCGTAGATTACTGTTAGCAACTGGTGAATACGTTTTGCGTAAGTGTGATCCTTGAGCGTCCGTTCAAAAGCACGCAGCGCGATTGCCCGGCGTTCCTCCTCGTGGGTTAAGTAATAACGGATCTTATCCATCATTTCCTGAGGGCTTGCAAAGGTCTCAATTTCTTCACCTGGTTTGTAGAAAGATCCCATATCATCTCTGGCATCTACTAATTGCAACGTGCCCGTTGCTGCAATTTCAAAAGTACGTGGATTAGGAGAAACCGCAGGAATCGAAAGCGTATTATTATTAACTACTTCATCAATGTGTGAGCGGTGGAGGTTAATGACGATTTTGGAGCCGCTGTAAGCTACCGACGTCTCTTGCGGGGACATCCATTTACCAATTTCAATACGGTCACCGTAGAGTGGAGCCTCTGGCAGACGATCCCACCAGATTCCGTTAATCACTGTGTTATAGTTCATCAAATCAGGAAGAATCTCACGGAAGAAGTTCACCCGGTTCCAATAGGCGGAGCCAATAAAGCTAACTTCCCGATTCACTGGTGAACGTGTTGTAGTAGGACGGTAATGTTCCAGATGAGCAGCAAAGGGGAGATAATGGACCTCTGGGCAACCAAGTCCCCGATAGAAATCAATACAATTACGTTCAAGGGTGAATACAAAATCGTAGTGTGCCACAATCTTGATCGTAAAGTCAGTATAATAGGGATCATCTGTAAGCCAAATAGCTGTCCGGATGCCACTAGCACGAATAGCATCAATCTGTTCAAGAGGTAAATCCATACCGTCTAGCACCAATACCAGATCCGGTCTTTGCGCTGCAGCCAGTTCTACTAGATTTTGACGCACATCCGTAATTGTGACTTGAGCTGTTAATTTTTGTAATGCGCAAAGAACCGCATCATCTAAAGGAGAGTAAGGGTAGCCTTTGCCAGAAGCGACATACATGACATGAATATTCCTTACAGGAAATACTTCTTCTGGCCGACCATTCAGGATCGCAAGGCGCCCCCGTAAATAGCCCTCATCATAACCACCCTTGAAACCACTCAGACGACCACGCAGCTTTTCTTCCTCCGGAGGTGTCAGAGGTAATGGGGGTGTAGGCATAATAAATTCATTATTGTTCATAATCCTCGCTCCTTTATCCCTTTATAGATTTCATACACGTGAAGCAATCACATTCAGCAAATGAGGCAAACGAGCAGTGAATGTATGGTTTCGCATGGTAGTCTGTAATCCCCGTAAAGCATAGATTCGCCGCTCTTTTTCATGCTTCAGATAGTACTCAATCTTCTGCTGCAGTTCCTTAGCGGAGCCAAAAGTATCCAGATCATAACCAGGCCGATAATAATTGCCCAAATCCTCACGAACATCCGTAAGCTGCATAGTACCGCAGGCGCTGATCTCATAGGTGCGCGGATTAATAGAACGAGAAGGAAGGCGGTAGCTATTCCGGTTATCCTGACCCTCTTCCCACGGGCGGTGAATATTAATGACTATTTTTGCACCACTGTAGTAATTCGCTGTCTCCTCAGGCGGGATAAAGCCATTACTGATAAAAGGCGTAAGTTGATCATAGGTTGCGAGGCGTTCCCAGAATCCCCCAGCTATAAGCACTTTCTTCCCCTTAAGATAAGGTGCCAGTTCGTCGAACAGCTCTGTCCGATTACGAAATGCATTACCAATAAATACAATGTCATACTGATATTGCGGGCCGGTACGCCGTGGGTAGAACATCTTTGGATTGACACATAGTGGCAAATAATGAACCGATGACACCCCAAGGGATTGATAAAACTCTACGCAACCCAGCTCATGTGTAAATACGTGATCATAATGCTTGCAAATGACTGAAGTGTCCTCTGTAAAATAAGGATCATCCACAAACCAAATGGCGGCTTTGATGCCTAGCTTTCTTATCTCCGAAATCTGTTCTAAATGATTTTCCGGGAATACATGAAGCCCATTCATCACTAACACTGCCCCAGGCATTTCCCGTGCCGCGGTTTCCAGCATTGTTTCAGGAGTACTTATTACAAGCTCACTTACAAGCTGCTGCAGCGCCTCCGTTACGCCAGTGTCGATCGCCTGAAATCCTTGAGGAACATACATTAACTTAAATGGTCGGCAGGCTTCGACCCCTGGAGTATTCAGACGCTGCACAGCCTCACACATGCCAAGACGATATCCTTCGTGATAACCGTCGCGATATTCTCGCGGATGCTTGTGTTTTTTTCTCTTTCTCGCTTTCACGGCCTTCACCCTGCCCCGTCGTATTCTCAAGACAGTATAACTATATGCGGAGTCAGCACCCGCCTCATGGACATCTGTCTTTACTAGAACTAAATTGGCAGATGTCCCCTGTCTTTTGCCCGGCTTGCCCGAACCTTAGATGATTTCACCCACTCACAGGATGCTGGTATACTATAAGAGGCTGTTTAAAAAGTCCGCTTTTGATCACAAAGTATCCCAAGAAGATTACTCGACATCGAATATTGAATTCAGGCG
>NZ_NFVA01000190.1 GCF_002264395.1 Paenibacillus sp. VTT E-133291
AAGATATTGGAGCAATAAGGCTCCGCGTCCAGACGTGAATTGACGCGATAAACTTTACGGTCAGACATACGATAGCCGACGGGCTCAAAGCGGACGGAGGACAAACAATGGAAAACGAAATTAAACGCTCACGATATCCGATGAATCTGCAGTTATTTGCGGAAGGCGATCCGGACCCTGATCCGAATCCAACACCCGACCCAACGCCCGATAAGACGTTTACGCAGGCGGATCTAGACCGCATTGTTGCCGAGCGTCTCGCAAGGGACCGTAAAGGCCGCGAAGATTATGACGATATCAAAACGAAATTAACTGCGCTTGAGCTAGCGGAGGCTGAACGCGCTAAAGCGGACTTGACGGAGACGGAGCGTTTAGCCGCCGATCTCGAAGCCGCACGCATTAAAGCGCAGGAAGCAGAGGACCGCGGAGCCGCCGCAATTACAACCGCTAATAAACGTTTGATTAATGCGGAGTTTAAGGCGTTGGCGCGCGAAAAGAACGTACCGGCTGACCGATTGGCGGCCGCGCTGAAACTGGCGGATTTGAGTAGCGCGTCAGTAGATAACGAAGGTAACGCGATTGGCGTTAAAGAAGCGGTCGAGGCACTTATTGTGGCTGAACCGTACTTAGTTGCGGAGACAAAGCCGAAACCTATCGGCGGTGGTGGCGGAGGTAACCCGGACGAGGACGAGAGAAAGACACTTGAGGCGCAACTATCGGAAGCGCGTAAGGCTAAGGACTTCTCAAAGGTTATTGAAATCTCAAACAAATTAAATAAGAAGTAAGCCAAGGCTACGGAAAATTCCGGGCCTTTTTATTTTAACCAAACTCAAGGGGGAACTCATTAATGTTGAAATCTTATGACTTTCAGGACCAGGTACGCCAGCTAGAAGCAGGTATTTCGCTTATTATCGACGATGCTCCAACGTTGCTCGGTCTTATCGGAATCGGCACCACTCCGCTATATCAAACGAAGTACGAATGGATGTCGGATAACCTTAACTCTAACCGCGCGACAGCGGCTGCAGCGGCGCTAGTCGGCGCAACCTCGATTACGGTAGCGGAAGGCGATGGACTGAAATTCCGCGTCAACGCAATCGTAGTTATCGGCGAAGAGTATCTCCGCGTAACAGCCGTAGTGGGTGATGTAATCACGGTAGTACGTGGGTATGACGGAACAACTGCAGCAGCGGTAACCAGTGGCGCAGAAATCCGCATCGTTTCCCGTCCGCAACTTGAAGGCGCGCTACCAGGCGTTGACGAAGGACATGACCGTCTGGTTGATTTCAACTACGCGCAAATTATCGAGCGTTATGCTGCCGTTTCTGGTACGCAGCAAAATGTCCGCACTTATAACGTCACTAATGAGCTCGACTACCAAGTACAGCTTCGTCTGAAAGAGATCGCGCGGGAACAAAATGACTGGTTGATTTACGGTCGTCGTATTGATGCAGGCGCGGGAACTCCGCGTACAACTGGCGGTCTGCTTTACTTTGCTGACAAGAAGGGCTCCGCTAAACAGAACGCAAACGGCGGCGAAATCTCTCCGAAGATGCTGAACGATCTCGCGGAAAAAGTGTACCAACGCGGCGGTTCCGTTAACACGATCTTAACCAATACCGCAGGTGCGCGTCAGATTACGAAGTTTGCTTCGGATACTATCCGCACTGAACGTACTGATACTGCGACCGGACACAAGATCCAAACGTTCGTCTCTGATATCGTAGGCGGTTCTGTTGCGACTGTCATCGTTGACCCGAACTTCCCGAAAAATAAGATCGCGCTGTTTGACCGCGACATCTTGTCTATCAATCCACTGAACGGTCGCGGTCTGTTTGACACCGATGCCACCGTTCCAGGCGCTGACTTTGTAGCGCGTCAGATTCGCGGAGAGTACGGCGTAACGGTGAAAAATGCGGCTGAAAAAATCGCAATCCTTGAGAATATCTCTACGTCTGTATCTTAATAACGCGGGGAGCTTCGGCTCCCTTTAATCTTACGGAGGTGAACGAATAGTGGCAATATCAGACCACGACAAAGAGCGCCTAAACCTCGTTAGCCCCGCAGCTAATGACGTAGGTCTGGGCGATATCATCCAAGATTTGCAAGAAGGTGCGGGAGGTGGTGGCGCTAGTACCGTAACGGCTGCGAATATCACAGACGCAACTGTCGTTGGACGCAACGTAATCAAAGCGGTAGACGCGACGGCGGCTCGTACAGCGATTGGCGCAGGAACGTCCTCTCTAGCGCTCGGCGCTACTGCGGCAACGGCAGCAGCCGGGAACCATGCCCATACAGCAACGCAAGTAACCGCAACGGCGATCGGACCAGGAACCGCGACTAATGTTCAGGGAATTCTCGCGGAATTGGCTGCGCGAGTTGTGGCGTTGGAGGCGAAGTAATGGCTAAGTACAACGCAAGCCCACTATATTCCGTTGCTAGCGTAATCGAGTTTAATGCGGACGGCACGTACGAAACGGAGGTCGCGGAGGAGATAGCGCTGTTAGACTCGTTGACCCCAACGTGGATTAAACGCGTTGATGCGGAAGAAGTACCGGAGGAACCCGTTAAGCCAACGCCTAAACCGCGAAAGGCCGCGAATACCTCCGCAAAATAACGGGAGGTGGAGCGCTTGGCTCTAACGGTAGAAGACGCAACAGCGTATATAAACGTGAATTGTATCAGCGTTGACGATTGGACGGACGCAGATGACGCCAAAAAACTACGGATAGTTAACGTG
>NZ_NFVA01000286.1 GCF_002264395.1 Paenibacillus sp. VTT E-133291
CGTGCTGAGTGTGTTTCCGTTCAGCGTCATAGTTACTGCTATATCAGCTTGATTCGCTATTTTCTTATCGAAGCTTGCTGTTGTTGGCGTTATCGTGGAATTGGATACTGGTGTTGTCGTATCCGTCACCGTAACTGCCAGGGATTGCGCAGCTCCCGCGCTAAAGCTAAACGTCAACGTGGTTGTTCCTACCGCTTGTGTCGCCAGATATGATTTCTTAATCGTCACCG
>NZ_NFVA01000240.1 GCF_002264395.1 Paenibacillus sp. VTT E-133291
GCGTGCAATCGGCGACCTGGATACGCTATGTCCGCGACTACAATTACGATTCACAATACGGGTAATCCGTCGTCCTCGGCAGCGAATGAACGCGCGTGGCTAACGAATCCAACGAACGCGCGCCAAGCGTCATTCCATATCGTAGTCGACGAAAAGGAAGCGGTCGAATGTCTTCCGCTGAACGAGAACGCATGGCATAGCGGAGACGGAAGCGCCGCTAAATCCGGCAACCGTACATCGATCGGCGTAGAGATATGCGAAAGTGGTAACTACGAAAAGACGCTCGATAACGCAGCGAGTCTCGTAGCGTCAATGCTTAAGGAGCGCGGATGGGGCGTTGATCGATTGCGCCGCCACTTCGATTGGTCCGGTAAAATCTGTCCGCGCTTAATGTACGACGGCGGCAAATGGACGGGGTGGGCGGCATTTAAAGCACTAGTAGCCGCGAAGTTAAATCCGATTAAACAGGAGGCTAACGATATGATCGTATATAAAGCGAACGTA
>NZ_NFVA01000129.1 GCF_002264395.1 Paenibacillus sp. VTT E-133291
TGAACCCCCGGCCTACGCATTACGAGTGCGTTGCTCTTCCCCTGAGCTACACCAGCTTAAAGCTGATTTTTCTGTCAAACAAAAAATATTATACAACTTCCACCTAGAAACGCAAGCCTATTTTCTCTATTTCCCTACTCTCCCGAACTGCTATTCCATCTGTAGTTTACGCTCCACAGATTCCAGCTTTCCACGGCTAGTGGAGGGTTTATCTCGGCGGTCGTCTATTTTAAGTGAGGTAGAGACACGCTCTGCACCTGTGGCAAAAGGAGACTCGTGCAGCGCCTCGACTGCAGCAAAAATACGCTGAAGAGGCCCTTCGATAATTGTACCCATGGATGTAAGCTCATAAGTAATCCCTTCTACCGTCTTCAGCACTCGCTGCATATCTGCAACATAGCCGCTAAGGCTCGTACTACCTGTTCCAATCGGAATAACGGTTACTTCAGCAATAGGCATGGGAATACCTCCTCGGAATTTTAAAGTATGTGTCTCCTTCTATTGTAACAACTCCACCGCTCTCCCACAAATGATCTCAGCTTTATTATGCCCCTTCTTCTTTCCCCAAAAAATTCTCCGAAATATGACTTTCGCCACGGGTATTTTTTCTTACGTGAATTCTAGGGTCATCTGCACTACATTTATGGACTCTTTGTGGCATCTTTTCGGACAATTTATGAATCATTTTTCATATGCCTGTGGATCAATTGTGGATTACTTATGGACAGCCTGTGGATCATTTGTGGAGTACTTTTGAAGAACCCGCTCCCCGCGCGGGTTTTCTAAAAAACTGTTTACAAACACAACATCTTGGGTTATTTTTATCTAACGACAACAAAATATAGTGGAGACAGGCGCTTTGATCCTTAATCGGAATTAGAGCTTAATAGGGAAGTACGGTGAAAATCCGCTGCGGTCCCGCCACTGTAACCGGATGCCCTTTACAAGCTTTTAGAAGCTAAAGATGGGCAGATCTCCTGGCAGAAGCCACTGAGGGTAAGAACCCCCTTGGGAAGGCGCTGAGAGGTCCTACGGAAGCCAGGAGACCTGCCTGTTTCGACGACACCAACTATGAGTGCCTGCGAGGAACAGGAGCGGTGTCCGCATGCGGTCATCTTCTTAGAGACCACTACAAATATCTGTGTGGATATTTACATAACGCATCGGGCATTTTCAGCCATCCTCGCTAGGGGATGCTTTTTTTATGAGATCACAATGAATATACGGCCGCTTATGCGGCCCCACTTCTTAATGATAGGACGATAGACTGAGAGGAGAGCTATACAATGACGTTGTTGGAGAGACAATTTAACGGTACAACAAATGCACGGGAAGTTCTTTTAGAAGAGCTCATTGATTTAGGACGCGATATTATCGACAGCCGGGATTTGGACTTGCTGCGCGAGAATGCCAATTTGAACGGAGAGAGTTTCTCCGGTAAAATGAGCAAGTTCGGCAGTGAATATTCAAAATGGTACGCCCGTAACTTTACGATGCCGCCGCAGCTGGTGCAAGCCATTGATGACAATGTCGTCTATGTGCATGATCTGGATCAATACGCAATCGGAACGACTAACTGCATTTTTATCCCGTTTGATAAGCTTCTCCGAGAAGGCTTCAACACCGGCAACGGCAGTGTTCGTCCTCCGAACTCCATAATGACAGCTATGTCACTAGTAGCAATCATTTTTCAATCCCAGCAAAATGCTCAATATGGCGGCGTATCCGCCAATAAACTCGACTATGATCTGGCACCTTATGTAACCAAATCCTTCGCTAAGCTGTTCCGCAAGGGTCTGGATTATTTTGATGAGGGACAAGCTAATGAATCTTTGGGCGAGATCACAATGAGCCGGACCGATCTGGCGGAGGTATATCCGAAATCGTTCCGTTATGCACTGAAAGAAACTGAAATCGAAACCCTGCAAGCGGCTGAAAGTATGGTACATAATCTCAATACCATGTCCAGCCGATCCGGCGGGCAAATTCCGTTTACCAGTATCAATTATGGTACTTGTACTTCACCAGAAGGTCAGCTTGTAATCAGCTCCCTGCTAACAGCAACGATGAACGGGCTTGGCAGCGGAGAAACACCTGTATTCCCTATTCAAATCTTCAAATGCAAGCAAGGAATCAACCAACAGCAAGGCGATCCTAACTATGAATTGTTCCTAAAAGCAGCGGAATGTTCTGCACGCAGACTGTATCCGAACTTTGCTAATCTAGACGCTCCGCTCAACTTGCAGTATTATGATCCAAGTGATCCTGATACGGAATTTGCTACAATGGGCTGCCGCACTCGAGTGCTCGGTGACCGTTTTGGGCGTAATCATTGCTCCGGGAAGGGCAACCTTTCCTTTAATACACTGAATCTGGTTCGGCTCGGTCTGGCACACGGCACAGTAACAGGCCGGCGTACCGTCGCAGACGAAGCTGGCTTCTATGAGGATCTAAATCACTATATGGACATTGCGCTGGAAGGACTTCTTCATAGGTTCCGCATCCAAAGCGCGCAAAAAGCTAAAGCATCCGATTTCATGATGCGAGAAGGCGTCTGGGAAGGCGGCGAAACCCTCGCTCCTGAAGACTCTGTAGGTGAACTGCTGAAGCATGGTAGTCTGTCGCTCGGCTTCATCGGTATGGCGGAATGCATGAAAGCCATGTACGGCAAACACCATGGCGAGGATATGGAAGTCCATGCCAAGGCTGTGGCTATCGTACGTCATATGCGGGAGTATTGCGACCGGAAAAGTGAAGAACTGAATCTCAACATCACCTTGTTCGCAACACCAGCCGAGGGTCTGTCCGGTAAATTCACCAAGATTGATCGTAAGGTATTGGGTTCTATTCCAGGCGTAACTGACCGTGAGTATTATACGAACTCTTTCCACATCCCTGTATACTATGATCTAGGCGCTGCTCAGAAGATCAGCTTGGAAGCTCCTTTCCATGAATACTGCAATGCCGGGGCTATTTCTTATGTCGAATTAAACGGTAATGCCCGCAGCAATCCAACCGCTTTTATCAAAATCATTAAATACGCACTAGAACAACAGGTCAGCTACTTCAGCATTAACCATCCGATTGACCGCTGCTCAAGCTGCGGATACGAAGGCGTAATTGGGACAAACTGTCCTTCCTGCAACGCACATGAGAATGACGTGCACATCCGTCGTTTGCGCAGAGTTACAGGTTATTTAACTGGCGACTATCAGACCCGCTTCAACGCCGCCAAACAAGCCGAAGTACGGGATCGTGTTAAGCATCTATGAATATTTGCGGATACTATCCGGAGTCGATTAACGAGGGAGAGGGCATGCGGGCCGTCCTCTTCCTCAGCGGCTGCCGCCATCGTTGCCCGGGATGCTTTAATCCCGAGACATGGAATTTTAAATATGGAGAAGTTTTCACCTTAGAACGTCAACATGAAATCATTGCAGAAATCGCCGCTAACCCATTGCTGGATGGTTTAACACTAGCAGGCGGCGATCCTTTTTTCTCGGCAGAAGAGGTACTTGGGTTCATTCATGAGCTTCGCGCCGTGCTCCCAGGCTTCCCCATCTGGATTTACAGTGGGTATACGTATGAGGAACTAAACGCCCTTCCCGGTTCTCCGGAGTGGAATCTACTTACACAGTGTCAGGTATTAATAGATGGACGTTTTATAGAAGAATTAAAAGATACTACACTTCCTTACCGAGGAAGCTCTAACCAACGCATAATCGACATTCCGGCCAGTATGAACGGCTCGGAGGTCTTTCTGTGGCAGCCTACTGCGCTATAATATATCAATTTTTGATATTCAAAATTAATCCAAAATAAGAAGGGATGAAATAACCATGCCACAATTCGTAGTAAAACCAGATAATCGCCAACTGGCTTTTGATGAGAAACGCCTTTCCATATACGCCGACCGTATCTTGGAGGGTCTTGATCAACTAAATAAAGAAACATTGCTGCGGGGAGTAATTTCCAAACTGCGCCGTGACTCCGTAAGCGGAGAAGAAATTAGCAACGCCTTCACTATGAGTGCCCTAGAACTTGTAACAAAAGAAGAGCCTACTTGGAAGTTTGCAGCTGCCCGTGCCCTTCTGACTACCCTTTATAAAAAAGCAGCCGTTCACCGCCGCTATAAAGCTTATCCAGAAGAGCCTTACGGTGAGCTGTACCCTCTAATCACGGATCTTGTTAAAAAAGGAATCTACCGTGAGGAGCTTCTAACGCATTACACTAAAGAGCAAATCATCGAGCTAGGTGGATGTATCGATTATACACGCGACCTTCTATTCGATTACATTGGTCTGCTTACGCTATCTGACCGTTATTTGGCGCATGATTTTGACGGCCGTGTAATGGAGCTTCCGCAAGAACGTTACATGATTATCGCTATGTACCTCATGCACCGTGAGCCAGCCGAGAAACGTCTTGAGCTTGTAAAAGAAGCTTACTGGGCTATGAGCAACATCTACATGACAGCTGCTACCCCTACCATGTCCAATGCCGGTAAAAAGGTCGCTGGACAGCTCTCCAGCTGCTTCATCGATACGGTGGACGATTCCCTAGAGGGTATCTTTGATTCCAATACAGACGTAGCGCGCCTTAGCAAAATGGGCGGCGGTATCGGCGTCTACCTGGGTAAAGTACGGGCACGTGGTTCGGATATCCGTGGTCACAAGAACACTAGCTCCGGCGTAATCCCTTGGATTCGCCAATTGAATAATACCGCAGTCAGCGTAGATCAGCTAGGTACTCGTAAAGGTGCTGTCGCTGTCTACCTTGATGTATTCCATAAAGATATTCTCGCTTTCCTCGATCTTAAGCTAAATAACGGTGACGAGCGCATGCGTGCCCATGACGTATTCCACGGTGTAACCCTGCCGGACTTGTTCATGGAAGCTGTTGAATCACGCAGCCACTGGAACCTCTTTTGCCCTCATGAAGTGAAGAAGGTTATGGGCTGGACGGATGAGGATGGTCGTCCGCTGGGTCTGGAAGACTTCTACGATGAAGAGCTTGGTAAAGGTACTTTCCGTGAAAAATATGCTGAAGCTACAGCCAATCTGGAATTGTCCCGTATTACCGTTCCTGCGATCGACATCATGAAACGGATTATGAAATCACAGCTCGAAACAGGTACTCCGTATATGTTCTACCGTGATACGGTGAACCGGACGAACCCGAACCGCCACCAAGGTATGGTCTTCTCTTCCAATCTGTGCACAGAAATTATGCAGAATCAATCCGCTACCGTGATTGAACAGGAAGAATTAGTAACCAAAGATGGCAAGACCCGGATTGTTATCTCCAAGATTCCTGGCGATTTCGTAGTCTGCAACCTGAATTCGATTCACTTGGCACGTGCGATTCCAGCTGGCGTGCTGGAAAGACTTGTACCTATCCAAGTACGTATGCTGGACAACGTAATCGACATCAATAATATTGAAGTTCTGCAAGCACAATACACGAACAGCCAGTACCGCGCAGTGGGTCTCGGCACATTCGGCTTGCATCACCTATTAGCACTCAAGGGCATTCGTTGGGAATCTGATGAAGCCGTAGAATATAACAATCATTTGTATGAACACATCAACTACCTGTTGGTACGTTCGAGCATGGAGCTTGCCCGTGAAAAAGGCCGTTATCCGAAGTTCGCCGGTTCCGATTGGGAGACAGGTGCGTACTTTACTTCACGTGGCTACGTTAGCGGTGAACAAGAAGGCAAATATGTAACCACAGAACAATGGCGCGAGCTGCAAGAAGAAGTGGCTAAAGACGGTGTTCGTAACGCATGGATGTTCGCGATTGCACCGAACGGCTCCACATCGATTATTGCCGGCTCCACAGCCAGCATTGATCCTTTGTATGAACTGCTTTCCTATGAAGAGAAAACAACTTACAAGATCGCTAACCCGGCACCAGATCTGTCCGACAAGACAATCTGGTACTATAAGACAGCTTTCACCATTGACCAAAACTGGTCGATCCGCATGGCTTCCGCTCGTCAGCGTCACGTCGATCAAGGCCAAAGCTTCAACCTGTATGTTCGTCCTGACATCAAGGCTACCGAGTTCCTTGAGCTGCATCTGAACGCCTGGAAGGGCGGATTGAAATCAACTTATTATGTGCGTAGCCGTGCTTTGACAATAGAAGAGTGTGATTCTTGCGCTAGCTAATTATCTTAGTGCCCTGAATAGAAAAACGATGATGAATTTCGTAACTGCGAGGAATGTTTGGGCTTCCGGCCGCTGTTGTCATCAGATGTCTTGATCTTTACCGCTATTAGCGGATGACATCCGATGACAAAGGCGGTCGCTGACGCCCCTACAGCTCCAAACTTCCTCTCCGTTACTCCATCACCGTCTTTCTATGAACAAGACACCAAAGAAAGATTACCCGCGCAAAAAAATGGAGGGATAAGAAATGCAATTACAAAAGATTTTTAATACTGAAGCACCTAACCAATCCACACGCATTATCGACGGTGAATGCTCAGGCATTCTGAACTGGAATGATATCCGCATGCCTCATATGTACAAGCTGTACAAGGTCCTTCTGCTTAATCACTGGATCGCGGATGAAATCCCAATGTCCAAAGATGCGCAACAATTCCCTATGCTGGATGCAGAGGAGCAACGTGTATTTAAGATCAACATCTCCCTGCTCGCTGTGCTGGATTCGATGCAGACGATGTTCGTCAGCGACGTGAAGCGTTATTTCACCGACTCCTCACTAGAAGCTATTTCTGCCATTATCGGGCAACAAGAAGTAGTGCATAACCAATCGTATTCCTATGTTCTTTCCTCTATCGTGTCGGATAGTGAACAGAAAGAGATTTTCGAGTATTGGAAGAAAGATCCGGTTCTACTGGAGCGCAACCAATTTATCTCCGATATTTATCAAGAGTTCCGTGATAATCCAACGAAACAAACCTTTTTCCATGCGTTGGTAGCAGATCTCATCTTGGAAGGAATTTTCTTCTACAGCACTTTCGCCTTCTTCTACAATCTGGCCCGTGACCAGAAGATGATGGCGACCAGCCAAATGATCTCTTATATTCAACGTGACGAGAATCAGCACTGCTACTTCTTCGCAGAAGTATTTAAGCAGCTGCTCGTAGACTTCCCTGAGCTGAACACCAAAGAAAACATGGATTACGTATACCGTACCATCGACCGCGCGGTAGAGCTTGAAACCAACTGGGCTTACTACACTCTCACTAATGTTCGTGGCATTGACCTTAACGAGCTTAGCGACTATATCAAATATACAGCGAACAAACGTCTGACTTTGATGGGTATGGAAAAAGCTTACCAAGGTGTTGATGTTAACTGCATGCCTTGGATCAAGCCTTTCTCCGACGATGCGCTGAATGCTACGAAAACTGATTTCTTCGAAGCCAAGTCCCGCAACTACGGTAAGGTTGGCGATGATAACGGATTTGACGATTTGTAAGACTGGACTATAACGATCCATAGATAAAAAAGAGGCCATTCTCTACTTTTACAGTGAGATGGCCTTTTGGCTATAGCAAAAAAGCGTCTCCTCAACCCTTACATCAGGAATGAATGAGACGCTTATATATTTGTTATGAATCCATCAGAAACAGAATGCCTACTGCTGAGTCCTAAGCCTTGCGCTCTATTCGATGTGTAGTTTCTTCTGCCAGCTCAGCTAATGCATCATTCAGTCGCAGCTTCAGCTCCTCAGCAAGCTCTACCACGCCGTGATCATTACGAACCACCTGAGAATCCACGGCATACACTCCACCAAGAATGTAACGTGCACCGAGTACAGACAACACAGGTTTCAAAGCATAATCAATCGTGAGGAGATGTGCAAGACTGCCACCCATGAAGAGCGGGAGTACGATTTTGCCGGCCAATCCCTTTTGCGGAACTAGATCCAAGAAGGTCTTCAGCACGCCTGTATAAGAGGCTTTATAAACCGGGCTAACCACGATTACCGCATCCGCTTCAGCTACAAGGCCATTCGCCTTGACGATAGCATCGCTCTCAAACTTGGTGTGAATCAGATCTTCCGCTGGCAGCTCAGCTACGTTAATACGCTCAACCTCAAAGCCCTGATCCGTTAAGCTTGCCTCCGCATACTCTATAACTGCATTGATACGCGATACCAGGGAAGGCGTTCCGTTAATCACAACAATTTTAGCCACTTCTCCACCTCTTTCATCCCACTTGAGCAGCTCACACTGCAATATTTAACCCGACAGGAATACTTTAAATTAATATTAATCCTATCGCAGATTAGATATTATTGTCAAACCATAAACGCTTGCGCTCATCCCACTCTTGCGATATACTAAGCAACAATATTAAATCCAAGAATCAGGCCAATGATCGGCATCCAACCGTGAGGCGTCTGCGACCGGAGCCTATAATGACTCCCTAAGTTCACCGGGTTTCGCCCGTTACCGCGAAGACCAAAGAGGGTCGATTCTTTCCTGTTGTTAAGGAGATTCGATCAACCTGGGTGGCACCGCGAGCTGACGCTCCTCGTCCCATGGATGAGGGCGTTTTTTGCGTTTTTTCAAGCATAATCACCTTCGTCGTCCTTATAAGGACGGTAAGTGTTTGTGCGAGAAATAGAAGGATAAAGTGAAGGATGAACCTTACACTTCCTTATCTTTTAAACAAAAAGGAGCGAAACGGTATGCTGGAAATGAACTGGATTAAGGATAATCAGGAACTTGTAAGAAATACTGCCACCTGGAAAAGAGTCGACTTCCCACTGGATGAATTGCTGAATTGGGACGAAAAGCGCCGAAGCCTGCGACAAGAAACAGAACAAATAAGAGCCGAACGTAATGGGCGAACCAAAGAGGTTGAACAATTACTACGTAAGGGTGACCGCCCTGCTGGAGAGATCGTCAAAGCACAGGTACGAGAACTCAATAATAGGCTGAACCTGCTGGAAGCAGATTTGAACGAGGCTGAACGCTGCTGTAGAGAGCTCATGCTGCTCGCACCGAATCCGGTGTCGCAGGATACACCCATCGGCCACGATGATAACGATAACGTAGAACTGCGGTTGAACGGAGCGGTGCCGGAATTCGGCTTTACACCTCGTGATCATGTGGAGCTAGGTGAACTCCACGATATCATCGATATCCCTCGTGGCGTCAAAGCAGGCGGCCCCCGCAGCTATGTGCTTAAAGGAGCAGGACTGATGTTACATCTTGCTGTACAGAGACTAGCCCTAGATGTGCTCACTGCACGCGGATTCACCGTGATGGATGTTCCTGTAATTGTCCGCCCTGAAGCGTTGGAGCGAACCGGATTCTTTCCCGGTGGGATGGATCAGACGTACGAGCTCAGCGGAGATAATCGCTGGCTGGTTGGCACATCGGAAGTGTCGCTAGTTTCGCTTTACAGCGACGAGATTGTAGAGCTTGATACACCGATGCGACTAGCTGGAATGTCGACTTGCTTCCGCCGTGAAGTCGGATCAGCGGGGCGAGATGTGCGCGGGCTGTACCGTGTTCATCAATTCTCGAAGATTGAACAAGTCGTCTTATGCCGAAATGACGAAGGTGTCTCGGACCATATGCTTCACGAGATCCTCGCAAATGCCGAGCACATCCTTCAGCTCTTAGAGCTCCCCTATCGAGTCATGGCTGTCTGCACAGGGGATATGTCCCTGAAGACGCATAAGCAGTATGATATCGAGACATGGATGCCTAGCAGAGGCGCATACGGTGAGACCCATTCGGCTTCTAATCTACTCGATTTCCAAGCTCGCCGATCGGGCATCCGTTATCGGAATGCTGATGGTCGCTTACAATACTGCCATACCTTAAATAACACCGCAGTCGCTACACCAAGAATTCTGATCCCGCTGCTGGAGAATCACCAGCAAGAGGATGGTTCTATCTACATCCCTCAGGCGCTGCGCAAATATATGGACGGATTAGAGCGGCTAGAGCTTCTACAACAGTAATCTGTTTTATCCAAGTGAATTTGAAATAAATAATGCCTATTCACTTCTCAACAAGAAGCTGAATGGGCATTTTTTTGTTCTAAGACCTCCCAAATAATCGAGCCTAACAACGCCTTCTCTATGTGTTATTCAAATGTAAAATTTAACTCATATATGGGATTATTCATCCTCCAATAAACACTAGATTTTAAGGATTGTTGTATTTACGCACTATTTTCAGCCCCTATTCTTATGCGAAAACAATAACTTTTTATTTTTTTATTTTAATTTATAGAACCTTTAATTTATATTAATGCAAACCAACCTTTCATTTTACATTTGAATGATAAGATTTAGTAGGTTTCTAATAAAAGATTTGAGGGGAGAATACTTATCCAAATGATTATTTCTTCAAGAGTAAGGAAATGGTGGGCTAGTGGACTGGCAATATTAATGCTTGTCGGCAGTGTGCTACCAGCAATTCAGACTGCCGAGGCAGCACCGGATAATAGCAATGTTGTTATCTCACAAGTCTATGGCGGTGGAGGAAACAGCGGAGCAGAGTTTAAGAATGATTTTATTGAATTATACAATCCTACCAACAAACCAGTGGTCTTGACTGGATGGAAAGTCCGATATACTTCCGCTACTGGAACCTTTAGCACCGGAACAGATTTAACAGGAACGATTCCTGCAAATGGATACTACCTTGTCCAAGAGGCTGCAGGAACCGGAGGAACTACTGCACTACCTGCTCCTGATGCTACAGGTATCCTAGCTATGAGTGGAACAAACGGTAAAGTCGACTTGGTTGACCCATCGAATAATACAATAGATTTAGTTGGCTACGGTACAGCTACAGGTGTTGAGGGAACTCCAACCCCTGCTCTCACCAACGCAACAGCCGCTATTCGTAAAGCCGCAGCTGGTGCGCCAGCAGATAGCCGTGGTCTAGATACGGACAACAACGTTACGGATTTTGTTGTTCAAGCAGCAAGTCCACGCAATAGTAGTTATGGTAAAGCACCGGAGACAGCTAGCTCCGTAGTAGCTTCCCCAGCCGCTAATGCCTGGCCGGTAGGTACTGAAATCTCTCTGAATTCTCCGACAGTTGGAGCATCCGTCTATTCAGCTGTTTATGGAGCAGCTGGTTCAACTGATTTCCAACCTTACACAGGGCCTATTACCTTAACTGAGGACACTACAATTAAGGCGTATGCTTCAGAACCAAATATGCCGGATAGCCCTATAACGGCTTTTGATTACACAATTCTGACCAAAACAGACGTCGCAACAGCACGCCTTGCTAGTAAAGGCCAGAATATTTCAACAGAAGGTATCGTAACTCACATTAATGCAGCAAAAATGTATATTCAGGATGAATCCGGCGGGATCGTACTTTACGGATTCCCAGAGTTCGCCAACGTTGGAGATCGTGTTGAAGTTAGTGGCACGATGGATATCTACAGCAACCTGCAAGAAATCAAATTCCAAAGTGGACTTCAATATTCTGTCGCTGCGAATGATGTGGGTGTTCCTGCACCTAAATTGATTACAGCAGCTGACTTGTCTGCAGCGAACGGCGAAAGTCATGAAGCTCAGCTAGTTACTATGAATAATGTGACCATAGACAATGTAAATGGAAATACAGTGACTGCAAGTCAAGGTGGACAGCAATTCACAATTTTCTCTACCCTGCCTAAACTCGTTAAGGGTAAAACCTTTGACAGCATTACTGGGGTTATTGAGCAATATAATACAACTTATCAATTCATTCCACTTAACGAAAACGCTATGGTGGAAGAAACCTTTTCTGTAATGGCGAGCCCTGGTGCAGGTCGCATCATTAAAGGAAGTGCTGTGACTCTATCCAGTCCTACCCTTGGAGCACAGATTTATTACACGACTGATGGAACAGAACCAACCGCAGCAAGCAAACTTTATTCAGATCCAATTATAGTTAGTAAAGATCTTACCCTCAATGCAATTGTCGTAGCAGATGGCAAGACCAGTAAAGTGTATACCTTTGCTTATAAAGCTTCTGATCTCCCTCGTATCCATGATATCCAAGGAGAATCTCATACTTCTGAGTATGCAGGCCAGAACGTTACTGATGTTGAAGGCATCGTTACCCAATACGGATACACTTTCGCAACTGGCGCTTATAGAGGTTTCTTTATGCAGGACCCTCAGCCGGACAATAACGTGAACACATCGGAAGGTATTTTCGTTTACAGCACAAATGCATCCCTTAAGCCTAAAGTTGGAGATTTAGTGCGCGTTAATGGAGCCGTTTCCGAGTATAACGAAGGAAGTGCGAGCAATCTAACCTCCACTCAAATTAATATGACATCACTAACAGTAGATTCCTCTTCTAGTTATACTGTGCCTGAACCTATCGTACTTGGCAAAGGTGGAAGAGCTATTCCTTCTTCCATCATTGATAATGACGGCATGGCGGATTTTGAACCTAGTGAAGATGCTATTGATTTCTATGAATCGTTAGAAGGTATGCTTGTAAAACTCCCTACCCCTACGATCATTAGTCCTTACTGGACAAGTGGTAGCGGAAATTCCATGCTTTATAACATCCCTACAAGAGTAGAAAATGATACTCCTGATGTCATCACACCAGCTGGTGGACTAGTTCTAAAGGAATATAACCAATTCAATCCTCAGCGCCTTATCATTGCCTATGGAAATCCGGGTCAAGAAGTCATCACCGGAGATAAGTTCGCTGGAGATGTTACAGGGGTCATCGGATACAACAATGGTAATTTCAAAGTAATTCCGGAGAACGGTAAGCTGCCAACCATTACCCCAAGTACCTTTAAACAAGAAACAACTACTCTTGAGGTTAATGAGGACAAGCTATTAATCGCTTCATACAACATTGAGAACTTCTACCCAGGTGTCGGAGCAACAAAAATCCAGAAGCTTGCCGACTCCATCACGAATAATATGAAAAAGCCTGACATTATCGGCGTGGTCGAAATGCAGGACAGCAATGGTGAAACCGATAACGGAATCACTGAAGCAAGCGCAAACGAGCTAATTAAAGCTATTGAAACCGCTGGCGGTCCTGTATACAAATACACAGATATCGCTCCGGAGAACAATAAGGATGGCGGAGCCCCAGGCGGAAACATTCGCGTAGGATTCCTGTACAACCCTACAAGAGTACAGCTTGCAGACAGTGTAACTGGACAAAAAGGCTCTGCTACACAATCCGTCGGCTACAACACAGCGACAGATAAGCTAACTTACAATCCGGGACGGATTGATCCAACGAATGCCGCATTTGCAAGTTCACGTAAACCCCTCGCTGCACAATTTATTTTCGGCGGCGAAAAAGTGATCGTGATCGCAAACCATTTCAATTCAAAAGGCGGCGATAATGGTCCTTTTGGGAATGTTCAGCCCCCCGTATTGTCCAGTGAAACACAACGTCATAAAATTGCAGCAGTCGTAAACGGATTTGTCAAAGAGATTCTGACTGCAAATCCTAAAGCCAACGTAGTAGCGCTTGGCGATTTGAATGATTTCCAATTCACTAAAACTGCAACAATCTTAAAAGGCTCAGAGCTAGACAATTTGATCGATACACTGCCTTTAAATGAGCAGTATACGTATACCTATGACGGAAACTCTCAAGTACTAGATCATATTCTTGTCAGTAAAAATCTAACGCCTTCTTCAAAAGTAGATGTCGTCCATCTAAATGCGGACTTCTCACCATCGAAAGGTCGGGTATCCGATCATGATGCGGTTATGGCACAGATTGATTTCAATACTTCTGAACAATTCCCGTTAACTGTTCTACACACCAACGAT
>NZ_NFVA01000059.1 GCF_002264395.1 Paenibacillus sp. VTT E-133291
TACTCACGTACCGCAGGATTTTAAGTCCTGAAGTAGTCCTTTTAGAGCCTTTTCTACGCTACGGGAATATCGAGAAAAAAGCCTTTAACCATGCGTGTTGATGGCACTTTTTTTGTGTTCTGTATCCTCCGCATTCGAGGATTTATATGTGTAGCCATGTTAGCAAATATGTTAGCAAAATAATTGCGCATGAGTCTCGTACTCTCGCTCCTTTGGACAACATAATTTATAGGAGCAGATTTCAGGGTTCATTGTTAAGCACCGAAATAACCGACTCTACATTTTACACCTAAATATAAAAATGGAACTTTGTTAATATCCTATCTATATTTTCAAGGTAGATTCTTTGTTTAAAAAATTCTTTGTATTCATGTAACCTTTTGTAATACTCTCCTGCCTGTGCCTCCAGCCCTAACTCCCTCGTGATACAATCAATGGTATGTTGTATTTCGGTTTGGAATTGTAAATATTCAATTTTATGCAGTTCGTCCGCATAATGAGCTGCTTTTAAAAGATTTCTTTCAAAATAATCATAATTCCAGTCAAACCCATTGCACCATTTCAACAAGGATAGTTTCGCTGCGAGTAAATGAGTTAATGTCAGCATGGAAGTCCCCGTTTTATTTAGCCTCCCTGATGCTAACAGTTCATTGGCCCGGGCAAAGACTAGATTAATTTCCCGTTCAGCTTCCGGAAAGTTTCTAACTCTTACATAGCAAGAAGCTCTATTTCGAAAATCAAACAGAATTGCATTTGGAAAATTAAACTTCCTCTCCTGCTCCAAGTTTTGAGCAATGTCTAGCGCTTTATTTAGTTTCGGAATAATTTTTTCATTGGTCATGATATGGAAGAGAGTAACAACACCTTCGTTTCCAATGGTGTCGACATTTACTTGTTTATATTTCATTAAAACTATTAAGCTAAAAATATCCTGCTGAATATAAGCAAGTTCTTTATGTAGGACAAAAAGAGAAATTTTATAAAAGTCATTTTTCTCTGCTGCCAATGTCATGTAGTGGATAGCGGTTTCGTATTCCTGGACACAAATATCCGGGTAGAGCATTCCTTGTTCCAACTCATAACGATAAATTTTTCCCCTAGTATGATGAGCATTTGATATGTGAGCTTCAATCTCATGATATTTTTTTAAGTTTAGCTTTTTCAAAAGGGTAAGCGCATGCTGAATATCTATTTTCGCCTCTTTTACCACTTCCAATTTACTTCTCTTATAAGTCATAAATTCTAAATCCGAGAGTTGAAATACAGTATCAATTAAAATTTCAGAACGTAAGGTGTAAGAAATAACAAGTTGAAGGGGGTTTATATTATCCGCTGATTTTAATCCTTTTTTTCTAGCCCATTCGATACCGGCGAATTGGTCATTGAGATAAGTTAAAGCGACCGTTATATCACCAACCGCTTTATGAGCAATCACCATCAAGTTGATAATTTTGTGAGAAAAAGGATGTTCCGGTCTAAAGAATTGGTCCGTAATAGATTTCGCTTTATCAGCATATTCGAATAATTTAGTATAATTGCTTTTTTGCAGAGCTGATTCTGCAAGTACTCCAAAATAATAAGCTGCTTGGATCATAGCCTTTTGCTTACGAGACAGTAAGCCGTGGTTTGCTGCTAGAAGCAACAGATGCTCAGGATTCCGTTTAGAATCGATAAGATTCCCTTCCAATTCGTTCTTTAAAATGTTATAAACCTGAAAATGCTGTTCCTCTAAAGAGGTAGTACAAAAAAGTTTAAAACGAATCAACAAGTATTCATAATAGAGGGCATGTGAGAAAAGATACGATACCCAAGGCGAGTCAGAATAGTGTTCAATTAATATATTATACGTGATTTCACATTCCTTTAATTGAAATTCGGTAATAGCGTTTTCAACTTGAAGCTTGTTGACTAAACCAGGTTGAAAAGGCTCGCCAAAGAAGGCGCTCAATTGCAAAAATGTTAGTAGTTGATAACCTTCACTAAAATTTTTGGAGATTTGATACATTCTCTCGTTCATGACAGCTAGAGTATTAGCTGTAAATTGCTTCGAGTCACTAAAGGTTGTGTTTACCAAGTTATTCTCAGACCATCTTTTTAAGATAGAAGTCAATTCATTGATAATGATAAATTTGTTTGGGGAAGCCCAGCTCCAACCTGTATCCCGCTCATGTATAATGTCAGGATAGTAAGTAAGCAGATTTATAAATTCCACAATAAACAGAGGCTCTATAGACTCTTTATTCTCTTGGTTACAAAACCAATCCCACATAAGAGCCGCTACCGACGCCGTGATTTCCGTTGTATCTTCATAGATAGCAATCGACTTTTCCAGCAGATTTTGAAATTCCCCTCTTTTAAAACCATCAAGGGGTATCACACTTGAAAAGTAGGGTGATAAATTCATCAGCTCATTCCGACTTGTCGCAGCCTCTGGCCGTTCAAGGAATAGTATATATAGAGGAAATGATCGATTATTTAATTCTTTAAAAAGAGCTTCAAAAAAATGAGCAGTACCTAAGTCCATCCATTGAGTATCATCTACAACCCAAATAAGGGTTTTGTTATTTTTTTCTGTTAAACTTGTTAGTAAAAGCGCAATATATTCTTCTACTAACTGTTCAATGACTTCTTGAAGTGAAACTTGACTACTACTAACCTGAATCATTCGATTCACATCAACTTGGTAAGAAGATTTCTTTTTTCCAGACCTGGTGTCTTTGATAGCTGCGATTCCATCCTTTGCGGCAAAAATGGAGGTTTTCAGAATATCTACAACGGAATTGATAGGAATCCCTAGTAGAGAGGTAACTAAGCTTAGGAAGGAATCCGTCGTAGCTGTGCCATCAAAAATGTCAGCAAATAGCTTTAATCTCTCATTTGAATCATATTTCAATAAATTTTCAATCTTTTTTCGGATACTTGGATCGATTTTTAACTTTAGAAATTGAAGAGTATTGCGAAGTTCATACAATGATTCTCTCAATTCTGAGTATTCCCCACCAAAAGAAGTATAGATATATTCCACTTCGCCTAAATCGCTATAGATTTGATTAATTAATTGAGTAGAAAGGGAGGTTTTCCCCGTTCCGGCAGGCGCTTTAATTTTGGAAGCGATAAACGTTCTCTCAGCCCTAACTCGTTTTATTTCTTCTTCAAGGTCTTGTAGAAGATCCTCTCTTCCTATAAAAATATCATGATTCACTACTAAAGGAGGACTTGTGGTTTGTAAGGAACTGGCCATTCTATACCTATAGAGAAACCAACGAAATTCAGCAAGCTGTTTTATATCATCGGAGAGGTCTTCTTTTTTCGTAAAATGATCAAGTTCCTTCGCATCGTCAACATTCCAATGAAGAATGGTTAGTAAATAGCTCTTTGCTTCACCATTTGATGAACGTAAGGACTTGGGAACCATCGAATCTAATTGAACTTTTGAGAGTTTATCTTTATACAAACTGTAAAAAATTCTCAAAAACTGAATATCAATGGATTTTAATTTCTCTGCATGTTCAATATGTATTACAACCTTATGTAAATGGGAGATTTCAATTAATAAATTGATACTGGCAAGCAGGAGTCCTTCAGGAGTCTCAAGAACCTCTTCATTCTCTTTAAGCTTCTTTAACACCTTAACGGCGTATGCTTCTTTATTTTTCTTTACTTGGACATCGGAGTCTAATTCATGAAGAGTGATCCCTGCACTTATAATAGATAAAATAGGTGCTATAACAGGAAAGACTAAACTAGAAATACCAAGTGATATCTTAGTCATCCCCATACCAAGCGCCATAGAGATTGAAGGAGCTTCAAGTTTAAATCGTTCATAAGCAGACTTTAGAAAGGCTGCAAGTAAATATTCCTGTTGGTCATTTCCGTCATAACGAACAACAACATCCTCCTCGCCCCTCATTAGGAACAGATTATTTTCAGTATGTTCACGATCACCCTTAAAAACTTCAAATACAAATGGATTACCTTCATGGTTCGGCAGAATTCTACTTACAATAGATTTCGTTCTTGTCATTTCGTCCCCCATTTCTCATAATAATTTAGTCAAACTACAACCTTGATGCTCTTGCTCCTAATTACATCCAATTCTACTTACATTATATGTCTAGTTATTTGAATATGGTTTAATTGTACTCTACAAATAATATGCACAGTATGTGGGAACTTAGACTCATTAGATCCTACCAGCCCTAACAGGATAAAGCCTTGTTATATTCTATATTTGAGCATGGTTCTATTTGATTGCAATTTACTCTTTAGTGATAGCCTTCGTCCCAAATTCGTCCACAGCTTGAGATCTAATCCTATGAAACGGATAGCTGTTTATTTTGTAACAATTGAACAGCCATCGACATCACAACATGAATATGAGATTTTTTCACTTCTAATCTGACCCTTTCGTCTCTACCCGAAGCTTGGGTACTTTGAAGAAAAAAATATCCTGCATGATTCGCTTTTGAGAGTAGTATCTTCGCCACAAGGGACATCCTTTTTAAGATTGTGCATAAATATTTAGGCTATCTCTAAGAATTGTTATTTGGCCTTCTCTCACACTAATTTCCGTCACCATATTTTCAAATTCATCTGTGACAATGATTAATATATCAGTGGCAACAGAGATCCATCTCTCTTTCAACAGTACCTCCTTAGTGAATTGATTAGCTGCATATTGTTTAATCCAAGATTTATCCGCTGAATTCCAGCGATATTTGCTTTCTTGAAAGTATGATTTCAATTCAAACGTTTTACCTTGGATTTTAACTAAGTACCTTGAGGCCTCAGCTTTATTTCTTGATGGTGTTTTTAGGATATTTAAGTTTATTTGCTTAATATTTTTCGGTAAAAACGGTGATTCTTTTTCATACTCGGTGAGAATGACCATAGCTTTTTTTGCACGACTTAGCGCTACGTAAAACAATCGTTTTTCCTCTGAGATAGCGTCCTTCAGCGTTCTTCCGAGGACTTCAAAAAACACGTTGCTAGGATGCAATAAGGGGTAACTACTTTCTACTGCATCTACTACGATAATTACATCCTCTTCCTTACCTTTGAAAGAATGAGCAGTGTCCATGTTAACTACGAGTGATCTCATTTCTTCTGGCAAGGCATTTCTTATGACTTTAATAATATCCGAGTAAAGCTTTCCTTTTTTAGTGTCATAAGGAGTATACCAGGGTAATCCAGTTCCCTTTCTACTAAGAAGGGCAACCTTCTGACCATTCATCGTAAATGAATATACCAATCTTATTAAGATGGGAGTTATTATATCACCACTATAATTTATGAACTCTAAATCAGTTGGAATAAACTGATTGATATTCGCAACCCATACATTCCCAATTTCTTCTTTGCTTGCTTTAGATGGAGTACCATGTCCAATCATTACTTGGTTAGCAACCATAACGATTTTTCTACTTGATCGGTAATTCGATGTTATTTTAAATTGTTTAGAATTAGGGAAGTATTGTAGAAATTCATTGAAGAAGCGTAAGTCAGAGCCTGCGAATCCATTAATGGCCTGCCAATCATCACCGACGCAAAACAGTTTGATACCTTTATTAATAACTTTAATTGCCGAAATTAATTGATAGAAAAGAAGACTAAAATCTTGATATTCATCAATAAAAAGATATTTTATTTTTTTCAAATCACCAGAACCTAATTTTCTTTGCCATCTGCTTCGTTCCGAATTAACAACTTCAATGGAACGCATTAGTAGACCATCAAAATCCTCTAGATTATTTTCTGTGAGACTTCTTAAATATTCTTGATATATCTTCCAAATGACTCTCAAAAAATCAATCTGTAATGCAGGCAAATTATTATTCTTCTGTACAATTCCTACTAAATCTTCAGGTGAGATCATCAACTTTCTACATCGGCTAATAAATTGACTTACGATTACGCTAAATTCATCTAAAGCTCTGTTCTTAATTCGATGCCATAGCTCTAGGTCTGTTAGTTTTCTTCCCAATATGCCATATTCAATAAGAACTGAATTGATATGATCGAGGTCATGTCCAGGAAATAATTCTATATAATAGTATTCCTTGTTATTTTCCCAAAACTTCCGCTTTTCAGAAGTCTGTATATCATAGGCTTTATCACCAATAATTCCAAAATATTCTATTATAATTCCTTTTTTATCATTATTGTATATTGGAATAGTAAAATCAGGCCTGTAGTTCGTTCCTCCCCACTTGAAATTTTTCTCATATGCATAGGGAACCTCATGTTCAAATAAATAGTTAGCAATACTTTTTTCCCCAAGTGATTTATAGTATTTCCCATCTAAGCCTATGTTCGGAACCAATCTACGGTAAGTCACCATTTCTTCAGGACTTAAGTTATAACCGCCGGATGTAATATTGTTCCAGTCTTCACGAAAATATTTAATCATTAATTTTTCTATTCTTTTGCCCCATTCTTTATCTTGCAGAAAGGAGTCAATTACCTGCTGAACTGCTGTACTTTTCTCAAAACCACTCATGTCATCATCATAAATTAATGCTTCTTCCGGATGCACTATTGCATACGCAAGCGCATGAAAAGTCATGGCTTGTGGGGCATTTCCCCCTAAAAGGTTGCTTAAACGATCGCTGACCTCTTTCGCAGCTTCGCGATTAAAAGCTAAAAGTAATATTTCCGATGGAGATATTCTACAATGTTTTACTAAAAAGGCAGCACGATTTACCGTAGTCGCAGTTTTACCACTTCCTGCTCGAGCAACAACTTGGACATCACTCCATACTTCTGCAATACATTTTGCTTGTTCCCAGTCAGGTGTTTTCCATCTTTGTTTTTCAAACCAACTAATAACAAATTCTGCTGACAACTTAATAAAATCCTCTTCACTTACTACGCTTGACAACTCATCAAACCAGATTCTTTTAGATGACAAATAGTCAGCTTCAAACAAAAGTATGAGCATTTTTTTAGCTTCTCTTTTACATTCTTCTAATCTTTCACGTTCTTCTGCTTTTTTTCGTTTTTCTTCTCTTTTAAGATCTTCAATTATTTCTGATTCACTTCTGTGACTTGTTCTTTGCAATTGGCATTTGTGACACCGTAACCAGCTTCCATACTCATCAACTTTTATTAATTCAAAAGTCTCATTACCACACCTAGAACATTGCTCACTTCTTACAATATTCAGCATTATTATGCCTCCCGCTTTCCGATAACGCTAAGTTGTTAGTCATTAGTTTTCATACTTAAGAGCACCTTAATTATGTGATTCTAAAGAGGATCAAATCAATTTACCTATAATGATATACATGTCTTTTGAACAGTTTGAAATTCTGAAATTCAGTTTATTCCATTTAAAACATGATCGTTTATTAATTTTAGACAGTACTGACCAAGATCTATCACAGGGGAGAGCATCAGATCGTTATTCATGATCCAAGTTATATAAATCTTGAAGAAAAGGCAGGCTCTCATGTCCATTGTATGGCATAGGACGTTCACCTCACCATTTTAATCAGGTTGGTTTCGTCACTTAAACTATTCGAGATTTGGGGAGATACTCCCTTTTCTATGCCTAAAAATCCTTGTTAATACAAGGATTTAGATTTATGAAATAGATCCAATGAAATGATTAATAATAGTTTTATTTCAATTGAATATGTCCTACACATGGGATATCCTCAATTTATCAAGAGGATTCAAAATATACATCATAGGTAGTTAAAATTGATCATTAATAAAGGCTGATTACGAGGTTTACCCTCATAATTAGCCTTATTTATTACACTTTGTGGTCAAACGACGCTTCCTCTCACTGAGCCCCTTGATGTATAAGGGTCCAGAGCGTGTATTACATCATACCACCCACACTACTTCACTTTTTTTGAGTTTATTAGTTCTGAAACCGAATATTTTCCCACAGTTAGAGCATTGTTAGTCCAATAAGTAAAGATAAATAATATTACGGATGATGAGTTGGTACTCAAATGAAAATCAGACAATTTCACAGTTTAGAAAGACACATTGCACTGTATGCATCAATTGTGCTAGAACCCGTTATCTAAAATTGATAGAAATAAACTAACTATTTTTTTATCCAGTTTTGAATTTTACTTTCTATTAGCATTGCATCCAGACTCCCGTCTAATCCATCCTCGGTGATTATTAAATTACCAATATCTTCCGATATGCCCACGCTTTCATAATTTGATCTTTTTTCATCCCATCTCTTTTTATATGATTTATCTCTTAGCATTCCAAGATGCTCTAAGTATGAAGTTTTACCTTGGTAGCGTAGAGTAAAGTCAGGGATATAGGTCTTACCACTAATATTTAAAGGTTCTTCATAAAAATACTCAATTTTCATTTTATCAAGAATGTTAGCTACAATCACTTCCGACTTAGATCTTACCATCTCACCACGAATCGTTTTATGGATCAAATTCTCTTCAAAGTACCGTTTTTGTTTACTAGATTCTATCTCAATGATGTTTGGAGCTCCAAATAGATCCGTATATCTTTGCTTGGTATCCGAATACCAGTCATTCGCATACTGAACTAATTCTTGAATAGATAAATCACTTAATACAATTAGTTTTTCTCTTTGACGGGAAAATGCAGTATACAAAAGTTCTTTTGCAATAAATGAATTTTTTCCGTTTATGACCACTATGGTTTTACCAAAACCAGAACCCTGTGACTTATGAACAGTCAGAGCATATGCAAGTTCTAGCTTAGAGTCACTGTTTTCTCCACCAAATTCAGACTTATTATAGGAGAACAACTTTCCTTCAAACGAGCCAAAACGGAACTTATACCAGCTAGAATTCTTATCGTTTTTCCCATACTGTCCTGGGTAATTCGCCATAATACCAATTTCACCATTTGCAATATACGCTTTTCCGGATGTACCATCCCAGTAATCCTTCTCACCGTTTACATTAGATATGACTTTATCTCCGTAAACGATATTTTGAACTGAAAGAGGGCTATATTTTGACCATGTAGATGCATTCCATTTCTCGACTGTATCTTGACGATATCTTTGGTGAATTTGATTATTTAAATAATAGCTCCCTGCACCAATAAATTTAGTAGGAGATAGGACCTGCCAGTCTTCTATATGTTTACTAGTTGGATAATTTATATATTTTTCTACAGCAGCCCCCAAACTTTTATTGAAACCATCAATATCATCAGCAGTTGTCATGTTTGCAGTTTCTACCAATTCATCAAAGAACACTTTTTCTAAGTCAACTAAATCAACGTATTGAATATATTTTAGACGAGTATCAGCTTGATTGTTTTGAATACGATAAATTACATCTTTATCGACCGAATCCGAATTAGAGAATAATTGAGCAAATGATAAATCATCACCACCTGAACCTTGTCTCATCTCCGTTTTCAAAGTTGCAATCCTATTAGGAAAAGTACTCTCTAAATAATTAATTAAATCGACAAATGGGCGCCCTGCACCTATTGGAGGCAATTGATTAGGGTCACCTACAAAAATAATTCTATCAGCATGAGAATCAACAAGCTTTAGTATGCCAGCAAACATTTCTTCGGTCAGCATTGAACTTTCATCAATAATAACTGTTTTGGCAGTACTCGAACTTTGTTCGCTTGGCATCGTATAAGCCATTGTTTTAAAATTGAAGCCTTTTGAACGAATTAATAACTGTGCCACAGTCAAAAACTCAGCTTCAACACTATTCTTCTTAAATGAATTCTCCAGTTGAACTCTTGCTTTTCCAGTAGGGGTCAATGCTAATACACCACCAGCTTTTATAGATTTCGAAGAAGCTAAAATCCCCAATGCTGATGTTTTACCCGTCCCAGCTCTCCCCAATAAGACAGATATTTTGGATGATTCAATAGTTTTTAACGCTTTAGCCTTTTCAACACGAGCCAATTGATCGTTTTCTTCATTATTTTCTTGAAGTTTTCCAAACTGGTCGTTAATTATTTTTCCCCAGTCTTGTTCACCAGATAAACGTGCTTCCAAACGGCTACTTACTATCTCAACTACCATTTGCTTATAATCTTGATATTCTTGTAATTTAATGTACGAATTCTCCACATTAACGTGCAATTTGCCTTCTTGCAAGAATTCTAAAACACCATCAATTTTTTCAGTTTGAAAATCTGTTTTTTGATCCAATGGCAATCTATTAATTTCTTCAATTATTTGATTGTAGCTAAGTAAGGTATGCCCTTGATTTGCGGCTTGTGATAAAACAAAAATTACCATAGCTCTAAAGCGCCGCTTATCACCTTCAGTTCTCATTTTAGTTGGTTTATTTAAAGGATACTTATTTTCCACCATTGGATTCACAAACATCGCATTGTCGATTTGAGAGATTGTAACTTGATGTTCGTTCTTTTCTTTTCGCGTAAATTCGAATAATAAGTATGGGTTTTCAACAATTTCAGCTGCATCATTTTTCAGGTTACTCCATGCATAAATAGCTTGTTCAACAGAAAGATTCAATCGAGACAAAAGTTCGAAATATTGAATCTTGTTTTCATCTCTTAATAAACCAGAAAACTCATCCTCTCTGTCAGCCAAACCGTCATCTAGTTTCTCATTGCCAGTTTCTTTCTCCCCTGAAAAATATAACTTCAATTCAGAAATCAAATCGCTTTCAGAAGTATCAACATGGTGAGCAACATCGAAGCCATATTTAACACCAAAAGCTGATAATATCGAACCTAATCCAGGAAATATACCGCGTTGATTCCAAACGTTTTTTAATTGATTATCAATATATTCAAATTGTACATTAACCCATTCATGATTGGCTTCTTTTAACTCGAGTTTATCTATATTTTTTAATGCAATTTTCGCTTGATTTAAAACATCAATAGCCGCATCGTAGCTGACCCATTCAGCTGCATATGAAAATTCTGTTCTAAAACCTGCCGCTTCAAACAATGTGACACTTGATACATCAAAATCAGGATGCTTTTTTACATACTCGGAAATTTCATGATATGGCATTAAAAAGCCATCTTTACCATCAACTCTAATTGAATGAGCTGCATTTGTCTCCCATATGTAGTTTTTTTCGTCACTAGTTCCATTAGACCCATACTCTTGAATTTCTACTTTTGATACTATATTTCCTATTCCTGCAATTACACGCCGATTATCCTCAATAAATGGGACTTGTTTGTAGTATGGAAATATCAAGGAATTATGTGCACTAACTCCGGAAAAAAAATAATCAAAGATCCCTTTTTGGGATTCTCCATGAGAGACCCACGCACTTGACCAGCTCAGCATATTTTCAGTTTTTTCTAAATCAAAATAAAAATTATAGTACTTTTGTTTCTCCTTAGCATTCCCCTTTAAAGTCCATGAAAAGGGGCGCAATAAGAAAGAATAAGGGTTCATCTCAAAAGTTGTTTCTTCGAAATGCTCGAACTTAGGATTTCGGTTTCCTTTTTTATATGGATGGTTCATTTTAAGATTAAGTTTAGTATCACTCATAAACGCAGCGTTCTCTGTAATCCAGTTTTGCATTCTTACTGGTCCTACTTGTTCGTAACGCTTACCTTTATTAGCTTCCTCAAACTCTAAGTCTCGCGTTGATGCAATGTTTGGGATTACTTGAGCAGCTACATTATACTTAGGATTATTGTCAAATCGTCCAGAATAATCGTTATCTTTCCACGGAATTCTTGTTGAAAAGTGTTGGACAAAGTTTATTTGTGGTTTAACTTTCTTTTCTTTTTCATACAGATTCATAACTTCTCTCCTTTTTTCACTTCTATTACGTAATATTACTATTACTATAAATCCCAAGTTTTTGCCTTTAAATGATTCTGTTGTTTTAAATAATCTTATTCTATTTTCATTTTATTTCTCCTTCATTATATTTTGGTAATAAAAGAATTATGCAACCATTACTTATCTAATCTGGATTAAGATAACCATACTAGAAGACTAGATTGCCTCGACACAGATCGTAATCTGGCTTTCTCTAATCACACAAATTCGCTCTACAGATAAAGATATAGTCGCGAGCTTCCACGTTGCACCATCTCTACTTGGATACTCACCTACTTATTTAGGTGTATTTGACACCAAAATAACATTAATGATACCATGGTGTCAAATATATCAATACGAAAAGGGGATCCCAATTTGGAGACTCAAACTGAATATCCAAAGTGTATGTATAAAGAATATAATGATCTCGGTACGTATTTGGCATCTATGAAACATGAAATGATGATTCCCACAATTCGTGAATGGCATTTAGGAGATAATCTCTCCGCATCACCTTATGTAGATAATGGTCAATACATAAATACAGATCCGTTTGATTTTAAAAGAGTATCTGAGTTAGATCTTATGGTCGCAGGTGTTTCATTCGGTGAGTCATTAGAAAACTTGATAAGTTATATTTCTAATTTCAAACCGATTCATCATACGAAATTCTGGGATAGTTGGAGCGACTATATTATAAGCCTCCTATCTGACCTGTGTAAGGCTCCTAAGATTGTGCAAGATATCCATGTTCGTTCCAAGCTATATCATATATATAACGAGCAGTTCATGCGTCTAAGTCGTCGAATTGGTTTGAAGGAGTTTGCTTCCACTATTGGTTGGAGTTCACGCCATTTGGCTGCATTTAAAACTAAAGGAAATCTACCTGTTCCATTGGAGGTTCTTTCAGCTACACCGCTTTGGAGTTTAGGTCAGTTGGAAAATTTCATGAGGATTTTGAATGCACGAGGAGAAACCAAGTCAAGAGGCGATTGGAATTCGATGTTAGAGCAAAAATTTCAATGGCAGAAGGTTACAGAGTGGCAGGAAATAAGGGTTATTTGCGATGATGAACTAGATGAAGGAGAACCCGTTTACTATATTGAGGATAACGCTTGGAACTATTCAAGTTCATTAAATTTAGAAATAGAAAACTGTACGATGGTCGAAGAAGCTCTAATGATTTATAATTTTTTGAACAATCGACTTAAATATTCTCTTGATAGCAAATTTTCATTAGCTCTGTGTATGTTAAGAAATAATAAATATGATAAAGCTGAGCTGATATTGAGGGATTATATCGATTCCATTAATTCTATAATCCCTAAGGATGCAAAATTACATGATTCAATGGAAAATTATTTTATAGCATACTCACTGGTGTCTTATTTATTTGCACGTAAGAGGGATTATGTTTATGCCATAAAATTGTTACATCATGCTCAAGCAAAAATGTCCTCAACTTACGAATGGCCATTCCATGAGGAAATAAAAAAACTTGATGAAGAACCAGATCAATATACAAAATGGTTCAAAGACAAAAATGATCTTTTATTCATATGTCGCAGTAGCTCTAGAAAGGCATAAGATATTCACTTTGTAATCTAATATGAATTTTGAATCGTATCACTGTAATTTTAGGAATGAACATACTGATCTACGTACTAACTCATCAAATATCTCCCTCCCACGAAGCGATAAAAAAAGGGGTTCAAAGGATGAACCCCTACCCCGACATTTTCATATACTAATGTTCGTCCTCGACAAAATATATCTATTACAGCGGTATCAATAAGTTGTTAGGAATGAGCACAGAAGTGCTCAGAGCAATAATCCCCTTACATCATACCGTCCATGCTGCTACACTGTATTTATGAGTTTTTTTAGTTCTGTTACAAGATATTACGTGGAGCCTCTACGGGCATGAGTACTCGCTAAAAGCCGCGAGTGGCAAGCCTTTGCGAGGCCAACGAGCTTATCATGCCTCCCTCTTCATGTAAATCGCAAATCCTTTTGATTCACTTAGAGTAGCGTGGAAGCATAAAAAAACATACCCACATATTTTTACAATTCAAAGCTCTTAGTGTGATGCAGAAAACAGAGGTCGAAGCCGTACAACTGTCCCCTAGTAGCTTGTTGTAACATTGATTGACAGCAGCGACCACTACATGCCGAATATAACAAAACTGATTATCCCTAACTCAAAATCTCAAAATCGCTAGCTGTAATTACAGACAAATCATCTCTAGACACTTTAGCTATGTTTATTACTCTTCTAGCGTGATTTATAACTAAATCATCATATAAATTACGCGCCAAACGACCATTTGCAAAGTTCTCATTTTTTTTACTTATCTCGTTTTCAAAAAAGGATTTTACACTTCTCCTAACTTCTTCACTTAATCGATAGTCGTTCTTTTCACACATACTTAACAAGATTTCTTCTAGTTCTTCAGCCTGATAATTTTCAAATTCAATAAATGTATTAAATCTTGATTTTAATCCCGGATTAGATTCAAAAAACTTATTCATTGGTTCTTTATAACCAGCAACAATAACAACTAAATCATCTCTATAATCTTCTAATGCTTTAGTGAGTTCCGTTAGGCACTCTCTTCCATAAGAATCACTGTGATCATTTTCAGTAATACTATAAGCCTCGTCTATAAATAATACTCCGCCTTTTGCACGTTCTATTATTTTCTTAACTTTAAGTGCTGTTTGGCCCTGATATCCTGCTATTAGATCTGTTCTGGACACTTCAATAAAATGTCCATTTGATAGCAACCCTATCTGTTTGTAGATTCTACCAACAACTCTCGCAACCGTTGTTTTCCCCGTTCCCGGATTCCCTGTAAAGGATAGATGCAGAGTGTTTTTTGAGGAGTGAAGATTATTCTCTCTACGTAGCTTTTGAACTTTTTGATAAACTATTAAATCATTAACCTTAGTTTTAACTTTCTCCAAACCAACGAGAGCATTTAGCTCGTCCAACAATTCTTGCAAAGTTCTTGTATCCTCAGCTATCTCTGTATCTGGTTTGCAAATGCTTTGTAATGTTGTATATCCATAGTATTCAATTAAATTTGAGTTCAACACCTGGGCTACACGCTTTACTTCAATCTGGTATTTAGGATTATCTACTACCTTTAATATTTTTTTTAGAAGTGAAACCGTAGCTACCCTACTGTTATTTTCAATTATAGACGATGCAAGCTTTGTTATCTCACCACAGGCATCTGTAATAGCGTCTAATTTTGATGCGTTATTTATCAACGCGCTCTTGTATTTATCCATCATATCACCTTTAAAAGAATTACAATCAGCTCAATAATTGCAAGCCCCAATAATCCACCAGCAAGTAAATAAGCATATTTGATTTTTTTAGTTAACATCTGGACAGCTATATCATTCTTTTTAACAATACTTGCGATTGCAGCATCAGTATTTTCCTTATTCGTTTGAACAATGTCCCTTATTTCATCGCTTTGCTTTTCTAATTCAGACAATTGACTAGAATGCAACTCGCTGGAACTCCAAATATCATCCACATCGTTCAAATGTGTGATACTACGTAATTTTGATTTGTACTCTATCAATTCATCGATGCTTATTTTGTTTTCTTGAACAAGTTCAAGTGTATTCTCATCTTGTTGCATTAATTCTTTCAGTCTAACCGAATGAGCTTCCGTCGTTTCCCAAATACTATCAACATCATCCAAATGTTTTATCTGACGGAGATGGTTTTTATGTTTTTGCAGCTCATCAATGTTTTTTGCATTTGAATTTACATCAAACTTTATTCCTTCATTTGTTTTTACAAGATCATCCAGACGAAGATGGTGTTCTTCACTTTTGGTCCAAATATCATCTACATCGATCAAATGCTCAACACTAGACAATTTTTCCATGAAGGATAGAAGTGATTCTAGGTCAGATTGTTGTTTAGATGCGGTATCCTTAAAGGAACTCATCTGATTGCTGATATTTGCCAATGAATTATGTATATTAGATAACGAATCCCACATTACATCGATATCTTGTAAGTGGACAATGTTCTCTAATTCACTAGTAAAAGCGATAATGGCTTCAAGTTTTACAATCTGTTGATTCAGCTGCCTTGACAGATCATTTAATTTATTTTCTGTAGCCTTTAATACTGCTTTTAAACCTTCCGCTGTCTGTGCATTTACTTTGCTAATGGCCGCCGCACTACTAATAGAGTTAGATAATACAGTAATTTCGTCATGCAATTTATGTAGATTATTCCATATTATGTCAACATCTTCAAGATGGTCATAACCATCCAGTTTTTGCTTAAACTTTTTTAGGACCTCAAGTGTTCTCTTCTGATCATCAACAATCTTTTTTATTTGATCTTGCGTTATTTGAATACGTTCACTGGTTTTTTCAGTAGCTTTAATAGATATCAAAATAGCTTGAATGTAGTCCTTATCCAACGCTTCTAATGCACTATATACCTGACCAAACTCTTTGATGGATCTATTATTCGTAGTATTTAAATGGATTAAATGCTGCTGAATAGTACTGAGTCTACTATTTAATTCAAATCCTGTAACCTTATGATCACCAAAGCCAAGAAATCCACCGTCTGTTCTAACAGTATCAATCTTTAACTCCTCTGCCTTCTTTTGCGAAAATTGTTTCAGCCCTCTTTTCGCTAGTTCGAAATCGTGGGTTTTTATAACTAATTCACTCATCTTTATTCCTCACTTAGCAATTTGTCTAATTCATCATAAATTTTGTCTAAATCACTTTTTTACAGATATACCCAATGTACTGTGAATGATATCAACCGATTCCTTCATGAAGTTTGATGCCTCTTCGTGTCTGGTATATATGGTTCATACAGCTGAAAATTCAACATCTTCAAACCAAGAATTCTCACCATGAGTATCATTTCGGTTGATTTTTGACACTGTGTTATCTGATGAAAAATCATCAGAAGTCTTCTCAGGGTGAGTGTTAATATTGTTTTTGTCTTTTTCGTATTGTTAAGCAGTACTTAAACGGCTGCGCCAGCAATCAGTATAACTTCAATTATTTCAACACTTTTTTTCTTAACAGGCCTCTCATTCGAGTTCGTCAAATAGATTATCGATATCATCAAATGTGTTATGTATAGATTCATCATCCTCGCAGTTTGCAGCGATATTTTTTAGAGATTCACTCATCAAATTCGCTGCAGCAACATGACGCTTTTTTATCTCATTCACTGCATTTGCCTTAGTATGTTCCAGCTTTGCCTCACTTACAATACGGACTTGGTGCTGAAGATTTAGAACCTCGTTACTCTTCTTGACTTGAGCCCAAACAACATTTCCTTTCTGGCTTTTTTCTATTCTTTTTTCAATTAGATTTATTGCAATAGCGCCTATAATCCCTGCAACTACAGCACCAAGAAAAATACCTATAATATTCGCAAGGCTACCAATTAAAGGTAATACAATGGAAAATATAGGAATCGCCATCAACCCTTTTTCGACAACTTCGCCAAGCACTACTGCTCCAGCTCCAGTTAATCCTGCAATAATTATTTTGCCTGTTTCGAGAAGGAGACGACCAATAGGTTTACCTTTGTTCTCCGAGCTCTTTATATAATTGACAGCATCTTTAAGCGATTTCCAACCTTGCTTTAACAACATCCATATTTTTTTTATAGTTCCAAAAACAGGGCCCATAATCGCTGCTGCGACAGTACTAAACACAGTATTTCCTGCATTAATCAAGTGTGTTTTCATTTTACTGATGAAGGAATGAATAGCTTCTTTTAAGCTATCTAGAAGAGTACCTAGGCCCTTTTTAGCAGACTTAAACCATTTAACTAACTTAGCGATAATTTCCTTAACCAAATCAGCAAGCAACTGCATGAGCACCGCTCTAAGTGCTTTCCCACCAATACGAAATGCTTCTTCCTTCTGAGACTGTTTTCCTGCCTCCATAGATTTCTTCTCAGCTTCTTTTTTCAGCCTTTCTTCGTATTCTTCACGAGCCTCTTTGCCTTTTTTGCGCAGAGCTTTCTCATCAAGTCCAAAATATTCTGACTGCGTCTGCCCATCATCACGTGGATTATCTAACCATTCCTCCATAGCAAGGTCACTTTTGGACTGATTGGCTGCTGCATCCAAATCATTTAGATTAGTATCACTTTTTGCAAAATCCTGACGTAACTTTCTATCCATATGCGCTGCTGCATCCATATCTCTTATTTGCTCTGCGGCAGAGATAGTATGATCTTTCGCAACAGTTTTTGAGCCCTTTTGATCTTTAGTTCTCGTGTCAAAATTTTGTCTCGCATTAGACGCTAACTTTTTCTTCCAAGAGCCACTTCTAGTATCCCAATCTTCCCATACTTTAGTCTCTTCGTTGTACCTAGTTTTACCAACCAGCTCTTTTTTATTTTTATCAAAGCGCATATATGTCTTTGTTTTTTCATCAAAGTGCATATTTTTACTCATATTGATTTCCATCTTCGGATCTGTTTGAAAATCAGCTCTCGTTTCATTATATCGCTCTTGATAATCAATCTTAGTATTATGTGTTGCAATCTTCCCATGTTCAAAATTTCCTGTTGTTTGAATGTGAGCCTCATCTCGTAAATCGAGTTTGAGGCCATTATTCTCTTTAATAAAATCCTCCCCAGCAGTGACAGCTATTTGATTCATAAACTGCTTCCAAACAACATCCATAATGACATTTCCGAGATTGTCCGGATTTCCTATTTTTTCTTTTTCATCAGCCAAAAATTCCAGATCAGCAAGTTCTTCTTCTAATTGGCTTTGGAGTTTCTCTTCCAACTCATCGAAATCAAAAAAATCCGTTATATCCTCACTAAGCCCATGATTCTCATCAAGAAAAGCATTTTCCTTTGCCATAATATAGCTATCCTTTCTAGACATTAAATGTCTTGTCGAATAATAAACTCATAGAAAATAACCCGATCATGCAAAAGTATGTTTTCCTTTTAGTTCTCACGCCAGAAAGGAAAACAATCACTAAATGGGTTACAATCAAAAATACATCTAATTTCCGAGGGATTGGCCATACCTATGCTTTACACTGAAACTTTACTGCCCTTCACCACGTCGAATGGGGGGCTTAAGCACAGTGAATACTTGTTGACAGATTTACCCCCTCCTAATGAACCATGGATAGACTATACAACTAAATCAAAATAAATAATTCGTCAACAACCCTCCATCTCCTTCCAAATGCGTGTTCACTCTAGGACAATTCATCCCACAGGCACTTAACCCCATAACCAATCAAAGTGGCAGCAACTAGAATAGAGGTCACTGCACCCGCTGATGCTGATAATCCTCCACCAACACATTCCCTAGCTACTCGATAAAATCACTTTCCCCGCCTTTCATCTACATAAATAGTTATCCTTTTCCAACTTTACAGAAGGTCAAAATATCTTCCTAGAAGTTGCGAAACCAATTTTATTTTTTAAATAATCATGGTCTTGTTTCCATAGTGTTTTCCTTTCTAAACCACAGGCTTCGATAATTTCTTCATCAGATTTCCCTTTGTCACGCATGTCTCGTGTAATTCGCATGACTGCCTCTTGGCTGACAACAGCTTTCTCATATATGTCCATTGTTCTGTTTATGCCAGCCCAAAGACCTGAATGGGGAATCTGGTGACAATAGTTACAAATCGTTTCTAGATTTGAAAAGCTATTTTTTCGTGGGTTACCATCAACATGGTGTACATGAAGTTGCCAAGTGTTTTCTGTTGTATATCCGCAATACATGCATGTATATTCGTCTCGCATCAGTACTGCTTTTCTGATGTTCTTCCATTCGGTAGATTGCATAAACTTTTTATCATCATCACTTCGCCAAGTCAATTCGTAAGACAATACAAGCGACTGTTTTACTGGCTTCGGCACTTCTCCACCGTTTTGCTGTCGTGCTTCTTCTAACATTTCTTCTGGTTTGGGAATACGATTACGTGACATAGTTCGTTCGACTGTCCTTCCAGCTAATTTTATCGTTTTATTCTACCACAAGGCTATTATAAAGTATCTTGAAATAGAACCCAAGTTCCATAACTCTCGTGTAATTCACTTACATTTTAGTGGCGTCAAAGTACCCATTTCCCGTCAGTAACAACAAACCCCCGACCTCACACGGTCGGGGTTCTTGGTGAGAACTAAATTTGAAATCACCTTAGTTCGCCGCATCGTAAATATTAATATGAGTTTAATTATTACCAACACACTATTAACTTTCTAAGCGGGCAAATAGATAGTTATACCAACTTTCTTGAAGCAAAGTTATCGGGTACTGAAGTTCTAAATATGCCGTTTTGAGCTCTAATAGATGTGTCACTTAGTACTAATCAATTGATAATATGCTTCAGGTAAAGCTTTAGATATTAACCTATCTGAGATTGCTATAACCTGATCAGGTATAGATGTATTCGATTTATTCCACATAGATGGATATATATATATATTCTTCTTAGTGTTATTACGAGTAACTGACAACATATTTTGAAGCAATTCAACTTTCGACCCATCGAGCTCCAGTAACTCTCTTAATGGTTTGAACAGTTCCAATTGTTCTTTAACACTAAATTCATTTACAATATAACCAGTTTGTCCCCATCTCAGTAATTGCAAAGCAACATTTCTATCCATTTTGTTCTGAACCCTTTGATTCCAAAAATGGTTCAAACAGTCATGACATGAAGAACTACAATGACAGTCACTTAATATTTTTTTCGTTTCATTTAAGAGTTCATCAACCTTATTAGCCACTTCCGCACTATAACCCGCCCCACTCGATAAACTATCAAATAGATAGATATCCACATAAGTTGTTTCAGGAGTATATCTTAAACGGTAACCACTCTTAATTTCATTAAACTCAACATCCAATAATCTGCCAGCCGCAAGGACCATAGCCTCTGATAATGTTACAGCAGCTGTCTTTATCCATAAATCATCAAGATTTGTATTTATTTGAGTATTATTAAATGCTATTTCAAAAACAACCATATCAGTATTAAAATTATGTCCTAATACAACACGCTCAACATCATAATGATTACACTTTTTAAATGATCTTGGATGCTTGTAAGGTTTACCATGTTGTTTAGTGAATTCTTCATCTCCAGTAACTGCTGCACCACAATCTTTACACACTTTAAACCCTTTAGACTTCGGTCCTTTATTCAGAACAATTAGTGTTTGGTCTGCACGTCTAGCAACCTTTATATATTTGTTATTTGTTGTTTCCATGTCATCCTGCGCAGGTGTTGCTGAATAACATGGAGCCTCAGCAAAAGATAACTCATTTTCTGCTTCAGACTCTGATATGTTCTTACCATTAACAGGCGCAAACCCCCATGGTTTTAATATATATTGAGATGCTATATCATGACCCTTACAGAAGGGACATTCATTGTTTTCAGGTACCTTTATGCCGAACCATCCACAATAATCATTTTTGCAATAGTAGAGGTCTCTAAAGTGTTCTTTATTCTCAAAATAACTTCTTGCAGGTTTTTCATAATAGTTTTGTTTGAATTTCGAATGATAGTTATAGATACCACCAGATTTATAAGTCTTCTTATTCACTACAATAATACGACCCGGTGCGTATTCGCTTATTGCCATATCTAGTGAACGCTCTGGTTTCTGTTCAATTTCTTTCCCCTCTTTATCTTCAATATAGAAGCCTACTACATTCTTAGGGAACGAATACGTTGGAAGGATACTCTCGTCGTAAAGAACATCCAGAAGAGACTTTTGTTCACCTTTTTCAGTAATATACTCTAAAATATTTGACTTTAACATTTCACCAATATAATTTAATTTATCTCTTAGCTTTTGTTTACAATCAGATATGTTTACAAAATTCATATTAGACATTACGACAAATAATTCATCTTCCATCATCTGATATTTATCTAAGTATTTACAGAAATCCTGATGATAAAGATTATAATATTTTTCTATTTCTAGCTTATCCATACCTTCATTAATACTAGACATATAATCAGTTAGTATAACCATATTAAGATGTCGCATAATTAATTTAGAATTATTAACATCTATCCACGGTTTTCTCACTTCACCTGTAATGATTTTTTTAGGATGTAAAAAATAATAGCTGTCATGTGGACCGTCATCTGTATATGTTACAATCGTAGATATTGCGGCACTTCTTCTACCTGCACGACCAGCTCTTTGTTGATAATTTTCACGCATTGGTGGAATATTTCTTAAACCTACAGCGGTTAAAGAACCTATATCAATACCAACTTCCATTGTTGTAGTACAACTTAATATATCAACTGGCGTAGCCTCATTTACCTGTACATCTTGAAATCTCATCTCATAATCTTCCGTTGTTGACCACATCTTTTGGCGTTGATCCTTATGTGATAACTGTGCAGTATGTTCTTCCGTATTTATACTAGTTATTGATTCAGATTGTTCGGATTCTATTACATCTAACACAGGTTTTCTCCAAAAATCAAATCGACGCAAATCTTCTCTACTCATAACATTGACTTGAGTATAACCACAATGAGAACATCTTCCCCATAAGGTAGTAGCAAAAACCCCTGAACATTTTGTGCAGTGATACCACACTTGTTCATTGTTGTATGCTAAAGACATCAAATTTAAATTGAGATACCTATTTTCACTACCTTGTGGAGTAGCAGTGTACTTCAGTAAACACTTGTATATAACATCAATATTCTCTTCTGAATAACCCTTTTCAGATAAGATCTTCTTTAAAGGTGTAGCAATTTTTGAGTTTGCTGCTATACCAAAGCGATCATAACTTGTCGTTCGAGCGTTTTCTCGTACCTCGTCACTGATTGTATCACCTAAAGCATAACTATCTTTCATGACGATATTCGCCCATGCTGCAAATAATTGTTCAAACTCTTCGCTCGACATGTTAATCTCCGAGTCGTCCAACTCATCTTCAACTTCCTCTAACTTGTCTTGATTACAGGGCTTTATGTAACATAATCCAATATCACTTAAAGAACGATAACTACTACACATTAATTTGAGTAATTGTTCATCATATAATCCTGGGGTTGAGTTGAAGTCTGTCTTCAATGATTCATAATCCAATATTCTACTTCTGCGTGCTGCCCTCTTAATCTTATCATTGATCTTGTTCATATCATTTTTGAAACTCGTCTGTTGCTCTCCGTAAAACAAGTGCAAATTATTGGATACCGAAACCTCTAAAAAAGCCATATAAAGCAAATTCATCGTCGGCATTTTATTATTTGTCTTCGCCCATTCTTCTAACTTTTTTGCTGCTATGACCATAACTTTTCTTACTGCTTCATCATCAGCAGCTCGAGTAAGATCTTTGGCTAATTTGGCAGCACGTTGTCTACTATCTGAAAATAGCAATACCTTTCTACCCGCATTCGGATAATTTCTCACCAATTCTTCATCAAATAATGTAGGGGGTTGTATATGTAATTGCTCGGAAACCAGATTATAAAATGACTCATTTCCTTTTGTCACGAAATCTGATGGATAAAAATGAGTTTTCTCGCACTTTGGACATGAGTGATACGTTAGTTTACCAGGTTTACCCTTAAATTCTTTATTATTATATGCGACGTGTAGAAATCCTTTCTGCCCAGCATAGTTATCATTATCAAAAAATTTTCCTGTGACTGAGTTTAACCACCCAACCTTGCTTTCTTTAGTCTTTTTATAAATACCATTGCTAGGTACTATATATATGTGAACCTCTTTAATTGAATCGTCATATAACTCACCGATTGTGTTCCATATGAAATCTCTTGCTTTAGGGTTTTGATACATGTACCCTCTAATAAACAGTGCTCCACAACGTCTGTCGTTAACTAGTTCATAAACTTTACTTCCACAACAATCACAAGTATCTCTCCTACTACCTAAATATATCTTTCCAAGTCTCAATTCTTCATTACTATTTGCCTCTCCGCAATCTGGATTACAACACATAAAGATTCCTTGAAGACCTCTAAACATCATATGAAGTCGCGCAGGAAATAACACTTGATTTTCTTTATTCTTGGCTAATGGTGCAATTGCTAGTAAGGTTTCTAGAGCTCTTCGGGCAGTATGTTCACTATCGTTAGGGAAAGTAAGTTGAGCTAACTCATCATATGAAACAGCATTTCCACGACATGCCCTCATAATGTCTATCATGGGTCTAAAACTATTTAAAAATGTGAATAACCATTGTTGTGCTTCTGAATAATTTCCAAACTCTAATGTTCTCCCGTTTGTCATTAGCTTAGCAAACTCTTTAATTGCACTACGTTTACTATCCTCATCACTTAGAAAGGGGTTAGTATCAACTTTCGCAAGGATATCTGATCGTATGTCAAAAGAATCGGCTTCTATTAATTCTTGTTGCTTACCATAGATAATATCGAATGTTAATTGATCATTATCTTGAGCTGTTAAATCATTCGAAAATTTTCTAACATGCGATTCGCCGTCACTAGGCACACTAGCACTAGTTAAAATAAATCTTACTTTATCGCGTGTAATCTCTAATTTATGAAGCAATCTTCGTATCAGTAACGCCACTTCACCACCAGCAGAACCTCTGTACATATGAGCTTCATCGATAACAATTAGTAGTTTATTGTCCTTAGATAAATCTAACCATGCTTTCGTGTTGTCCCAAATACTTTTCTCAATAGGTCTAATTAGCATATACTCAAGCATAGAATAGTTTGTTATCAAAATATCAGGACATGATTGTTGCATTTCTTGTCTAGTTATTAACTCTGCATCATAATCATTAGTTACATGTTTACCTTCATAAAGATTATTCACATACTCATCAAGATTTAACTTGGAAGGGTATTTTCCGATATCTAACAGTTTTTGTTTTAGTTTTTCATCCTTGTTGATTAAATTCTCCTCAAGCGTCTTGGCAAACTCTTTATCTTGCTTGTTGTCTTTATCTCCTGGATAGGGTGTCCGACCCGTATACATACCAAATTGGGGTATACGTAAATCCTTATTGCCAGTTTGACCATAAAATATCTCTCTGAAACTACCTTTATCATCACCAATCATTCGGCGCAATCTCCCAACTTGATCAGAGACTAGAGCATTCATTGGATAAAGCATAAGAGTTCTTATGCCTCTTTGTTTCCATGAGTCTGGATTCGTTGCTGCCTCATTTACAATGCTACTGATCATTGGCCACATAAAACACTCTGTTTTCCCTGAACCAGTACCTGTGGTTATGAACAAATCCTTCCCACTATAGAAACTCTCTAATGCATCTATTTGATGTTGAAATGGATGCGGAAACACACCCAGTTTCCCTTTTGACATTTGTAATAGGGTATCCTTCACACCGATCGGTATTGCAGCTCTTTCTATTCCGTTTTCTTTCACTTTATAAGCTGGATTTGCTTCAATATAAGGTTCTTGAAATAAGATACCTTGTTTTTCTAGAATATCACTGCATGCATGATGCAAAAGTTTATTCTCCCCTAAATACTGTGCTCTTAAATAATCAATTAACCTCTTTTTTAGAGCATTATGCGTCTCATATACACTGAATTTATCAATCACTTAATTTCCTCCAACTTGATATTTAAGTTGTTTAATATTTCCCGAATAAAATTCCATACTACCCCGTCAAAAATAAAATTGTACTTATCATTTATATTCTTCATTGGCCAACCCAGTAACATCAATATATTTTCTTCTTTTGTTGGCAATCCATTAGATAAATGCAATAAAAATAGGTTTTTATCTTGAAATCGTTTATATTTTCCGCTTACAGGATTGCCTACATTCTCTTTCAAACCGTACATAAATCGCCTAACTTCATATTGTTCAATCAAATATTCATTTATCTGACTGGTATAATACGTATTATTAATTTTCTTTATAAATCCATAATCTCGATTACCTTGCCAGTACAACGGATTACGATAGATCGTTACGTCGTGATCATTTAATTTCAAATCCGCATCCCAACTATTTGAAAATATATTCATGCTATATTTATTAAATACTTGAGCATTGATCTCACTTCGTTTACTCCATTTAATTAACTTTAAATATTCAACTACCCTAGCACTCGCTGATTTACTTTCCAACCCAAAAAAATCCATTGTATCACTTGGATCAAAGTTTTCTCGCTCGTCATGTTTTAATTGGGCTAATCCTGTTATCTTATTTAAGGCTGCTGATTGTAGCCCTCTTGTTACAACTACATTTGAATTAATTAAACTTTCTTCGTAAAAAGGTAAGGAAATATCTGTATGAAATCCAACATCAACTAGCTCACCGCCTTGATACAATCTTTCTCTAACTATTTCAATTGGACGAGTATTTTGATCTTCTGGATAAAACCACTTTTCAATAGTAGGATACATTTGGATCATGTTCTCAAGAAATAACTTACATCTATTGTATATATGAATTTTACTCACACCGATTTTTCCTATTGATTGATTTAGAATGTCTTCATCTAGAGTAGAGTATCTGATCCACATTGATAATGCTGAATACACAATTCTGGATAAGAACACTTCTTGTTTTTCTTCAGGTACTTTCCTTATTTTTAGGTCATCAGCAATTCTCTTAATAACAGTGTAATTATTCATTAAACTCTCCTAATTCAATTGCTTCATGCAACATCTTTAATATCATCGGACTAAACTCATTTTGATCTACATAATCTATTAATTCTTGGGACTTCCCAATTGAATTACACATCAAGTTCAGTGAAAACATAATAATATCGTACAAAGCATTCGGTGAATTTTGCATATCAATTACACTCATAACCTCAGCAAATTTTATTTTTGCTACTTGAGACATTGGGTATATATAATTCAACTTTTTAGTGAGATTAAAATTTCTTCTAAGTGTTTCCTCTTGAATTGTCTCTTTAAATATCGCGAAATCCGTTAAAGATCGGAGCATCTCTTCTCCACTAGCCGCTAATCCTATAATTGAATCTAAATCAATTAGCATCATATAATCCATAAAACTTTTTGGTAGCAAGCTGATATTTTCCGACGAATCTAATGAGAATAATAGAATATGATCCATTTCATTTTTTAACAAAGGTAAGTAAACACTTTCGAAAGTATTATCGATTGCATTCTCAATAAGTATCACTTTACTGGTAGAATTACTTATCGTAGTCATTATTTCTCTGCTATTATCATATCCAGGTGGTAATGTTATAATTTCCGCTTCTGATCCTTCAATAAGAAAGGATAAAGCATCCGCTACCCCCCTTGAGTTATAACCAACTACTAATAAACTTAATTTTCTGGATATAGAGGCATAAATGAAGTGTGATAGATCATTTGTATAGTCATTACGAATACCACATAAATTTAAATTAATAGCTAAATCATCAATAAAATATGACTTATCAGATGTAACTTCCTCTGCAACTTTATTAGATCCACTATTACGTATTAAAAGTCTACTTTCCAGAATAGGAACTTCATTCTTAAATCCTATCTTTTTTAGTAAACTTTGGATGTTCTGTATTACACCAATTCCTTTATTATCTAGTAACATTATATTATTCTCTAATTCAGTTTTATTTTGCTCTAATGCATCTATTTCATTTGTAAGCTCTTTTCTGATCAAACATAATTCATCAATCGACTCTTGGATCGTATTCTTACTTTGAATTAATTCAGTATTAGATTCGGTCCATACTTCTTCAACGGTTGCACAATATTCTTCATACTTCATATTAACAACAGATGATAAATTATTGATGATGTCTTCATAATCTTGATTCACTTTATTAAGATCATCAATTTTATTATCCAATTCACTAATTCGCTTTTTGCTTTTTTCATTATCAGCATCCAAATTTTCAATTAAACGTTTGTAATCACGATCTAATTCAAGGACTTCTTTTTCTTTTTGCAGCAATAATTCATGATTATTTTTTTCTGACAACTTTAATAATTGCATAAGTTCATCTATTTTTACTTCATTAGTTCTTATGACACTCTCATACGTTTTTTTTAATTCACTCATTTGAGTGTCATAGGTTACAGAGATCTTCTCAGTAACTTTTTTTGTTAGGTTCTTTTCGAATAATTTCTTCTCAAAGTCATTCATAATATAATCCATTTGAGATTCTGATAAGTCATATTTATTCATTTTAAAATAAACTATACTTTTCTCAGCGCTATCATATTTATGATCAAGCAATATAGTCATTAGTTGCTCAAAACAATTCATATCATTCAGTTCAATTTTATTTCTAACACCTTCTATCGGTCCAATAGTAGTTGTAATTACTTCATCCATTCTACTTATGTATTTTATTATTAATAATTTGACTTGCTTTGCTAGTAATAGATTGCGATCAGTATAAATCCCTTTATAATAGATTTCTTGTAGCTTCTTTAACGGAAGTTTATCCAGTCGATATCCTTTAGTATACTCTCTAAAGGTCTTTTCACTTTTCTTTATTAATTCTGTAACTTTCACATAAGGAAATAAGGTTATAAGAAACTCGAATTCTTCTTTTGAATAATTTAATGTGAATTCATTAATAAGATTATTAGTACTATTTTTGATCATCTAGATTCCCATCCTTCAAACGATATAAAATTTCAAGTAAAAACTTTTCAGATTTGTACGGCATGGCATTGTTTTTTATATAAGATTTAATAATTTTCAAGGTACGCGGATATTCTTGCAAGAGAACTCCTAACTTTTTCATCCAGAAAGGTGCTTTCACTGAAAGTCCATTAATCATCATTAACTGACTAGATACCTTTTCATCACATATAACTGACTTATTTGTCACCTGTTGTATAAAATTTATAAGTATGCTTTCTATACCGTTGTTAACGGTTAGAATTTTATCTCCAATTTTAAGGTTATCAATCATTATTTTATGAGCATCGTTCATTATGTACTGAGTGATGTTATTATTATGAACATGTAATATGCGGCTCTTGCTATCAGTACTTATCTTAATACAATCTTCAAATGGCATATTGTATGTTACTTCTTCAAGATGATTATTCTTCATATCGGTAATATCAAATGAATTGCGGTATGTTTTAATTCCCCCCTTAAACTTTCGAATCATGGAATGTATTGAACTATACTTTTCATTAATTGTTATAGTTAATCCTTCAGCAGGTATATCTAAGGATAATAATTTGGTACCCTTATCTAAGCTCTCCCCGTTTATTACCTTAAACTCTGGTCCATTATGAGAAAAAACCTCCACTGAATCTAAGTCATCACTCTTCAATAAGAAAAAGTTTTCTCTGTGTTTAATACAGAAAGCTTGTTGTTCTTTTTCTATAACAGGTGGCCATAATGCTTCAAACAATATTGGTTTGTAGTTTAATGTAACTTTAAAATAATCACGACAAAATTTAAAAAGAGCACCAAACTGATGGTCATTTTGAGGGCTTAATATTATTTTATAAACATTGTATATTACTTCACTATTATTAACTTGCAATGATATCGTTCCATAATTCATATAACTTATAGTGTCGCAATGTCTTTCTAATAAATTTTCATTTCTACACATATATAGATACTCTGTACTTGTGGATATTTCATCATTAATTCTGATCTTTCTCCCACCATTATCATGAAACGTAAATAATGCGCCATCTTGCAATATGCCTTCAGCATAATCCCCCCATCTCTCTTTTAACATTATTTCACAATGAGGTAATGAGTAGTTTATAGTATAGCGAGGCGCGATAAAATCAATTTTCTGTAATGTTGTCATTCCCATAAAAAAGTTACTTCTATTGAATATTACACTTAGACTTTTTTTAATGTAATTATTCATTCCATATGGATTTATTGTAATTTTAAGATTCGCCTTTTCAAGATTATCAAATAATGATTCATTTATATTATAAAAACCTATACATAGTTCATATCTACCATCTATATACTTCCTGATATACATTGGTAATCCTAATCTCTCATATATAGAATTATAAGATTGATTGGTACTTCTTAAGTCACAGTCTTTAGTAAAATCATTTTTCTTACCATGTTTAAAATATGAATTGTAACCATATCGTCTCACAAAGGTTACATATTCTCCACATTCTGTGCATACAAATTGTTCAGCACTCGCTCCTACATTTTCCGAAAACAGCTGGTCAGCTATTTCAACAGAAATGGTTTGATGTTTTCCGTAAGCATAGTTTTCTTTTGCCTTATCCAGCACACTCACTTCCAATCATTCATAGTAATGGGCAGCTCATTCATTATATAAAAAAAGTGTATCACCAACCTGCCAGCTTCCACAGTGTCAATGGATACACTAATTTTAATCCTCCTTCTTAATCATATCTTTATTACAACGGATTAGGCCTATTCTTTTGTTAGTAATGGTCAACAATTTTACACCTTGCCCATGCTCTGTTAGATGAACTTTAAATGTTTTATATTTCTTAATCCATTCAAGGCCTCATTTCAACTCTTCATTTAATGGAATAATAACTTCATCTAACGTCTTTCTCCACTGACGCTTCATTTCTGGTCCGTATTTTAATGGTTTAGCATCGGGATGCACAGCTTTATATCTTTCAAATTGCTTGCTGTCGTAAATGCCCCCGATATTGGGGATAGGTTCTGATCCTATCACATATTGAATAGCGGATGTATGCAGCTGCCCTTCTTCTACAAACCAAGTACTCGCAAAATCTTCAATCGCTTTATTATAGGATTCAGTAAAGAAGCGTCGTTTCACTATAAGGATGTCTTCCTCTGGGGCTATTTCATTACTATCAATAGCATTTAAAATTGCACGATAAACGATTTTAACAATTTCTGACTTCTTCAGTTTTTGAAGTGCTTTTTCAATATCATCACGGATATTCTGATTATTAGCTGAGTACGTTTCTAATAACATGTCAATATAGGTTGAGTCAATGTCATAGATCTTAGTCGCATTTCCTCCATAGAATTCAATGTCAGAAAAGTTAGAATCAGTCCCGCCTTCCCCTTCAACGACTAGTGATCCTTTAACCGTGTTGTACACGCCAATATATTCTTCCAAAGTCTTTACCATTTCTTGGAGCACCTTGGAGTTCTCCATCTCATCATTATAATCATCATAGGTCACTAAAGCTTCATAGGCATTACTAAGCTCTTGAAATGATTTTACAAATTCAATACGGGATTCAAGAGGTGAATGCTCGTCAATCTCGGTTGGATTTGAAACTAGTGTTGTTAGTTTTTTATGGGCCTTATTAAAACGCTTTTTTGAATCATCATACGATGGATAAACAAGATGAGACTCTTCTTGTGCCTGAGAATATAATTTCGTGGCATCATTCACATTCTTTTCCATCGTTGAAGGTTTTCTAAATGTCACAATCAAACCTTTTGCCTTCCCCGGATAGGTACGGTTGGTTCGAGAAAAGGCTTGTATCAAGTTTGCATAAATTAGATTTCGATCCACAAACAACGTTTGGATTGTTGGTGCATCGAATCCAGTCAATAACCGATCCACAACGATGACAAGATCAATTTGTTTCCCGAATTGTTTAAATTCTGCTCTCTTACGAGCTAAGCGGTTGTTGATATCACCGTTATATCGCTCAATATCTTCGATGGACCAAGCAGTATGATAGTAAGCGTTATAGTCCTTAATAATTTCTTTCATTCCATCTTCAATATGCTTAGAATTTTCTTCATTCTCCTCTATTGAATAGGTGATAGCAACCCGTGGGAAATCTTGATCTTCAATCGTACGCCCTGTTCGGATCGGATGTCCTGCAAATTCCTTCGTCAGCCATTCTGGATCTTTGATCATTTCCTTGATTGCTTTATAGTAACGTTTCGCCATATCAATAGAACTCGTTGTTAGAATAGCAGACTTTTGAGGACGACCATTTTGAAAGTCAAACTTTGTATAAGCATTATCAGGTCTGAAAATTTTGTGAATAACTTTTTGAATATGTTCATCACTTTCAAAAGAGGCCGGTTCAAGATATGCTTCCTTTTCCATTCTCTCCATTTTATCGATAATTCGATTTATTTCATCATCACTAAGATTTGCATATTTTATATTTGGACGCAGAAGACTAAAGATATAGTTATTTAATGATGTTGGTTCGATCGTATCTTCGTGCTCCACTTGGAACCCTAAAACAGCCCCATCATCTAGCGCATTTTTAATAGTATAGGTGTGTAATACATCTCCATATTGATCATGAGTAGTACGAGCCAATTTACCTTTAGCTTGTTTTTTATTTACCTCGAATATGGGTGTACCTGTAAATCCAAACCATGTGGAATTTGGAAAGAACCCTTTGACTACTTCCATTCCTTCTGAACTTAACGCTCGATGGCATTCATCCACGACAAAGACAATATGTTGTCCTTTAAGTTTCTTAAAACGCTGAGTCCCCTTTTGTTCCTCTTGATTTTGAGCATATCGCAAAGCCGATTCTAACTTTTGACGAGTCGTAATAATAACTATATTGGAGTTAGCATCCGATAGAAGAATGTTACTTAACTCTTTTGCACTTCCAGTGCCAACAATCAAGCTATTAGACTTGGCATTACCAGAAGAAATACCAGTATTAAATTCAGAAGCAAATTTAGTGAATTCAGATGTAGTCTGATTATCTAAGTCTTTTCGGTCGATGAGCATAATAGTACGATCTACACCAGGTTTGCGCGCCAATAGCTTCGTAGAAACAAAACTTGTCAACGTTTTTCCTGAACCAGTTGCATGCCATACATATCCTGACTCATGCTTCATGGCAGAGGTAAATAAGGCCTCAATTGCATGAATTTGATAGGGGTGTAATACCATTAAGACTTTATTGTCTTGATCCTCACTTACAATTGTATAATTAGCAATCAAGCGATGTGCATCGGGAATGTTTAAGACCTGTTTCACAAATTCATAGAGATTTTCTACTTTTCGATTATCTGTAGTTCGCCAACTAAAGACAAACTTCTTATGCATGTCTTTGGGCATCGCATTGGCAAAATAACGGGTCGTTTGTTCGTTGGAAATCACAAATAGCTGCAGAGTAGAAAAGATATTATTTCTAAACATTCCTTCTTCTGCGTACTTCTTGATTTGATTATAGGCTTGAAAAACACCGTCTTTAGCAGTAACCTGTTTTAATTCAATTTGAACAATAGGCAACCCATTGATTAATAGTGTTACATCAAATCGGCGATCCCGACCGTCGACGTTTGACCGTTGTTTCGCGATCTGATGAACAACTTCGTATGTAGAGATCCCACCACCAATGTCCTGGTTGGAGTATAACACCAACGATATCGAACCGAGAGTTACATCTTCACGTTCAATCGTAACACGAGAAATTCCATTTTCCCCTTTGAGCCATCTAGCTGCATCAAAGGGGGTCTTTGTTTTCGATAATAATTCTGTTTTGATCGTGTCGAACTCCTTATCCGAAATGGGGTTTTCCCCAATTTCGGATAAGTTATTTTGAGTAATCTTCTGACGCAAGTTCTTCCAGAGGTCATCTTCGGACTTTAAATCTGGACGGTAATTCCACTGGTTGTGCCCTTCCCCTAGCACTTCAATCAGACGGCGTTCTACTTCAGCTTCATCATTATGCGAGATATTGGTCATGGTGTTTCCCTCCCTTCTGTTCGCTTAGACAAGCATCTTTTGCAGGAATGCTTTTTTGGTTCTTTGCAAGGTATCTAGTTCCCGTTGGTGAGAAGTGATGAGGCGGTCGAGTTTTGATAGAAATTGACTGATTTTCAGTTGTTCTTCTACTTTTGGTAAACATATATCAAGATCTTTTATAGTTTCAGCGTTATAACTTTGTTGCTTTGTTCCTTGCGTGAATCGAATACCATATCTCTCTCCTACCAGCTTATACCATTGAAATAAGAACTGCGTACTTAGCAATTCCTTATTAGGATATACCGCCATACAGGACTGATTTAACGTTGTATCAATTCCAAGAATCCCACAGTTTCCACGGGTCCCAGCTGCCTCTAGTCCGGTTATTGCCATAACAAAGGTGTTTTTAGGAACAACACGTAAATTTGCATCAGCCTGCCCAGCCTCCGTTATCTTTTCATTTGCTGATTCGACAATCGAACGATTTAATTCTCCGCTTGATAGCCAATTAATCTTGCCATTCCAGAAGTCATCTCGTGCTCTCGATGGAGTTTGTCCATTATATAATCCATCTATCACATCCCCCAACTTCCGTTCTTCCCATTCCACACTAAACTCCGGAAAGCGAACTTCCGGCACGGACTGCCCTTCTTTTGGAAACATTTTTTGCAAGAATCCCCGTTTGGTTTGTTTGAGGGTAGTTAGTTCTTGCTGATGAAGAGAGATTAGATTATCTAGCTTCTTAAATACATTTCCTATTTTTCGCTGTTCCTTAATAGATGGAATCGAAATCATTAGCTTTTCAAAGTCTGGCATATTAATAGATTGTACGGTTGTCCCCGTCTTAACTATTGAAGTAAGAATCGTAGTCTCTTTCATTTCAAGATAGCTGACACAGAAATATGTGTCTAATATTTCGTTATCAAAGAATAGAGCTTTGATATCTTGGTTTATTGCAACATCAACAGTTGGAAGGGTAATTGGGAACATTCGCGCAAGAATACCGCTTCGTGAAACAATAAGTGGAGTAAATGCTGGAATAATTTTTGTAGCTGATTCACGCACGGCTTTTTCGGTTATCGTGTAAGTTCCTGCTGAAACATATCTGTCTTTGATTTCCTGTGATGAAAGCCAAACAATATCACCATCCCAGAAGGCCTTATTTGCCTTAGAAGGCGTGGCTCCACCAACCATTTTTACAACGTCCCCAACTCTACGCTGTTCCCAATCTCCAGTAAAACTTGGGAATCGAACTTGTGGTGTATTATTATTTATCACGATTAAACACCTCTAACGCACCCTTGATCCATTCCGCATTTTCTTCATCGTATTGAAGTGACGAAATCATGTCATATAGGCTGGATTCCAGTTTTTCTTTCTCTTTCCGAATGTCTTGAATTTCCTGACCTATCGCAACCATATCCACTATTTCTTCTTCCTCAAAAGTATCCACGTAACGAGGAATGTTCAGATTGAAGTCATTCTCTTGGATTTCATTAAAACTTGCGACATGGGCATACTTCTCTACATCTTTACGCGCTTTATAGGTTTCCACGATCTTCACAATATGTTCTTCAGTAAGATTATTTTGGTTCTTTCCTTTCGTAAACTCATGACTTGCATCTATAAATAATACATCACGAGAAGTACGGTTTTTCTTCAAAATAATTACGGTTGTTGGAATCGATGTTCCATAGAATAAGTTGGCAGGCATGCCAATTACGGCCGTAATACTGCCATCTTCTAATAATTTCTTACGAATTACACCTTCTGCAGCTCCGCGGAATAGGACCCCATGCGGTAAAACAATAGCCATTGTTCCTGAATCTTTCAAATGGAAGTACCCATGTAATAGAAAGGCGAAGTCTGCTTTGGACTTTGGTGCTAATTTCCCATAGCGATTGAACCGAGAATCATCTAAGAAAGTATCCGCGGAGGACCAATTTGCCGAATAAGGTGGATTCATTAAGACAGAATCAAAAGTATATGGCTCATCAGTCGGCCAATCCTTGTTAAGGGTATCCCCATTACGTACATGCATATCTTCTTTATTCACACCATGCAAGATCAAGTTCATCTTGGCTAGATTAAAAGTGGTTGTATTTAGTTCTTGTCCGTGATATTTCATACTATCTGGATGGTTAATATAATTCCGGATATTCAACATCAAAGAGCCTGAACCCATCGTTGGATCAAATACGCTAAACAATTTTTTGTCCTCTTGTCCAATTGCAGCGATTCGAGCCATCATATCCGAAACTTCATGTGGGGTGTAAAATTCTCCAGCCTTCTTACCAGCTTCAGAAGCAAATTGACTGATCAAGAACTCATAGGCATCTCCAATAACGTCTCCGTTATGTCCGAGAACATCGATGTCATTCAATTTCTTTAGTACTTCTGTGATTGTAATGTTTCGCTGTTGATCGTCTGATCCCAATTTCTTAGATTGTAAATCCACATCATCAAACAATCCGTTGAACTGGTCATATTTTGTGGACAGGTGGATAAATGCTTTATTCAAGTCATTTAATTGAAATGTGTTTTGTTTCGCTTGATCAGCTAATATATTGAATAAATAATCTGGACCAATATCATAACCTAAAGTATCAACAAGAGTTTCAATCAGATCATTTTTAACTTCCGTATCTGCCATTAGCCCCTTATACAATTGAGTTTGCTTTGCTTGTGTGTTGTATTCTTTCAAGGATTCATCTGCTATTTCAACTACTTTCTCCAATAATCGATCAGATAAATACTTGTAAAAGATCAATCCCAATAAGTAGTTTTTGTATTCTGACGCATCCATTTTACTTCGCAGGTTATCAGCGGCACTAAATAATTTCGAGTTCAATTCAGCCATTTTACGTTCCTCACTTTAATCTAATTATTTTCTAATTTATTCAATACTTCTAAATACAGCTGTTCTTCCAGTGCTGCTTGTCTTTTCACCATCGCTTGACGTTTTCTTAATAGAAAATAAGATTTACCAATCATTCGTTGCTTCTCCATGCTTGGTAAATTTATTTCTAATTCTTTTAGAATCGCCGGAGTTAATTTAGGAATAGTACTTCCTTGCATGGAGATTGCCATTTGCTTTTTCATTATATATGATTCGTTTAATGCGTAGCATAGATAGTAGCGATCCAAATCATCATGCTCAATAATGAGTTTCGCAAAGTTTTGATTAATGATCTTTCCTTTGTTCATATGACTTACTATCCCTGCTTTGGAACTAACGAAGCTGAATACAACATCTCCAGCACTACTCAAATAGCCTTCCTTTAGATCTGAATTCTCAGTAAAAGAGCTCACTTGTGAATTCAGATTTAAACCATCTAGATCGTTATTTAAATCCTCAAATGAATAAGCAATCAGAGTAGGATCATTTTTCTCGTTGCCTCTAGATAAGTTCCTGCCTATTCTAACCGTTATAAGCTCTTCAAGTTTCATAGCCGCCTCCCCTTGATGTATTTCTTTCGAATTACACAATCACGATTGCAATATGATCTTATCACCCTGCTGTTACTAAGTCAATATTTTTGTGTATTTCTAAAGAATTACAAATTTCTCCGAATGAATGCAGTATCCAATAAATGTTAAATAGCCTCATTTAGTTATCATATTAGGTAGCTTTTACCTGGTATATAAATGAAGAATATTGGCTCCTTAATAATCCAAATGTTCTTAAATAGAAATATCTGTTCTCGTAATGCCTATACAATTATGTCTCCACTATGGGCATAGGTAAACACATCTAATCCACTCAATCCAGTAACCTCTCAATTAGCTTGGCTCTTACTAAATCCCTGACTAATGTCGTATTCTAACTGCCTCGAAAATGATCGACCCCATAGAAAGCGATCTTTATCTCTAAGGGAAAGATCTTCTGGAGTTGCAGACTTTACCATTTGTATATAGGCTTCGTATCCGCTCCAAATACTTTCGAAGCTCGATAGGTTCTTTAGCTTATGGCAATCGTTTAGCTCGTCACATACCCGAATATCATAGACTGTAAATTCTGCTGGATACAAAGCAGTCAGGATAGCTGTCGCCATAGGTAGTTTGAACCCCCACACTTTCATTATGTAGCGTAATCTCTCTTTAGGATCTGCTGCATTGCTAATTCTGGATGTGAGCTCATATACCGCATCCTCAAGATTATCGAACTTATCTTTTAGTAGTCACTGAGCAATCTTAGATTTAGCTCGATTAGCTTTCCAAATTACGATACAAAAGAAGTCATATGCATTCAAAAAACCCTCCTCAGAAAAACGGTGATGTACTGTATCAAATATGTATGATTCTAGATCGTACTGTGATAAATAGTTCACTCCTATACCTCTCAATTTAGAAACCCCTCTCAATTACTTACATAGTGACATTCGGACAATCTGAAATTACAAATCGCTTACTAAAAACGTGACTCACAGGGTATCCCTTCATATCTTTGAAATTAGTAAAAATACATAGTTAGTAAATAATCTATCATTTTCCTCCGAAAAGAGATATCAATTTAAGAGATACATATCATTATGTCGCAAATTCGAAAATTTAAAATCTATATTATACATACGATAATCAGAAATTATTTGGGAGGTTAAGCATATGGGACATGTCAAAGAAAACTTTTTAAGACAATTAGTATCTGAATCATTAAGAGAAAACAACGACAGCTACACAATTCAAGAACTTTTCGAGCGCTTTCCAACGGCTACAGAACTAATGGATGTATCAGAGCAACAATTAGTATCTATAAAGGGAATCGGCAAAGGAAAAGCTCGGCAAATCACCGCCATGTTAAAACTTGCAAAGGTACTGACCTTACCTGATCAAGATCAACATATCATTCGTAGTCCCAAAGACGTTTTCACCTTGCTCGAATCAGACTTGCGTTACGAACAGAAAGAACACTTCATCTGTCTTTTCCTCAATACCAAGAACCGCCTCATCTTCAAAGAAGTCATCTCCATAGGCTCTCTAAACGCCGCCATCGTCCATCCCAGGGAAGTATTCCATGCAGCGATTAGACGCTGTAGCGCCTCGCTTATTTGCGCTCACAACCACCCGAGCGGTGACCCGGAGGCATCAATAGAGGACGTAAATCTGACAAAACGACTCATAGCTGCTGGAGAAATCATAGGAATAGAAGTCCTTGATCATGTAATCATTGGCGGCAGTCGCTTCTACAGTTTGAAAGAGCATGGTCATTTCTAAATTTCACTAAACAGCTTTTATTTGTATGTCCCTCAAACAATGAAATATAAATATCTTCCTCTTAAATACTTTTATCCACGGTTTAACCACACTCCGTATCAATTCTCTACTATAGGAACTAAAATCCGCACTATATCCTGTTGAGCCTCCTACAAAAAAATTCTATCGTTTGATTAGGGGTGAAGGGAAATGAACAGCATCGAATCTATCGGAGAAAATATCAGGATTTTACGGTTAAAAAATGGCTTCAGTCAGGAGCAGCTTGCACTAAATGCAGGAGTTAATACATCCTACATCGGTCAGATTGAACGAGGAGAAAAGAACCCTACTATAAAAACCTTGGAGAAAATATCCAAGGCTTTGGGAATTACTCTGATTGACTTGTTATTTCGCGTGGATTCTAGGGGAGGAGGTTCAAAAACGTTTTGCAGTCAATCGTCTCCGGTTCTTACCCCTGAGCAGATCAAGCAATGCTTGCTGGAAGTCTTGATTGACAATACTAACATGATTGTCGATAAGCAAAAATCACTGAATATAAAAGAAGAATAAGGGAGCAATTAATCATGTCTACAACTGAAGTTATCCAATCCGAAAAGATCAAGAAATCAAAGAAGAAGCCTCTTCTTAAGCGTTGGTGGTTCTGGATTCTTGCTTTACTTGTTGTAATCACTGTTGTTAGCATACTCTCTTCAGAAGGAGAGTCAACGGCTTACGAGCTATCAAAAATGCAAACGATGACTAAGGAAGAAATCATAACGAAGTTTGGAGAACCAAATGAGGTTATTCGAGATGATTCAGACGGTTATGCCATTGCTTATAATTCTGGGTTTATGGTTAGTGGTGACAAGCAAGGGGCAAGCGAGATCACACTACAAGAGGATGCTGTTAAGGGAAGCTCGAAGGATACATACAAAATTTTCGATGTAACGCTAGGTTCATCTTTTGCTGATAATGTTGCACGTTTGGGTAAACCAAATCTTACTCAAGAAAAGGACGGCAAGAAAAGCTTCATGTACCTGACTGAAGAAGATTATCTGCTTGTATTCTCCACAAGACCAGATACCGACAAGATCAGCACCATTCAGTATTCTGCTTATGATTCAAGTATGGAGTCTCTTTCACTCGACCTCTCAAGTCTTCTTGGTTTATCGGCCACTGAAGACGAATTTAAGTCACTCTATACAATTAAGGATAAAAACAGTTCTCAAGGAGAAACAATGTATGCCATGGAAGAGGGCTTTGAATTACTTGTTGATGAAAATAATTTGATGAAACAACTCATAATTTCTTCAAATTCTGTTTTCAACATTCATGGTATTCGAACCTCTGACAGCTTGGATAAAGCAAATCAAGTGTTTGGAGAGCCTATAAGTACATCTGCTGGGGTGCAAGATACCACTCAATATTCTTACAACTATAATGGCGGTGCAATCCCGACAACTGTTGTTTTAAGCGTCGATAGCGGCAACAAGATCGGTTACATCCAAGTTAATGCTACAGAAGAATAAGGGTTAGCGCATAATTATTATAGGGGGTCAAAAATGATAGAACTTTATGTTCTTCTATCTATTCCATTTGGTTGGAAATTCATAAGCAAGCTACAACGTAACATCACCGTATTTACGACGATCTCTAATTACATCGTTTACAAAATCATCTTGTCTGTATTTGTTGGTTGGGCTGTAACACCGTTTTACTTGATCGGATATCTCTTTAAGTTAGTTCGAATGTTTAATCCACCCTCAAGTACTAAGTAGCAAACAAAATAGAATCATCTATGCAACGGGGAGAGCAGCGCTCTTCCTGTTTATTTTGCATTAATCCCTGAGAGGAGGTGAGAATCATGGATAAAGTAATTGAAACTGCCGGGAAGACAGCGCTGACCGCAGCGGGCGTACTAATCGGAGGAGGAGCAGGAGCAGCACTTGGCACTGCAATATTCCCCGGTGCAGGAACAGCCATTGGTTATTTATTCGGTGTTGGATATGGAACACTCAGCAGCCTTAAAGCCTGGAAACATTAATCAAAATAAATTTACGGAGGAATTAAACGATGAGTGACTTTTGGGAACGTGTAGTAGAATCTGCTGTAGATGCAGTAAGCCAAACAATTGAAAATAAATATGATGTGGTCGAAACCGCACAAGATTTATACGATAAGTATAGAGAAGAAGAATAACGAGAATTAGCTCATTTGAAGCCCGTGAATCAATTTATGGCGGGCTTCATTTCATTCAAATCCCTCTTCAATTTTAGCATAAGGATTCTCAATGTAATCAATTTCCCAGTCTTCAGGAATTAGAACAGGATTAATATTCAAATCCCTAATTTTCTTAAAATCTTTCCAAATTTATCAGCAGATGCCTTCGCATTCACACCTTTAACATAGACTTCTTTAGCGTTAGTAACTCCTCCACATTGATCAATGAATTTAAGCATATAAATCAGTGTTTGACGTTTTTGAGAACTACGTACACTTTGATTTATTATTTGCTCTGCCCCTTTTAAAGAATGATAGTCGCCTTTCCCGACAATCAGTTTATAAAACTTCATTACTTCATTTTTTAATCTTTGTTGGCTTAATAATTCCCTCACTTTTTCCTTTCCATCCCGAACTTGAGTTTCAAATCTAAGTACTCCTTTTGTCAGTGTAAAATCTCTAAATTCCTTACCCGATTCCTTCTCTTTAATTAATAGTGTCTCATAACGATTATACCAATTGACTGTTTTATTCTCTGACATCAAGTAACAGTTAGTGACAGAAGAGATGTATTCCTTGGTTCTATCATTGTTCCAAAAATACTCTGGAATGAATCCCTTTTTATATAATGATAAATATTGTGGGATTAGCTGTTCAGGCAGCCTTATATCTACAGCAGCTTCTATTCTCTTAGCTGTCCAATCAAAAAAATCGGGGACTTTTAACGAAAGAATATCCTTTAGCACGTAATTAAAGACATTTTGAACTCCTATAAACTCAGATACTTTTGTTACGAAATAATATCCATCTTTATCAATAGTGAGCTGGGGGCGTAAACGCACCTCTATGGAATAGTGACCCCAAGAGGCAGAACGCAGTCGAATTTCTTGAAAACCAAACTCAGAAAATGCATTTGTAATATAGGCATTTTTATCATACTTGTCTTTACGAAGTTGGCCCTTACTGAAGTATTTCTTTAAGTATGCCTGTACTAACTTAAACGTTTCATCATATTCTCTTTTAGTCATTGAGTGTACCAGATACAACATATCTACCATGAAAGAACAGCACCTCCAATACCCTTAAAACCCACATGACAACAACTAGTTGGCGGAGGGGTATTATTATCTAAGTCAAGGTACTGTTACTAGAAAAATAAAAAAGTACATTTCAGCAGGTGGTTGCTGTCATGTACTTCATTTTTTTATTCAATAATATGTTGGTTTTCCTCTAAAAACTCATGGAACCGAATTTTATCCAGAACAAAAGCCCTCTTGTTACCTTTCCCAATTTTTTTATCAGGTCGAAAATCGCCTTCAATATCCCCATCAATAAATAGTATACCTTGTTTAAAAAGGAACGCGTAAAGCTTGTTGTCGATCTTGAAATTCCTTCCCGTCCTTTTCAGTTCGTTCGTAACATGAGGCTTAATCAAACTATATTTTATTGCCCAGATGTTTTCATCTCCCCATCCAATAAAGCCTTCCTGAAGCTTTGAGTTATTATCCATGTTAAGGAATTCAGATTTATGAATAAGCCCTTGAACAGAGTTTAAAAAAATAACCGCATTGAATTTCATAGGATCAATCTCAATTGGCCTATCTTCTGATTCCATCCATTTATAACCTCTGGAATCTTTTATATATCGCAAATAGCCCGAATTGTCTCTTCCATAAAAGTTGTCTACCCAACCAATTTCATCATTAAATATAACCTTTTCATCATCGTCATCTATTAATCTTGTAGCGAGTCTAATTGCTCGTAATAGGTAAGAATATAAACTGTCTTTATATAGATAGAAGTCATAGTCCAGAAAATTAGGGTCAATCCATTTTGAATTAGCTAACGTTTCGTTAAGCAAGTCAAGTTCGATACACTTATATTCTTTTTTGTTAATCCGGGTGTAGACTTTAACATTAAGCCCAACTTCTGTAGTCTTCTGCTTCTGCAAATCGTACACGCGAAGGCGGTTTGTTGGAACAACAAAGAAGTTGCAAATGAATGCACCTCGTGTTGTTTCCTTCCCTTCTCGCCTTTCATCCGATTTTGTTTCCTCGCTCTCCATTTCATTCTTTGCTTGATTAATTCTTTTTCGCGCCACTTTCATCATCTTGTCGTCTTTCACAAGAAAATCCTCGCACATTTCCGAAAAGATAGCATTCATCTCCGCCAAGGTTTCTTCGATTCTTTCGAATCCTTCTCGGTTCTTTTTCCGATTGATATAATGCACATACTTTTTAGCGCAATGGATACCTACATCATTAACCATAATGTCACCCTTTTGTCGTCATGAGTAAAAAAGAATATATCCTCTTACATTAAGATAATCGAATCAAATTTACGTCTGTAAGCATATTATCGTATACATTTTACAGCAATAGCAGATGCACAAATATTTTTGGGAATTCCGGGATACTTGGGATTTTTGGGAATCCGCATTTTTACTATAACTTGATATGTTTTTGAAGTCCATGACATACAAACAATAACCGAGAACGGTGAAGAACAACAACGAAAGGCATGAACAAATATCATAAGGTACGCGATAACAATTTCAGAACCGTACTGTCCAAATTAACAATTATATATTATTACCATGAACAGGAGGTGATTAGCTTGATGCTACATGATTATCCAGAAATTATAACAGTCGAAGATCTTTTAGACATATTGTTAATTGGCAGAAACTCTGCCTATAGGCTACTGAAATCTGGCGAAATTAAGTCCATAAAAATTGGACATACGTACAGAATCCCTATACTAAGTGTAAAAGAATATATTCTAAGCAACGCTCGAATGGTTTTATCTAAATACATGTAATTCTATAGCGGTCTACAGGCAGGGGCAATTACGCTCCTGTCTCTTTCATTTCCCAAAAAACTATTGGAGGTCGAAGCATATGAAGGGTAGCTTACTTAAACGCAATAAATACTGGTACATCATTGTTGAAACGAAGGACGAGTCCGGTAAGCGAAAGCAAAAGTGGATTAATACCAAGTGTGAGAAAAAAACGGATGCCGAGAAAGTTTTACGAGAAACTCTTACAAAAATAGATAATAACAACTTCGTTTTACCACAGCGAAAACTTAAATTCACTGAGTTTATGCTAGATTGGCTTCATAACGTTATTAAAAGTGAGGTGGAAGAAACGACTTGGGAAGGTTATGAGATGATCGTAACCAAGCATATCATCCCTTACTTTAAGAGTAAGAATGATATATTACTACAAGAATTACAACCAATGCATCTGCAAAAATATTACGAGACCAAACATCAAGACGATCAAACAACAGGCAAAAAAGGATTATCCGCTAAAACATTACGAAGACACCACGCCAATATCAGGAGTGCATTGAACTTTGGAGTGCGAATGAACTTGATTCCGTTTAATCCCGCTGATCGAATCGTACTTCCAAAGCAGGAGAAGTTCAATGCCAGCTACTACACTGTCGAACAGCTCGAAAAACTATTTGAGGTTTGCTTGGGTACACCGATAGAATCGGCAGTATATCTCGCAGCTCATTATGGGCTTCGGCGTTCCGAGGTGCTTGGACTAAAGTGGGATTGCATCAATTTCGAAGAAAAGACAATCTCAATTAGAGAAGTTCGCGTGAAGTACGGTAAAGAAGTTGTCGTAAAGAAACCTAAAAGCGAAAGCAGCCAGCGAATTCTGCCTTTGATGGAAAAACTCGAAGATTACTTATTACATCTTAAAAAGCAGCGAAAGAAAAACAAACTGCAATACGGCAAAGATTACTTCGACAGCGGTCTTGTTTGTTGCTGGCCTGACGGCAGTCCAATGAAGACGGAATACCTGAACCACAAATTCAAAGACATACTCGCAAAGAATGAATTACCACACATCAGATTTCATGATCTCAGGCACTCGACAGCTAGCTACTTGATTAAACATGGCGTAAGTCTAAAAGAAATTCAGGTATGGCTGGGACATTCAACCATCAGCATCACAGCCAATACTTATACTCACATCGATATGGAGACTAAAAAAGATACAGCACAAAAGATCAACGATCTGTTTTCCAAAAAATCAAAGGAAGCGGCTCAATGAATGAAGTACACCGTTTGGCGATCATTAGATGATGCGGCAATCCATTCTGCGCTGCTGGACATTGCCATGCTGCACGTAAAACTTGCTTTGGAGTACAGCGACAAAAACACTTTAACTTGTCGTAAAGAAGTCATTAGAGCAGAAATCCAGCGATTGAGAATGAAACGTGACAGAATCCTCAATCACAGAACCTGAATAAGAAATGCTTAACGTGAAATCATTACAATCACAACTCTGAGCATATCGGAAACCTCGAATCCACACAAAAAAGAGGCGCCGTTAGCAAAATGTTAGCAAACCAGCTTAAAAACAAACAAGGGTTCCAGCTCTAATGAGCTGAAACCCTTGTTCTTCTAGTGCCGAGGACGGGGGTCGAACCCGTACGGT
>NZ_NFVA01000013.1 GCF_002264395.1 Paenibacillus sp. VTT E-133291
CGGCAAAACTACCTCGAAAGCATACGCTTAAGTTTTGTGAGCGATACTTTTCCGAACCATTGACCACAGCGCGTGGAGGTTAGAATGTCGCTATTGTTATTGGTTGCACAGTTTTTTATGCAACATGCGCAAATGATGAGGCAATCTTGCACATAACAAAGAGGCACAACCGCCGCGAAGTAGCTTGTCCGAGGTTGTACCTTTCATAAGTAACATTGCCTTTTAGTTATATAAAACAGGAGGCAGACAATAGATGCGTTGATTCATGTTGGAGTGCCTCTTAACGATTTGGATTATAGCATGGAATAAAAGGGCTTTCAATACTCTTGTTCAAACCATTGCACAAATTTTCACTTAAGTATATGCGCGTTTCTACGCTCAGATAATTGTAAATCTATAGGAAAAGTGAATTTGTGGGATATGAGGGGCAAATAAAATAACAATTCCATTTTTAAACACATGAATTATCGATTAATTAAAAGATATCATGTGAAAAATGGAGATAAATGCCTATAGTCTTTATCAATTAATGGAAAATGGTCAAATATGGTATGTGCAAACGTTTTTAAAAACAAACGATACTGTTGTATGATGTATTCATGAATGAAGCGCTTTCTTGCACTGCGAATTGCACCTCAAGAAGGAGCGAGCTAAAAGAATAACTTTTTTTTTAGCTTTTCTGAAATCGTTTGCGCAAGTTTCTGGTTCTACTATTTTACCATCTTATTCTTTTTTAAAATTGGGAGGGGTTAAAGTAATGAAGTTGAAAAAAGTGATGGTTATCACCGCTGCTGTCTCTATGGCACTGTCCGTTACAGCGTGTGGTTCGAACAACAATGGGAATGCCGGGGGAAACAATGCAGCAAAAGCTACTAATGCTGCTAACAACACTACAGAGACTGCAGCGCCAGAGAGCACAGATGCAGCTGCAACAGGTGAGATTGTCCCTGAAGATGGAGCGACTCTAGTCGTATGGGAAAGTAAGGAAGAAAGACCATTCGCAGATGAAATTGCTAAGCAGTTCACAGCGAAATATAACGTTCCAGTCAAGATCGAAGAGTTGGCACCACCAGATCAAGTAACTAAACTTACGCAAGATGGTCCTTCAGGATTAGCTGCAGACGTTATCCTTATTCCTCACGACAACTTAGGTAAAGCGGCAAGTGCGAGCTTGGTTCTTCCAAACGATGTCTTCGGTGAAGAAACAAAAGCCAGCAATACTGAAGCTTCGATTATCGGATCTTCGTACGAAGGCGAATTGTATGGTTACCCAAGAGCAGCAGAAACTTATGCATTGTTCTACAATAAATCACTCGTTAAAGAAGCACCTAAGTCTTTTGACGATGTTCTTGCTTTCAGCAAAACATTCACCGATAAATCCAAGAACAGATACGGAATTATGTGGGAAGTAGGAAACTTGTACTTCAACTACATGTTTATCGCTTCCGATGGTGGATATCTGTTTGGTAAGGACGGTACAGATAAAGACGATATCGGACTTGCTAATGACGGAGCTGTTGCAGGACTTAAAGAATTCGTGAAAATGAAAGAAGCATTGCCAATTAAGAGCGGAGATATCAACGCTGATATCAAACGCAGCTTGTTCACCTCAGGTGATGTAGCGATGGATATTACAGGACCTTGGGAGCTTGGAGGATACAAAGCCGCTCTTGGAGATAACCTTGGTATCGCACCGATCCCTACAGTGAATGGCAAAACAGCTATCACATTCTCTGGTATCAAAATTTTCGCAGTTAACTCGTTTACTCAATATCCGAATGCTGCTAAATTGTACGCTCATTTTGCATCAAGCAAAGACGCTCAATTGCTATTGAACAAAACGATCGGTTCTGTTCCTACAAACAACGAAGCGCTTCTTGATCCACAAATTGTTAACGATCCATTCGTATCCGCTATTGCAGCACAAGCTAAGAGTTCCCAACCAATGCCTTCTATCCCTGAAATGGGTAACGTTTGGAGCCCTGTGAATGCAGCGCTTCCAGAAATTTGGGATAAAAATGTGGATCCAAAAGCAGCAATGGACAAAGCCGTTCAACAAATCAAGGATTTGAACAACAGTTCATCGCAATAAGGATCATAAATCACAGTCTTAACAGCATACAGTGAATCAAGCTGCCCGTCGCATGTTTAGCGGAGGGCAGCTTCTTATTTTCACTCGGAGAGGAGAACGGAAGCGAAATGCAGCGACATCGCACGAGGGCCGCAGTACTGTCGACGATTTTCATGGGATTGGGACAAATATATAACCGCCAATTCATCAAAGGAATCATGTTTTTAGTTGTAGAAGCCGCCGCTGTTTATTATTTTATTCAGAATCTTGCTACGGCTTTATGGGGTTTTGTCACACTAGGAGAAAACCCTAGCCGTTTGGTAAAAGTAAAAGGCATCGCTAAGATGGTAGCTGGGGATCACTCGATCTATATTTTGATTCAAAGTTTGATCACCATTCTAATGCTTATCATCATAATCCTCGCTTGGTATTTGAACATTAAAGATGCTTATAAGACTGGAGAGAAACGCGATAACGGTCTTCAGGCAAACACCTTTAAACAAAGTGTTCGCTATATACTAGATTATAAGTTCGCTCAGACGTTCTTGGTCTTGCCAGGTATTGGTGTTCTGTTCTTTACGATCATGCCAATCATCTTCATGATCCTGCTAGCGTTTACGAACTATTCCGCACCTGATCATCTTCCACCCGCTAAATTGGTGGACTGGGTTGGATTTCAGACCTTCCGTAATTTATTAGTTCTCAAAACCTGGAGTCACACTTTTTATGGCGTATTAACGTGGACGATTATATGGGCAGTTCTTTCAACGATTACTACATATTTCGGAGGACTATTGGTAGCCTTACTGGTGAGCCAAAAGGGTATTCGTTTCAAAGGAATGTGGAGAGTTATTCTGATTGTGCCTTACGCAGTACCGCAGTTAATCTCTTTGCTGCTCATGCGCAATTTATTTAACGGTCAATTCGGCCCTATCAACCAATACCTCGGATATTTTGGAATGGGTGGATTGCCATGGCTGACAGATCCATTCTGGGCTAAGGTTACCGTAATTATTGTTAACATGTGGGTTGGTATTCCAGTCTCGATGTTACTTATTATGGGCGTGCTGACTACAATTCCTCGGGATATGTATGAAGCAGCTGAGGTGGATGGAGCAACAGGTTATCAGAAGTTCCGTATTGTTACGTTACCGATGGTCTTGTTCTCCACCGCGCCTACTTTAATTACGCAGTTCGCAGGTAACATTAACAACTTTAATGCGATCTTCCTATTAACAGGTGGTAGTCCTGTAAATGGTGATTATCAATATGCCGGTTCCACGGACTTGCTAGTAACCTGGCTATACAAATTAACACTTGATCAGAATAAAAACAACATGGCTTCGGCAATAGGGATTATTATCTTTATCATTGTTGCATCATTCTCCCTGTACAATTACCGCCGGACGAAATCATTCAAAGAGGAGGATATGATCCAATGAGCAGAAAGATCGCGAACTTTATTCGCTTAAGTGGTAGCTACATCATCTTGATTGCTTTGTCGATAGCGGCCCTCTATCCGGCCCTCTGGATTTTATTTGCTTCCTTCCGACCTGGTAAATCACTGTACAGTAAAACGTTTATCCCTGAGCAATTCACCTTCGATCACTACAGAGAATTGTTCACATCCCCGAGCTATATGTTTGGAACTTGGTATGCGAATACATTGAAGATAGCCGTATTCTCCATGCTTATCGGTGTAGTTCTTACCTTGTTAACCAGTTACGCTGTATCCAGATTCCGGTTTAAAGCGCGTAAAACAGCGTTATCGACCGTTCTGATTCTTGGTATGTTCCCTGGTTTTATGAGTATGATTGCTATTTATATGCTCCTTAAGGAGTTTAATTTGCTGGATACACATATTGCCTTGATTATCGTTTATGCGGCTGGGGCGCCGCTCGGGGGAACATTTATCGCGAAAGGCTTCCTCGATACGATTCCTCGTTCTTTAGATGAGGCGGCTCGAATAGACGGGGCGAGCAATTTCGGGATATTTATGCGAGTCATTCTTCCCTTGTCACGCCCTATGATCACTTACATGGCGCTGACTCAATTTGTCGGTCCTTGGGTGGATTTTATTTTCGCCAGACTTATTTTACGGACGAAGGAGAACTGGACCGTCGCAGTCGGAATGTGGGATATGGTTAACTCGAACCAAAATACTAACTTTACTTTGTTCTCTGCCGGTGCTGTTCTGATCTCTATTCCAATTATGATTTTGTTTGTATTCTTGCAACGTCTGCTTGTTGATGGATTGACTGCAGGAGCTAGTAAGGGGTAAACGAATTCGCTTCTTTATACTAAAGAATGAACAGGGTACAGCCTTTGTACAGAAATGCAAGGCTGTACCCTTATTCCATCATAGGGAGTGAACATAATGAAAAAGCTATGGACTCTACAATTTAGATCCGTTGGAATAAAACTGTTCGTTATTCTATTTAGCTCCATAGTGCTCTTATCCTCTGTACTAGGATTGACTTCATATTATGCTGCTAAAGATATCATTACAGATGAGGTTGCCGCAGCCTCTTCGCAGTCTGTAGTTCAAGCAGCGGACAAGCTGGATTTTGTCCTAACAGAATACGAAGCGCTCTCAAGGCAGTTTGCCCTCGACTCCGCATTAAAAGGTGATTTGGAAAACATAAAAAGTGGAGAACTTACAACGGTAGCCAAAGTTTCCGCGGAAGATCGGATTCGTAGAAAGCTAGACTTAGTTAAAGGATCAGATGAACGGATGTATGGCGTCAGACTGGTATCTAAGAGCTTGGAAGAAACGGAATCGTATAAATCTACTGGCATTAGTGGCCTTCGTAGTGATGAAGGTATTGCTGAAAGACTGAAACAAATTGCAGATGCTAAAGGGGAGCCAGTGTGGTTTCCGGTTCGTGAGAAGGGCTTCTTTGATGCTTATACTGAACCTACTTTAACTATGGGGAGATTGCTTCGCAATCTTGTACATCCTGAAGCGGAGTATTATATGCTGATCGAAGTTAAAGGCAAGGCCATGACCGAAATGTTGTCTAATCTTCAGATTGGAATTACGGGTGAGATTCGAATTTTGAGCACAGAAGGTAACATAGTTTATGGTGCGGATCATGCTAAACTGGGTCAACCCTCTTACATAAAAGTAACAGATGAGCAAGATGTAGAGAAGAAACATTCTTTTACAGCAGCCGATGAGAACGGAAGTCCGCAGCTTGTCGTGTATCAGCCTTTAAAAACTGCGAAGTGGACACTCATGGGCTATGCACCGGTCAGTGATTTTACGAAGTCGGCGGACAAGCTTCTGTATATCACGTTCTCTGTGGTGCTGGCAGCTGCCGTGATAGCCCTGTTAATTGGTTATATTCTGGTTCGTTTGGTTGGACGTCCTCTGGGTAAGCTGGCGACTTTAATGGAAGATGGCGAACGGGGAAATCTTCGGGTACGAACGAATTTTAAAGGTAAGGATGAGATTGGCCGGCTTGGGCAAAGCTTCAACAAAATGATGGAGCAAATTTCTCTGCTTGCAAGCCAGAGTGAGATGTCAGCGGATGAAGTGCTGGGTACCTCGGAACAATTAGTTAAAGCATCAGGTACAACCTCACTTCATGCCAGAGAGGTCGCGTCTGCTACGGGTGAGATTGCACTTGGAGCCGCCAGCCTTGCTGCTGAAGCAGAAAGAAGCCATCATAATGTCGAAATCATTGGCAGTAAAATGAGCCAAGTAACTGAATTGAATACAGTAATGGACGCTTCTGCGGAGCGGGTTATCGAGGTTAGTGATCAGGGGACAGAGCTGATGAAGCTGCTAGTAGAGCAGAGTGAATCTACGGTGGAGATGTTCAATCGGATACAAGAAAACTCCAATAAGCTTAGAGAGAGTACACATTTAATTCGCAGTATTCTTAGTCCTATGATAGCCGTGAATAAGCAGACCAATATCTTGGCACTAAATGCCACTATAGAAGCGGTAAGAGCGGGTGCGGCAGGCAGAGGTTTTATAGTGATTGCGGATGAAATCAGACAGCTCGCTAACCAATCGAATGAGTCGATTCAATCGGTTTCCAAGATTACAGAAGAGATTGGTCTACACATTGAGAACACCGTTAAGGATATCAATGAGACCGCTCCAAAGTTTCGTGAACAGATTTCTTCCGTACGGGAGTCATCGACGATATTTGCCAGTGTGAAAGAGGAAATGGAACACTTCATGGGACATATTAATGAATCCTCATCTTCTATTCATGAACTGATAGCGTTTCAGCGTCAATTAGGCGAATCCATGGCGAGTGTCAGTGCCATAGTGCAGCAGACAACGGCTTCGACAGAGGAGGTAGCTTCGATGTCCTCACAGCAGTTTACTGTAAGTGAGGAGCTTGTTGCTTTATCTCAAAAGCTAGAGAGCTTAGCAGCAGATCTTAAGCAATCTATGGTTTCTTTTCAAGTATGAGAATTAAATCTTATTAGTAAAAACAATAAAACGAGCAACTCTCCTATGTATTGGAGTTTTGCTCGTTTTTTTAACTTAATGACTTTAAGGCGTTCTTCTTGTCTTAGAAGGAGTTTGGGAGATACACTTGGATTAACATTTTAATAGTAGAAAAGAGTGATCGATTGACAAATTTGCATCTAAGTCTTAGTGGGAGTCTTTTTCAGCAGGCATTAATTGAAGGGGATTATAGTCCTCATTTTTTTGCTTACTATTATAAACAATGGAACAATTACTATATGTCCTACCATCAGCATAATTCAACCGAAATTATGTATTTGATCTCAGGGAGCTGTGTCGTGGATGTTCACCCGAGAGCGGGGCAAGAAGAGAGATTTAGATTAAAGCGGGGAGAATTGATCATCCTTGATGCGAATGTTCCGCACAGACTGATTGTCGAGGATGGGGCGCCCTGTAGAATGCTGAATGTGGAGTTTGGATTTACGGAATATACAGGGGTTGCTCCATCTATCGGCAAGCTAGCTCGGAAAGAAGCGGCACTTGCTGAATGGTTAAAGGTTCCCTTTTCCAGTCTAGTCATGCCTGATCCGGAGGAAATTTATCATGTTCTAAAAGGACTTGTACTGGAGCTTGATCAAAGTGGCGGAAAAGGTGGAAGTATGGTCGACTTATTGTTTTGTGAGCTTCTGCTTCGATTATCTAGCTTGCGACAGGATCAGCTTCATGCCAGTCAACAGCCGTCACAGCTCTATGTGCGGCGTAGTATCGAATTCCTGCATCAGAATTACGACCAGAGTATTCAGGTTAAGGATATCGCTGCCGCGGTCAATCTGCATCCCGGATATCTGCATCGTATTTTTAAGTCACATACAGGTAGGACACTCAGTGATTATTTGAATATGCTGCGAATGGAGAAAGCGAAGATGCTGCTGGGGCAAAGTGATATTCCGATTGCTGAAATTGCCGATTATGTAGGAATTAGTAGCAGACAATATTTTCATCTCCTCTTCAAGAAATATACTGACTGCACACCCGTAGAATATCGTAATTCCATTGAGCGTCATGCTTGGAGTTATGAAGAGATGGATGTTCAATAGACAAGTTAGGATTTTTGACACCTTCCTTCAAAAGAGGTCATGATATTGGTTACGCTTTCCCTAGCGCCCCTGCTACAATGGACAGGAACAATCAATTCATTACCGGAGGATGATAAGGATGTCATTTAAAGTGTCTTTTATTGGGGCAGGCAGCATTGGATTTACCCGTGGATTGTTGCGGGACTTACTAACCGTGCCGGAATTTAATCATATTGAAGTCTCGTTTATGGATATTAATAGCCACAACCTGGAGATGGTTACCGAACTGTGCCAACGTGATATTAGAGAGAATGGATTAAATATTCAAATCCAGGCAACGACGGATCGAAGAGAAGCCCTGAAGGATTCCAAGTACGTATTTTGTACTATTCGTATGGGTGGGCTGGAAGCATTTGCTACAGATGTGGATATTCCTTTGAAATACGGCGTCGATCAGTGCGTAGGGGATACCCTTTGTGCAGGAGGCATTATGTATGGTCAGCGCGGGATTGCGGAAATGCTGAATATTTGCCGTGATATTAGGGAGATGGCTGCGCCGGATGTACTCCTGCTTAACTATTCGAATCCTATGGCTATGCTGACTTGGGCTTGCAACAAATACGGCGGTGTACGGACGATTGGTCTGTGTCATGGAGTGCAGCATGGGCATGGGCAAATTGCAGATGTGTATGGGCTGAAGAAGTCAGAAGTCGATATTATCTGTGCGGGTATCAATCACCAGACCTGGTATATTTCAGCGAGTCATCAGGGAAAGGATTTGACCGAAGGTCTTTTAGAAGCTTTTGAGAATCATCCAGAATTCAGTCGCACAGAAAAAGTTCGGATCGACATGCTGCGCCGGTTTGGATATTACAGTACTGAATCCAATGGTCACCTAAGTGAATATGTGCCATGGTACCGTAAACGGAGCGATGAAATTATGGATTGGATCGACCTAGGAAGCTGGATTAACGGAGAGACTGGCGGATATCTACGTGTCTGCACTGAAGGGCGGAATTGGTTCGAAACGGATTTTCCGAATTGGATGAAGGACCCGGCACTGGAGTATACGGGGGAGAATCGTGGAGAAGAGCATGGCTCTTTTATTATTGAAGGATTGGAAACGGGCAGAGTGTACAGAGGTCACTTTAACACTGTGAACAATGGTGTGATCTCTAATTTGCCGGATGATGCGATCATCGAAGCACCGGGGTATGTGGACCGGAACGGGATATCGATGCCGTTTGTGGGAGAATTACCGCTTGGTCTCGCAGCGGTGTGCAACGTTAGTATCTCAGTGCAGCGTCTAGCCGTCGAAGCCGCGGTGCATGGCGATGACAAGCTGCTGCGTCAAGCCTTTATGATGGATCCGCTCGTGGGTGCCGTATGTAACCCGAAAGAAATCTGGCAGATGGTCGATGAGATGCTCGTAGCTGGGGAGCAGTGGCTGCCACAATACAGCGAGTCCATTGCACAAGCGAAGGAGCGCTTAGCTACAGGAAATCTGATTCCAACGAAGACTAATAACGAAGGCGCTGCTCGCCTGAAGGTGAAAACGGTGGAAGAGATGATGCAGGACCGGGATACAGCGAATAGAAATGCCGGTGAGTCTGACAAAGGCAAGGATAGGGAAAAGGCTCATTAGATTGTAGTGGGTGCAGCACACTTGGAAGAAGCGATAACAAAGGCACTGTGAGACGGCTTCAGACAGTTGATTAGAGCTCCTTTATATAAACAACCTCCCCTCCCAAGCACTGGGATGTGGAGGCTGTTTATATGGGTTTCTATCCGATAGCTCCGAACCTTGGAGCCCCCAAGCTGGGTAGAGGAATCCCCAAAATATGAGTATCCCAAAAGTCATGAAATGACTGATGGGATACTCATGTATAGGTGATTATGAAGTTACAGTACCCTTTTGACTGAAGAAGGTCTTTAGCGCCTGGTACACTTCTTTTTTGTCTTTAATGACATAATGCATGAATTGCTCGTGCTTCAGATGACGATAAGCGGACATTAGTGTGCTGCTGCGGTTGTACTGATTCACTTCCCCGTAACCAAACATATTGCTTCGTTTTAGCAATTCTCCAATTAGCTTCACACAACGTTCGTTGTCGGAGGTGAGGTTATCGCCATCAGAGAAGTGAAACGGATAAATGTTGTACTGCGCTGGCGGGTATCGGCTATCGATAATCTCAATCGCTTTTTGATAGGCTGAGGAACAGATGGTTCCCCCACTCTCGCCACGAGTGAAGAAATCATGCTCGCTGACCTCTTTGGCCTCCGTATGGTGGGCGAGAAAGACAATCTCTACCTTCTCATACTGGCGGCGCAGAAAACGGGTCATCCAGAAGAAGAAGCTGCGGGCGCAGTATTTTTCAAAAGATCCCATCGAACCTGACGTATCCATCATCGCAATAATGACCGCATTGGAGTGAGGCGTTCGAATGTCATCCCATGTTTTGTAGCGCAGATCATCAGGACTTATGCTGTGAATGCCGGGATTTCCTCTGCTTGCATTACGCCGAAGATTCTCCAGCAGGGTACGTTTCTTATCGATGTTGGACATCATGCCTTTTTTACGGATATCGTTGAAGATGATGGATTTAACCTCAATCTCTTCCTTATTCTTGGGCTTCAGATGTGGCAACTCCATATCCTGAAACAAGATGTCCTCCAGATCCTCCAGATTGACCTCTGCTTCCACGGTGTCTTGACCAGGTTGATCGCCTGCTTTTTCCCCCTTGCCGGGCTGTGCAGACTGTGAATCCCGCCCAAGTACATCGCCGACCTGACTTTCCCCGTCGCCCTGTCCTACATGCTTTTGCTTACGAAAGTTATAAATAATTCGGTACTCATCCAGACTGCGAATCGGAACCTTAACAATCTGCTTACCGCCTGACAAAATAATATTTTCTTCGGTCACGAGATCCGGCAAATTATCCTTAATAGCTTCTCTGACCTTTTGTTGATGACGCTCCTGATCCTGATGGCCTTTGCGATGAAGGGACCAGTCTTCTTTTGAGACTACAAAGGAAAAGGGACCAGATGAATGCGACAGGATGACCACCTCCCATGGAATATAAATGTTAATCGAGGGAACCTTTTGCAAAGCCTCACTTTGTGAGGATGTTTTGAAAATATAAGAAAGTATAGGTTTTACCCTATCCATTATCCTTATATTTCTACGAGAAACGGTTATCGTCTTTAGAAGATGACAACGTCGTTTCTTCTTGGGTTGTAACTAAAGTATATTCATGGGGATGGGGGATATGTGATTTCTTATTCGCTGATCTCATCCACGGTCAATGTATAACTGTTCGACTGGCTCTCGCCAGCATATTCACGTCCATCCAAATTGAAAGAATATTGAGCGGTTACTAAGCCTTTAAGGAAACGGATCATTACATGTTCACTTACCCTGACAAAATAATGGATGTTTACAGTAGCAGCACCTTTGACTGTCCCTAGCGACAAGATACCGTTAAATGAAGATTGTGGATTTGGAATTCCGTCAATCACAATACTGCTAGGATCAATAAGACATTCCTCCGGTGATAGCCGATCAAGGGATATTTTTGCTGGCCAATTCCCACTATTCGTTAGGGAGACCCAGCACTGGACATGTTCTCCTTCTTCCACAAGGGTAGGCTTTGCATGAGTTTCGAGAGAAATCACAGGTGTGACGATTAAGGTAGTAACGGTATTGGAACGAGAGGTTTGTCTTACTGTTCGTCCGTCCGGGAGTACAAAAGTATACTGAACACTTCCATGGTTTTGTACAGCTCCGATGGCCTGAATGTTTATAGCTGCGGGGACGCTCACTTGAAAGACTACGACTGCTGAAGTTCCGCCTCTTAAAGTACCAAGCTGAATGCCGTCTGCGGGACGGGCTCCTTTTTGCATGACTCCATTTAACAGAACACTATCCCATACGAAAAGAGTGCCGGGAGGAATAGCATCCGTCAGGATTGCATTTACGGCCAAGTTCCCGCTGTTGCTTACAGTTAGTTCATATCTTAGGTTGTCACCTGGAGCTGCTGTAACATGATCTACTCTCTTGCTGATGGTGACACCTGCCAGAACAAGTGAGACAACGACGGTGTTACTCTCGGTTATATTGGGATCGTCATCGACGGTATAAATGACAGTTGCCCGATTAGTCAGGTCCAAGGATGGAGGGATCTCAGTCACTCGAACACGAAAAGAAATATCAATACTTAGGTCTTTATCAAGCTGACCGATTCCTATTCCTTGCATAGGATCTGATTCTGGATAATAGACTCCACCTGCAATGACGCTCCCTGGAATGAACACAGCTCCGTTCGGAATAGATATCGTTGCGCTGATTTGATTTAATAGGCTGTTACCTTCGTTCGTGAGCCGTAATGTATAGGTAACTACATCGCCTATAAAAGAGGTCGGAGTGCTTGCGGTCAACGAGGTAGAGAGCTGATACGAAAGCAAAGAAACGAATACGGAATTAGAATATAAATCCCCGTTAATGATTCTTCCCTCCGGTGTAGCAAAAGAAAAACGGCCTAGTGCTTTATTTTGTAGCACAAGCGTAGAAGGCAGTGAGATGATAACGACTTGAAAGGCGATGTTCACCTGACTCTGTGGAGCGATGGAACCTAGCGTTATGCCTGAAGACGGTGTAGCCCCTGGGAGAGGCACACCGTCTCTAAGCACGCTGTTAGAAATAAAGGATACACCCTCTGGAAGAGTGTCGTACACAGTTACCACAGCTTCTGTGTTTCCATTGTTGGAAGCTGTAATGGTATACACTAGAGTGTCACCTAATGAGGCATGGGATTTGTCTGTACTCTTCAGCAATGAAAGCACGGGGCCCACGACCGGGGTGTTAACGGTATTGGAATAGACAATGCCGTCAACACCCGCTGCCGAGTTGAAGAGTACCATAGATTGATTGGTTACGACAGGCTGGGTACGTGAGCCGGGAATCATAACGCTACTACCTGAACCTGGAAGGTGATGGTTGAGGAAGCACCAGCAGCAATCGTTCCGATGGCAATACCGGAAGCCGGGCTGCCATTAGGTCGTGGGGTTCCGTCTACAGTGATGCTGCCTGTTACAAACTGGCTGCCTGCTGGGATAGGGTCAACCATGATGACGTTATTCACAGGTGAAATTCCCAAATTGGTAACAACAATTGTATAAGTGATGATGTCGCCGACCACAGCATCTACAGAGGCAGTGCTCTTAACGACACTTACATCCGGAGAAGAAACAGGGATAATTAAGACGTTCGAAACTGAAGTTCCAGTGAGTAGACGACCATCTGGTGGTGTGAACGAGAACGTTGATGAAGCTTGATTGACTAACTGCTGCGGTGACGGAAGAGAAGCTACTGTAACCTGAAGGGTTATGGTCACTGTTATTGTGCTTCCCGGAGCAACTGCTCCAATATTTAATCCAGTAGACGGGTCGGATCCTGGTTGCGGCACTCCGTTAACAAGTACGCTATTTGGAACAAAGATAGCTCCGCTAGGAATCGTATCAGTTATGACTACATTTGCTGTGAGATTACCAGTATTCGTTACATTCAGGGAGTACGTAATCGTATCTCCGACAGTTGCAGCAGTTCTATCCGCACCTTTGATAACAACGATGATAGGCTGATAAACAGGAATAACAAGCGTATTAGAGAATGAAGATCCTGAGAATGCCCCAGATGTGAAGCTTACGGAAGCTTGGTCGGTTAACGTAGCAGGATTAGGCAGCACATTGACGATAGTGTTGAACGAGATATTGACTGAAACGCCCGGTGCAATGGTGCCGAGTGAGATGCCATTCGCAGGATTGGCATTAAGATGTGGAATACCATCAACGAGCACACTCCCAGTGACAAATGTAGATCCAGCCGGTATTGGATCACTAATATTTACGTTGTTGATGTTGGCTATTCCACTATTGGTAACCGTCATGTTGTAGGTAATAGTATCGCCAACAACGGCATCTGTAGCTGGTGAAGACTTAGTTACGATGACATTTGGTGAAGATACGGAAATCGAAGTTGAATTGGAATTGATCGAACTGTTAAATGTCCGACCATCAGGCAAGGTGTAAGCAAAGGCTACGGAAGCTTGGTTTATCAGCTGCTGGCTTGCTGGCAGTGTTGTAATGAGTACTGAGAACATGACAGACAGTGTTGCACCTGCGGATATTACACCAAGTGGAATGCCAGCTGCAGGATCTGCTCCTGGAGCCGGAGCGCCTTGAATAAGTACGCTATTAGGCACAAAAGTCGTTCCGGAAGGGATGGTATCACTTAGAGTAGCTAAAGCCCCGTAATTCCCTGTATTGGTTACGTTAATTGTATAGGTTATGGTATCACCGACGGTCGCTTGAACTGTATTGGAGCTTTTTGCTGCGGCTAGAATCGGTAAATAAATAGGCGTTGATACAATGTTAGAAAAGGCTACATTAGAGAGTACTCCTGAGGTGAAGCTAACGGTTGACTGGTTATTTAGTAGACCTGAAGGCGGCAATGAGACTGTGTTCACCGTGAAGGCTACAGTTACGGTTACACCTGGTGCGATACTGCCTAAGGTTACCCCCGTGGCAGGGCTGCCCCCCGCACGAGGCACACCATTAACAAGAACACTGCCGGATACAAATGTAGTACCCGCAGGAAGGGCATCCGTGAAGACGGCGTTATTCACCGTTTCAATTCCGTTATTGGTAATCGTAACCGTATAGGTAATCGTATCACCCACCGTTGTTGATGTGGTAGGTGTAGATTTTACTACAGCCAGATTTGGTGAAGAGACAGGGATAGTAATTGTATTGGATAGGACGGAACTACCAAGTGTGCGGCCGTCAGGCAATGTGAAGCTATAGGCTACGGTACCCTGATTGACCAACTGCTGAGGATTGGGCAGTGAGGTGATATCAACAGTGAATACTACTGCAGTAGTGGCACCGGGTGCAATAACTCCAGCTGGAATCCCCGTAGATGGATCCGCTTGCGCTAAGGGGAGTCCATTAATGAGTACACTATTCGGAACGAAGGTAGTACCCGCAGGAATATTGTCCGTAATGATTAAGCTTGCCGGATAGTTCCCTGTGTTGCTCACGGTCAGGGTGTAGCTAACAGCGTCACCTGTTGTAGCGTTATTCGTACTTGCTGTTTTGACGACCGAGATGTTCGGCTGGTACACAGGAATGGTAACTGTATTGGAGAAAGTCGAACCGGAAAAAACACCTGATGTAAAGGTTACAGATGCCTTATTGATAAGTGAAGCAGTAGGAGGAACAGAGGTCACGATAACACTGTATGCAACTAGAGTCGAAGCTCCAGGCGCTAGGGTACCAATTGATATCCCCGAAGAAGGGTTCAGGTTTGGAAAAGGCACTCCATTCACGGATACGCTACCTGTTACAAAAGCAGCACCGGTTGGTGTTGGATCATTAAGTATTACGCTATTGACAGCTTCTATACCGCTATTTGTAATATTTACGTTATAAGTGACCGTATCTCCGATCGCTACGGAAGTTGAGGTTGAGCTTTTGGCAACGATGATGTTAGGAGCTGAGACTTGTAGTGTGACTGTATTAGATACAGCATTTCCGCTTAAAGGTCTACCGTCAGGAGGGGTAAAGGTAAAGCTTGCAGAAGCTTGATTGCTGATTTGTTGTGGTGATGGCAGCGTCACGATATTAACAGAGAAGCTAACAGGGATACTGGCCCCTGGCGCCACACTGCCTACAGCTATGCCGGTATCGGGCGCTGCACCTGGCTGCGGCATGCCTCCTACAATAACACTGTTAGGATTAAAGACAGTTCCAACAGGAATGTTATCGGTTAAAGTTACATTTGCAGCAAGATTACCTGTATTACTTACAACCACCGTGTAGATGACTGTATCACCTACAACCAGTGCATCGGCATCTCCATCTCCATCGACTGCACTTTTTAATAAGGAGATCTGTGGTTGAGTGACTGGTGTGCTAGTAATGTTAGATGAAGAAGAACCGGAGAATACACCGGATGTAAAACTGACGGATGACTGATTATTAATCTGTGATGGTATCGGCATCGTTATCCTCACCTCGAATGTTACGGTAGCTGTGGCGCCTGGACCCAGACTACCGATTGGAATGCCGGCGGACGGAACTGCTAGCGGCTGGGTAATGCCGCCTACAATTACGGTTCCGGGAATAAAAGCTGCATTCTCAGGCAGTGGATCGCTGAGAATGATGTTGCTAACTGTAGCAATACTGTTGTTCGTCAATACAGAGGTGAATGTAAGGATATCACCTGTAACGGCGTCAGTAGCATTCACGCTTTTAATGACACTGACGTTAGGTGCAGAAACAGGGACAGAGAGCGTATTCGACACTACATTTCCTCCAAGTTGACGCCCATCTGGGAGGGTGTAGCTATATGTTGCTGAAGCGGAGTTTAGCAACACCTGTGTAGGTGGTAATGCAGTTATCGTGACCAGAAAGCTTACGGACACACTGTCACCTGGTGCCAATGGGCCTACAGGAATGCCGGTTACAGGATTGTAGCCGGGTAAAGGTGTTCCACCTATGATTACACTATTAGCGTTAAATACAGCTTGGGGTGGAAGCGTATCAGTCAATAGTAGTGTGGTTGCAATATTTCCTGTATTGCTAATGAGGATCGAGTAAGACAAAGATCCCCCAACGGATGCCTGAGCTGTATTCGCGCTTTTGACCATACTAATGATCGGTTGATAAACAGGAGTTACTACTGTATTCGAGAGTGAGGAACCGGTAAAGGCACCGGAGGTGAAAGAAGCGCTGGCTCTGTTTGCAAACTGTGCTGGATTTGGTAAAGAAGAAACGTTCACTTTAAAAGAAAGTGTTGTAGAGTTGCCTGCAGCGATACTACTAATAGATATTCCTGTATTTGGATTTGCGGCTGGCACCGATGAGCCGCCAACAATAACGCTACCTGCTACAAAGGTGCCTCCAGTAGGAATGGGGTCAGAGACGACGATGTTACTCACAGCTACGCTACTTGTGTTGGACACTGTGATTGTGTAAGTCAGATTCTCTCCGACTGCGACATCTGCAACGCTTGCGGTTTTGCTTAGCGTAACATTAGGGGCAGAGACAGGGATGCTGACGGTGTTTGATTGGCTAGTTCCGGATAAGGATCTGCCGCTTGGTAATTGGTAGGTGTAACTGCTACTGGCTAGATTGTTCAGAACAGGTGGTGAAGGAAGAGATTGGACAGTGACTAGAAATGTTACGGGCACAACAGTTCCTAAGGCCACTGTACCTAGATTAATGCCTGTAAGTGGAGAATCTGTTGGTCGTGCGACTCCGTTTACAGTCACACTACCCGATACAAAGGTAGCCCCTGAGGGAATATTGTCGGTTAAGGTTACAGCAGCTCCAATATTTCCAGAATTCTGAACATTTAACGTATAAAGAACATTGCCACCTACGGTTGCACTAGCGGTGTTCGAGCTTTTAACAATTTGAATGCTGGGTTGATATACTGGAGTCGTAGTTGTGTTGGAAAGTGAAATACCAGTAAAGGCTCCTGAACTGTAGGATGCTGTAGACTTGTTTAATAGCTGTGCTGGACTAGGCAATGAGATAACATTGACCTGAAAGGTGACGGTAACCGAACTCCCTGCAGCGATTGAACCAACAGTAATACCTGTTCCTGGATTTGCAGAGGGTTGTGACGTCCCTGCAACTGTAACACTTCCCGAAACCAGTGAAGTCCCAGTGGGTATGGTGTCTGTAAGGATGACATTAGTAACTGCTTCGATCCCGTTGTTAGTGATAACGGAGGTATAAAGGAGTGTATCGCCAACAGCGACATCAGCAAATCCTGCGCTTTTGACCACGGCAACATTAGGGAGTCTCACTGGAATAGACAAAGTATTGGATGAGGCTGATCCAGCAATAATTCGCCCATCTGGAACCTGAAAGGTATAAGCAGCGCTTGCTTGGTCGACCAGTTGCGGTGGAGATGGAAGGCTGTTGACTAAGACACGAAATTGAACAGTAGAGCTGCCTCCAGCAGCGATCGTCCCAATAGCAATTCCTGTAGCTGGATTTCCAGCGACAGGAGATCCATTGACGGTAAAGCTACCTGCAACATAAGAGCTCCCCGTAGGAATATTATCCGTAACTGTTGTTAGCGCACCGATATTACCAGTGTTGGTGATTTGAAGTGTATAGGTAATTTGATCTCCGACGGTCGCATTTGCAGTATTTGCTGATTTTACAATGTTAAGGATGGGCGAATATACGGGTAAAGTTACCGTATTGGATGGAATGACCCCCGTCATGATAGAACCGCCAGCTACACTTTGAAATGTAAAAGCAGCATTTGCGGTGTTAGCGATATTCTGCGGACTTGGTGGTAATGAAGTGACTTTAGCTTGATATGTAACCGTTATTGAAGTGCTCAGAGCCAATGACCCCAAAGAGATTCCTGCTGTAATGTCAAAGGTGGGCCTTGCGACGCCGGCCACTACAACGCTTCCGGTGACAAAGGTCGATCCTGCTGGCAGCGCATCTGATAAAACGACGCTAGCCGCACTCGCTGTTCCAGTATTACTGACGATTACAGTGTAAGTTACCGTATCTCCGACAATCGGACCGGACACATTGGCACTTTTAGTAACGTTTATTTTAGGTGCATTAATATCTACTTGTATGGCATTTCCATTAAGTACATAAGCATCACCGGAGGTAGTTAATTGTAAAATCGCTGAAGACTGATTATTTGCAAGTCTGGCTGACACGTCGACATTAGTAATGTCCCAGCCTTGTCGGCCACCGATGATGTTGGTGCCGGGATTTCCGTTTGTTTGATTGCGATTTCCGAATGTTCCAGTGGTATCCAGTACACCTAGATCGTTGTTAATCTGTGAAGCGAAGAAGTTGTTGGAAAAGTTATTGGGTCCTGATAAAGCTACGAGCGTTGTTGATGTAGGCCCGAACAATGCCTGGTCTCCCGAACGGTTCGCATCACCCTCCTGTGCGCTAAATAGTGCCCTACCTCCAAGTGCACCTGTAATTGGAGTTGCAAAGCCTGTTATTGTAGTAGAGACTGGTGCTGAAGTTGCCTGTACAAGTATTGCACCTGCCCGTAAGGACATATTACGGAAGGGCAAGGATGTATTTTGATAGATTACACCAAGTGTCCAGCCCGCATGGTTAGCTGTGGAATCACTAGGAATAACGATCGTGCCAACTACACCACCAGTGGTGTAGGTTCCGGCACCGCCTTGTGAAATAATACTGGTGACATTAGCAGAACGAACATATGCAGATGCGCCATTTCCTAAATCAACAGTATTACTAGTTACTGCATCGGGAGTTATGCTGAACGTACTCCCGGCAGGATTTATCAAAGAGACAGGGTTGTTTATTGCTGCACTGAGGTTTACGGTTCCATTGATATAGGTTCCGCCCCATATCAGCTCTGCATATAGCACAGTGCTGCCTGATGGCAGGACCAGTATAGCGGATGAACTGTTGCTCGTATAAAGACTTGTAGTTCCATTGGGATAGGTGCCAAAAATAGATGTAGTGTTAACAGTGGTGAAACCGCCGATGCTGTCTAGTGTCCCTGGCACTCCGACCGTATCGGAGCGACTAAGTCCAAGTGTGTTGCCCGTAAATGTGATAGCACCGGTCGCATTGATCGTTGCCCGTACGACTAGTGGAATGATTCTCACCTCCTTCGAGGTTAATTTGCTTTTAAAAAAGTGAACCGTCCCATAATCAGGACGGCACAGTTAATACCTGTATGTTAGCCTATGATGTAATTCGGGTATAATTGTATGTCCCATCAATAAATTATAGGAAATTTTGTCTATCGTGTGATTTTAGCCTGCGTTTCATAAGAACACGGGGTTCAGCGTAATGCCCTCTACTCATCATTTCCAGCTCATGAATAGAAATTTCTGCCTTGATTACGGTGAAATGGTACATGATCTCATGCACAACATTGGCTTGAAGCGTCTTTAGTATTTCTAGTTCTTCTGTTTCATAAAGTGGATCTTCATAAGGGTATTGATAGAAAAGCTCCATCCGCATTAACCGAAAATCGAACGGCGGCACAGGGATTGGATAGTCAGGAATCGATGGGCATACTGGACCGGACGGGGGCTGAAAAAAGGATCCTGTGAAATACCTCGGAGTATATTCATCAAACTTCTGCTTAAAGGAAGGATTGGACATATGAACAAAACTGTGGGCATACGGGGCCAGAATACAAACAATGGCTTTGTGGATGCAAATTCTGTGAATTTCCGACATAGCCGCGGATAAATCGTCGATATAGGGTAGTACACGACTAGCCATTACAAACTCAGCGGTATTGTCCGGTAAAGGGATGCCTTGGCTAATGTCACAGACAATATCCACCTCGGGACCCGCGATACGATCGATTCCGAGATAACCTGCTTCTTTACTGGATCCGCAGCCGATATCGATTCTCAAGGGGACCACTCCTTAGGGATAAATCAGGCTCAACACTATTGTATTAATCTCGCTTCAGCCTGCATCCGGCGGATGCCTATTAAAAAATGGAAGTTATTAAAAAGTAATGTATTATGAAACCTTAGCAGAGTTGAAAACGTTTATAGAGTAGGCTTGTCAAAATGACTTTGAAAATAACCGCTAAACATAGAGGAGGCAATCACCATGAAAAAACAACGTTCCTTACCCGCCATAGCTGCAATAGCAGCATTAACACTAGCCCTAACCGCTTGCGGCGCTACTAATAATTCGGCACAGCCGTCTGCAGAACCAACTGCAACAGCTTCTCCAGTACCAACAGAGGAGAGCACAAGCACACCCGTACCTACAGAAAGTACGAGTACAACTGCACCCACAGAGAATCCTAGTACTCCAGCGCCCAAACCTACTACAAATCCAGAAGCCAAAATTCTTAAAGGAACAGGCGTTTACGTCGGACAAATAGATAGTCATTCTGTTGAGATTGAGACCAAAGAAGGTCCTACGGCTTTTGAGATCACAGCTGGTATGGAGAGCGTTCTTGAGAAGTTAAATACGGATGATGCTGTAGTTTTTGAATATGTAGAAAAAGCAGTGGATGGCGATGCTACAGTTAAACAGCGGATCCTTTCGAAACTATCCCTTGCAAAATAAAGAACTTTATCATTATAGGAATAATAAAAGGGCTGCCCTGATTAAATTCAGGAACAGCCCTTTTATTATGGAATCTGATAGAAACGTTATAACGTCCCGGCATTGACTAAGAAAATAGTAATAAGCAACATAAAGAGTAAGAGAATCACACCATTAATGATTGTGCCTATGATACCGAACACTTTCCGTCTCTTCCGGATGGAAAGTCCAATAATGCCGATGACAACACCAATTACATTAAGAGCTGAAAGAATAATAACAGTCATTCCAAGAAGCATGATGGACTGCGAGGATTCGGCTAGTAGATTCGAATTCTCGTTAACCATGGAAGAAGCCTTCATAATAATGAAGATGAAGAGAGCTGCATAACCCATTATGGTCACGAGGCTGATGATGAAAGAAGCAATACCAGGTCCAGAGTGTTGTAGATCATGATCTGCTTTCTGGTACGAAGACGACGAACCAGCACTTGGTTGGCTCAGATCAGGTTGGGTATTTCCTACCTCTGCTGTAGGCGCGTCAGATTTTGAGAGAGAATTAAGGTTCATAGGTTGCACTCCTTGAGAGATAAGAATGAAATGTTGTTTATATCCACTTTTTCATATTGATGCTAAAAAAGCAACCCCTGATTGTGGCTAATTCGTAAATGGCTGCTGGAAAAAGCAATCGGTAATCGTTTATGATAGAAGAAGTCTAATATTAAGGAGTTGTAATCACATGCAACGGAAACTTATGGCCTGGGGGGCTGTGCTAGCAATGCTGGCAGTAGGAATAGGCGCTTTTGGCGCTCATTTATTAAAACCTGTTATTAGCGAAGAATATATGAAGGTATATGAGACGGGTGTACAGTATCATTTGGTACATGCGCTGGGTGTAATTCTGATAGCGCTGGCTGTGGGTCAATGGGGAGAAAGCACCCGGTTACGCTGGGCAGGAAGGCTATTAATAGCAGGCACGATTTTGTTCTCGGGCAGCTTGTATGTACTAAGTATTTCCGGGATTAAGGTGCTTGGAGCGATTACACCTATTGGTGGTGTATGCTTCATAGCAGGCTGGTTGTGTTTGGCTGTGGAAGCATTCTCACGCAGCAAAGAGGCATCCTAAGCGATCAAATTAAAGAAGTTGATAAATAAGCATCCGTTCCTTTTAGGGGCGGATGCTTATTTATGTAACGTATACGTTTACAGGAATTCGTCGATCTCATTTAAATTAAAGCTGTATACCTGTTTCTCATCCACGTGATAGACACTAATTGAGTTGGCCGCTTCATCAAAATTTAAAATACGACAGGGCATGGACACTTGTTTTCCGTACCGATTCGCTCGTAAGCGTACTAATTGGTTGTTCTGAATATACTGTCGAATTTTCCCGTATGCATCAGCAGGTGTCTCAATAGCTGACTGCTGTGCAGGCAATTCTGCCTGTTTATCTATCGGTTTATCGAGCTGCTTTTTAGCGGTCTTTGGAGGCAGCTTAAATGAAGTGGGAGGAGCAGAGCTTTGATTCAAGGCTAGTTTGGCAGAACGAAGCAAGCTGTCAATGGTTCTCCCTAATTCAAGACCGGAGTTAATGTTGAAATCTGTGATTTTGTCATTATTGTTCAACATTTCAAGCAGATATTGCAATGCAAGCGGGTTGGTACGGGCATTAATCAGGATGTCGACATTAAATAAATAGTTGCCGTCTGTGTGTTGTAGTTTCTCGTCCATAGATCCCCCAGCTTTTCGTTTGAACATTTCTTTACAATTATAAGAATGTAAATAAACTATAACATTAAACAAGTAATAATCATATACCTGACATTAGAGAAAATGGGACCAAGGTACTGTGTTTTTTACGAAAAGCCTAGGACTACCAACTGCACATCAGCAGGGAGTGAAGCATACATATACATCGTGGTTGGTGAATAAAGGAGGTGCTGCTATTGGTTACTATGGAGCCCATTATCGTAGGTGAACATACGCTGATCGGGGTAGAGGTTAAGCTTCCGAAAACAACGCTGCTCTCAATCAACACAAGCCGAGGGTATATAATGTGTGGTGCGCTGGATGTTGGTTTGCTCAATGAAAAGCTTAGTGATCGGAATATTATCGCAGCCAGGGCGGTTGGTGTACGTACGCTGTCCCAGCTGTTAGCTGCCCCATTGGAATCGGTTACCATTGAAGCGGAGCGTCTAGGTATCGTACCCGGTATGACGGGTGCGGATGCATTACTTCTCATGGTCTGAGTGAACCATCTTACAAAATCCAAAACACAAGAGGCCAATGGCCTCTTGTGTTTTTTTTGGAAAGAATTACAAATTGAACATTATAGAGAGTGTCTCTAGTGTAAATAATTGAAACAGAGATATTATGGAAGGGTACTTCTTGTTTCGTCTTACATGCTAAGGGGTAAATTAAGAATAGACAAGTTGCTGCCGGACGAAGGATTAAGCAGCCCGGTAAATATAAAGGATAAGGATGGGATCATCTCATGGCTAAAGCATCTAATAAAGTAAATACAACTTCATTGGAACAAATTATGAATCGTCAGGTTGCTAACTTGAATGTACTGTACGTTAAAATCCATAATTTTCATTGGTACGTAAAGGGAGAACAATTCTTCTCTCTTCACGTGAAATTTGAGGATCTATATAATGAAGTGACGCTGCAAATGGATGAAGTTGCAGAGCGTCTGCTAAGCATCAAGGGAAGTCCCGCTGCGACGATGAAAGAATATCTGGAATTGGCAACGATTCAAGAAGCTACGGGTAAAGAGGATACACGTGGAATGGTCCAGTCTCTGATTGAAGACTTCGCTACTATTTCTGAAGAGTTGACAGAAGGCATTGAGCTTGCTGAGGAAATTAAGGATCAGCCAACCTCCGACATGTTTATTAAAATTCGTGGTGATCTTGAGAAACATCAATGGATGCTGCGTTCCTTTCTTAGCTAAACGATAAAGCGCATGAAATAAGGCTTCCTGCGGGAGGTCTTATTTTTTGCGTTAACCTGATCATCATTGTGTTGTACTTGGAGTCAACGCTAAAAATAGCGAAATTATGCGGTATATCATAGGCAAAATAAAAAGAGATATTTGTAAAAAAACAGGCTTTGTTATAAAATTGTTGAGAATCATTGATAATCATTGTGATTCAATTTATAATAATTATAATGTGATATAGAATCTAATTGTGCTGGGAATCAGGATCATCCTGTTTCAATACAACTTTTGATTTCGCAAATCGATCAATGGAGGGAATAATATTATGGCAGCAGATTTTGTCATTGAGGGACTTAAAGCGACGATTGAGGGAAAAGAGATTTTGAAGGGGATTAACCTTCAAATGAAAGGTGGCGAAATTCACGCCATCATGGGACCAAACGGTACAGGTAAAAGTACCTTGGCGTCAGCTCTTATGGGTCACCCTAAATATGAAGTGACTGAAGGAACAGCAACACTTGAAGGTGAAGATCTTCTGGAGATGGCGGTTGATGAACGCGCACGTGCAGGTCTTTTCCTTGCTATGCAATACCCAAGTGAAATTTCTGGAGTAACAAACTCCGATTTCTTGCGCTCTGCCATTAATGCCCGTCGTGAAGAGGGAAGCGAAATTTCTTTGATTCGTTTTATCCGTCTTATGGAAGCGAAGATGAAAGAACTGGACATGAATCCTGAGTTCCTACACCGTTACCTGAACGAAGGCTTCTCCGGTGGTGAGAAGAAACGTAACGAAATTCTACAAATGATGATGCTAGATCCAAAAATCGTGATTCTGGACGAAATTGACTCTGGTCTTGATATTGATGCTTTGAAAATTGTTGCCGAAGGCGTAAACTCCATGCGGAGTGAAGATCGCGGCTTCCTGGTTATTACCCACTATCAACGTCTCTTGAACTACATCAAACCTGATTTTGTACATGTTATGATGCAAGGTAGAATTGTCAAATCCGGTGGTCCTGAGCTTGCACAACGTCTGGAAGCTGAAGGCTACGAGTGGATTAAAGAAGAACTCGGAATCGAAGACGAAACAGTAGGGCAAGACGCGTAAGAAACGCCAGGAAGGAGGAGAACACTTATGACGACACAGACCATTCTTCCGGTGGATGCCGAGCGCTTGAGCGAATTATCGCATAGTAGCGGCGAACCGGGTTGGCTGAAAGAAAGCCGCTTGAAAGCACTTGAACTGGCAGCTACTCTGACACTGCCTAAATTAGAGAAGACACGGATCGATCGTTGGAATGTGAACAATTATGGTAGCTACAAAGCAAGCGAAACCATTGCTTCACTGAAGGATGCACCTGCTTCCATTTCCTCCTTGATCAAGGATCAGGAAGAAGGCAGTCTGATTATTCAACGTAACTCTGGTGCAGTATATACACGACTAGCGCCTGAACTTGCAGCACAGGGTGTTATTTTTACCGATCTGCAAACAGCTGTTAAAGAGCATGGAGATTTGGTACAACGGTACCTGCATAAGGCAATTCAACCTGACGAGCATTCAATCGCTGCGCTTCATGCAGCATTATGGAACGGTGGAGTATTCCTCTATGTTCCTAAGAATGTAGTGGTTGAAACTCCACTTCAGGCGGTGCTGTTAACAGATGATGCGGAAGCTTCGTTTGTTCCTCACATTCTTGTTGTAGCGGATACTAATAGTTCCCTGACATATGTAGACAACTATGTGTCGGATAAAGAGGAAGCTGGCTTGCACAATGGTGCTGTAGAAGTATTCGTGGGTGCAGGCGCTAAAGTACGTTATGCTACAGTGCATCAGCTGGGCGTGGATACAACAGATGTGACTTACCGCCGCGCTGTTGTTGAGAATGACGGAACGATCGAATGGATTGTTGGAGAGATGAACTATGGTGATACAGCAAGTGATACCAAGTCTGTGCTTAAAGGTAATGGCTCTAGCTCGGATGCTAAAGTAATTGCTGTGGGTACGGGATCACAGAAACTGAATTACACTACTCAAGCTCAGCATTTCGGCAAAAATACCCCAAGTGACATGATCACTCGTGCGGTTATGCGTGATAATGCGACTTCTATCATCAACGGAATTACCAAGATCGAGAAAGGTGCTACAAGAGCCGACGGTCAGCAAACGGAGAAAGTATTGATGCTGAGTCCAAAAGCCCGTGGTGACGCCAATCCGATCCTGCTGATTGATGAAGATGATGTTACAGCAGGCCATGCCGCTTCCGTAGGACAGGTCAATCACGAGCAAGTCTTTTACCTGATGTCCCGCGGAATTACACGGCATGATGCAGAAACTCTGATCATCTATGGCTTCTTGGCTCCTGTTGTGTCGCAAATTCCACTAGAGGGACTGCGCAATCAGCTCCAATCTCTTGTGGAAAGGAAGTTAGGTCAATGATTAGCAATGCCATCCGGGAGCAATTTCCCATACTGAACCAGAATGTGAACGGACATCCACTGGTCTATCTGGACAGTGCTGCTACTTCACAGAAGCCTCGTCAAGTGATTGAGGCGGTCAAGTCGTATTATGAGTGGGATAACGCCAACGTACACCGTGGCGTCCATACTCTAGGCAGCCGTGCAACAGATGCCTACGAGGGAGCCCGGGAGAAGCTAGCTAAGTTTATTAACGCCCGCAGCACTAAAGAAATCATCTTTACGCGCGGCACAACCACTGCCCTAAATCTTGTTGCCTCTTCTTACGGGCCATCTGCAGTGGGTGAAGGCGATGAAATTGTCATCACCCTGATGGAGCATCATAGTAATTTGATCCCTTGGCAGCAGCTAGCTAAGAAGACAGGTGCTACTTTAAAATATATACCGTTGCAACCTGACGGAACGATTACGCTTCAAGATGCTGAGAAGACGATTACGGATAAAACTAAGATCGTTGCTATCGCTTATGTATCTAATGTTATGGGAGTAACTCATCCGATTAAAGAGCTTGCGGCAATTGCTCATCGTAACGGTGCGGTAATTGTCGTAGACGGCGCACAGAGCACACCTCATATGAAGGTTGATATGCAGGATCTGGATTGTGATTTCTATGCACTTTCCGGACATAAAATGCTAGCACCGACTGGAATTGGAGCTTTGTACGGCAAAAGAGCACTTTTGGAAGCTATGGAGCCTGTTGAGTTCGGTGGCGAAATGATTGATGATGTCGGTCTCTACGAATCGACATGGAAGGAACTCCCTTGGAAGTTCGAGGGAGGCACACCGATCATTGCGGGTGCTGTTGGATTAGGTGCGGCAGTAGATTTCTTGCAAGAAATCGGCATGGATGCGATTCACAGCCATGAGAAGCAGCTTGCAGCATACGCAGAGCAACGTCTATCTGAAATAGATGGTTTAACTATTTATGGTCCTCACAATCGTGAGGTTGGCGTTGTCACCTTTAATCTGGGTGACGTTCACCCGCATGATGTCGCTACAGTACTAGATGCGGAGGGTATTGCCATCCGTGCTGGTCATCACTGCTGTCAGCCGCTGATGCGCTGGCTGGAAGCCAGTTCAACAGCACGTGCGAGCTTTTACCTGTATAACACCGAGCAGGATGTAGATCGACTGGTGGACGCTTTAATCAAGACAAAGGAGTACTTCGGCTATGAACTTGGATGACTTGTACAGACGCGTAATTATGGATCATTATAAAAGTCCTCGGAATCGTGGTTCATTTGAAGATGATGCTCTGAAAATTGAACTGAATAACCCAACTTGTGGTGACCGTATTACACTTCAGCTTAAGGTAGAGGATGGAATCGTAAAAGATGCCCGTTATAACGGTGAAGGTTGTTCGATCAGTATGTCATCGGCTTCGATGATGACTGAGGCGATCAAAGGACAAACGGTTGAACGTGCGCTTGAACTAGCTGATAACTTCTCCTTACTGATGAAGGGTGAAGATGTGGATTTTGGAGAGTATGAAGATATCGAAGCCCTATCGGGTGTGAATAAATTTCCTGCGCGGATCAAATGCGCAACACTGGCTTGGAACGCACTTCGTAAAGGAATTGACGAAGAAGAGCAACATAAATAATAGTAGAACAAGGAGGCTGACACCATGGCTAAGAAAGCGCCTGATATGGAAGAATACCAGTACGGGTTCCGTGATGAGCATAAGTCGATATTCCAGTCTGGTAAAGGTTTGACGGCCGAAATTGTTAAAGAAATTTCAGCAATCAAAAATGAACCACAGTGGATGCTTGATTTCCGCTTAAAATCCCTTGAACAGTTCCGTAAAATGCCAATGCCTACATGGGGCGGCAATATGGACGATTTAGATTTTGAGGATATTCAATATTATGTAAGACCTTCCGAGAAACAAGGGAAGACCTGGGAAGAAGTTCCTTCCGAAATCAAGGAAACCTTTGATAAGCTGGGTATTCCTGAAGCGGAACAGAAGTTCCTCGCCGGCGTCTCGGCACAATATGAATCTGAGGTTGTATACCACAGCATGCAGAAGAGCCTTGAAGATCAAGGGGTTATTTTTACAGATACCGATACTGCACTGCGTGAACATCCTGAACTTCTTAAGAAGTTCTTCGGGACGATCATCCCTCCAACCGATAATAAATTTGCAGCACTTAATAGTGCAGTTTGGTCAGGCGGAAGCTTCATCTACGTTCCTAAAGGTGTGAAATGTGAAGTTCCTTTGCAGGCTTACTTCCGTATTAACTCCGAGAACATGGGACAATTTGAGCGTACCTTGATCCTCGCTGACGAAGACAGCTTCGTGCATTATGTAGAAGGTTGTACAGCGCCAATCTATAGCACGAATTCTCTGCATAGTGCGGTTGTTGAAATCTTGTGTATGAAGAACTCACGCGTTCGTTATACTACGATTCAGAACTGGGCTCCAAACATCTACAACCTCGTTACTAAACGTGCGGTTGCAGAAGAGAATGCTACGATGGAATGGGTCGATGGCAACATCGGTTCCAAGCTGACTATGAAATACCCTGCGGTTGTTCTTAAAGGCCGTGGAGCTAAAGGTTCAGTGCTGTCCATCGCGGTAGCGGGTAAAGGCCAGCATCAGGATGCAGGCGCCAAGATGATCCATTTGGCTCCAGACACAACTTCCACCATTGTATCGAAATCAATTAGTAAGCACGGCGGTAAAGTGACTTATCGTGGTCTTGCTTCCTTCGGCCGTCAGGCAGAAGGTGCGAAATCGAACATCAAATGTGATACACTCATTTTGGATAACGAATCCACTTCGGATACGATTCCTTACAATGAAATCATGAACGATAACATCGTTCTTGAGCACGAAGCAACGGTATCCAAAGTTTCTGAGGAGCAGCTGTTCTATCTAATGAGCCGCGGCCTAACAGAAGCTGAGGCAACTCAAATGATCGTTATGGGCTTCATCGAACCGTTCACCAAAGAACTGCCGATGGAATATGCAGTCGAAATGAACCGTTTGATCAAATTCGAAATGGAGGGAAGTATCGGTTAACCTTGATTTATCAAGGTTCCGGCTTCACTCTAATAAGTAATACAAAATACGTATTCGCAGTGATCTTGATGCTTTTATGCTCAAGTCACTCGTATACGTATTTTTTTATTGGAAATTGAAGTGAGGTTTTCATTTGAGAGGCCTAAAATCCAAATTTTATGCAAAAAAGCATGATAAAAGTTTTTTTTGGAGGGGGCGGTCACATTAAGGATTATGATGTTTCTTAATTCAACAGCATTAAGGAGGAAACTCGAGTATTTTAAGACAATGATGGTCGTTTATCACCTATATATGGGTCTTTTTTCCGAAATAACAGGATAAACGCTCAATTCTACCCTTTGCCGCTTTAAATTAGGGATGATACACTGCTTAAAGTCACTAAATTGAAAGCGCTAAAAAATAGCTTTACGAAGTAAAGCTAAGTCTATGCTTACGAAGGTCAGATTTACTTCGTAAAGCTTTAAGGAGGAGAGATATGGATGTTCTCAGGCAACTGCGAGGCTATTACCGAGAGAAGCTGCATTATTTAATTCTTTCGATTGTATGCTTGGCCGCCGCAACTGCAGTGGGGCTAATTACCCCCAATTTGTTAAGGAAGCTGATCGATGAAGTAATTGTTCCACTCAAGTTTAAAGAGGTGCCTGTGTTGGCTCTCAGTGTGTTAGCTGTAGTAATCGTAAAAGCATGCCTGCAATTTGCACATGGTTTTTACGGAGGGCGGTTAGGTAATTTTCTAGCATATAGGCTACGTAACGCTTGTTATGAGAAATTGCAATTTCTATCTTTCCGTTATTATGATACCGCGAAAACAGGAGATCTGATGTCCCGGCTGACCGGGGATTTGGAAGCGATTCGGAACTTTATCGGTTTTGGTTTTGCTCAGTTGCTAAATGTGTTTTTTATGGTGTTCTTTGGTTCTATTATGATGTTCACCATTAATTGGCAGCTAACATTGGTTACTTTGATTACTATGCCATTTCTGGCAGCAGTAGCTTTAAGATTTGAGTCCAAGATTCATCCGGCCTTCCAAGAGATGCGCCTTGCGCTGAGTTCTCTGACAACGGCTGTACAGGAGAATATCACGGGTGTGCGAACTGTCAAATCGTTTGCTAGAGAGGCTCACGAAGTTGAGAAATTCTCACACCGTAATGAACGTTATAAGAATAATCAGATTTTTGCCGCAGAGCTCTGGAGTAAGTTCTTTCCTGTCATGGAGCTTTTAGCATCGGTGAGTATAGCTATCCTGTTAGGCGTAGGTGGTACACTTGTCATTAACGGGAAAATGTCACTAGGGGAATTGGTTGCCTTCTTCAGTTTGATTTGGTACATCATTGGACCGGTATGGGGGCTAGGCTTTCATATTAATAACTATACACAGTCCAAAGCTTCGGGAGAACGTGTACTTGAAGTACTTAATCAAAAAATTGATGTGAAGGATAAAGAGGATGCCCGTGAACTGGTGCCTTCCGAGGTTAAAGGGGACGTTGCCTTTAATCATGTCACCTTTGCGTACGGGAACAAAATGCCTGCTGTTACTGACATCCATTTTGAAGCCAAATCAGGTGAAATTATCGGATTTCTTGGAGGCACAGGTTCAGGTAAATCCACTATTACTCAACTGATGATGCGTGCTTATGATGTCAATGAAGGGAGTATTACGCTGGATGGCATTGATATTAGAGAATATAGTGTGCGCAGTCTGCGGTCACAGATTGCCACCGTATTCCAGGAAACATTCCTGTTCTCCTCATCCATCCGCAACAATATCTCATATGGTTTGAAAAATGTAAGCATGGAGGAGATTATCCGTGCTGCACAGCTGGCAAAGGCGCATGATTTCATCATGGAGATGGCAGACGGCTATGACACTGTAGTGGGTGAACGCGGGATGGGGCTCTCTGGCGGACAAAAGCAGCGGATTGCGATCGCAAGAGCCCTGCTTAAGAATCCGCGTATCCTCATCCTCGACGATGCGACTAGTGCGGTCGATATGGAAACGGAACATGAGATTCAAGCGGGATTCCAGGAGGTCATGAATGGGCGTACAACACTTATAATTGCCCATCGGATATCCTCCTTGCGACATGCGGATCAGATCATTGTCATGAACGAAGGTCATGTTCAGCAGCGTGGTACTCATCAGGAGCTAATTGAGGTTCCGGGCCCATACCAAGATGTATACCGGATACAATATGCTGACTATCTGGCCAGAGCTACCGGAAGAGGGGAGGAGTGAGGCATATGAAACTTGAAGCCAAACAGAACACCGCTACGGTAGCAAAGCGTAAAGCAGCCGAGCAGAAGACACTTGATGAACGTTTCGTGTACAAAGACGATGATGTTATCGACAAAGCGTTTGACTGGAAGCAGTTCACCAGATTATTCAGCTATATGAAGCCTTACGCCAAACAGATGCTTCCACTGGTATCTATCATGATGATTCTGGGAACCATTACGAAGCTGACCGTTCCTTTCTTGACAAGTTTAGCTATCGACCGTGCTATAGCACCTAAGGTTGGGAATCCAAGCTTAACACTTCTTTATTCGCTTACGGCAGGTGTCATTGTCTTATATCTCATTCAATGGATTGCAGGTGTGTACCGGATTAAGTACACGAACATCATTGGACAAAGAGTCATTTATGACTTGCGTTCTGACTTGTTCAAGCATATTCAGAAGCTCTCTTTTAACTTCTTCGATAAACGCCCGGCAGGCTCGGTATTAGTACGTGTAACGAATGATATCAACTCACTGCAGGATTTGTTCACGAACGGGGTAGTCAATCTGATGATTGACTGTGTACAGCTTTTGGGGATTACCATTATTCTGTTATTGATCAACTGGAAACTTGGTCTTGCAGTAATGGTTACGGTTCCGATCATGTTCTTTATTTCTACTAAGCTGCGTCAGAAGATTCGGATCGCTTGGCAGGATGTGCGGATGAAGAACTCTAGAATTAATTCTCACTTAAACGAATCGATTCAGGGGATCAGAGTCACACAGGCCTATACACAAGAACGTGAAAACATGAATTATTTCGATTTTATGAATACAGACAGCAAAAAGTCCTGGAATAAAGCATCTGCGATGAACCAAGCTTTCGGGCCGATGATCGAGATCACTGGTGGTTTTGGAACGATGATCCTCTTTTGGCTAGGAGCGTATCTCATCCAATCTGGCGAGCTTACTGTCGGTTTGCTGGTAGCGTTCAGTTCTTATGTCAGCAACTTCTGGGACCCGATCAACCGTCTGGGGCAGATGTATAACCAGCTCCTGGTAGCGATGGCTTCCTCAGAACGGATCTTTGAATATTTGGATGAGAAGCCTTCGGTTCAAGATAATCCAGGGGCTAAACCACTAGGGATGATTCGTGGAGATATTACCTTTAATAAAGTTGTTTTTGAATATGAAAAAGGTCGGGCGGCTTTAAAAGGCATCGATCTGGATGTAAAAGCTGGGCAATCGATCGCGCTGGTGGGTCATACTGGCTCAGGGAAAAGTACAATTATTAATCTGATTGGCCGGTTCTATGATATTAAGAGCGGAAGAATTACGATTGACGGTGAAGATATCCGTGAAGTTACACTAGATAGTCTGAGAAGGCAGATCGGAATCGTGCTGCAGGACACCTTCATCTTCTCAGGAACGATTCGCGATAATATCCGATTTGGCCGACTGGATGCTACCGATGAAGAAGTGGAAAATGCTGCGAAAGCCGTAGACGCCCATGACTTTATTATGAAGCTTCCTGGCGGGTATGAGACAGAGGTAGAAGAGCGTGGTAGTGCCTTGTCCATGGGACAGCGTCAGCTGCTCTCCTTTGCCCGTGCATTATTGGCGAATCCACGGATTCTGATCCTTGATGAAGCTACGGCAAGTATTGATACAGAAACGGAGCTGAAGATTCAAGAGGCACTCAAAATCTTACTTCAGGGCCGGACCTCCTTTATCGTCGCTCATAGACTATCTACCATTCGCCATGCGGATAAAATAGTCGTTCTGGACCATGGTGAGATTAAAGAAGAAGGAACCCACCGGGAACTGACATCACGTGATGGTGTGTATAACGGATTAATAGAAGCGCAGTTCCGCTTTCTATAGCAAAGAACAACAGCCCATTCCCCTTGCGAAAGCAAATGAGGAGTGGGCTGTTTTATATCGTACATCCAATTATTTCGGGCGTTTAGGTAATCTACCCGTTATACGTAGCTCAAACATTTGGGCACAAATATCCTGATGCCACTGTGTATCCGTTGTTTGTTCCGCTAACAGTATTTCATTCTGTAGTCGTGCCATCTCGAAGCAGTAAGTAGCATTCACCTGAAGGCATTGCTGTTGTTCCGTTTCTTCGGAGGCTGTAAGCTGACGTAGACGACTTAGAGTGTATAGCTCGGCAAGACGTTCATGGACTGGAAGCATACATTTTACCTCCTGGAAATAGTTAAGCCACATATTAGTCTCGCCAAAAAAATTGTAATTCAATCATCATGAGAATAATGATAGGAAGGTTACAAATGATTAAGGATTTTGAGCAATGGGAGAACCTGTGGGATATTTAAAGGAAGGTTTGATAAAGGAAGGTACAGAATTAGCATTCTGGATTCGGAGCTTTCTATTGCAGTATCTACAATAGAAAGCTCCTTTACCGCTCACAAAATAACATCTATTGTACTTTGTGCAACTGTTATTCAAAAAATGTGCTATTAAAGGGCATTTTACTATTATTGATTGCAGAAAATACAACAGAACTACATTCCAGCTCAATATACATAAATTCTGTTGCACAAAATACAACAGAAAAAATCCCCCCGAAAGAAAACGGGGGATCATGAATCGAAACGTCTTAGTCCATATAAATTTCTACAATGGTAACGTTCCGTTCGCGGGAAAGATCCACGAACATTCCGTCAATCTTTACCAGTGGACGGAAAATATCGACCATATTGTTCATAATAATCACGCCAATATCACCTGTGTCCAGCAACACACGCTTGCCGATGAAATTGGGCATTAAATGCTGGATAAACGCTTGAACCGTTCTAGCATTCAGTTTACCGAAGCTTAGATTGTTTATTTCACGCAGGACGGAAATAAGCTCTTGCTTCGACTGATAGACTCGTTTAGAAGTCATTGCACTATAGATGTCAGCTACAGCTGCGATTTGTGCATAAGGATGAATATCGGCTTTGGTTAGACCGCTCGGATAGCCAGAGCCGTCCTCACGTTCATGATGTTGGAGAGCAGCCAAAGCTGTGTAAGAATCGTCCATGGAATTCCGTATAATTTCGTAGCCGTACTTTGTATGTAGTTTGATTTCCTCGAACTCATCTGGCGTTAGCTTGCCTGGTTTATTCAAGAGAGAGGGTGAAATCCGACATTTTCCAATATCAATCAAATATCCTGCACGGCCAATTTCATAGCATTCTTGTTTGGAATAACCAAGCCATATCGCAATATAATAAGAGAGCATGCCTACCTGAAGGGAGTGATTATAGGTATAGTTATCTTCCCGATCTAGCAAAAGCAGGAGGGACACTACATCTTTATGCTTGTCCAAAGTTTGAAGCGAAGGCTGAAGAATGTCGTTTACCACGGATTGGTTGAAGCTTCCTTTTAATAACGCTTCCATATAAAGAGACTCGAAGCCGTCAATCATGGTATCAAAACTAGTGGTCACCGTTTGAATAATTGAAGGTCTGCTGAGGGGTGATACCTCTTCCTCTAACGTCTCGATATCAACATAATCAACTCCGAGCTGCATCAGCTTGGCAATATCATTTATTTGGAGCAGCGATCCTTTTGGTAATACATGTAAACCCCTAGAACTATACGCGTCCGCGTTAAGGTGATTACCAGGTTTTAGATCCGAGACGTGTACTCTCAATGCCTATGCCACCTTTTATCCGATTTTATCCAGAATATCAACAAAGTTCAGATTTTTCAATCAAAAAGGAGAAAAGATTATTTGGAGGTTATATCGATAGCTTTTTGATCAGCGTTCACCCAATGTTGGCCCGATTCATTAATGTCTTTTTTCCAAACGGGAACCGTCTGTTTCAATCGTTCAATGGCAAAGCGGCTGGCTTCGTAACAGGTATCGCGATGGGGTGTGGAGATGGCAATGATAACACTTGCTTCCTTTAAACCTACATGCCCAATGCGGTGAGATATGGCGCAGTTTGCGCTCCAGCGGTTCTTGACCTCTTTACCAATCTCCTCTAGTTTACTTAAGGCCATAGGAATATAGGCTTCATAATGAAGTGCGGTTGTACGTTGTTCACCGGTCATTTCACGTGTAGTGCCGATAAATACTAAGGATGCTCCGTGATCGACGTCAAGAACAGCATTTAGAAGCTTCTCTGCATTTAAAGGCTGGTCCGATATACTGTAGAGACCATTAGTAGAAGTTTCATATATAGTGCCATTCTCCCCCCCGGAAACTGGAGGAATAAGTGCGACTTCGGAAGACGCTGTGATGATAGAATCATCAGGAGCATATTCTTGGTCAATGGCAATTAAAGAAGCCCCAATTTGGGATGCTGCGTTCGGATAAGAGGCAGATAGAAGCTCCTTCAGCTTGCCAGCTGTTAAGGGAATCTCAGTCGCTTGGAAGGACAGAGAAGAAGAGCCGATTGTCTCAGCCAGACCCGCGAATAGTCGGATAGTAATATGCATTTTTATTCTCCTCTGATGTATGATCTGATGTCTTCAATATACCATAATGTGTCTGAAAATGTTATGCTAGGCTCTATAAGATCACGCACCGACTGCTTCATTAAAGAGCAGCTCAAGGGTAGGAGGAATGTTGCTTATGGGGCATGTGCCGCAAAGACTGACCATACTTCATACCAATGATATACATAGCCATTTTGAAATGGTAAGTCCGATGGCAGCGGAAATATTCGCACAAAGGGCTGCAGCGGGAGAAGAGCCTATACTGCTGCTGGATATTGGTGATCATATGGATCGTGCAGCTGTTGAAACAGAAGGCACTATGGGTCAGGCTAACATCGACGTATTAAACTTAACAGGATATGATGCTGTAACCATTGGCAATAATGAGGGACTTACGTTCTCACAGGAAATGTTGTCATCTATTTTTGCCGGGTTACAGTGTCCGGTAGTTTGTTGTAATTTTGTAGAGTCTTCGACAGGAAAGCCACCAAGCTGGATGAAGTGTCATGCGATCTTGGAGAAGGATGGAATTAGAATTGGAGTGACCGGAGCAACAGCGGCATTTACTTCGTTCTATTCCCTTTTGGGCTGGGATGCTTTAGATCCTGAGACTGCGCTCCGGGAACAATGCCAACTTTTAGCGCCACAGGTGGATATTTTAATCGTTCTATCTCATCTCGGACTTCCTACGGATAAAATTCTGGCAGAACGGTTAGAGGGCGTACATGCCATTCTTGGTGGACATACGCATCATTTGCTGGAAGAGCCGCTCATGATTAACGGAACAGCGGTATGCGGAGCGGGGAAATTCGGGCGATATCTTGGGAAGTTGCAATTTGAGCGGAGAGATGAACAAGCTGAATTCTACCTGGTTACAGGTGGTTGTATTTCAATTGACCCCTTACTTAAGGAAGGGATTGTAGGTCCTGCCGTCGCAATTCATTTGGAGCATGGTCGTGAATCTCTTCAGACAGTAGTAGCGATTACAGATCGTGAGCTTCCTTTGGATTTGCAGGGAGAGTCTCCTTTTGGCAATCTTCTGGCACAAGCAGTACGTAGATTTACAGGAACTAGTTTGTCATTAGTTAACACGGGTCAACTGCTAGGACCATTGCCGGAAGGCGAGGTTACGACAGGGATGCTACACGCACTTTGTCCTTCTCCCATCAATACTTGCATAATTAAGCTAAAGGGTAAAGATATTCGCACAGCTTTGGAACAGAGCCTTACAGAGGAATTTTATAATAAGGTCATCTACGGGTACGGTTTCCGCGGGATTCATCTGGGCAGTTTGGCAGTAGATGGATTAAAAATCTTGTACGACCCACTAAAGATACCGTATGATAAGAGTGTTGCAGTTTTTGTCGAAGGAAACCCACTGGAGGATGAAAGAGAGTATAATGTTGGTACGCTGGACATGTTTACTTTCAGGGCTGGCTATGAGACGATCGCGAATGGGAAGGATGCTTTGTTTCTATTACCACATTTTTTGCGCGATCTCTTGCGGATGGAGTTACAGCGTCCAAACAGCCTCGATGAATGCTTGCTTACTCGCTGGGAGGCTAAGTCTGAATAAGGCCAACAGCTCATAATCTACACTTATAGGCTCGATCTAACAGTGCTAGATTTCCAAAAATAGGAGGACAGTTATGGACACGATTACCGCTATTATTCTAGCAATTGTCGAAGGGATCACTGAATTTATTCCTGTATCTTCGACCGGGCACATGATCTTGACTACGAAGCTATTGGGTTTCGCTGAGCAAGATTCGATTATGAAGACTTATGAAATTGTAATTCAACTAGGGGCGATTTTGGCGATTGCACTTGTTTACCGCAAGCGTGTGCTTAATTTGCTAGGGATAGGACGTAGTAGTTCGGGCAGAGGAGGCGTTATGCCGGCATCCCGTCTGAATTTAATTCATGTGATTCTTGGGATTGCCCCAGCGCTTGCTGTGGCATTTTTTGCCCGTGATTTTATCAAAAGTCTCTTTGGTGCTTCCACTGTGCTCTGGGCGCTTGTGGCCGGAGGGATTCTAATGATTGTAGCAGAATGGGTGAACAGACGCAAAATACGGATTACTGCTCACGAACTGGATGATTTGTCTTACGGACAGGCGCTGGCGATTGGATTGTATCAGATTATTTCGGTCCTCTGGCCTGGCTTCTCCCGCTCCGGGTCTACGATTTCTGGAGGGATGTTAAGCGGGGTCAGCTATAAGGCCTCTGCGGATTTTTCCTTCCTCATAGCGATTCCTATCATGTGTGCGGCTTCCGGATATGAACTGCTGGATTCGTATAAAGATTTCACAAGTGAGTCGATTGGTTATTTTGTAATTGGATTTTTGATTTCTTTTGTAGTGGCGTATATAGTAGTCATTTTGTTTATGAAATTGATTCAGAAAATTAGATTAACGCATTTCGCGATCTATCGATTCATACTTGCTGCTGTATTCTGGTTGTTTATTATGCGTTAATGTCCATTGGCATATACCTAGACACATCTGATTTTCTTAAAGGTACACCTGTCTGAATGTCCATCAAAACGGTATAGACAAAGCGTGTTGCCCAAGGATTTCAATACAGAATAGTATTTTACCGTTAAAGGCAGGAGTGAGTTTAGTGCGTTTAGTATCCGTGAATCAGCTTCAAGCAGGCATGAAATTAGGTAAAAAAATATATAATGATGAAGGTCTAACTCTACTCGCGGATGGGGTGGAGCTTACGGATGCATTGATCAAGCGTCTTGCAAGGATTGACATCGGCTATATCTACATAGAGGATTCTGTCACAGACGATATTGTGATTACTAGTATTCTACAGGATGAGACGCGCAATCAGGCCCTAAAGGTGATTCGTAATCAATTTCAGCATATGTCTGGGGCTTCAGGAATTACCAAGGGTCTGTATCATCTGGACAAAAAATTTTCTAAGATCATGGATAATATTTTAGATGATATGTCTTTGCAAGAAGATCCGATGATCATGCTGATGGATATGCACACTGCTGATAACTATTTATATGTCCATTCCCTGAATGTCTGCTTGTACACTTTAGTGCTTGGTATAGCTCACGGGTATAGCAAAGAGGAACTTCGAGTGATTGGGCTTGGCGCGCTGCTGCATGATATTGGGAAGACACAAATTCCGATAAAAATCGTACAGAAACCCGACAGGCTCAGTGATGAAGAATTCCGCCACATGCAGGCTCATACCGAAATCGGGTTTCAGATTCTAAAGGAGGAACCGAATATCCCGCTGCTCGCAGCACATTGTGCCTTGCAGCATCATGAACGCATCGACGGTTCCGGATATCCTCGGGGATTAACAGGACCCCAAATCCATGAATATGCCAAGTGGCTGGGTATAGCGGACTCCTACGATGCCATGACCTCCAATAGAGTCTACAAAAAGGCTATGCTGCCACATCAAGCCGTTGAGGCCCTCTATGTTGGTTCCGGTACTTTGTATGAGCAGAAGCATTTAGAGTTGTTTAGAGATCGTGTAGCTATCTATCCGCTGGGACTTACGGTGAAGCTTAGTACGGGTGAGAGCGGGGTTGTGGTCAAAATAGATCCAAGTACGCCTCACAGGCCCACCATACGTGTGCTTACGGGTGCTGAAGGAGAGAAAGTCGTACCATTTGAACGAGATCTTAGTAAAGCCCTCTCCGTTGTTATTATTGACGTCGCAGAACAAGGCGGTTCTTTGGAAACGCAAAATTGATTATTTATAGCAGCGTGGAGAGAAGATTAGGCTTGTCCGAAGAGATGTCGGAAGCCTATTTTTCGTCTCGCTGCTTTTATTTTTTTGAAATGTAAGGTAAGTAAAGACGGCCAGAAAGACATCCAAAGTGCAGTTTTTTTGACTAACGTGGTATGATATAGGGTAAGTCATCGTTCTTTCTTCATGATTTTGGGTTAATAATAGGAATAAGATTTAAAGGAGCTAGTACAAATGAATGTTTTAAGACCATTAATATCTTCACCGAGGGAGCTGTCGCCAAGTTACGATCCATGGGATCCAATCACTTCTCTACGTAAGCATGGCCGCCATGTGCTAACGAGTGTGGAATTCACTGTAACCAATTTATGCAATATGCGATGCGAGCACTGTGCTGTAGGTGATAGTCTAACCTCTAGAGAAGGGGATATGCTACCCCTTAAGAATATGCTAGACCGTTTAGAGGAAGTTGAACATCTGGAGACCATTAGTATTACAGGCGGAGAGCCTATGTTCCGCGCCGGAACAGTAGATAATATCATTGTGCCATTGTTGAAGTACGCCAAGGAGCGGGGAATCAGATCACAAATTAATTCTAATCTGACAATGCCATATTCCCGATATGAGAAGCTGCTTCCTTATCTGGACGTTATGCATATTTCATTTAATTATGTGAACGGTGATGATTTTCATGAAGTCGGTTTTGCGAACAGTGGTCATGCGGTTGCCAAGGAAGCCGCTTACCGGTTATATAATACAATGATTGAGAACTCTCGTCAGTTAAGTGAGGATGGTATGTTAATTTCTGCGGAAACTATGATTAATTACCGTACCCACACTAAGCTGCCTGAAATTCATAAGCTGATTCTTGACATGGGAGCAAAACGACATGAGGTTCATCCGATGTACAATTCAAGCTTTGCTTCCGCACTGCCAGTGTTGTCCTTAAATGAAATGCGGACTGCGATCCATTCGTTACTGGACCAGCGTGATCCAGAGGTATGGATGCTGTTCGGCACGCTTCCGTTTTTTGCATGTAGCTTCCTGGAAGAAGATCAGAAGTTGCTAAGTAGAATGCGTGCAGAGAAGAATGTTACGCTTCGTAATGATCCGGATGGTCGGAATCGTGTGAACGTAAATATGTTTACTGGAGATGTTTTTGTTACAGATTTCGCGGATATCGCAGCCTTTGGCAACATAGATAACCAAAAATTGGATGATATATTTATCGATTGGCAGACGAAGCATCCGCTGAACCAGAAGGTAAACTGTTACTGCGATGCAGCTGGTTGTTGCGGACCTAACCTGTTAGTAGCGGATATGTATTATCCGGAAGTGGACTTCAAAACTAGAAAAGCGATCAATCTGTAGAAATGAGGCGTTGTTAACGTGGTGCATACGGAATTTGAAGTTGGGAGATTAATGCTTAATCTTTTGCTTGTTCTGGTGCTCGTATTATTGAACGGTATTTTTGTAGCAGCGGAGTTCTCATTAGTTAAGGTCAGACAGTCTCGTCTGACCCAACTTGTCAGTGAAGGTAATAAAATGGCTGGATATGCACTCAAGGTCAATAAGAAACTGGATTCGTACTTATCTGCCACCCAATTCGGGATAACACTTGCCTCACTGGGGTTAGGTTGGGTCGGTGAGCCGGCCATTTCTGAGCTGCTCGTCGAACCGTTAATGTATAAGATGGGAATTACCGATGGTACTCTGATTTCTACCGTTTCTGTTGTTATTGGATTTTCAATTATTACATTTTTACATATTGTACTTGGGGAGCTTGCACCGAAATCCCTTGCAATTCAAAGAACAGAAGGGTCTGCGCTATTGCTCTCGGCACCTCTGATGTTCTTCTATAATCTGTTCATGCCTTTTATCTGGGTACTGAATGCATCGGCGAACGCATTGCTTCGCTTAGTGGGTGTTGAGCCTGCGAATGAGGGAGAAGCCGCCCACTCAGAAGAGGAAATTCGTATCCTGATGAATCAGAGTGCTAAGAGTGGTGTCATTGATAAAGATGAGATGAAGCTGATGGATAATATCTTTGAATTCTCTGATCTGCTCGCACGTGAAGTTATGATGCCGCGTACGGACATGGATGTGCTGTACAGTAATCTTTCGCTCGAAGAAAACATGAAGATCATTACCGAAACGAGACATTCACGTTATCCGGTTGCCTTTGAAGATAAGGACCGTATTATCGGTTTTATTCATATTACCGACCTGTTGTTTGCTCCACCTGAGCAGCAGAATGATCTTACGACTTTGGTTCGACCGATCCTTAACGTACCGGAATCGATGGAGATTAGCCACACACTGCGATTTATGCAGAAGAATAAAGCTCAGCTAACGCTAGTTGTTGATGAATACGGCGGTACAGCCGGGCTACTGACAGCAGAAGAAATTCTGGAAGAAATCGTAGGCGATCTTCATGACGAGTTCGAAGATGAGCGTCCAAGTGTGGAACGTAATGGAGAGTATATTTCCGTTGAGGGCCGGATGTTGATTGAAGATGTCAACGATCTTACAGGTGTAGTGATCGAAGATGATGAAGTGGATTCCATAGGTGGCTGGTTGTTTAAGGAGCTGGAAGGTAATCCAAGTAAGGGTAAACGAGTTAAAGTTGAAGATGTTGTTTTTGAAGTAGAGGAATCGACAAGACTACGGATTACTAGAATTAATATTCATCACGAACCGCGTGTGGAGGATGAAGAAACCTCTTCAGAACAAGACGAGGATAAAGATTAACCTATTGAAAATAGTACGTATTGTTCCGGGTGATCAGGGATAAAATGAACTCCTCCTGCTAGAGCTGCATGGCTCATGACAGGGGGAGTTTTTTGTGGACACATAAAGGACATAGCGTTCGACTATGCTAATGTTTATAAATGATTTGAAAGCGGGGTCTAGATTGAAAAAGAAGCTTCTTCTCGTTGAGGATGAAATTCGTATTCGTGAACTGGTGTCTGATTATTTCATACAGAATGATTGGGAAGTGCTCGAAGCGGATAATGGAAAAGATGCATTGATTTGGTTTGACTCAATGCTGCCGGATCTGCTGATTTTAGATATCATGATGCCTGCCATGAATGGCTTTGAAGTGTGCCGAGAAGTTCGTGAGAAATCAGCGATACCAATCATATTGTTAACTGCCAAGTCCACAGATGAAGACAAGATCTATGGATTTGAATTAGGTGCGGATGATTATGTTACAAAGCCATTTAGTCCAAAGGTGTTGGTAGCCCGGGCAAATGCACTTATGAAGCGTGTTGAAGGCACCCATCAGCCTGAATCCAGTATAATAAAATTTGGTTCTGCGATGTTTAACACCTTAGCTCATCGGTTAGAGGTAGAAGATGCGGAAGTGGAGCTTAGCCCTAAGGAATACGATCTTTTATGGCTTTTAATACGAAATAAAGGGATTGTCATTTCAAGGGATACGATCCTTAGTCGGATTTGGGGAATTGAATTTGAAGGAGACTCCAGAGTTGTGGACAGTCATATTAAAAAGCTTAGAAGTAAATTGGGTTATGAATCTCGGTTTATTCGTACGGTGATTGGTACAGGGTACATGTTTGAGGAAGAGGCATGAGAAGACGCGGAATTACTTTTAAACTGTTTGTGATGACTGTTATCTTTTTCCTCTGCTTTTATGGGATGGTCATTCTAAGCCAAACGCTATTGTTTGATAATTTCTACCAAAAACAAAAAGAGAACCGCGTGGAGAAACATCTTAAGAGCTTTGCTGCAAGATATATAAGCGAGCCGTGGGGAAGCACTCGAACCTCCCAGGAGCTCGTTCGGTTTATGCTGCGGAATAAAACACAAATGGTTATTTTGAAGCTGGATGGAAAAATGAATTCGGAAGATCCATTTCATATAAAGTTAATTGATGATGATGGAAAGAGTATGGTTGTTTCTTTATCCCTATTCATGAATCAGTACGGGGATGCGCTTAGAGCAGCAAACATAAAAGTAGATGATCAGTTGAGCGTTGAAGGTGAACTTCTGGATGAAGACAGTTCTTCACCCGTTATACTCTACCCTATAAGTATTACAAAAAAAGGGAGCGGGACAATAGGGGAGACGGAAGAAACCGGGATGATTCATGCATCTGGTACAGTTGCAGAAATTGTACTGCCTGATATGAAAATATGGAATCCACGCCAAGGCATACTGTTTGAGGCTCTAGAGGAATGGTTTCCATTGACGCCGGCGCAGATAGACGACTTCAAAAATTTGAAATTGCAGAAGCAAGACTGGATTGCTCCCTGGAGTGGGAGTCGTAATTCTGTGATTATCATGCCCCTTAAGCAAAGTAACGGAGAAATTGAACTACTATTCACAGTTACCTCATTACAGGAAGTCAAGGATTCGAACGAGGCGTTGCGTTGGTTCTTTTTATATCTGGGAATAGGCGGTATTGTTCTGATTTTGGTTCTTTCTCTCTTTTTTTCGAAAATGGTCACGCGTCCGCTAATTAAGTTAAACAACATAGCCAAACGGATGGTTTCTCTGGACTTTACAGGGGATACATCGATTCGGCAGAAGGATGAGCTAGGCAGTCTTTCTAATAGCATGTTTACTTTATCACTAAGTCTGGATTCTGCTTTACGAGAGTTAAGAGAGGCCAACCAGCAGCTGGTTGAGGATATGGAGCAGAAACAAAGAATGGAGATCATGCAGCAGGACTTTTTTGCTAATGCCTCCCATGAATTGAAGACACCGCTCAGTATTATCAAAGGTTTTGCGGAGGGATTAGAAGACGGTGTTAGCGCCGGAAAGCAGGATCACTACATTAAGGTGATTATTGAGGAAGCAGATAAAATGGAGTTTCTTGTTAAAAACATGCTAGATCTAGCTCGATTGGAGTCGGGCACGATTAAACTTCGGAAAACTTCCTTCATGTTAAGTGAATTGACGGAAAAGGTGACGGACAAGCTGGTTCACTTGCTGAGTGAAAAACATTTGGAGGTCATCATTATTCCTGCGAACGAATTACCAATATATGCTGATATGAACTGGATCGAACAAGTTGTGCTGAATTTTATGACCAATGCTATCAGACATGCGGAAGAAAGAAGTTCTATCACTGTCAATATTGAGAGTCATGCCCAGACTATTGTATTCACAGTTCAAAATATAGGAGAATCCATCCCCGAAGATCAGCTGGAGCAAATTTGGGAACGGTTCTATCGGTCTGAGCCGTCTCGCAGTCGAATGACGGGTGGTACAGGTCTGGGGCTTTCCATTGCGAAGCGAATACTAGATATGCACGCTTGTCTTTATACAGTGAAAAATACGGAGAACGGCGTCAGCTTTACTGTGACCTTTGAAGGTTAAACGGATCTACAAAAAATACTACAATGAAAGGGGTGAAACCGTATGAAATTGAATTGGTTGCCTTCAATGTGCACACTTGGAAACTTGGGGCTTGGATCACTATCTTTGTATTTCACGGTTCAAGAACGATACAGCCTGGCTTTATTAATGATATTGTTTGCGGCAATATGCGATGTACTCGATGGATTACTAGCAAGAATACTGCAATGTACCAGTGAATTCGGTAAACAATTGGACTCATTGGCGGATATTATATCATTTGGTTTAGCGCCAACCTTCCTTATCTTATTGTATAGGTTAGAAGATGCTCACTGGATTGGACCTGCAGCTTCAGTTTTCTTTTTGATCTGTGGTGCACTTCGTTTGGCCAGATTTAATCTGTCGGCGCCTTCCAAAGGGTTCGTGGGGATGCCCATTACTGCTGCTGGAGTCATTCTGTCGATGATTTCTTTACTAGATGAACGCATGAAACCAGGACTAGTCATCGTATTAATGGCAATACTGTCCGTAATGATGGTCAGTCGTATCCCATTTCCGTCACTTAAAAAATCCTTCAACAGGAAGTGATACACCCATGCCTTGGATTATTGAGATCATTTCGCAGTACGGATATTTAGCCATATTTGCCCTTATGGCACTTGGGATTATCGGACTTCCTGTACCGGATGAGGTGTTAATGCTGTTTGTAGGCTATTTATCATCCGTTATGGTTTTGGACTTTTCACTTTCTGTATTGGTTTGTTTCATGGGATCTATCACAGGAATGCTTATCAGCTATACCATTGGTTTAAGACTAGGGCAACCTGTGGTAGAAAAATTCGGCAAGTGGGTTGGACTTACACCCAAGCGTTTTGCCAGTATGAAAAGATGGTTTTTGCGGTTCGGCAACTGGGCGATTTTTATTGCCTATTTCATTCCCGGTCTGAGGCATGTATCAAGCTATATCTCAGGAATCAGTGCGATGTCTTTCAAAAAATATATACTCATAACGACTGCAGGAGCCCTAACCTGGTCACTCCTTTTTGTTTCCATCGGCTTTTTTGTGGGGGCAAGGTTTTCCTTTTTATAGCCAATGGATGATCAGCAATATTAATCGCAATTGAATGGAGCAAGATCTATGAATGTATTGAAGCGATTCTACGCGAATATAACCACCAGGCGTTTTTTTATTCTCGCACTTATCGGGTTGCTGCTGTTCAGTATTCGAGGGATGCTTAATCTGGTGTTGCTGACGTTTTTGATTGCTTTTGTCATGAACAGCTTTCAGACATTGCTTAGTAAACAAATCGGTAAATTTATGAAGGTCAACAGTAAGGTGATTATTGTCATTTTATACCTCGCTTTAATCGCAGTGATTGTACTGGCCCTTGCTAAATATCTCCCTAAAGTATTGGAACAGATTAAGCAATTAACCATCTTCCTTACCAATCTCAAATCAGAAGATCTTCCGCAGAACAAGATTACATTGTATTTGTATGATATGTTCAGGGACCTTAACTATCAGTCCTACATCAAAAGAGGTATCGATTATGTGCTGAAGGTTAGCAACTGGGGTGCGACATTTGTTATATCGACCATTCTAAGTTTTGTGTTTATTCTGGAGAAGAACCGGGTCGTCAGTTTCACTTCTAGGATGAGAGAGAGCCGGATTGCCTGGTTTTATATAGATTTGGAGTATTTCAGCCGAAAATTCATCGTTTCCTTTGGGAAAGTAATTGAAGCACAAATTCTCATTGCCATGTTCAACACCTGTCTTACTGTAATTGGCTTGTGGCTGCTTAACTTCCCATATTTATTTGCCCTTTCGATCTTGATTTTTCTGCTCAGTCTCATTCCGGTGGTTGGTTTTTTGATTTCGCTCATTCCGCTCTTAATCATCGGCTACAACATCGGTGGTCTGACAACAGTCACTTATGTGCTGGGGATTATTGCGGTATTGCATTTTATCGAAGGCTATTTCTTGAATCCTAAGTTGATGTCTACAAAAATGAATTTGCCGATGTTCTACACCTTTATCGTGTTGTTGTTTTCTGAGCATTATATAGGTGTGTGGGGACTTCTTCTTGGTATTCCCATCTTTGTATTTATGTTGGATATCCTTGAGATTACCCACGAAGAGTCGTCCGAAAAAGTGAAGTCTTGATCTTAATACTCAATATGATCCAAGTTACAAGCTGTTTTCGGTACTTTTCCGAAGGCAGCTTATTTGTCGTGTAATTACACGAAAAGTACAAGCCTGAGAGATTTTTTTGTAAATAACGTTTTATATTGTGTTCTGCTGTCATAAGTTAGCTAAGGAAGCTATGTTCAGATTCTTCAAAAAAGGAACAGGAACAAAGGAGGTACGAAAAGATGGAATCACAGGTACGGAGGTACACCCCCTTTAGGGGCCCATTTGATCCTTGCCCGCCGGTGCCGTTTAAGACTTATGTAGTTCCACCCAATCAATTCGTTAATTTTCAGCCGCCAGATTTACCTCAGTTTAGTTTGCAGGAGGCTCTAAGGTATGGCACGTTATGGCCAGCATTTTACAGTCCGTATGAGTCCAAGTGCAAAGGAGGAGGGAAATAGACTATGGAGGCAAATCCTTGCGACCAACGTTATTACGAATTGCTTGAGCAGCTGCAGACACTTGACTTTGCCTTAGTGGAGTTGAACTTATATCTAAATACTCATCCTGATGATTTGAGAAGTATTGAACAATTTAATCAGCTGACTCAGGAACGTACCAAGCTAGCGAATCAATTTCAGGAATTATATGGTCCGCTGCAGAATTTTGGCCGCGCTTATTCGAAATGTCCGTGGGAATGGAATCAGACGCCTTGGCCTTGGCAGGTATAAGAAGTGTGTACTGTAAATAACTAAGTTTCTAGAGGAGGGGAAGTTCCCGAATGTGGATATATGAGAAGAAGCTGCAATATCCGGTACGGGTCGGCAAATGTGATATCCGGATGGCGCGTTATTTAAGTGAGCAATACGGAGGAGCAGACGGCGAGCTGGCCGCAGCCCTGCGCTATATGAATCAAAGATACACGATACCGGATAAAGTTATTGGCGTTTTGAACGATATTTCTACAGAAGAATCAGCGCAATGAGGTTATCAGTAAAGAAATAACCTCATTGCTCAGGCAGTTTTGGATACAATCGCATGTCGAATTCCCGCATGGTTTCTGGTTTCCTCCAATGCCCTCGTTTCTCCTTGCTATATACGGTGCCTTGAAGCACTGATTTTAGCAGACTATTGCGCTCGGATGGATCGTCTATTTTATCATACACATCTAGGACATGCTCCACTTGAGGTATAATCCCCGCCTTTGCCTCTCTGCGATGTCTCTCCAGATTTAATTCTTCATTTGCTGCAGACAACCCATTTTCAGCATCGGCAATTCTTTCAGACAGGTTTTGGGATCGCTCCATAAACACTTCAATACTGTACACCCCACGTTCTAATAAATCATGCAAAGCACTGGACTGCTGCCGCAATTCCCCTAATGTTTTCTCCAGATCCTTAACTATCAGAGATTTGGTATTAAGTAGCTCATCGGTATTCTCCGTTTCAACAGGCATATTGTTGTCCCATTTTGCTTTATACTGGTTGATCCAGATCCGCAAACCCTCAAGAATACGTTCTTCTACTAAAATAAACTGTGAACTGATTTGTTTACACAGAGGAGTCACACATATAAGAGATGGTTCAGATTGATTTGAATATGGACGTCGCACCATCAAACGCCCACATAAAGAACATCTTACAAGTCCTGCTAAAGAACTGGTTATTACTCCTGAAGGAGCTGGGACATGATATCTTCCCTTAAGGATTCTTTGAGCCATATCCCATGTCTCCTTAGTAATAATTGCTTCGTGCTTTCCAGGTACTCTAATCCAAAGATCTTCTGATACTTCAGGACGTTTTTTCTGAATCTGGCCATCTTTACGAGTTTTCTTTTCTGGGCGCCGATTCCATACGATTTCACCGTTATAAACCGGATTTTGTAAAATTCCGCTGATTGTTGCTACAACCCATAATGAACCTCTGGCAGTTGGCACACCAAGGAGATTGAGCTTTTTCGCAATGTTACCCATGCCCATGTTTTGAGTCGTATACATATCATAGATCATTTTAACGATTGGAGCCTGTTCAGGATTAGGTGTTAGGCTGTATGACTTATCCTCTAATCGTATTTTATTATAGCCATAGGGAGGGGTGTTCCCAATGTAGTTACCCTCTTTGACGGACTGAATCCGCCCAGCCTGCTGCCTGCGATTGATAGTTTTGTATTCGCGGCGGCTCATAAACAACCCGAATTCAAAGTATTCTTCGTCGAATTCATTGTCAGGGTCATAGACTTTAACCGGAGTAATGATTTTGGTGCCGCTATATTTAAAGGCTTGTGCAACAAACCCTTGATCCATAGTATCTCCCCGGGCAAGTCGCTCAATTTCCATTACTAACACACCTGCCCATTTCCCATCTTCAACATCCTGCAGAAGTTGCTGCATTTCTGGACGATCAGCAACCCTTTCACCTGAAACAATTTCTCTATATATCTTTGAGATATTTATATTCATTTTTTTAGCAATTGCAAGCAGCGCTGTTTCATGCTTTTTAAGAGTTTCCCCTTCGCCACGAGCTTCTGCGTCCATATCTGCACGAGATTTGCGTAAATAAAGAGCGTAATCTTCAAATATGTTCATGCTCAAATCGGTTACCTCCCAATGACTTCTAGCATTATGTGCTTATTTTATAGCAGATGGAAGTCAAACACCATAGCACCATAAGTGGGACTTTACGGAAGATTGTTCCATATATTACAACGAGATTTTTTCTTCCGATACCTCTACTATTGATACAACAGCATGATTATCAGAGGAGATTAAGGGTATGAAGATTATAGGAGTAAAAATCGAAGGCAGGACAGGTGAGGAATCCGATTTCGTGATTTTCCCGATACAATCAGTAAATTATATCACGATGTTTAGTATTGGTAGATCGGCAGAACCACTGCCAGCCTTCCACACTACGGGTGGGTCATATGCTCCGATTGTAACTCTCCGTGATCTTGCAGGTGCTTTGAGTCAGTTTGGATTTACTTACTATGACAAATCAACTTTGGTTAATAAGAACCGTATCAAAGGACGTAAAAGAGACAAAGGTGTCTTAATTGTGACCTTTGTCGATAATTCGGAAATTGCAGTTGCTGGACGAAGCCGCTATAGATAAATAAAAGCTGCAATTGAACCCCCTTAAGTTGCACTCCAAAACCGACAATATATGACATAATACGCGAAACAACCCATGTATAATATAGAAAAGGCAGAAACTCACGGGTTAGACTTCAAGAATTCTTGAAGTTCGCACCGGATCGGGAGGATAAACCTCCGCGCCTCACTTGGATATTTCGACTATGCGCCAGGTATACAGCATTTCAGGGTTGGACAGCTTCATTGCTTTACTGATTGTTATCGCTGTTCCGAATCCCATTTTAGTGCGGTTATGGGCATAGTCAGATAATTGACTCTCAGGATATCCAGTGCTAATATGCACCTCGCGCTGAGATATACCGGTCAATTTATACAATTCCAAGAGGCGGCAACGATCCGGTTCATACCGCATCGTCCCTACTCCTTAATAGTTTTCTAAATTTTGAGAACAAGAGAACGTTTACGAACATATGCTCTTATGTTAAGATGGTTAAATAAATCACCCACGAATCGGATGGTGACAAGATGGATTCTACAGACAACGAAAAGATGCTTAACAAAACATTGGGTGGGTTGAGTTTATCTGACGAGCAAATTTACAAGTTATCTGAACATACTAAATCAATCTTCACTGGAGAATATGATTTTTGCTGCTCTCTTGAGTTTTTTTTGAACTTCAACATCGGAGAGGTCAAGTCCTAAATCGCTTTCTAAGTGCCTGAAGAAATCAATTTTTTTCTGGGTTTCTATATCGTCTTTTAAATCAACATTGTATTTTGTTGAGGACTCGTTAACCGTATCTCCTTTTTTCACTAAATAACCTGAATTTGAAGCTTCCGCGAGAATCGGTTTGATCTCATCGGGGGCTTTTTCAATATGTCCAGCTAAAAGAAGTGAATCAACGTCCCCACCGGTAATTTCAGCTAGCGCTCTATTGAGTGCATCTGATGCAGGTGGGTTTTTTCCGTTTTGTAGTCTGCTTAGGTATTGTTTGCTTGCAGACAGTCCTCTTTTTTCAAGTTCTAAAGAAATGTCGTCCAGGGTGAGTTTAGAACGATTTATAAAATTCTTTAAAAGTTCTGCATAATTCAATGCTTTCAGCCTCCTTCAACAACCTATTATCTCATTATTGACATTAAAATATCAATTAGTGCCCGTTGATATTTTTATATTATTTATAGTTGACATTATTATGTTGTGTTGATATTATTGTGTTACAAAGTAAACATAAAAATATCAACTTGGTGGTGAACAAATGAAATATTCTGAGATGCTGAAAGACTCCATCAGAAAAGAAAAGTTGACTCTTAATGAGATTTCAGAGAGACTCGAAAATCTTGGACGGAAAACTAACAAGATATACATCAGTAAACTTCAAAACGGTAAGCTGCCTCCAGCTAGTGACAATTTAAACGATGCTTTAGCAAAAATCCTTAACATTGATCCAGTCGAATTAATGGCAGCTGCTTACCGCGAAAAGATACCACCTGAAGTACTGAAACGACTTTGCACCTCAGCATAGACAGGAGGTAGATATAATGGCTGTCCCACTCAATGAGCTGCATACACATAGATCAAGAGGTGATGCGGCAGTGAGTAGTAAAAATTCGCTCCCAGAAGGCAATGTCGTTAAAACGGTCTGGATCGGTGAAAGCAAAATTGAGTTTTGTGATGATTTTGTAGCTCGTACACCGGAAGCCATCGCACAAGTAGAACGTGAGTTTCACTTGGCGGGTTGGAGCATCATTAAGAAGCTCCGCAAACAAGGAATTCATATATAACAAATCCCGCCTTGCATATCGCATAGGCGGGCGGGGAATGGCATCGGCAAGGGGAATTGCTTGGATTAATCATACATCACGCCTCTGTCCAAAAGCATTCCCTATATTTGGACATTTACAGGAGGAATTGATATGGCAGTTGGACATTTTCCCGAAGCGCTAAAAGAAGTCATGCAGCGCAAGGGTGTCACCTTGGCTAAAGTTGGGCAAGCCGCCCATGTAGATGGTTCACAAATCGGTAAGATCGTTAATGGTAGCCGCAAAGCTTCCAAACAGGTGATGCAGGCTACAGCGACTCATTATGATGATGCTCAATTAATACTGGCTGCGGCAGCTGAGGTAACCGGGGGTGCTTCGGTCCCCTGGCTCAATAACGCCGATCTTCATCCCAGCTCAACGCATATCAAAACTATCGAAGAGATTCAGGAAGCATTGCAGGCGCTGCTTACCCTACCGATCACTAAGAGCCTTGAACAACTAAAGGATAGGGACCGAGAGAATATCAAAAACGGCATCATGGAACAGCTTGAGGCAATAACGGCGCTTACTCATAATGCTGCTGCACTTTGCCAAAAGTATGAATTTTCATACATAGCCCTTTGGACAGAGCATCGGGCAGAGCTTAAAGCAAAAAACTATGTGAAATGAGGTAGAGAGATGGAAAGAACAGCATTGGTTGCCGAAGCAAGAGCAGCCGGGAAGACAGCCACCCATAACTTGAAGGTGATCCGTAAACAGCCGGACAAGATGTTGCCGGGGAAAGTCGGGGATGCAGAGATTTATCTGAATACCATGATCCGCATTGCAAAATTTGAAATGAAAAACGACCGCCGGTCAGGGCAGTCGCAGTTGAGATTCCGTCTAAAGAGCCTCGTTGTGTCCATTTTAACCGTAGATCAGCCAAAACGCAAGGAGGCACGGCTATGAGTGATGATAAAAAAACAGTTACTAAGGGATTCAAAGTGACTCCAGACAACAAGAAATTTATTGATGATTTGTTCGCTGCTTCGGGATTTGCAGATCAAGAAGAGTTTCTTCTTCATCTTGCTGCGCTCTACGAAATGGAGCAGTTAAAGAACGGGGAATACGCCGGATATTCCAAACAGCTTGACGAAATGGGGTTTCATACCCGCAGAATGACTGAACTGTTCCTTGGAATGATTCAGACGGAAAGCCATCTACGGTCCCAACTGAGTGAAGATCACGCCATTCGACTTGCAGACGTGTCAAGTGAAATCGCGACCCAACAGGATGAAATCCGCAACATCACAGTTGAGTTGAAAAACGAAACTCAAGCCGGGGCCGAACAGCGGAAGCAAATCGGAGAGCTCGAAAAGCATGTTCAGCAGCTCCAGCAAGCGAACGAACGGGGCGAACAGTTGATTTCCGAATACAAGGGGCGTATTGATTCACTTTCCGCACTCGTTGCCGATCAGCAGGAATCAGTTAACCAAGCGAAGGCGGTAGATCAACGGTTAACCGAGTTATCCAAGTTAACCGAAGAACAGGCGCGAAAGATTGAGCGGAAGGCGGAAGCCTCCCATGAAGATGCGCTTAAGCACGAACGTGAATTGTCCGAGCTTCGTTCCCGCGCTGAGTTGGAGCAAGAGAAGGCTTTGCTTGCAGAGCGCCGTCAGCTTCAAGACCAGCTTAATGCTGAACGTGAGGCAAACAATGCGGAGCAGCGCAGACTCTACGCCGATTTGGATAAGCTTCGTCAGCAACTTTCAGATAGCAAGCAGGTGAAAGCGAATAGTCAGGCTGCCAAACCAAAGGTCGGCAAACCGAATGAGTCAGAAAGCAAATAGGGCAGGGCTTCAGCCCCTGTCTTGGAATGTCGGACCTTAGAAATAACCTTTCCTCCGTCCGGGATTCCAAGATGCGGCTGACGCATCAGAATCTAATTGAAAGGGGAACGGCATTATGATACCTGATCATTTACTTCAGGATCGTTACTGGCGGGGGCTGCTTCACATCTTTATGAATCATAACAAGCTTAAGCAATTATTGTCGAAGCCGGAATTTGTTGATTTTGAAGAACTTACTGTCCATGTGGATGAATTGATTAAAGCTTCAAAAAGTTGGAGTCCTTCTGAGAGATTTATGCTCACATGTGCTCTTCATTTGTTCAATGGTATTAACACCATCGACATCCCGCAAGCTGATCGCTTAGACGACAAGAACACGGAAATACTGCGAGAAGCTCTGCTACTTCGCTTAGCGAGATAAGGAGGCGGGCTTATGCTACTCGTTCTCAAGGGCGACACCGTTCGGACAAGCTCCGGGCTATCAGGTGAAATAACGGATATATGGGGTATTGCTCGACCTTGGGCGAAACTCCGGCAGGAAGGCGGCGAATTAGCCTTTATCCTGCGAACAGACATTACGGAGATTTTAAAACGCCCTCCAGCTAAGAAGGGCAAACGATGATGAGACAGCAGAGGTGAGATTATGGATTTTGCGGACGAAATGACCGCCTTCACAGATTGGCTCGAAACAAACCCATTGGAGCCATCCGCACAAACTTTGCTCGTGCACCTCATGGTGATTGCAAATAAGAGTGGATATCCAGAGTGGTTTGCCGTAACCAATCCCCTGCTTCAGGCGAAGGTGGGCATTTCGGAAAACTCACTGACCAAGCACAGGAACACGCTGATCCAAAAAGGTCGGATTGAATACAAGAATCAGGGTAAGCAGCAAGCTGGAAAGTATCGGCTAACCTTCTTTACCTCAAATAATGCGGTAAAAGATGAGGTAAAACGTGCGGTAAAGCATGAGGTAAAAGGTGAGGTAAAAGGTTCAGCATTATTAAGATCTTTTAAAGACCTTAATTCTTCTTCTTCTTCATCTGCTGATCAGACGGAATATGAATCCTATTACATGGCCCACAAAAGAGTATTCGGGTTCGAGTGTAACCCCATCCAGGCAAATAAACTGGGTGTGTACATCGACCAGGACGGTCTGGAAGAAGCTGTCGTGATAAGAGCTATCGAAAGAGCTGGCTTAGCTTCCAAGGGGTATCGGTTCAATCTTATTACCACGATTTTGGATGATTACTTTCACGCCGGGGCGATTACGATATCTGCTGCAGTTGCCTTGGATGCTGCGTTTGACGCTTCCCAGCAATCGACAACCAACAGAGCGCCGAAGTCCGGTGGCAATACACCAAAGAAGCAGGGTGGCAGGGTAGACAAGCTTGCTGACCTACGGCGTAGAGCAGAGGAGGAAAAGCAAATTGAAGCGAGCGCAAGTCATTGATTTGCTAGTAAAAATTGCAGAAGAGTATAACCAGGTTGATACAAGCGATTCAGAAATTAATCGGCTTTATGAAAACCTGAAGGATTTCCCTTTTGACGTTGCCTACGAAAACATCCGGCAACACATGCTAACTAATCCATGGCCTCCTAAGATTGCGCAAATCCGTGGTGGGTCAGGGGATCTACGAGATAAGGGACTTCTCAAGGATCAGACATCAGAGTATTTTGCCGAAAGAGACAGATCCCGAGCTGCCGCTAAGCCAGTACCTGCGGGATGGAAGGAGGAACTATATGCGCGCCTTAAATCAGGAGCCACCGCACGACATTGAAGCAGAATGGTCTGTTCTTGGAGCAATCATGATTGATACCACTGGTGATGCTATAGATAAGGCGATTTCTTTAGCACCACAAGTGTTCTATGATCCGATGAATCGAACGATCTTCTCAGGAATGGTTGAGCTTCACAACGCGGGTGAGCAAATTGATATCCGATCTCTGACGGGGGCACTTCTACAGTGGAAAAGCCTGGATAAGGTTGGTGGCGTTCATCACCTTTCCCAAATTGCTCGATCATCACCAACTGCAGCGAACATCGAATATTTTATCGGCATCCTCAACAACAAATTCACTTTGCGAGAAGCCTTGAAGAATGCTTATGAGCTAATTGAAATGGTTCATGAAAGTGAGGATGCCGATGCTGTAGTGTCCCATGCTCTTACCAAGTCAGCCGCGCTATCCGATCAATCCGCGCCTAAGCAGGATTTCAAATCAACGAGAGAAATCGGAATTGCTTATATCGAAACGATAGAGCAACGGGTTAGTAACCGGCTGAGTGGAACCATTAGCGGTAAAGAGACCGGATTTAAAGATTTGGACAAGCTTACGGGCGGGTTTCAAAAGCAGGATCTGATTATTGTCGCGGCTCGTCCATCTGTAGGTAAAACGGCATTTGCCCTTAATATTGCTCAAAATGCTGCTAAATTAACTAATGAACCTATTGCTGTATTTAGCTTGGAGATGTCAGAGCAACAGCTTATGCAACGTATGGTGTGCGCTGAGGTTAATCTCGACGCTAATGACCTGAGAATGGGCGATATCACCAGTGACGATGATTGGGGTAAGTTGACCATTGGTATTTCTTCTCTTGCAGACAAGAACATTTTAATTGCTGACGATCCAGTTGTCACCGTGCATGATATTCGAGCCAAGTGTCGGCGTTTGAAAAGAGAACAGGGTCTTGGAATGATCATCATTGATTACTTGCAGCTGATCCAGGGAAGTAGTGGAAAACGTGGGGAAAATCGACAACAAGAGGTTTCAGAAATTTCCCGAGTGTTGAAGCAAATAGCTCGTGAATTGGATGTGCCGGTTATCGCGTTGTCCCAACTCAGCCGTAAAGTTGAAGAACGCCAGGACAAACGTCCGATGATGAGTGACCTTCGAGAGTCTGGTTCTATTGAACAGGATGCAGATATTGTAGCTTTCCTTTACCGGGATGATTATTACAACCAGGAGTCCGAGAAGAAAAACATTATCGAAATCATCATATCTAAGCAGCGTAATGGTCCTACTGGAACGGTTGAACTTGTGTTCCTCAAGAATTTTAACAAGTTCGTGAATTACGAAAGGGCGCATGTCAATAACTTGCCTCAGCCAGCCTGAAAATAAAGAAAGCTGGGCATTGGCGCAGAGTAGACGCATACAGCGAAGGAAGGTGAATTGCATGGATGAAAAAATAATGACTATCGCGGATTTGATTGACTATTTGCAGACATTACCGCTTGATGCTGAGTTGTTTGTATATCTCTGTAACGGTGGATTTGGATCTCTTGATACCGCCAATGATATCGAGCAATATTTTAAATTCGATGAGTCAGCTAATACCTTGTATCTCGATCATGTTCGTTATGAGTTGGAAAATAAATAATGATACTGCGCAGTACGAAGGATGCTGAACAATAGACGCATACGGTGCAAGAAGGAGGGTAATTAGAAAGATGTACGATAAGGAAAAAATGTTAGAAAAATTGAAGGGGCTAAAAGCTTTGGCTGAGCGTGGAGTTGATGGAGAAAAGGAATCCGCGCAAAGGATGCTTGAAAAGCTCATGGAGAAATACGGCATCACGGAAAGTGACATCGGTGCCGAAACGGTGGAAATCGCATGGTTCAGGTATCATGACGATTCGGAACTTCGGCTACTGAATCAGATCCTTTATATGGTGCTTGGGGATTGTGATTTTTACAGCAAATTAGGAGCTTCAAAGAGGAAACATAAAGTCTTAGGCGCTTATTGTACGGCAGCAGAACGTTTGGAAATAGAACTGAATTTTGATTTCTACAAGCGAGCGATGCAGGAAGAGTTGAAGTTATTCTATAGCGCATTCATGAACAAAAACAAGTTATTTCCTTCTGAAGAAAAAGCCAAGGCAACAACTTCTGGTAAGGCTCTATCACGAGAAGAAGAACTGAGGCTATCTTTCATGATGGAGGGCATGGAACGGCGCACCATGACGAAAATGATAGAAAATGATTGATGTGCAGTACGAATACACGGTGAAGGAGTGAAACGGAAAATGTCTTATGAATATTATATTTCCCCTGAAGACTATGAACGGGCAGCATACAACGGTATCAAACGCGGGACTCTAGATTGGAGGGTTCGAGTTGCTGCTTGGGGTATAGAACAGGCAGTTCGAATACCTCCACGGAAACTGAAAAATCACTCAGAATGGATTGAGATCGCGGCTAAGAACGGTATCCCGTATCAAAATTTCATTAACCGTGTAAGTTTAAAATGGACGCCAGAACGCGCAGCTACTCAACCGCTTTTGACTAATGAGAAGCGCGCTGAACAGATGAAGAAGCAGAATCCTGTAAAACGTAATTATCCAGAAGAATTGATTAAGCAGGCAGCCAGTAATGGAGTTTCCCGAAACACCTTTTATGCGCGAGTTCGCAACGGCTGGGATTGGGAAAGAGCAGCATCAGAACCGCTTGTCTCTTCTCAGGAATGCGGACGCAGAGGGATTGAATCAGTGTACAAGAAATACGGGAATATTAACGCTCTAATTTTTCAAAAAAGAGGCTGAGGCGTTGAGCACATTATCCCCAATCCATCCACAAGCCGTGAATATGATCAATATGGCTCTTAGCAAGGTAATTCGCAAGGGCGGCAAGATCGAGCGAATGCAGCTTTATGTATGCCCACGGTCAGAACTGGCTCAGCATTACATAATAAAAACAGCATTTGGAGATTTACGGATTCATCCAGGCGATTTCGTCCCGAAAGGCTATTCTTATCTGCTTGAAGATCCAGGTGGAGATAAGAGAGGATTTGCTTGGGTATCAATACCGAAAGATGCGAGGATAACAGAAAATCGGCAAAAGGAGGCGTAGAAGTGATCATCAAAACAGTCAAAAATATTAATTCGGCAGCTGGAAGTATTGTTTCAGGAGTGTCATTCCGGGCGCAGCGTGAAAAGAATGGGTACAGCATAACATTCGGAGAATTCAAAGGTCAGTATATCCCAGCATCATCAGCAATCATACTCAGTGATATTGTTCTTGACGAAGATGGGAAGATGCCGCGTGGATCGAGATATGCATAGACAGAAAAAGACCCCCTAATCCTTGGCGGGGGCTGGGGGTCAATGAAAGTCAACTTTTAACCTCAACCCATTATAACTGATAAAGGGGATTGAGGGGAATGGCAATGGTATTGGAACAAGGGGAATTGTTTCCAAGTGCAAGCTTGGCAGAGATAGAACGAACCAAAGTCCTTTTAATGGAATATCGGAAAATGCGGCTTCTGATGGATGATTATGAGAATCACCAGTCAGACATGCAGCAAGTTGCTATTGACGGTGAAGTCGCACGACGGGTAGATCAGGACGAAATGCACGCTGATAAGACGGCGAATGCGGTGATCCTTGCTGAAAAGCAACGCCTGGTATATGAGCAGTACCGATACAGAGATGAGGCACTTAAACGGGCACACAATATTATTATAGATGATGAAACTAAAAAGGTAATAGATTACCGATACTTTCAGGGCTTTACAATGAAGGAAACATGTCTGTTCTTCAAACGGGACGTGGGAGACAGCACCATAAAGCGTAAAGCCAAAGAAGGAGCTATCATGATTGCCAACAACCTCAAAACTCTATGTTTCTTTGATAAGGATGTAGTGAATTTTTGACCCGATTGTGACCCAGTTGTGACCTTACATTGACCCTAAGCTGATCCACCGTTGAACCTTTTTCCGTGATATATTGATATCGTAGAAATTTAGGCGAGACACAAAATGTATTTCTAAGAAAGTCGCTCTTAACTGGGCGGCTTTTTTTTCATGTTCATAATACTGGGGTGGTGATATGAAAGTAGTCCAGCCGATCCGCGATGAACGGATCATTGATGGTATGAAGTATTATTTTCGGAGCCGAAGCATGCGAAATTATCTTTTCTTTTGCTTGGGTATTTACTCAGGGCTTCGGGTTTCAGACTTACTAACACTTTCAGTCAGAGATGCTAGGCACGACTATATTAGTAAAGTCGAGCAAAAGAACAAGAACAATAAGAGATTCCTTGTTCATCATAGCATTCGCAAAGATTTAGATGAATTCATTAAAGGTAAAGCAGATGACGAATTTTTGTTCGCCAGTAGGCAAAAGAAAAAAATAAGTCAGCTTAAGCAACAGCCGATAGATCGTTCAACGGCTTATCGGTTTCTTAACGATGCAGCTAAACATTTCGATCTTGAAGAGTTTGGCAACCACACGCTTCGTAAAACGTGGGGATATCGGCTATATAAACAAGATGAGAGAAATCTACCGTTACTAATCGATGCGTTCGGTCATAGCGATATGCGGGTTACATTACGGTATATTGGCCTGACACAAGACCTTTTAGACCGTGCAACCATGCGTATGCGTTGATTCTAGCGCACCACAATTAGGCGTGTGTCGCACTCAGTAAAGAAAGGATGGATACATTATATGAAGGAACAGAAAAAATAGAAGAATGTTCTACTGCACCAGAATTCCTTTATGGTTCACTCAAAGCCTGTTTTTGAGGGGTTTAGCAGCAGCAGCCTTTAGGCCAGTAAAGTAACGATTGTAAATAACTGTTAAAAGTGTACTGTCCAAACTCGAATGTCGTGCGGAGGTGTTTGAATGAGTGGGTAGGGGCCGCAGTGAAAAACGTGACAAAGCATTCCGTATGTGGGAGAAAAGTGGCCGGACAATGCCACTGGTGGACATCGCCAAGAAGATGGATGTAGCTGCTTCGCTCATACGGAAATGGAAGCATGAGGATGCATGGGAGGCGAAGCCAAGCCGAAAGCGCGGCGGACAGCCTGGGAATAAGAATGCCGAGGGCAATAAAGGCGGCGGCGCTCCACCGGGGAATAAGAATGGCTGGAAGCACGGCATGTATGAATCCATGTGGATGAGCGAGATCGCCGCCGAGCATAAGATGAAGCTCATGACGATGGAAACAGATCCTCGTCAGATCCTCATCAATGAAGTATCGCTGCTTGAATACCGGGAATACCGCCTTATGCGGTACAGCCGAGAGATTGAGCAGGGATGGGATGCAACGATTGTCCAGTCCAAGAAAGAGCGCTTCAAGAAAGTAGTCGAGGATTTTGGCGACACTCCTACCTTTGATGCTCATGGTTTCCTTGAAGTGGAGTTGAAGCTTGAGCATGAGATGATTGAAGTGGAGACCGTGACAAAGACTCCACAAATGCTGGAGCGCCTGCTTGCAATAGAGGGCCAGCTATCAAATGTGCAAGGCAGGAAGCTGAAGTGTATTGCGCTTCTCGATCAGTTTGATCGTAATGAGCTGACAACCGCAGAACTGCAGCTCAAGGTGGAGCGTATGCAACTTGAAGTGAATAAGATCAGATCGGAGGCGTGGTAATGGCAAGGCATGCAATACTCCAGACGTTTTACACATCAGAGAAGTGGATAGTCTTTCGGCTTAATCTGATCGTGGAGCGCGGCAACTCTTGCCAGCGCTGCGGCTGTATCATTGGTAAGCCCGCTGATATCATCGGTCACCATAAGATTGAGTTAACGCCTGAGAATGTTAACGACCATTCAATTAGCCTTAACCCGGATTTGGTTGAGCTGGTCTGTTACGACTGCCATAACCAGGAACATAAACGGTTTGGCTACCAGAACAGGAAAGAGGTCTTCTTAGTCTACGGTCCGCCGCTAGCTGGGATGGTGGATCTTGTGCGGCAGCAGATGAGTCGGGGGGATCTGATCGTAAACATGGATCTTCTATACTCTGCGCTGTCGGGCCTACCTGACTATGACAAACCGGATGCGCTGTTCAGCAATGTGATCGGTGTGCAGAACTTCCTTATCGACAACATCAAGACACGGCTGGGAAAATGGGGGACGGCTTGGATCATCGGCGGGTTTCCCGAAAAGTTCAAGCGTGATCGAATTGCCGAAGAGACTGGCGCTGAACTGATCTACTGTCCAGTGAGCCGGGAGGATTGCCTTGCAAGATTGGAAGGCAGCATGGAGCTGCGATATCGCAAGGATGAATGGCGCGGCTACATTGAGAAATGGTTCGAAAAATTTCAGGAATAAATAAAAATATTTTTTTTATTTTTTTCTCAGACCCCCCCGGGTCAAAAATATTTTTTCAGCTTTGGGTAACCGTAGAGGGGACCCTTTTATTTTACACGCCTAAAATTTTGAAATTGGATCGAGGTGCTGAATTCTATGGAAAAATTGGAGGTCTACAGTCGAGAGTTGGCGAAGTTGCAGGCCATCTTTTCCGATGTTGATCCGGCTAAGGCTCAGCTGGTAGAAGGGCTGATGGAGGATGCGGCGTTCCTGAAAGCAGAAAACGCCGTTCTGAAGCAGGCGCTTAAGGCAACTGGCATGGTGAAGATCCACCCGAATAATCCAGATCTACAGAAGCCGGTTGAAGCTGCGCGGCAGTACCTGAAGAACGTCAATGCGTATGCAGTGGTCATAAAAACACTGAACGGTGTGCTTTCCAAGAATGCACTTGACCCGGATGATGATATGGAAGACTACGAATGAGTGGGTCATATTCGTCATTTCTACATGAGTATATGTATAAGTGCAGAGCTGGTGAGATCATTGTTGGGCAGGAACTTGTACAGATGTTCGATATCCTTGAGGAAAACATGCGTGATCCTGATATTCGATTCGACACTGCTGATGCTCACAAGCGGATTAGCCTGATTGAAACCAAGTGCAAACATTACGAAGCGCCATTTTCCGGAAAGCCGTTTATTCTGGAGCTGTTTCAGAAAGCTTTCATTGAGGCGATTTATAGCTTCAAAATATTTGATGATGAAATTGGCCGATGGGTCAGGCTCTACCAAGACATTCTATACTTGGTTGGGCGTAAGAATGGCAAGACCCCACTTATATCCGCTTTGATTCTGGCTGAATTCTTCTGTGGACCGGAGGGACTAAAGGCTCTGTGTTCCAGCAACGACTATGAACAGGCTGACCTAATGTTCCAGGCGATCAATGCCATGCGGGAAGAGAGTAAATCGCTGGAGCGGAAGACCCGGAAGAACATTAAAGGCATTTACTTCGGAAACCCGAAGAAGCCGACTCATACCGGAAAGTTCTCATACCGGAACAAAGGCTCTATTCGTAAAATCTCTGCTAAGACTGGCGCGAAGGAAGGCCGGAATATCGGCGTGGGTGCGGTGGATGAAGTTCACGAGATGAAGGACAACACCAGCACTATGCCAATCCGTCAGGCTCTATCCACTCAGGATGAGCCTCTTTATATTGAGCTTACGACTGAGGGATTTACGAATGAGGGCTACCTTGACGGACGTATGCGGGAGGCTCGGCAGGTTTTAAGCCATGAGCTGGACCGCCGCCGCTGGCTGATCTGGATGTACACGCAGGACAGTGAACAGGAAGTATGGAGGGATGAGAAGACTTGGACGAAAAGTAACCCCGGACTTGGGAGCATTAAGAAATGGAGCTTCCTTCGAAAAATGGTTGAAGAGTCCAAGACCAATCAGGAGATGCGGGCGTTCGTGCTGGCAAAGGATTTCAATGTCAAACAAAATAACGCTGCAGCTTGGTTGATGGATCAGGACATTGCCAACGAGGATGTTTTCGATATCGAACAATTCCGCGGGGCTTTTGCCATTGGTGGCGTTGACCTTTCCAAGTCCGGCGACCTTGCTTCTGCTCGGGCGCTGCTGATGAAGGACGGTAAGAAATATACCTGCCAACATTACTTTGTTCCCGCATCTAAGATCGCGAATCTGTCCAGGGAGGACAAGGAGCGTTTCGACAAATGGACAGCGCTCGACTTGGTCACGGTGTCGGATGGTAATGAGAACGACTTCCGGCATGTTACCGCCTGGTTCATGCGCTTATTCCGCGACTATGGCATCCGGTTCTACAAAGTAGGTTATGACAAATGGTCGGCAACCTACTGGGTCAAGGAAATGGAAGAGTATGGCTTCGATATGGTGCGGATCAGTCAGGAATACGGAAGCTTATCGGAGCCGATGAAGCTGGTCAAAGCGGATTTACAAAGCAAGCTGATCAATTACAATCAGCATCCTATTGACCGCTGGTGCCTGGAGAATACGGCATTTGAGATTAATAGCAAAATGGAGATCCGGCCCGTTAAAGTTCAAGGCAAGGATGAGAAGAAGATTGATGGAACGGTGACAATGATCTTCGTGTACAAGGTTTACATCGACAACCGGACTGAATTTCTGGATTTGGTAAAGAGAGCGGGGTGAAATAGTGGCATTAATTGATAGCTTCAAAGGGCTTCTGCCATTCAAGTCCAAAGAATACAAGCGTGCGAAAATGCTGAACGGGTATATGCCTGTATTTAGTCAGTTCGGTAATAACATTTATGCTTCTGATATTGTTCAGAACTGTATTGACATTATCGCAACGGAAATCAGCAAGCTGGAACCCCGGCATATTCGGACAGATGCAAATGGTAATCAGACCACGCCGCGCGGAAACCTGAATCGGCTTTTCAAGTTTGGTCCGAATGAGCTAATGACCACCCGGGACTTCCTTGAAAAAATTGTGTGGTTGCTGTTCATGAATTTCAACGTATTCATTTACCCTATGTACACTGTAGAGACTTCGGATGAAGGGGTAGAGAGCCGGAGTTATAGTGGATTTTATCCGCTGAATCCCTATCAGGTTGATTTTTTGCAAGACCCTACTGGTCGCCTGTATGTAAAACTATTTTTTTCTTCTGGCGAGAGCTTCACCGTTCCGTATTCAGATATCATCCACATTCGGAAACGATACTCAGTGAACGAGATCATGGGTGGCGGACAGAATGGTCAGCCGGATAATGAAGCGCTGCTTAAGATATTGCGAATCAATGACACAGTGCTGCAAGGTGTGGAAAAGGGAATTAAGACAAGCATGTCCATTCGCGGCGTTCTGAAAATTGCGACTATGCTTGATGATGATGCACAGCGTAAGGAGCGGGATCGCTTCGAGAAGCTGATGGCTTCCGGTGATTCCGGCATTCTACCGGTGGATCTAAAGGGCGATTTCACTCCGATTACCATCGACCCCAAGATGATAGACAAGGATACGCTTGCGTTTCTTAAGGACAGCACTCGGGAGTGGTTCGGAATGCCCTTTGCTATTCTTGCGCGGGATTACACCGATGATCAATACCAGTCCTTTTATGAAAGCACCCTGGAGCCGATTCTAATTTCACTGACTCAGGGATTTACAAAAACGACTTTTACATCCCGGCAGCTGGATGTAGGGAATGAGATCATTTTTTATCAGCGGAACATGATGTACCTCAGTACAGCGGCCAAGCTCAACCTGATCAAGACGGCAGGGGAGCAGGGGCTGCTCAACGATAATCAAAAGCTGGCTCTGCTCGGTTATCCTCCACTCCCGGACGGCAACCGAATTACGCAGAGCCTTAACTATGTGGATCGGTCCATAATCAACATTTATCAGTTGAATGGAACGAAGCCCCAACCTACCAAGGCGGTGAATGAAGATGCAGAAGAATAAGCTTCCGGTCATGCATGAGCCGGAGCGCCGAGCGTTTGTTATGAATGATCTTCGGGCAGATCCGGCTGGAAACGTCGTTGAAGGTCATGCGGCTGTGTTTGAACAGGTAACCGTTATCGGTGGCTGGTTCAAGGAGATCATTGAGCGCGGAGCATTCGACAAAACCGATTTTAAGGATGTGATCATGAGCGTTAATCATGATCTGAAGCGGATTCCCTTAGCTCGAAGCCGGAATAACAATGCAAATTCCACGCTTCAACTTCAAGTGGACGAGCAGGGGTTGAATACGAGGGCTGAACTGGATGTTGAGAACAACATGGAGGCTAAAGCTTTATACAGCGCAGTTGGACGAGGGGACATTTCTGGAATGTCCTTTATTTTTACAGTACGGGACGAAACCTGGGAAGGGCTTGATACAGAACTTCCCACCCGCCGCATTAAGGACATCGGCCGAGTGATTGAAATCTCTGCGGTATCCTTTCCGGCTTATGACGGGACTGATATAAATGCTCGTGACCTGCAGGCACTGGAGAGCGCCCGCACCGCACTGGAGAGTGCGCGGTCTGGACTGGATAGTTCATTGAGCGATTTGGATTTAGCAAAAGAGAAATTAAAATTCATCTAATTAACTGGAGGTAATCGTAAATGAAAGAATTCCTGAAGAAGCTTTTGAAAAATAAAGAAGAAGCCCGGACTGCTCTTAAAGACAAGGGTTTGAAAAGCAATGACATTGTAGAAGTACGTTCGATTGGTTCACAAGTGGAAGCAATTGACGTTGAAATTGCTGAGCTTCGGCAGCAACTGGAGTCCATGCCTGATGATCCGATTGCTGGTGGAGCTACTCCTCCAGAACCTGAACAACGGGGAGCGGGACAACCTCCTGCTGGAAATGCGGCAATGACACAGTTTTTGAAATCATTTGGAATCGGAACGCCAACACAGCAACGTTCGGATGAGCCGGTCGATCCATACGGCACCGTTGAATACCGGAATGCTTTTATGGTCTATGCCAAAACGGGCGAGATCAAACCGGAGCTTCGGGCTAATGCGACAACAACCACGGCAGATGTATCTGCGGTTATCCCGACAACCATCTTGAATGAGATCATTAAAAAAGTCACGGTTTACGGGCAAGTGTTCAGCCGTGTTCGGAAGCTCAATATCAAGGGTGGTGTGGAGGTTCCTATTCTTGCACTGAAACCAGTAGCTACTTGGATCGGTGAATCTCCGGTATCGGATAAACAGAAGGTGCAGGCCAATACGAAACTGACGTTCACATATTTCGGACTGGAATGCAAGGTAGCAATTTCACTCCTGGCTGACACAGTAACGCTTGCTGGATTTGAAACGGTAATCACGGATCTGATCGTAGAAGCAATGGTCAAAGCTATTGATTTGTCGGTAATCAAAGGTACGGGCACTGGACAACCAAAAGGTATCACCGTGGATGACCGTGTTCCAGCTGCACAGATCGTAACAATGACACCGACTCAGTTTGCAGAATGGGATAGCTGGGCGAAGCTTGTTCTTGCCAAGATGCCGTTGGCGTATAAGGCTGGAGCTGCTTTCATGATGGCCTCTGGTACGTTTGAGGGTTATATCAATGGAATGGTTGATGATAACGGACAACCAATTGGCCGAGTGAATTACGGAATTGCAGATGGACCACAGGAAAGATTTGCGGGGAAAGAAGTGATCCAGGTCGAGGACGATGTGATTGTGCCATATGCTTCTGCTGCCACAGGAGATGTGGTTGCCGTATATTGCAACCTTAGTAACTACGGATGGAACAGCAATATGCAGATGACTATGTTTCGTTACTTCGACCATGACACGAATGAGTATGTAGACAAGGCGATTCTGATCGCAGATGGTAAACTGATTGATCCAAATGGCGTTGTCATTGTCAAGAAGGGTGCAGCGTCCTAATAAACGGGGCCACATGGCCCCATAAAGGTGGTGAAATAAATGGCTAAAAAGTCACAAGCTACAAAGATTGACGGTGTTGAAGTTTCTACGCTGACAGGTGAAACTGTATTACTTTGGAAGGCAACGCGCGAATTATCTGAAGTCGAGCACGAGCAGCTTTCTATCAAGCTCAAGCAGGAACAGGAGCATGCAGGGATTAAAATCATACTGGTTCCGTTGTCCGTTGACCTTGAGGTAATCACGCAGGGCGAAGTCGAGCCAGCTCCAGAACCGGATACCAATCAGGAACCGTCAACAGAACCGAAGCAAGGCGGGGATGAATAATGACGGATACAGAACTGCTTGCCGAGTGTAAGGCTGGTCTAGGCATGCCCATTGACGGTACGCAATTTGACGGAGTTTTAAAGCCGAAACTACTGGCCGTCAAGTCATACATGGCCGGAGCGGGTGTGTCCGCTGAGATGTTGGCTGATGATTTGGCGGTTGGTGCAATCGTGGTCGGTGTGACGGACTTATATAATTTGAGCAGCGGGGATATTTCATTCTCCGCTGTTTTTCATGTGCTTCTTACTCAACTGGCCTGTCGAAGCCTACCGGAGGTGACTTGATTTGTGGAAGCCAGGAGTCCAGCAGTTTAACACACAGATCCGAGTGCAGCACAGGCATGAAGTACGGGTAAATGGTGCGCCGGATATCTCCTATGTGGATGCGGCTCTGCCTTTAGATTGCTGTAACTGGAAAGGACGTGGAGGTTCAGAGAGCGTTACGGCAGGGACATTAGTTGTTGCCGATACAGCAGAGCTGACTATGTGGTATCGACAGGATATAAGCGAGCGTGACCGCATTCTTTTGCGAGACAATGCGGATCTTGCCTATGAGGTGACCAATATTGAGAACGTGGAAATGCGGGATCAATTTTTGATCATCAAGGTCAAACGGGATGTGAATGCTTAATGGCAAGAAGCCGGAGAGTGACCAACTCACGCACCATCACACTAGACGTGTCTGGCGTTGAGGATTACCTTGCTCGGGTGCAAGCAGCTGGCCGGAGTGTGGACGATGCTGTGAAGGCGGCACTGACCGAGAGCGCCGCACCTATTCAGGCAGATATTAAAAAATGGGCAGAGAAGCACGAGCTGACCGGAACCACGTTGGCCGGGGTAGATGTCGCAGAACCGAAGCAGTACGGGAACAACATCGTTGTCCAGGTCGGTATTGATGATACCAAATCGCCGGGAGCGTGGCACTCCACGTTTGTCGAATATGGAACACCTACCCAACCCGCAGACCCGGGAATCCGACTAGCTTTTGAGAAGAACAAGAATAAGGTGAAGAAGATTCAGCGCGAAGTGCTGAAGCGGGAGGGGCTGCCGGTTGATTAATATCTATGAGCTGACCTGTTCCACGTTGGAGCAGCTGGGGCACGATGTGCGGGAGCAGGGCTCATATGCTCAAAATTCAAATCTTCCAGAAAGCTTTGTGACTTATCAGGTAATTGATGATAGTCCTGCGGGACATGCAGACAACAAGCCCACATCTCTCGTGTGGCGTATTCAGGTGTCGATGTATAGTAAGAGACCCACCATCAAGCAAGGCGCTTCTGAGACGATTAAGGCGGTTATGCTGGAAGCTGGATTTATGAGAGTTGGTGGACGTGATCTGCCGTTCTTGGAGACCGGACATTATGGATATACCTGTGATTACAGGTTCTATGAAATGGAGGAATAATTGTGGAGAAAAAATATGGTGAATTTGTCGGAGTAGACAGCCTACACTTTGCCAAGGTCACGGATACAACGGAAAGTTATACAGCAGAGGCTCCGAAGTATCTTGCACCAGCTGCAGAAATTTCCGCTGAAGCGGAAACCAGCAATACACCGACTTACTATGACAACGTTCCAGGCAATAACTATGTTTCTGAGGGTGTAACCACCCTGACGATTACGGTGTCCGGCATTCCGGCTTATCTGGCGGCGGAGCTGCTGGGTAAAGATTTTGATTCGGCTACTGGACGGCTAATTGACAGCGGACAGCCCAATCCGCCAGATGTGGCAGTGGGATACCGTGCCAATATTGGCAGAGAGGATTATCGTTACACCTGGTATCTCAAGGGTACGTTCTCGGGCGGCGCTGAAGAGGCAGCGACCAAAACAGCAGATGTTGATATTCGCACGTATCAGCTGACCTATACCGCTGTCGCAACCACTAAGCAGTTTGAAGTGCTAGGCGAGGACAAGCCAATCAAGAAGATTTCAGGAGATACGACACATGAAGCATTTAATCCTGCGGGTTGGTTTACGCAAGTTCAGACCCCAGATAACTCAGGAGCGCCTGCCGCGCTTACGTTGACCAGTGTCCCAGCCAATAACGCCACAGGCGTGGCAGTAGGAGCCAATGTGGTTCTGACATTTGCTAATAAACTTGCGTCTTACTCAGCCGTGCTGCTTAATGGGGGGTTTGATGTTATTGCTTCGGCAAACACGCTTGATGCTACGGGCAAGATCCTGACGATTAACCCGAATGCAAACCTAGCAGCAGCTACAGAATATGCGGTGATCATTAACGGGGCGACGGATGTGTACGGACAGATGCTACCGCAGACGGTGATTAGTTTTACAACGGCGTAATTTATCCAAGGGGCGGAGCGATCCGCCCTATTTTATTTATCCAGGAGGCAAGAATTTATGAAAGCAGTATTTATCAAATTCACAGATGCTCAGGGCGCACCTGAGAAGACATTCAGTACATGCAGTCTTAAAACGGGGATTATGGACACGATTTTTGAAATAGCAGAACGTGCAGAGAACTTTAAGTCAAGTAATCCCGACATGCAGGAAGTTCGAGAGTTTTACAGGGAAGTCAAAACGGTCATTGTTGCGGCGTTCGGCAGGCAGTTCACTTTTGACGAGCTGAACGAAGGCGTTGAAACTGATGAACTGATGAATGTATTTCAAACGCTGTGTAAAAACGTCATGAGTGGTGTCAAAAAAAACTAGCCCCGGGGGATCAACCGAAAGACGATTCCCCGGCCAGCTACCGCACAACACTGCTGAGCCTGAAATTTAACTTAGTGAAAAAAATGGGTTGGACTCTACATGCGATTGATGAGACGGATTTCCACAATTTGCTCTCTTTCCTCAACTTTAAACCAAGTGACGATCCAAATACCCGTGTAATCAATGGCAAGACCTATCGCCGCGCAAGTAGTGCGCCTAGTTGGATATAAGGGGGCGAATAGATGGCAGATAATCAAAATGACATCGGCGGGCGAGTCAGTCTAGATACATCTGATTTTAAAGCAAATATTGCTGCACTTGATCGGCAGATTAAGCTTATAGACACCGGATTCCGGGCTGCGGCTGCGGGTATGGATGATTGGGGAGCATCTCAGGACGGCCTTGAACAGCGAATCAATGCTTTGAATGGTATCACGGACTTACAGCGCCAAAAAGTGGCCAACCTGACTGCGCAGTATGAACAAGTTGTAGCGGAGCAAGGCGAAAGCAGTCGTGCAGCCCAAACTCTTCAGATCACAATCAACCGCGAGACGGAGGCGCTGAATCGGAACTTGCAAGAGCTGGGAAGAGTTACCCAGTCTCTTGGAGATCTTCGTGACGGCGCTGAAGATGCATCCGATCAAACAGATGAGTTGGCTGATTCCGCCGATGAAACCTCTGATTCGCTGAGGGAAATGGGCGAAGATGCAGCTGAAAAGGCAGCGCTCGGTATTGCTGCAATTGGCGCGGCTGCAATAGCTGCTATTACATCCCTGGTCAAGTTTGGGGATGATTCGAACAAGGCCATGAACCACCTTCAGACTCAAACCGGAGCGACAGCGGCAGAAATGGAAGAGTTTCGCAGTGTCGCCAATGATATTTATGGTGACAACTTTGGTGAATCCGTGGATGATATCGCAGATTCTATGGCAGCGATCAATCAGGTCACCAAGCAAACTGGGGATGAACTAAAGGCCACTACTGAAAACGCTCTGCTAATGCGGGATGTATTTGGCCTTGAGGTAGCTGACAGTATCAAAACGGTCAACACCCTCATGAACAATTTCGGGATAACCGCCGATGAAGCGTATGCCTTGATTGCTCAGGGCACGCAAATGGGTGCTAATGCCAGCGGTGACTTGCTCGACGTTATGAACGAATTCGCACCACATTTCGCGCAGCTTGGTCTGGATGCGAATGAATTTACCGATACCCTGATCCAAGGGGCATCATCCGGTGCATTTGAGATTGCTACAGTGGGAGATGCCGTCAAAGAATTCGGTATCATTACTCGTGAGGGAACGGACGATGCACGGACCGCGCTCACAGATATGGGACTGGATGCATCTAAATTGTTCGCTACCTTCGCAGCGGGTGGGCCTGAATCAGCAGCAGCCTTTAACGATGTTGTTGAGCGGCTCGGTGCAATGAAAGACCCGATTGCCCAAAATCAGGCTGGCGTAGCTCTGTTTGGCTCGATGTGGGAAGACTTGGGTGTTGAGGCAATCAAGGCACTCGGTGATATAGACGATAACGCCGATATGACACGTGACACGCTGAAGCAGCTCAATGACGTTCAATACAATGATATTGGATCGGCGCTTGAAGGGATCAAGCGGACGCTGATATCTGAACTTGCCGTGCCGGTGAGTGAAGTAGTTATGCCAGCAGTTAACGATTTAATTGATAAGATCAAGAATATGGACTTCAGTCCTCTAGTGAATGCTATGCAGTGGCTAGTGGACAACGCCGGTAATGTGGCCGCGGGTCTGGCGGGTATTGCAGCAGCCATGATCACAATGGAGGCAGTGAAAATCGTCACCTCCATTGTAGATGCATACAAAGCTTTCAAACTAGTTACAGAGGGTGCAACAGTCGCTCAATGGCTAATGAACGCAGCGATGGCAGCCAACCCCATAGGTCTAATCATTACGGCCGTGGTAGGTCTGGTAGCGGGTTTGATCGTTTTATGGAACACGAATGAAGATTTTAGAGAGGCTGTTATTGGCGCGTGGGATGCTATTAAAGCGGCTGGTGTAGCGGTATGGGATTGGTTAGTGAAATTCTTTACGGAGGATATACCTGCGGCTTTTACAACGGCCATCGAATGGTTTCAGCGACTTCCCGAGAAAGTTTCTGAGTTTTTCGGTAGCTTACCTGAAAAAATATCAACTGTTTTTTCATCAATCATCGAGAAGATTAAACAGTGGGGAGTCAATGCGATTACCTGGGTTACTACTGAAGTACCAAAAATCATCGAAAGTATCTTTAAATTTTTTAACGAGTTGCCCGGTAAAATCGGATATGCTCTTGGTCTGGCGATTGGAACCCTAATTAAATGGGGAGCTGATGCTCTAAAGTGGATCATTGCCGAGGTGCCGAAGCTGATCCAAAAGGTTGGAGAATTTTTTGCGCAGTTGCCGGGGAAGATTGGATCTGCTTTAACATCAGCAATAAACGGTATAAAAAACTGGGGTATCAATATTGGAACGTGGATTTCGACTGAGGTACCCAAACTGATCTCTAGCATCGTCAATTTCTTTGCTGAGTTGCCAGGGAAGATTGGTCAATGGCTAACATCTGCTTTGCAAAAAGTAACTGGCTGGGGTGCTGATTTAATTTCTACAGCAAAAACCGAAATCCCGAAGGTAATCAAAACTATCGTTGACTTTTTCAAGGAACTTCCAGGGAAAATGCTGGACATTGGTGAAAACATCGTGCGCGGCCTATGGGACGGTATTAAAAACATGACCGGTTGGATCAAGGATAAGATATCAGAATTTGCTGGAGGAATCGTGGACGGCATGAAAGATGCGCTCGGTATACACTCTCCATCCCGCGTCATGCGTGATCAGGTCGGTATGATGGTCGGTGCTGGGATGGCTGAAGGGATATCGAACAGCGCCCGACAAGTCAATGCAGCTATGCAAGATTTGAGTGGTAATGTAACAGGTGCTCTGCCTGCTATGAATAATGCGGGATCGAGATCTAGTACATCAGGAACAACGAATCATATCAGTCTCGCGGACATGTTCCGGGGGGCTAATTTTAATGTGCGGAGTGATGATGATTTGACAGTGCTGGGGCAACTACTCGGCGGGCAAATCACTGGTGCTCTGCGCGGAGCGGGGGTGTAGCCATTGAGCGGCGTTGTTGCATACTTGGGCGATAAGCGCCCGCAGGAGTTGGGCCTGCAAACACTTCGAGAGTCACAGCGGCCCATCCTGCCGCCTACTGTAGACCGGACGTACACGGTGCCGTACATGCATGGTGCCTACGATTTCGGGGCGGACATGGGTCCGAGACCTTTGCCGCTAGAATGTGCCTTTATGGAACGCAACGCGTATCAGTTGCAACGGCGGGTATCAGCACTAGCAGCACATTTAGTGGATGGTGATGGCAGGCCGCGCACGTTGCCATTGATCTTCGCCAATCAGCCGGATCGACAGTACATGGTAAGGTTATCCGGTCAGCTGCCTATTGACCGCATGGCGGGATTGGGTGAATTTTCGTTGCCGCTGGTGGCGTATGATCCGTTTTCCTATAGCACCTACGAATCTGACGACATTAACGTTGACACTCCGGTGCTGGTTGATACTCCTATATCTGTAGATGCTGCCTATAATTATGCTTTGACTGGCCCGACGACACTGGCAATTGATAATTTTGGCGGTCTGAACGTTAAGCCGGTCATTGAATTAGTGGGTAGCTTTACCTCTCTATCGCTGACCGTAGGCGGTGTGGTTACCACATACAGCGTGGCAATGTCCGGTACTCTTGTACTGGACTTCCAGCGTAGCACGGCCCGGATCGGCAGCACCAATGCGCTGCTTAACACAAATGCTCGGTTCGGTACGCTTCCACCCGGAATCTCAGCGGTGTCGGTTGCCGGAACAGGGATCAATATCGCAATGGCAATTAAATTCAGAGCAAAATATGCGGGGTGATGGAGATGGCTGACATTCAGCTGATCAAAGGAGCGGCAAACGGGAATCCATCGGATTCGCTGCCGATCATGTATGACAAAGTGAACAAGAATACGGCGAATATCAATACTCAGGTAGTTAACCATGAGGGGCGGCTTGGAACGGCAGAAGCGGCGGTTAGTAATCACGGAAGCCGGATTGCTGAGAATGAAACAGAGTTGGTTTCCCAAGATCATCGAATTAATAACTTGGTGGCGAATGCCGGAGACAGTAATGCGGAAATTGTAGATGCTCGCCAACCTGAAAGTGGAGTTCCATACGCAACTGTCGGGAAGCGCCTAAACAAAGTTGATGAACAGTTGGCGGAGATAGCGATTAACGTCAAGATGTTTGGTGCTGTCGGAGATGGGGTGACCGATGATACTGAAGCGTTCAGGTCCGCCAATCTATACGGTTACGAGAGAGCAAGAACCTCAACACCTCAACTAGTACCTACAGCTTCAATGCAAATATACATCCCTTCTGGAGTTTATAGGCTGAAAGGGCATCGTATTTTCGGTTCTCCTGTACCTGACGGAATCGTAGGCAATGAAATTCCGCAAGTGGTGTTCAAAGTTGCTGGAGATAATGCAACGATCATATGGGACTTAAATACTGTTAATGATGAATTGTTTTATTTTGACGGTACTATTGATGCTCCTAAAATTAGCGGATTAAATATTTTTGTAGTGTCTGAAAATAATACTATACCGATTGGCGGAACAATATTCAGATATTCAACAGATACTACATTGGGCTATTCTGGTGCTTCAAAGTCTGTGTACGATGGGATCACCGTTTGGAGTGGACGGTCTATAGCAAACACAAGTTATTCTACTCGCCCAAAATATGTATTTAAGCTGACTGGCAATTCTATGGCTGACCAGGCTGCTGTTATTAATTCGAGATTTAACTATTTTGAAACTTGTTTCCGATGCGAGAATCAGGAAAGTGTGAATTGGACATTCGATAGTTGTTCTTTTTATGGCGGCGGATGGGGTACAAGTATTTACTTTGATTTTACTAAGATGGGAGATAACTTCAACGTAAACAATTGTTCATTCAGTATGAATCAAAATGAGACGCTGCTGAAAACTAATTCGCCTTTATCTGGAGGGTTCTATACCCAAGGAGCTTTGTACAATTTCAATTTTGATAGCAATAGAATCGAGATTTACGGAACTTCAGGGAACACATGGAAATTATGCGACATGAACTTCGGTAGATTTAATATGAAAAACTCAAATCTACGATTAGCCTCAGGAGCGGCGAATGTAAAAACAATTGTTTCAACCTATGGCCTAGCTAATGTCAACTTTGAAAATGTCGCCTTCAACAACACACTATTCCTATTACCGATAGCTACGGCAGCTTCTCTAACGGGCGGTTTGTCTTCTATGGGTGCTATGTTTCATTATTGTGACTTATTAAGTACACTACATGAAATTAAATATTATGATGGTGTTACACAATATTCCATTAAAGAAGCCTTGACGGGAGCCGGGATATTCAGAACTGTTCGTTTTGAAGATTGTACTTACGCAAATGGAAACGGAACAATCGACTATGATATTTCAAATAATCAATCTGCGGTAGGTACAATGAAGAGAATTGAGCGGACGCTTAATTTCTCTAAAGGCGGTATTGCATTAGGCACTACATTCTCGCTCCCTCCATTTCAAACTATAAAGAACATAAAAATATTTGTCTCCACGTTGCCGTCTACTTACGATAAATTCAGGGTGTATTTTGGCGATAAAACTTTAGGAAACTATATAGATGTAGCCAATCCAAACGCGGGCGGAGATATCAAAAGCGAATTTTTATTGTGGGAAGGGATAGCAACTATTTATTACACCGACATCTCACTGCAATCAATTACAGTTTATGTACTAAATAGTGGCGTTGAAACTGGTTCAATACGATCACAGATATCAGTTACTTGTGAGCCTCTTGATCCCTTGACTTTCGGGCTAAATACAACAGCAGATTCCATTCAGATCAGAACAAAGGTACAAAATACTTCATATGGAACCACGGCAATTAGACCAACTATTGGCCTGTATATTAACAAGCAATATTTTGATACCACGTTAGGCAAGCCTATTTGGTGGAATGGAACAGTTTGGAAGGATGCCGCTGGTACAACAGTATGAGGAGGATGGGAAATGGCGCTTACTAAAAACGTAACGAGCAATACAGGAATAGAGGTCGAATCCGCTTATATTAAAGTGGATGAATACAGTTGTGGTAAAAATAATACCGTAAATGCAAGAGTAAGGGCATATGTGAGTAGAGAATTTGAACAAGAAGGAAAATCATTTATTGAAGGTGCAGAAGATATAATTCAGATAATAGGTGACTACTCAGACAATGCGCTTAATATGAAAAAACAGATATACAATCATATTAAAACGTTAGAAAAGTATAGTGATGCGATAGATGTTCTTGAATAGGATACCATTTTCTTCATTGTAAAACTATGGAATGAGACTTATAATTCACCTAAACATCTAATTTTGAGGAGTAGAGTGAATGAATAGTCACATGTCAAAGTTAACCATAATGGAACAACTTATGGTTTTAACCATTATGGTTTATTGTCTTAATGTTTTTAACAAAGGTTATTTTGCATTATTTTTTATTGTTCCTGTAGCGGTGGTTATATTGTTGAAGAGTCGTTTCAAAATAGATTTACAACAATCAGTGCTCATAATCTTTAGTATTGTTTTTTCTACTGTCTTGAGTAACTACGGTTTGAGAGATAGTAATATAGTATTTCTGAATTTAATATCTCCTATTGCTTTTTACATTTTTGCTAACAATCTGAGTAAGCGTAATAATCAAAATAAGACACTGAAGATTATGTTATTGATTGCCGCATCCCTATCTTTGTTTGGTTTCCTAAGCGTTGTTAATACGAGAGGTATTGAATTAGGCTGGCGCGGAGTTGTTAGTATATGGGGAGGGAATATTACCGCTACAGGGGTAAATACTTACCTATCTCTTGGATTGTCATTATTACCATTAATATTATTAAGCAAAAATAAAAAAATAAGACTTATTAGTCTAGTCTTATTTTCAGTATCTTTATATTCTATGTTTGCATTGGGAAACCGGACAGGTCTCCTGATAATAGCTTTGTCTGTTGTTTGCTCATTTCTATTTACTGGAAATTTAACAGGGAAGAAATTATCCATCGGAACTATAATTCTTTTATCGTCTTTTTTGTTTTACCAATATTTAAATACTACGATGATAGGAGACAGATTAAGTAGTGGTAGTTTTTTTTCTGATCCGAGATTTCAGGCTTGGAGAATTGCACTAACTGGTCTAGCTGATCACCCGTTTGGTGGGAAATTGACTGTATTACCTTTATCTTATGCCCATAACATGTGGTTAGATGTTGGTCATGAGGCAGGATTAATTCCGATGATATTACTCTTAGTATTTACTTTATTGTCATTAAAAAAGTTGATATTTATTTTAAAGAGTGATTCTCCACTTGATATTAAAATAATTTTTATTTGTTTTTTTGTTGCTTTCTTTGTAACATTTTTTCTTGAGCCAATTATGGAAGGATGGTTTTACTACTTTAATATTTTCTGTTTTGTATTTGGGGTTCTATCTCGTGAAACATCAAACCTATCAAAAATAAATACAGAAGTATCCATTAAGTTTTCGAAACAAGATAATAAATTGCTGCTAATGACAGTATTAACATGGTCTATAGCAGGTATCATCATTCTTGCATGGGTTAGTTTATAAACACATTCGGACCATACTGCGCAACAACTGAATAATTACAAGCGAGCTGCCGGATTACTCCTGCGGCTCTTTTTCATTTCTAAGGAGGTGCTGCTTTGATCACGATTAGGAATCCATCGTTCCAGCCACTGGCTGTCATTGAGCGGTATGACAATGACAGCGTAGATGAAACCATCAACGGCGAGTATAAATTGAACTTTACTGCCCTGATCGACCCTGATGGGAAAAGCGAATACCTGACTGACGGAAATTTGGCCGAAGTAGAGGATCAGCTCTTCAATATCGTCCATCACCGCCGCACCAGGGCAGTGGATGGATCGACAATGGTCGCCGTGGAGTGCGAACAGGTCAGTTATGATCTTCTGCTGCCTGAATTTACATGGGCAGACGGATTTGTCCATGCCGGAACACCACTGCAGCTGCTCGCTATGGCGCTGGAGGATACCGGATTCACTATTGGCAGTGTGGAGCTGTCCGGTTACATATCCGTGGATCTGGCCGAGGAAAATATCACCACCCGTGCAATCCTGCTGGAAATCGCAGCGCAATCGGGAGGTGAGTTGCGGTTTGATCGGTACAGTATATCGCTGTTGGCTCGCCGTGGGGCAATAAGGCCTGTCCGGTTCCAGTTGGGGAAGAACCTGGAGGGAATCGTCAAGGACGTGGATGTCCGATCCGGGGAGCGTATTACCGCCTACGAGATTGATGTGTTGGAGCTGAACAGCCTGCCGGAATTTTATGGGCTGGAGTATTTTGAACTGGGTGACACGGTAGGGATAGGAGACCCGGAGCTTGGCATTGACGAGCAGCAGCGCATTGTCGGATATTCGTACAGCCCGCAGCGGCGGATCAACAGTAAAGTGACGATTTCCAACGCTATCACCGGCATTAAGGACGCGGTTGTCGGCCTGCGGAAGACTACCATCGTCAAAGACAAAGCTTATTATGGCAATAGATTCGGTCCGGATATCGGATTCGAGAGTGTTCGTTATGACAAACTTGCCCGTTCGGTTTTCAATGCTGATGAGTTTCGCATGCAGAAAGGTGACGGCAGCGGATCTTGGACTGATGCTATATTCTTCGACCCAATAGCCGGTGAATATGAATTCACGGGAAAAATCATCGCTTCATCCTTCGAGGGTGGCACAATCATGATCGGTGAGGGGGATGATGCGTTCTGGGCCAGCGTGGAAGGCATATGGCTGGGTGATGAAACGTTTGCGGATGCTCCGTTCTCCGTTACTCCAGGGGGGCATATGAAGTCAGTGGATGGCGAGTTCAGTGGCAGGATTACAGCTGCTGAGATCGAGGGCGGGGTGATTACTGGCGCAAGGATACGAACAGCTGCTTCCGGCATGAGAGCTGAAATGAGTTCAACTGATCATTTGTTTGCCGCCTATAGGGACGCAAGCAATTTTGTTAAAATAGAAGCGGATTTGTCAGGAGCTCCAGGTGTAAGATTTACTGCCAATGATGTGGCATTAGGTGCGATTACATCGTATTTAGGTCATCTTGATGTGTGGGCAGCAACGATTCTATCTTTAACCGCCCCAAAAGTTCAAGTGGGTGGTTGGAGTAATTTGTATAGTACAGCAGATGCTAGGACTTTAAGTGAAGAACTAGACCGTATCTACACTTTGCTTGATTCTAAAGCGGACATTTCCCACACCCATAGCGTCAGCATACCAAACCACAATCACGGTAACCCTGACAACTTAAATTCAGGTGGAGGAACATTTATAGTTTATTGATTGCAAAATAATCTATCTTCCACAGATAATAGTAGTAACAATCTTCCAAAGGAGAGGTTACTTTGAAAAAGTTCATAGCAGGTGTTATAGTCGGTGGATTTTTATTTGCAGGTGCTTTTGCATTTGCAGATGGTTCAAGCTTAATCGGGCAGAAGGTTCAAGGGCTATTCAGTGTGGAGAAGGCGGGAACAAAGGTAGCTGATGCAATTGTGATCAATGGCACGGCATATGCACCTGTAAGGGCGGTTTCTGATGCAACAGAAACTGAGCTAACCGTAGAAGGAAAGCGGATCATTATACAAGAGAAGGAGGTACAGCCCACTGTGAGTAACGCAAGTGTATCCGATCAAATAAAAGCTACTCGGATCTTGGAAATAACAAAGAGCATAGAAGCATCACAAAGTGAAATTACTAAAGTTCAGTCTGATCTGGCAGCTGAGAAAGCGAAATTGGAGAGGGCTCAGACTGATGGCGAAAAAGAAACTGTTTCCTTCAGTATTCAAATGCTTGAAAGCAAATTAGAGATACTAAATAATCTCCTTACTCAAGCTGAAACAAAATTAGTTGAACTACAAAAATAATATATCAACAAATCAGGGGTCCTCTCCAACATTGGCGGGGCTCTTTTTTTGTTGGCGAAAGGGTTGATTATATGTCAGTAGTGATCAGAAACAAGATGGCCGTAGAAATTGAGCCAATAGTGCCGGACATCTGCACCTTAATATCAGCTGCAGCTGCGTATCATCGTCCCAACGGAAATGAACTCCGTTTCCTGCAGGGGATCAGAGATTCTCTGAACAGTCGGATTGCTGAACTTCAAGCTCCGCCCGCGAAGCCGACACAAAGCAAAAGGGGAGCTCATGAGAGGGGGAGAGGCAAAAAATAATTGAATTCAGATAGACGACACGCCCTTGTAGGTGTGTCTTTTGTTTTTCGGAGAGATCACATGAGAGGGGGAGAGACAATGCCGGGAGGAGGAGGGGCAGTGGCTGCTGAGGATAAGCTAGTGGAGATTCAGATTCAACTGGCTCGTATGGAAAAGACACTTGAAGTAGTGCCGACATTAACAACCACAATTGATCTTACGCGCGATCTGGCGAGAGAAGCAATGCAATCGACCAAATCAGCACATCACCGTTTGGATCGAATTGAGGACGGACAGCGATGGCTGTGGCGGACAATCGGGGGATCTATTATCACTGTAATCATTGCTGCAATTATTGCAGCTATCAAACTTACTGGAGGTTAGAAGAATGGAATGGAACGCTGTGTCAAGTTTTATTAAACCGGAATTATTGTTGGTGCTTACTGTCTGCTGGGTGATCGGCAACATCCTGAAGCAGACACCACGCGTACCAAACTGGACGATTATCTATATCGTAACGCTGGTTGCAATTATGATTGTTTGCCTCATGCTAGGTCTGAGCCCGGATAGTGTCCTGCAAGGCATCTTGTGCGGGGCGGTGGCTGTGTACGGCAATCAGCTTGTCAAACAGACGAAGAAAGGAGCAGGTGAATAATGACGCTGACATTAAATCAAGTGAAAGCAAAATCGGCGTTGCGATTGAACGGGCTACATCCGGTTGTATTGGCTGCTGCAACCGCTCTGATCGAGCGCTGCTATATGGTTGGTGTGCCGATCCTGATTACTCAGGGACTGCGGACGATTGCCGAGCAGGACGCACTTTATGCCCAAGGGCGAACTAAGCCTGGAGCGATTGTCACTAATGCGCGCGGCGGCTATAGCTACCACAATTATGGACTGGCTGTCGATTTCGCCCTGCTGCTGCCGGATGGTTCAAGTGTATCCTGGGATATGAACAGAGATGGGGACAATGACTGTACTACGGATTGGCTGGAAGTCGTCCGGGAAGCGAAGTCGCTAGGATTCGAATGGGGTGGTGATTGGAATACATTTAAGGATTATCCTCATTTTCAGCTTACTTTCGGATTGGTCTTGTCCGCACTGAGGTCAGGAGTGAAACCGTCAGAGACACAGACCGCTATCACGCTGGCGAAAATTGATCGATACATGAAGGAGGCAAACGAGGTGCAAGCAACTAAGGCGTTCGTGGTGGTTAATGGTGTGAAGTTGAAGGATAACAGCCTTTTGATTGAAGGTCGTACGTACGTGCCATTAGCAGCCATTGGAGCAGCTATCGGGGCGGCAGTGGACTGGGACAATGAATCTAAGACGGCCACGATTACAACCAAAGAGTAGACAAGATTAATTATAGCTGATATGATTAATTCATTAAATCCGGAAGCACCGGTGAGCCTCTGCAGATGCAGGGGCTTTTTTATTTGCATTGTAATAGGAACAAATGATCGCATATAATGGCAGCAGGAGGCGATTTATATGTTGAGCGATACAGCCCGCAAACTGCTAATGATTATGCGGCATTCATCGGTACATCATTGGCATATGCCGAGCCTGAAAGAACTAGAGATAAAGAGCGGACGTAAGGCGGCAGCGGTTAAGGATGGACTGAAAGAGCTTGCGGCGGAAAATTATATTGAATGGAATTCAGACATGCCGACAGAGACTGTGGTAATCCTCGAAGGTTGGCCTCGTACAGATAAGATATATGTGTCTGGACGTGGGCATTGGAATGACTGATAACCTCAATGCGCAGAAGAATTCGCCCACCTCGAAATGATTGCTACCATGATCTACAAGCTGACAAAGGACGCGTCGGTATGCGAATTAGAGGAGGCTGGATTAGGTCCTCATTTTGCCGCGCATGATCATGCCCTGTTCTATAATAATGCCTCAGGCGTACCGTTTACGACGGCTTATATTCAAGCTAAGGGTGACCCACTGGCAGATTTGTATGAGGACATTGCAGCGGAAGAAAAGGCCCGGGCTACATATCAGTGGCTGATTGACATGACAGATGATGTGGATCTGCAGGATAGCCTCAAGTTCCTGCGGGAGCGGGAGATTATCCATGCGATTCGGTTTAAAGAAGCCGTGCAGATTATTATTGATGACCGGGATCAGAAGCGGATATTCTGAGTGATACTAAAGAGTAAAGCGACCAATAGGTCACTTTACTCTTTTTAAATGTATTCAGGTCTCAATCCCTTTGCATTTCTTAGGTTCAGGCTTAGCCATTTCTATAGGTGGGCCTGCAGTACTGATCGCTTAGCCTATTCAAAAGAAACAATTTGTGGGACAACCAAAAAGGCCTCCGATTTATCGAAGGCCTTTTCAGGGTGCAATCAACTAATGAGAAATGGCTTTAAAATAGAAGCTCCGCACCAGCAACGGAAAGGAGCTAAACAAATTTAAGGCTTATTCAGACGCTGGTCTTTTTACCTGAAGTGGTGGAGGAATTAGCCACCCTTTTTTCTTGCTCAAATTGAGGATTTTAACGCCTATCGCTGCTTTAGTTAGGTGATATTTTGCAAATAATGCACCAATATCTTCTCTGATAGAAAGACCCATAACCTGGCTACAAGCTACCAATCCTGTAGCAGTATCGGCAGCAATTTTAGCAGCAATCTCGGGATCTGTGAATCGTGCACCTATAGGAATATCTTCAAGCTTAACTTCGGGTCTATTCGGCATCGCTGGTACTGAAGCAATCCCGTTATCTGCCAGCAGCGTATCACACTCACTAATTTCAAGCTCAGCTTGATCAATTAATGTGCTTAATACTTTTTTGAGATCATTGTCGCCGGCATGATATAAGTAAGCTCGGTAACACGAAAGGGCGCCCTTTGCTACCATCGAAGCTTGCCATACACTAAAGATCTCTCCATAATGCATCGGTTCATCCTTGGGGTTGCCACCTAAAATTCCTGTCATAAGAAAGCTCCTTTATATTTAAATTTACACGTAGGTAGTATGCCCATAAAGGTTCAAATGTTGCGGTCGTCTGCTCCAAAAATATGAGTTATCCCAAAGCTAAAAAAATTATACAGAAACTGCTCAGCTGAATAAAATGATATAATTAAGAAACATGTTTAAGGGCAGAGATGATCATATTGTTGATCAGCGAAGGAGAGAGAGATTTGAAGAATAATATCATCGAATACTGTTTGAAAAAAAAAGGAGCGACTCAAGAGCATCCGTTTGGCCCCACTCCATTGGTCATCAAAGTAGCTGATAAAATGTTCGCGCTTATTTTTGAGGAAACAGGGAAGGTCGTTCGCTTAAATCTAAAATGTGACCCGATCATTGCGGAGAACCTTAGAGAGCAACATGAGAGCGTTCAACCGGGATTTCATATGAACAAAAAACACTGGAATTCAATCATGATCGATGGTTCCTTGCCAGAGTCGGATGTCTTTGACATGATTGACCATTCCTACGATATGGTTGTCAAAAAGCTTCCTAAAAGCCTGCGAGAAGCTATAGTGGAATTGAATTAAATGAATAATCAAATGAAGGATCGTTTTGCCAAGCAAAGTATACCCAAGCTTATTTTCTTATTGGCTATTCCTGCCGTTATAGCTCAGCTAATCAATGCCATGTACAGTGTAGTTGATCGGATGTTCCTCGGAAGAATGGAGGAGGGGGGGACGCTAGCCTTATCCGCTATAGGTATATCTTTTCCGATTATTATGTTGATTTCAGCATTTGCTGCTCTAATCGGAGCTGGTGGGGCACCCCTAGCTTCCATAAAGATGGGCGAAGGAGAACATAAAAAAGCAGAAGAATTACTGGGAAGTTGTTTTACTATGCTGCTGATGGCATCCATAATCCTAACCGCTTTGTTTCTTATCTTTAAGTCGCCATTCTTAACGTTATTCGGGGCGAGTCACGATACATTGCCGCTAGCCGACGATTTTTTAAGCATTTACCTTCTAGGAACTGTGGCGGTGCTCATTTCTTTAGGATTGAATCCATTCATTGCAGCACAAGGATATGCCAAAACAGCCATGCTCACGGTATGCATTGGAGCGGTTGTGAATATCGTCCTTGACGCCATTTTTATTTTTGAGATGAATATGGGCATTAAGGGTGCAGCGTTGGCAACTGTAATTGCCCAATTTATTTCGGCGATTTGGGTATTGGGGTTCTTAATCTCTAAACGTGCGCATCTGCGCTTGCGTCTATCGAATATGCGCATTAAACCTAAAGAAGCTGCAAGTGTACTTGCATTGGGGCTTTCTCCGTTTATTATGATGTCGACCGAAAGTTTAATTCAAATTGTATTTAACACGTCCTTAGCTAAATTTGGAGGCGATCTGTACGTTGCTGCCATGGGGATTATGGGCACGCTGATGCAAATCTTTGGAACATTGTTATCTGGTTTTGCGCAGGGGGCACAGCCTATTATTAGCTATAATTATGGAGCTCGCGATTTCGAACGTGTAAAATCCACCATTTTATATTGCAGTGTTTTTTGCGCAGCTTTCGGATTGTCGATGTGGGGCGTAGCCATTTTTGTTCCGAAGCTGCCCATTATCATTTTTACCAATAATCCTGAGCTTGTGGCTCTGACGGCTAGATTAATGAAGATATTTTTCCTTGGCACTTGTATTTTTGGTATTCAATTAGCGTTTCAACAAGTATTTATTGCTTTAGGACAAGCCCGGGTTTCTATTTTTATCGCAATCTTGCGTAAGATTATCTTGCTTATTCCATTAGTACTTTTGCTCCCGACATTTATTAGCCCGAAAACAGATGCGGTGATTATAGCTGAGCCTATTGCTGATTTTTGTGCGGCACTGACTTGCTGTGTTTTATTTGGACTCACGATAAAGAAGCTCTTTAAAGATAGATCTGATAAAGCTGGAATACTGTGAAAATGCCCGAAATGGCGATTAGAAGTCGGTGTTCTGAGGATGAAACTAAAGATTAAGGTTCTTGCTAGCTTCGGCTATCAAGAACCTTTTTATTTGTGATGCATGAATTCACCCGTTAATCCACCTAAAATAATACTGTTTATACTAATTTATTCATACTGTTTCCAAATAATAGTATTGATAAAATGTATTCAAGAAACATTTTAAATACTAAGGGGAACTTTATGTAATGAGATCAAAATCCTTAACCTCCACTTGGACCAGCATCCGCTATGTCCTCTCCACATCCTGGATTAACAGTAGACGTTCCATTATTTATTACTCTACTGTAACGCTTCTTTTAGCTATGCAGCCCTTCCTTTTAATCCTATTCCCAAAATTTATTATAGATGAACTGACGGGACAGCAAAGACCTCAACAGTTTATCTTCCTAATTTCACTGATGTTTTTAATACTGACTATCACTAGCTATTTTACAGGATATCTACAAAATTTGGGTTTAACTCAATTAATGAAAGTTGTATTTAAACAGATCCACGCCCACACTGCGCAAAATATGAATGTTGATTTCAAAAATACAGAAGATCCCGGTTATCTTAATCAGATGGAGCAGGCCAAGCGTTCTCTACAAAGTGTGCAGAATGGGTTTCAGGGACTTTTTCATACATTTTTTTCATGTCTGGCTGGATTTCTTGCTTTTGCGGGCTATATAACTGTAATTGGAGGATTAAATATTGCTGTTATTGTTTTTCTAATTGTAAGTATTGGGTGTTCTTATGTGTTTTCCCTGCGTGCTAAACGTTATGAGTATGAACATGAACAACAGCTTTCGGAATTGGAGAGGAAGAGAAAGTATTATTCGGATATTATGCAAGACTTTACTTTTGGTAAGGAAATTCGGATTAATTCCTTTAACAATACATTGGTCTCCCTATACCATTCAAGTGTTCAAAATAGACAGAAAATTCAGTCCTCAATCAGCAGCTCTTATTTTCAAAGTGAAATATTAGATATTTTGATCCGGTTATTCCGTGAGGGGATTGTATATGGTTATTTGGCGTATCTTTACCTTCATCAGAGGATAACTATAGGTGATTTTGTGATGTACACAACTGCTGTCGCTGGATTTTCTGGCGTTCTTCAGGGATTTATGAAAGATTTAGCCCATCTGCGCACACAGAATTTATACATAGAGGAACTCCGTAACTTTTTAGAGATACCGCAAGATAAGCAGGGGGAAGGAGCTATGCATACACTCCCAACAGGCCCTTATTCGATAGAATTTAAAGAAGTTTCCTTTACTTATCCTGGTACTAGCCAGCCTGTGTTTAATAAAATATCCTTCATCATCCCTCCGCATCAACGACTTGCTATTGTGGGTCATAATGGTGCTGGCAAGACAACGCTTATCAAATTGTTATGCAGGTTGTATGAACCCGATAGTGGAGAGATAACGCTGAATGGAATCAATATCAAACATTTTGCTAAAACGGATTACTGGAGATTATTTTCTACGGTATTCCAAGAAATTCGCGTACTCGCTTTCTCATTAGCAGAGAATATTTCTCTAAAAGAACATAGAGAGTCTGACGCTTTAAGAATTCATGACAGTCTTGAAAAAGCGGGACTAAGCGAAAAAGTCGCCTCATTGAAATCAGGTATTCTCACCCCAATGCAAAAGTTTTTGGATGATCAAGGCGTTGAGTTCTCTGGAGGGGAAAACCAAAGAATGATGTTGGCAAGGGCGCTATATAAGAATGGAGAATTGATTATTTTGGATGAGCCGACTGCAGCAGTTGATGCAATTGCCGAATTCAACCTGTATACAAGATTTAATGAAATGATCGGAGAGAGAACAGCATTATATATTTCCCATCGGTTGTCCAGCACACGGTTCTGTGACCAGATATTGTATATGGAGCAAGGAGAGATTTCCGAAGCCGGTTCTCACAGCGAATTGATGGAACGCAGAGGAAAATACAATCAAATGTATCAGATTCAAGCACAATATTATAAGGGGAGTGATACCTAGCTTATGAATCCATTCCCTGCTCTGAAAAAGGATTGGCATGTGACCCTTTACTTTTTGAAGCTGGTACATTCCATGTCAAAATCTTATGTTCCGTTAATGGTAGTTTCTTCACTATGTAGCGCAATCTTTCCGTTTATAAACATTATCCTTCCCAAATATTTAATTGATGAATTGATGGGAGCTGGCCGCGAAATGAATATTATCCTACTTTGGATAGGAATTTTGGTGGCAGGTAATGCTGTCTTGGGGTTACTTCAGAGTTATCTTACTAAACAAATTGAACTGTCCAATTTATTGGTCATGGATAGTTTAGAGCTACATATTGGAAATCATATTATGAACCTGGATTATGAGAATTTAGAGAATTCCAAAGTGCTAGATCTTAAAGAACAGGCGCTTACTCCCATTAGGCAGCAGGATGTTATACGTAAAATGCTAGATAGTATGAAGATTTTGCTGCAAACAATGCTCTCCCTATTGGGACTAACGGCCTTAATCTCTACGTTAAACATTGGAATCATCGTGCTGATTATTGGGATGATTGTACTTAATACCTTTATCTTTAAAAAGTCGCAACAAGCTCAATTCAATTTTCATAAATTATTAGCTCCTCTAAATCGGAAATTTGGTTATTATTCCAAACTGGCCGTTGATTTTTCCATGGCTAAAGATGTCCGTTTGTTTGGGATGGCTCCTTATTTGCTGAATAAAGTGGATGTATATCATAATGAAAGCGTTTGTGGTTTTGGAGGGCTTTACGAAAAAGTGGGGAGATATAAGGGCCTGACCAGTGTTAATCTTCAATTGCAAATGGTCATTATCTACGCCTACATGGTTGTGAAAGTAGTTACGGGGAAAATTCAAATTGGTGGTTTTGTTATGTATATCTCCGCAGCCAATAGCTTTTCTACGCAAGTGTCTCTGGGAATGAATGCTTATGTTGATTTTCGCCAAATGTGTAAGTACATTGAGGTGTTTAGAGAATTTGAAAGTCTAAGTCCAACAATGAAAAGCGGAGAAGAACGTCTTGAAAAACTCATGAATGTTGAGATTGAATTTTGCAATGTGTCTTTTAAATATGCGGGAAACGAGAGCTATTCAATAAAAAATGTATCAATGACGATAAAAAATGGAGAGAAGTTAGCTATAGTAGGTCAAAATGGCGCAGGTAAAACGACTTTTATTAAACTGCTGTGCCGATTGTATGAACCTGATCAAGGAGAGATTCTTCTGAATGGAAGATCTATTCAAGATTATCGATACGATGAATATATGAAAATCTTAGGTGTTGTGTTTCAGGATTATAAGTTGTTTTCATTTTCTATCAAAGACAACTTATGCGCGAAGGATAGCGAAACATCGGACAAGGAAATGGAAGAAATGCTTAATCAAGTAGGATTGGAAGCAAAAATGAAAGGTTTGGACAAAGGACTAGATACACAGGTATTTAGAATCTTTGATGAAAAAGGCACAGACTTTTCGGGTGGTGAAAGTCAGAAGATTGCAATTGCTAGGGCTTTACTCAAAAAGCCACCTATTCTTATTTTGGACGAGCCTACAGCTGCGTTGGACCCTTATGCGGAGTTTGAGATGTACAACAACTTTAATCTTTTGGCAGCAAATCATACTGTTATTTATATCTCACATCGTTTATCTGCTTGTAAATTCTGCGATAAGATCGCACTTTTTAACAATGGTGAATTGCGCGAATACGGTCCACATGATCAATTGTTGAAAGATCAGCAGGAGTACAGCACGATGTGGAAAGCACAAGCGCAATATTATCAATAGGTTATTGATGATCGGAATCAGAAGCGGGTGTTCTGAAAAGTATATTTCAAACAAAAGCCGGCAAGCTTCCCTTTAGGAGCTTGCCGGCTTAGTTCGTGACTTACATATATTGAGACTGGGATACCTGATTATTTAGTTACTCTATTCTTATTAGCGAATTGCTGGTTTAGCTCGGAGTAGTTAAGTTCAGCAGTGTTGTTCAAGTTCATATCAGCGTTGGACAAGCTCTCCTGTAAGGAGATATATACAGCGAACATACCTGCCGCTCTGATCGCTTCTACCCCGGCGACTGCGTCTTCAACCCCGACGCAAAATTGCGGATCTACACCAAGTGCATCGGCGGCGGTCAGGAACACTTCCGGGTCTGGTTTGTTGCGAGCAAGCTTGGCGGCATCTACAATAACTCCGAAGTCTTTCTCCATACCTAGAAGGCGGATAACTGTAAAGGCATTTTTGCTAGCGGAGGCAATGCCAGTCTTCACTCCATGGTTCTTCAGCTCGGCGAGCAATTCGGAAATACCAGGCAGCACATCGGCCGGGGTTACCTGCTGAATGAGCTGCTGATAAAACTCATTTTTGCGGTTCGCCATCTCCTCCATCTCTTCGGGAGAGTAGGTGTGCGGAGTTGCCGCTTGTCCAAGTAGCAACTCCAGTGAGGCTATGCGCGATACACCTTTGAGGTTCTCATTGAATTCTCGGGTGAACGGGAGGCTCAGCTCTTTCGCAATCATGCCCCAAGCCTGATAATGGTATTCTGCGGTATCGGTAATAACGCCGTCTAGATCAAAGATTACGGCTTGAATTTGAGATGTTGCATTCACTGTGTATCTCTCCTTATGAATTAGGCTTGCAACGACTGAGTTACCGGCTTCTCGTTGCCCAGAGTTACCGATTGGCCGTAGAGCGTAAGTTCAAGGGCTTCACCCTCTAGCAATTCAAGCTCCACACCTTCCTCGCGAATGGTTACAGCAATGAGGCGGCCGCGGAAGGTAAGGCGAAAGTTATATTTCTGCCAACCCGTAGGTAGGGACGGAGCGAGCGAAAGGCCATTTTCTTTGAGACGTGTTCCGGCAAAACCGTACACAATGGCCATCCACGTTCCACCCATATTGGCGAGATGTAATCCGTCTTTAGTGTTTCCGTGCGTATTGTCGAGATCGAGCCGCGCCGTCTCGATAAAATAGTTATACGCTTTGTCCTTATACCCGATCTTCGAAGCCATAATGCTGAATATGCAAGAGGACAAGGAGGAATCATGGGTAGTGATTTGTTCATAATAATCGTACGATTTGCGAATAGTTTCTTGTGACTGCTCGTCTTCCAGTAAGTAATGAGCGAGTACAGTATCGGCTTGCTTGCAGACCTGATAACGGTACAGCGTGAGTGGATGGTAATGCAGCAACAACGGATGTTTCTCCGGTGGTGTATTGTCGAAATCCCAGACCGCTTTGCGTAAAAAAGTATCATCCTGCGGATTAATGCCCAGCTTCTCGTCGTAAGGAAGCAGCATGGCATTCGCCGCCTTCAGCCAGCTGTCTGCTTCTGGTCCAGTTACATGCAGGCGCACACACAAAGCTTGGAATGCAGCCTCGTCATATTCTTGAAGCCGCGCAAAACTGCGTGCGGCCCATTTTAAATTATGTTTGGCCATTACATTGGTGTAATAGTTGTTGTTCACAAGACATGTGTATTCGTCCGGTCCAGTCACTTCATCGATGTGAAACTTACCTTCGTAGTAATGACCGATCTCCATCCAAAGCCGCGCTGTCTCAAATAGCACCTCGGCGCCGTATTGGAGCAAGAAGGCGTCATCTTCTTCCGCCAGATGGTATTGGATATAGCTGTAGGCTACATCGGCGCTGATATGATATTGAGCTGTGCCGGAGGGGAAGAAGGAGGAACATTCCGTACCTGAAATCGTCCGCCATGGGAACAATGCACCTTGGGCATGGCCCATCTCTTTAGCACGTTCCCTTGCCTCCTCCAGCTTGGAATACCGGTACAATAGGAGCTGCCGGGCCAAGTCAGGCGAAGTCATTAGGAACACAGGGAACATATAAATCTCCGTGTCCCAGAAATAATGGCCTTCGTACCCTTCACCGGATAAGCCTTTCGCGGAGATGTTGCTATGCGCGTCGCGTCCGGCTGATTGCAGCAACTGATAAAGGTTGAAACGTATACCCTCCTGAAGCGACAAGTCGTTCTCAATGACTACATCGGAACGCTTCCAGAAGTCAGCCAAATAATGCTCCTGCTGTTCCAGCATATCTTCAAATGAGAGGTACTTCAATGATTCCTGTACCTGAATACCGGTATCTACAAGCATTTGTTCATGTCGTAGTGTATCGGTATAAACATTCCATTTGGTCAGCGATAGTGGTCCAGACAAGGAGGCGGTTGCCGTCACTGTAGCATCGGTTTCTCCAGCTTGAGTTTCAACCTGCCATTCACCTTTCCATTCATGCCGGGTAACACAGGAGGTCCGCAGGGCCGAAGCCATCGTCTCGTTCTCCAGGCATACATATTCACCCCGAGCTTCGCACGCTACTACGCTCAGGCGTTTGGAATGTCCTGCAGCTACACGCGGGTCATTCGGGTTAGTATAGTTGCTAACATCGCCATTTACACGAGAGACAACCCGGATTGGACCGGTGAAATTGACAGGCTCAACAGTCAGATGAATGGCAAAAAGTTCACGGGTAGTGAAAGAAACGAGTCTACGGAAATGCAGCATGAGTTCTTTACCGGAGGGGGATTTCCAGTGGATTTTACGCTCCGAGTATCCCTTGTCCAGGTGGAGGTTACGCTCATAGGCGAGGACACTCTCTGCTGTAAGTGCAAACGGCTCCATATCTTCGCCTATATAAATATTTATCCCTTGGGAATCTATAATATTAACCAGTTTTTGCTGGGTACCTGGAAAGGCGAATAGCTTCTCCCCATAGGGAATGTCAATCACATCGTGAAAGGCGTTCAAATATGTTCCGCGGATACTGCGGATTTCTTTATCAGAATACTCTTCTTCAAAATTGCCACGCACGCCCAAATATCCATTCCCCAGCGCAAAAATACTTTCCAAATTCAGTAGGGTATCTGCCGACAATCCCTGATTGGCAATGCTCCAGCTCATGCTTATGTTTCCTCCCTTGATGGTTATGAATTGAATTTTAAGTCCGAAAGAGCTAAGATTATACTAAATTATTTAGCATATTATCAAAATTTTTAGGTGAGGTTAATAAGTATGGATCAACTTTATGGACTTAAAGGACAACATAAACTACCGGAATATTGGTCCACACGTTCTGTGGATCTGACAGAGGGATTTGTCCATCCTCCGCTGGATTATGAACATGAGCTTTTGGAAGCTATCCGACTGGGTGACGAGAACCGGGCACTCGAAGCACTGCATAGAATTAACGCAATGGAAGCCGCTACGCTAGCCCGATATCCGCTGCGCTCCAAGAAAAACGCTATGATTGCATCCTGCACCTTGTTTACACGTGCGATTATCCGCGGTGGTGTTGACCCTGAGACAGCATTTCAGCTGAGTGATACGTTCATCCGTGCAGTGGAAGCTTCGACGGAGCTTGATGCACTTCATCGATATGAATATGAAATGGTCCTGCAATTCATCACAGTGATGCGGCAGCAGAAGGAGAACCTTCACTATTCACATATTGTCAATCTATCCATATATTTTATACGCGAGCATCTGTTTCAAGATTTGAACCTTAGCTTGATTTCCGGACATGTCGGTGTGCATCCCAGTTATTTGTCCGACCGCTTCAAGCGTGAAACGGGTATGCCGCTCACGGAATTTATCAACCGGCGTAGAATTGAGGAATCGCAGTCGATCCTCATTCATACGAATCAGTCTATTTCCGAAATCGCTTTAATGTTTAAATTTTGCAGCCAAAGTTACTATACACAGTTATTTAAAAAATACACTGGCCTGACCCCCAAGCAGTTTCGCCGGGACGGTGGAGCACTTACGAAATAAGAGAAATGGAATCATTAATGATCCCTAAAATTTGCTGTCCATGCTTCCCTGGTTGGGTACTGGATAGCTCTTTTTACGTTTCAGCTTCAATAGCCAAACTCGCCTTTATCCGTGATAAATGAGATTATTAATCCACTAAATTAAGTTAGAGAGATGATAAGATGGCTATTTATTTGGAATTCCCACGACTTGATAAAGCCTTTCCGTACCGCTGTATTGAGAACGATGGCAATATATTAACTACACCACATTGGCATAAGGAAATGGATATTATCTGGATTGTTAAAGGGGAAGCTAGAAACCCCTAATTGGTTTACTTTTATTGATCATGAATGGGATGCACTACAAAAAGATTTCTTTGAAAAGCCTCTCGATGGTTTGTTAGTTGATCTAGTCTTGATATTTAGAAAAGGGAATCCCAATTACATCAATTTAGGCAGTTTATTCGGCATTGAAAAAACGAGAGTTGAAGACAAGAATAAGATTATCTACAGTGTTAATCAGGTGAACCGGAAGGAAAATGACATTACTAATGTTACAATGTTTCTTGATCCTGATAGCCATAAAATCACTGAGATTTATATATATACAAGTATTACCTCAAATGAATGAACTCAAATGTAGATTAGAGGAGAGTTATTCTGATTTACTTGTTAATGTTAGCAATAAGTTTGTAATTATTTTTTTATTAACAGATACATAGGAGGTTATAAAATAACCCATTATTCAACCAGTAACACACTTAATCCATGTAATACAGGTATAGAGATTTCGACATTTCGTTTGTACGCACAATAATACTTGGAAAGTATAACCTAAATAACACTAAAGCGTTACACTGAATAGGTTGATTATAGGGAGCTACCACTATAATCAACCTATTTTTTTGCTATCTACTTATTCTTACAGCA
>NZ_NFVA01000180.1 GCF_002264395.1 Paenibacillus sp. VTT E-133291
GGTCGGCGTTGGTGTTGGTGCTACGGTCGGCGTTGGTGTCGGTGTCACGGTCGGCGTTGGTGTCGGTGCAACGGTCGGCGTTGGTGTCACTGTTGGTGTCGGCGTCACTGTTGGCGTCGGCGTAGGAGGCGACTCTACCCCTTCATATGGATACCAATGCATCTGCACACCACCAGCAAATCCTTTCGCAATCAATGTCCCATGCAGTTCTCCGGAATTATAAGTTACTTTTGCAAGCGGAGCTAGAATAGTTCCTTCTATTGTTAAACTTCCAATGTTTACAGTGCTAGCTTCATAAAAATTAAATAATACCTTGTTAGGGCTGCCTCCCCAAATTTGAAAGCTTGGAATTTCAACTGAACTTCCGCTAACGTTAACGATAACTGTGGCGTTATTTGCAATATTAAACTGTAAGCCATTAGCACCAACGAAATCAGCAGCACTTAGATTAAGAACGTTAAATGATTCCGGAGCATCAATTGTTATTTTCCCATATTCCTTTTTGAAAGTTCCGACTGTAGCAAGTGAAGAGAATTCATTAGAACGTCCAATAAGATATTGCTCTTCATAATCAAAATCAATAGGTGTCCCTTTTCTCGCTGGTTCTTTAAGATCTACACCGTTTCTGATAAAAACACCACCATGAACGGATGCTCCATGAACAGTCCCATTAGTAAAAGTGATGTCATTGCCAGCAATAAGGACATCTCCACCTGGATTATCCTTGGATACGCCGTAATTCTGCAAAGTAATATTACCTTTGGCCGCCAGGCGCCCGTGAACCTGATCATTAGATTGATTGAAGTCACCAAGGATAAAAGTATTAAAATTTCCTGCAATGCCTAACACAGGTGTAGGAATATACGGAAGCACAGGCCCTGCCGCACTGACCAAATAACCACCTCCAGAAAGCCCACTACCCACCATCAAAATCCCCGCTATTACTAATGAGAGCAACGGTTTCATTCTTCTTTTCAAAATGCGCACCTCCTAAAACTATGATTTATAATTAAACAGAATAATTACCAGAACTCTAAAGAACCTAATAACAAAAAAAGACCGCCAAAAAAGAAGTAGAATTCCCTTCTCATGGCAGTCGGACGGTCATAGTGTCTTTTAGACACTTTAGACTCCTGAACTTTGCGTCCCACCCTTTCAGGCGGTTTGCTATTATCATGATTATATATGTATAGCCTTTGCAAATTAGAACTAGTAGCTTAAGCATCCTATTAAATAATGGTCTATGACTTTTAATACTTTGGAACTAACAATAGTTTAGCGCTCCATCCCCACAATTGTCAATCAATTCCTTTTGATATTTACACGCGTAAGCAAGCACAAAAAAAGCGCCAAAAGGCGCTTCACACAAAGGTTTTCCTTCAATTTTAAAGTAACTTTATCCAACCTAATATCGATATCCATAATGGAATACTTAGAATCAAACCAAATACCATTCCACGGGCGAGACTTCCTTCCTCTTTCATCCTAATTCTCCCTTTATATAAGTCTGAAGCATTAATTTTTATTATTACAATTTTAATATATTTTATTCTTTCTAATTTAGTTGTGAATTTAATCACATTGAACTAGCTGTTTAGAAATGCCATTGATTATTTTTGGAATATCGGGGTAGAATACGAATATACGTTCCCATTAGGGGTGATGAGATTCATGCATAGAGCTGAAAGCAGGGACAATATGCTGGTGAAATCTTATTTATTGCTTCCGATGATTTTATCAGCTTTCGAACGGGACTCCGCCATTCTATCTGCACATTTACGAACACCCGCCCCCTATCTGGAGGTTCTTGAAACAGCCGCAGCAGTTGCTACAACAGATTTAAGAGATGTTCGTTCAGAGATGAGAAAACGGGGAATCAAGGTTTATGAGCAGAACAGACTTAATGCAGGGATCGAAGCCAAATTTATATGTCGTGGATACCATGAACGAATGCTGCTATTAAACGACATTGTCGCTGCCCAAGCTGCAATTCATATGCGCAGATATCTCGGTCTGGATATTTCATCTTTTAAGAGCTATGAAGAGCAGTATCAGATTAAGTAAAGCCGCGTAGAGGCTGTCCCCCTCCCCCCCATTTCCATTAGCGAACAAAAAAATAGGCCTTACCATGGGAGTTGGCAAGACCTGAGAGATTTATACCACAAAACACTGGGGGGTGTTTGGTGTCTTCAATATAAACCTTGAACCTGAAAATAAGATGATGCTCACATGAAAATTACATTAAAAACATCAATTCGTCGCTTAGACTATCCGCTTGACACTTTTGATTTCCAACCAAAGTAGCCCGCTTCGCCGACAGAAAAACCGACCGATGGATAGTTAGCCACGAGTGCTTTGAACTAATTGTTTTAAAATGATATAGTGGGTTCGTTGCTCGCAGGATGACTTGATAGCCGGTTGTAAAACATAATAAAGTCGAGATCTGAGTACGGAGAAGCAATAGGCGTTTGCCTTTTCGTTATATTTTCTGAAGGAGGGTAATAGCCCATGAGTGATGAAATCTGTATACCACCTGGCATTCACCAGAAGGACACTAGCTTCGGCTACACCTTGTCTATCATTAGTGGTAAATATAAAATGACTATTCTCTACTATCTCTCTGAAAACAAGATCGTGCGATTCAATGAACTGCAACGGGGTATCGGTACAATACCTTTTAAGACGTTAAGTATTATGTTGAAAGAACTGGAAGCGGACTGTCTCGTCAGGCGCGAGGAATTCCCCCAGATTCCCCCTAAAGTTGAGTATTCCTTGACTGAGAAGGGCCAATCGCTTATTCCGGTGCTGGATATGATGTGCACTTGGGGAGAGAAAAATTCCGTTCCAGCCGCGCAAGAGATAACAGTACCGTTTACGATTTAGCCACGACTTATGACAAAAGCAGCATTTCCATTAATGAAAATGCTGCTTTTTGTTTCAATTCTAATTACATATTATCGATAAATTCAACATAGCCTTGCGAACTGATGTCCAATTTTTTTAAATAATCCGTACTTCCTACCGTCTCAGATTCCGTACCATAAATGGCATAGAAGGAACGATAGTCAGCGTTGCAGTAAATAAAAGTCGTGTCAAAGGGAGATAAAATACAGTCCAGCCCGTAGCCGAGTTTACCATCTTCACTGAAGTCTTTTTCACTTCCTCCGGCAGTTACAGCTAATGCGATTTTACGATTTCTTAATTTATCACTCTTCGAGCCATATGCCCATCCGTAAGTTAAATACTTCGTCCAGCCACTTTTTAAGCAGAGGCGGACTACTAAACCAGTAGACAGGGAATTGTAAGACGAGCTTATCATGCGCTTCATTTAGTTGTTGTTCCTTTTCCACGTTGATTTTTTCATCGGGATAGGCTTTGTACAGCTCATGTACCGTATATTTGTCTGGATATTTATGGAGTTCTTCGATCAAGCGTTTATTAACAACGGATGTTTCGATGTTTGGGTGCGTAACGACAACAAGTGTTTTCAATGGTGTATCCTCCATGTTTGAATCAGATTTAGGACTTGAGTTATACCTCCCATCACGCCATCGCGTAAGTATGCACTTTTAGTTCACGTACTTACCTAAAGGTAAGCATTGCAACCTGTCTGCACGTATATTGACGTACAGTCTTCGGGGCGATTCTCATCTTCGGTGTACACCCAAATATCACACAAGAGAGCCTGGGTCATTCCTCGATTAATGTTACACTGGATACTTATTCACCTGTTCTCCCCAACTTACAAGAAGCAGCCCTTCGAGAGATCGGCGACTCCATTCTTGAAACGTGCAAGAGGTCGGGATTACGACCGAAACCTCACTTTACTTGAATAAAGGCTAGAAGGATATTGGAAGATAGGTGATTTCAAGACAAACGGCGCGGTTCCGGGATCCCCGAAAACCGCGCCGTTATTCCATTCTTAGATATGCCGGTGAAGGAAATTGAACCCCTGGGCTACACCAGATTAAGGCTGATATAACTCAGTGGAAGAACATCCTCAAGCTTCCAAGCAAAACGCCCTTCTCATTTTATAGCAAGATAGTCTTAGAAATAATTACAAGGAGGATAAACAGTACCAAGATTGCACCGGTAGATGTAAAGGCT
>NZ_NFVA01000127.1 GCF_002264395.1 Paenibacillus sp. VTT E-133291
CTTCATCCAATCTTCTCGGTGCTGAAAACCGTACTTTTTGAACTCTCATTTATAGTAAAAGTAAACCTGGCTCGTTATTTAATCGTTAACATAATCTCGCCATAAGTGCTTTGGCTGCCAACTCAGCAGCTTCTTAGCCTTCGCATTACTGAGTAACGACTCATGGCCTTCCAGCGGCTGACGGTAGTCCGTCACTTCTGGATAACGTGCGGCCATTAGCTCTCTGCTAGGTATAGCCATGCTGGTCTCATCTGCACATATGTTAAGTGCCACCGCACCGAGTCCGTCCGTTTCGATCGCCAATTGGCAAGCTGTCGCTACATCCCGTGTATCAATATAGCTCCACAATATCCGATCGCGCTGCGCTGGATCATGAATGAAGGAAGGGAAACGTTCATACGCGGATGGATCAATGACATTTCCGATTCTTAGGGAAACGACCTGTATGCCCGTTCTGCGCTGGAACATCTCTGCGGTCTGCTCATTCACAACCTTGGACAGACCGTAGCTGTCTTCAGGCAATTGTGGGTGATCCTCATCCATAGGTACATACTGTGGTCCTAGAGGGTTAACCGCAAAACAGATGCCATAAGAGGATTCACTGGAAGCAATAACGGCTTTGCGAATGCCTAGTCCAGCAGCAGCCTCCAGAATGTTGTAGGTGGATACTACATTGTTTTGAAAAGTGACTTCACTCGTCTTTATATTTGCGGCTGGGATCGCAGCCAAATGTACGACTGCATCAGCGCCTGCTAATACGCCATACACTTCACCCAGATTATTCAAATCAGCAATCAAAGTTTGGCACAAAGAATCCGGTGATTTCTGCGTATCTACATTCACAACCTCATACCCTTGTTCTACAAAATGCCGTACTACCCATCTGCCCAGCATCCCGCTTCCGCCAGTAACCACTACTTTCGCCATGATCATATCTCCTTTTTTTATAAAGCTGTCTCTATTTAAGAATCTCTTCAATTTTTTTCAAAGTATCCTCGGTAAGCTCTATCCCCGAAGCCTTAACATTCTCTTCAACCTGCTCCGGACGACTGGCACCCACCAGCGCACTAGCTACATTAGGCTGACGCAAAATCCAAGCCAAAGCCAGATTTCCCACAGAAATATTCAGCTCTGCAGCGACCCCGCTTAATTGACGAACCTTTTCAATCTTCTCTTCCGTAAACGCCTTCTTCAACCGATCCAGCTTAGCCGCACGACTGTCTTCAGGGATTTCTGCGTTATATTTTCCAGTTAGCAGCCCTTGAGCCAGTGGAGAAAATACAACCTGTCCAATGCCACGGCGCTCGCCGAGCGGAATGATTTCTTTTTCAATATAACGTTCGAACATATTATAAATCGGTTGGTTAACCACGATATGATCCAGCAAATAACGATCGGCTACAGCTAAAGCATCCGTCATTTGCGCCGCAGTCCACTCACTAACCCCGACATAATACACCTTACCTTGACGAACCAGATCATCCAGCGCACGCAAAGTCTCTTCAATTGGAGTTTCTGTATCAAAACGGTGGCAATACATAATATCCACGTATTCTACGCCGAGACGCTGCAAGCTTGCATGACACTGTTCCGTAATATGCTTGCGGGATAATCCACGATCGTTAGGCCCTGTCCCCATTTCGCCAAATACTTTCGTTGCGAGCACATAGGATTCTCGCGGATAATTCCGCAAGGTCTCGCCTAGCACTTTTTCAGCAGCACCCTTTTCGTAAACATTGGCCGTATCAAAAAAATTCACGCCTAAATCGTAAGCGGTTTCAATGGCTTTAACAGCATTATCTCTTTCTACGTAACCTCCATATGTCAGCCAGCTTCCCAAACTAATCTCGCTAACTTTAAGGCCCGTTCCACCTAATCTACGATATTTCATAATAACTGCTCCTCTCCATAGTTCCGTGTTATGATTTCAGCAGGTTGCCTAGCGAACATATTCATTCTAGAATAGTTTGTATATAATAGGAAGAAGTGAAATTTAGTTTACTATATGATCTCTAGAGTAGTTACTATACAAGAGTATAGTGGCACCAAAACAGGAGGAGATTCCTTGACAACAGCTAAATCTAGCAATAATTATATCCCTAAAACCCCACTTACTATTGAATGTAATGTAGAAAAAACACTTGAGGTATTGGGCGGAAAATGGGCTTTTCTCGTACTAAGAGAGTTATTCGACGGTACCCAACGCTTTGGAGCGCTTCAGCGAAAAATCACTAATGTCAGCCCTCGCGCGTTAACTAGTACGCTGCGCCATTTAGAGGAACACGGGGTACTAGAACGTCACGTGTTTCCTACCGTACCGGTTACCGTGGAATATTCGTTAACTCCAAAAGGTGAGGACTTGCATCAAATTTTGAAGGAAATGAAACTTTGGTCTGCCAAATGGACGTAGGTTTGGTGAGCCGTGAACTAAATTAAAAAGAAGCTATCCAAGAAGTAGAGTACCTACTTATGGGTAGCTTCTTTTTTAGAAACAGGCACAATGCAGTCTTTACTTTAACCGGATAGTGTATGTGAGCTGTGCGCTAGAGTATAATTGAGGGGATTTCTTTGTTTTCCACCAAATCAGCCAAATGACAGGGAGGAATTCCTTAATTATTGATCTCAGAATTTCAGGGGAAATTCCCTAATTATTTCAGAGATTCAGTTACGCTTGTACGGTACCCAGTTGTTTTAGCGTTACTATACGGATCTAATATTTATCCACAATCGCGCCGAGAACTGCCGTATTAACATAGGGCTTTCCTTTGAGGCTTAGCAGCTCCTTCGCAGTTCCTGTAACGACGACTCCATATAACAGTACGTCGCTGGCCTCCGGTGCCGCTTTATCCTTTTTCAAATAATTCGTGATTCGCTCAAATTCTCCATAATACTTGCCCTTCTTCTGAAGTCCATAGGCTAGTAATTGCAGAAAATCCTCTGGTTTCGGGTTAAATAACCCCTCCCATTTGACACCGTAACCGTATACTTGTCTCGCTGATTCTGGCAATGCATACTTGGTTGGACTACTTTCATTTGTGATAAACTCAAGTTTCTTCTTATTGTCATACGTATCTACCCAATACCATGTCTGTGTCAGCTCAGCCGGCAGCATTGTTTCAACCTCGGCCTGTGTATAGCTTTTATCAAAAGAAACTGCCATCTCTACCAGCTTACCTGGATCCATTTGTTCAAGCGCAGGGAGGTCATTCAACACTTTTCCGTTATAATTCACTCCCGGCACGTAGAATAACATTTCCCGCTGTCCATTTTGACTGTTATATCCTCGGTAGTATTCATAATTTTGGCTTGTCATTACGGGGTCAGGCACATTTATACTAGAATATCCCCTATTAAGCAGAGAAAAGCGGCTGCTCATACTAAAATCTAATTTTCGGGTATCCCATACGACAGGTACCCCCTCAATAACCTTGTAAGAGCTGATCTCAACTTTGCCCGCTAAAAATCCTAGATCCAGCTCCGTTCTCAACTCATGAAGGTTAGGACTACTAATCTCCATCATGATCTTCTCCTCATCCAGACCACGCATCGCTAACCAGCTTGTTAAATGAGCGTTGCCCAGCATGCCTCCGAACAATACTATAACGGTCACGACCAGAGAAATGATCGTATTACGGATCATTGTTTTTCGTTTTGCTTTCTTAATTACTTTTGAAAGGTTCTGATCATCCTGTTGTTCCCATGGAGCCGTCATTCCACTTCACCTCTGTACTTTTTTTGGAATTGCTTGCGGGCACGAAACAATGCCGATTTGACCGTATCCGTCGTGATCCCGAGGAGCTCTGCTATCTCCTGATAGGACAGCTCCAGCTCATATTTCATAATAATGAGTTGTTTATGGAGAGGTAGAAGCTCATCCAATACACGTTCGATGTCTTCTCGTTTCTCTTTTAACAGCACATAATCCTCCGGCAGTTCCATAACTGGCACATCCACATCATCAATCGGAATGACTATCCGCTTGCCGCGGCGGCACAGATCATAGTAGCGATTGATCGCCACTTTATATAGCCACGCACTGAATTTGTTCTCATCAATGGAATCGATATACAAAAGAGCCTTATACACCGTTTCCTGTACGATATCTTCCGCGTCGGCTGCAGGTGCCCCGAGACGAATCAAGTATTTTTGGATTTCTAACATTTTCGGTTGAAGTATCTGATGTAGCTGCCCGGGCTTCATCCTGCACCTCCCTTCGTATGTATAACGGTAAAGTTCTCGAAAAGTTAGCTACTCTTAGAAATAAAAAACAGAGAGATTTCTCCCTCTGCTGAACTCTTTTCATATAAAATTAGGCCAGATATGCAGCTACATGCGTTTTAAACTCCGCTGAAGGAACCATTCCCAGCTCCGAACGATAAGCCGTCTCGAATCTCTCATAGAGTCTTGTGATCTTTTCTTTATTTCCAAGTTTGGCATAAATAACAATCATTTGCTGGTTCATCTCTTCATGCAAAGGATATAAGCTTAAGAACTTTTCTAACCGTTGCTCTGCTTTAGGCCAGTCCTGTGAGGCACAATCATTGTCAATTAGGATACGCGTCCAGTTTGTATAATACTTAGCATAAACTTCCTCCAGTGAAATCTTCCACAGATAGGGCTTTCCATCCAGCAAGGGCCCCTGATATAAGAAACAAAGACGCTCCATTTGCGCAGTGTTTTGCTTCCCATCAACCATTTCTAAATGAAATCTTTGATAATCAAGCGCATCATAACTTTCATTTCCCGTCTCCAGCATATATCCATCATTCATTTTGCGGATTTCCATGCCGAAGCCTTTTTCTTTCAGCATTTTTTTCAAGAGGTATATCGTATTATACAAATTGGATGCCCCTCTCTCATCCTGCATATCAGGCCATAATAAATCTATCACTTTCCATTTGCTGATATAACGACCTGCATTACATAAGAAATACGCGAATAATTCCTCCGCTCTGCGTGTGCGAAAATGAATAGGCTTGCCTTCTGAATCGCAGACTTCAAACCCACCGAAACAGCGGATCATCGGACCCATTTCCTTGGAATCTAGTCTCACCGCAGGTCTCATCCGTTTAACAAGTCGTTCAGTAACCCTGCTGATCGCTTCGGGTGTTATTGGCTTGAGAATATAATCTAGCGCACTTACCTCGAACGCTTCGAGTGCATAATTTTTATAGGCGGTTGTAAATACAATTTCCGGTGGATGCATCAGCTTCTGAATTCTGCTCGCCAGCTCAATGCCGTTCATTTTTGGCATTTCGACATCTATAAACACGACGTCTGGCTGTAGCTCAGGTATGCACTCCAGTGCCTCCAATGGATTTGAAAAGGTCCCACTAATGAGATAATCTGAATTGCGGCTGATCAGTACCTTCATCAAATTCAAAATCGGTTTCTCATCTTCAACAATCACTACACGAATCATCGTGTGTCTCCCCCCATGCCCCCAAGGCTTACTGGTAAATACATCGTCACTTTGGTCCCATACCCAAGGTCAGAATGAATCGTTAAAGTGGCTCCGGGTATAGCGCCTATGCGCTTTCGAATGTTATGGATACCGATACTGCCATCCAACTGCTCGTTTCCGGTTAATTGATATAACAGATCATCTGGTATTCCCACACCATCATCTTCGATGATAACTTTCATGTAGTTCCCTCCAGCTTGAACGGTGAGCGAAACTCTGCCCTGACCCTCTTTTTCAAACAGTCCATGTCTGATCGCATTTTCGACAAATGGCTGAATACATAAGGATGGGATTTCAACAGAACGCAGACCCTCATCCATACGGAAAATAAAATCGAACCGCTCTCCAAAACGAGCTTTTTCAATCTCCACGTAGGCTTGAATCAGCTCTAACTCCCGGTGCAAAGGAACCACTAAAGTGGAACGATCCATATCGAGAATATAACGAATGTATTGGCTTAGCATAGATAACAAATAGGCGGCTTTCTCGCCATCTGTATAGCAGAAAGAGATCACGCTGCTCAGTGCGTTATACAGAAAATGAGGCTTAATTTGGGCCTGATGAAAAGCATACTCATTTCGTATAGCTTCCTGAATCGATGTTTTCATCGCAATCAGCGTATGGATTCTCGCAATCAGCGTCTCTCCATCAAAGGGCTTCGTGATATAATCATTCGCCCCTGCTCGGAAACCTAATGCAATATCCGTTGGCGCGTCCTTAACTGTAGCAAACAGAATAGGTAAATTCAGAATGGAGTAATGCAATCGCAAGGTTCGGCACAACTCAATGCCTGAAATTCCCGGCATCATGACATCCAATATCACTAGATCCACATTGGGGTATTGCTTCATTTTGTCCATCGCTTCATTCGCCGAAAACGCCGTAATTACATTGTAACGATGCCGTCTTAGAATGTTCAGTAGAATATGGATATTAGATGCTTCATCATCCACGATTAAGATCGTATAACCACCACTCTGATCCATAATATCAAGCGAGGTATGCTCAAATTGCGCATGTTGCCCCACGCCCGTAGCAGCTACTTCATAATAGCCTGGAATCCGCTCTATTTTGGGCAAGGTGAAGATCATTCGAGTGCCATGGCCGATCTCGGACCAATCTACCCAAATCTCACCACCCATCCGCTCGATCAGTTTCCTGCTAATGTACAAGCCAATTCCCATTCCAGTGTAACCATCTTGTGGCAGCGGTTTATCGACTTGCTCAAAATATTCGAATATGGCTGTTTGCAGATCTGAAGCTATTCCAGTTCCCGTATCCTCCACTGTGACAGATACTGTATTCCCTGCTACACTGGCCGTGATCTTAATGATTCCTTTATCTGTATGCTTAATTGCATTGTGAACCAGATTGTACATGACTTGTCTTAATCGACTATCATCTGCCAGAACCCAAATATTAGGTTCCACTTGGTTATCTAATACAACGGACTTTCCTGCTAGTTCGAACTGAAGTACATCAAATACAATCTGTGAAGCCACCCTTAGATCAACCACTGTCTGCTGCAATCTTAACTCACCATGCTTCAAAAGACTCACATCAATCAAATCCTGAATGAGCATAGACAGCTTAGTAGAAGTGTCCTTAATTAACCAAAGATTCTGTTTCTGTATAGGATACAGATTATCTTCCCCGTCTTCTAATAAAAACGATGTCATATTCATAATGCCATGCAGCGGAGTCTTGATCTCATGAGAGGTGTTCATTAGAAATTCATCTTTAAGCTGGTTCGAGATTAGCAACTGGCGGGACAGCGTTTCCGTCTTGTCATACGTGTTGGAGAATCGTACAGCTAACATAATGTTGAAGAACACAATAAAACCAATCACTCCGAATTTACCCACCAAATCAGTCTGTAGAACATTTTCAGAATAAAGACTTACATCAAAGAAAAAAATCAGGAGCGAGATCGCCCCGCCAATGAACAGAAACAATTCTTTGCGATCCGTCGTTTCGCTCTGACTGCGAAGATATAAATAGATCATTCTTACGATGATCACTAGCATAACGATTCCAAGATAGGCTACAAACAAATATTTCGCACGAATATGTACACCATACGGGAGCACCAAAACCGAAGCCAGATAAAGGACAAATGGAGATAATACGAGCCTCATCCTCTTACTTGACATTAACCGGGACTCAACCGAGCAGTAAAACATAATAATGATAATTGCGCCGATAAACTGGCTAATTTCCAACAACTTGTAAACTTGTTCAAAAGGTACCCTGGGTAGTAGCTGCTGAAATATTTTCTCGCCATATAGTGAATTATTCAATGAGAGAATTAGCAAATATAAACCGCTGAGTAAGTATGCTTTTTCTCTACGCCCCACGAAAAAGAAGCTGAGATGGTATGCCCCAAACATGCCCAGTATCAAAATAATTCCAATATCTGAGCCGATCTGAATACTGTTCACTTTGGTAATATCCGCATGGACGCCCAGCGGGATTGAATTCACGATCCCTCCCGTAATAAAGTTGAAGTTAGACACTTGTAATACAATTTCTATCTCTGGGGTATTGGAATGAAAAAAAACCGTATACGGCGTATTTCCTGGCTTAAAGAACTCACTGTCCGTTGATGGAACCCCGCTCTCTCCCTCTTGCTTCCCATTGATAAATAACTTTTGAGACATACGGATACTTCTTATTTTCAAACCAAGAATCTCATCCGAATCTTTGACCAGCACTTTGAGTCTGTAGGTGCCCGCACCTTTGCGGACCATCCCACCTTCTATGATCTTACCTTTCCATGTGCCTGGGACCGTTAAATAGGTAGATTGCTTATCTATTTTGGGCTGAATCTCAGATGGACTCAGTAATTCATTTTCATAAAACTCCCATTCTCCGTCCAGATCAACTAGTCCCTGCTTTTCAAAATCCCATCCTGATAAATCCAGTACGCCATGCTTTGCCACCGGGGTATCAAGGACCTGAATCGTTGGGGAATTTATACTTACTAATAGGGAAAAGGCAAGAATAAAAAACAACCCCATCCCGACTAATCCACGGTATTTCTTCGTCCTCAACCTTCAGGCTCCTCTCTTTGCGAGTAATTCTACTATTCTACCCTGCTGATCTCACCAAAATCTCGCAAATTCCCGCCTGTAAACTAATTCCAGACCCTTCATACTTTGCTGACGTTACTCAGTATAATCGGCACATAGGTAGGCGTCTATCTACTCTTTTATCCTATCCACCCCAAGCATCTCCAGCCCAAGCCGTACACGAATATCTTCTGCATTCTCAGTTAAATAAAGAGCGTAAGCTTTGATAATCGGCGTGTCTAACTCACATTGAAGTTGAAATAGCTTCTGTTGATCGAGATAAGGTTGTGCTATAGATCGTGGTAGAAATCCAAAGCCTGCTCTTAGTAGCAGCATGTCCAGCATAATCATCGAGTGATCCGTCTGAAGTGTCGGCACATAGCCCGCTCCAACGATACTAGTAAACCATTCCGGAAACGGACCTCCCCACTCTAAATGACAATACTCCCGCTGAAAAAAATCCTCCCTGCTTACAGGTGTTTCTCTTAATTGTGTGGAGACCAGAATAATCTCATCTTCAAACAGGAGATGTCTGGTCACCTTAGGATGTTCCGGCGGGTCATATTTAATAGCAACCTGGACTATTCCGTCCAGCAAAAGATCACGTATCATATAGCTAGAATCAATATAACTTAGGAATTTGATAGCTACCTTGGGATGATCACGTCTAAATGAAAGAATATGCTGCAGGTAATAATAATGCCATACGGACCCGGGTCCACTCAAAATGATATAGTTCTCCAGTTCTTCGGATAGAGTCACCTTACTCTCTTCAAACAAACGAAGCATAGGGAACAAAAGATATCCCTGCCTGCGTTAAGCTAACATTCCGGTTATCACGTGTAAGGAGCACCTTGCCCACGGAGTTTTCTAAAGCTTTTATTCTTGCGGTAACGGCGGACTGGGAGATATGTAGATGCTCTGAGGCCTTGGTGAAATTTCGAATTCTGCATACCGCCAAAAAAGCTTCTAATTGAGATAAGTCCATAGATAACACCCTCTACGATTCAAAATATTAATGATTATGATCTATAAAATTCGTTATACAAATTATATGTATTCAGTTATGATTTCGCTATATTTTTAAACTTATAAGTGCTGGAGGAATTTATATGGTTAGCAAAGTGAGCATCGAACAATTACTAACGATTGAAGAATCAATAGATGAGCTTTCAAAGCTTCTGATACTGGTGGTGGAGGATGGAGCCTCCGTTGGTTTCTTACCACCGCTAGATCCATCAGCTGCTACATTATATTGGCACAATGTTTTGGCGCCCGATGTGATTCTTTTTGTCGCAAGAATGAATGATATTATCGTGGGAAGTGTACAACTACATTTATGTACAAAAGCAAACGGAACGCATCGAGCCGAAATCGCAAAGCTAATGACACACCCTAATTATCGCCGTAATGGTATTGCTCGTTCTCTTATGGAAAAAGCTGAAGAAAGAGCTAAGCAGGAAGAACGATCGTTATTAGTGCTTGATACAAGAGAAGGCGACCCTTCCAATCTCCTTTATACTTCAATGGATTACATACAAGCTGGACGTATACCGAGCTATGCAATATCAGCAAATGGTGCATTACAAGCGACGATTTTTTATTATAAAATCATTGGCTAGACATTTTGAACTTAAAAACATTCTAAATGGAAGAGTAGCGGAGGGGAAGCTTGGAACTGTAGGAGCGATAGCGCCCGCCTTTGTCACCGGATTTCAACCGTGAAGCACGGTATATAATCAAGAAATCTGGGGACAACAGCGGCCGGAATCCAAGGATTCACCGCAGTCACGCAATTACCTTAATAGATAAATCTTAAGTTCAACTAATATAGACATTTGTGAAACACCAAGTTATAGTATTGATAATACTTTTAATAACTATTTTCAAAAGTCTAGAGGTGAATAAAATAAACCAAATCGCAAACAATTCTATTCGTGTTAAAAAGATAAATCAGGAGCTCATCAAGCAAGCCTTGAAATCGATGAAAGAAGGAACCAAATCAACGATTGCTACCGCCACCGGGTTAAGTGTTGCCACTTGCGGAAATATTCTGAATGAGCTTATGGAGACAGGTGAAGTCATTGAGACGGAGCTGGAGGCTTCGAATGGAGGTCGGCCGGCCCGAAGATTCATCTATAATGTCGATTTCTCCTACATCGCATGCATCTATGCCAAAATTGAAGATGGCCAACAATCCTTAACCTATGCCGTAACGAATTCCGTTGGCGAGCGTGTAGATGATGGATATATCAAGGCTGAGAGTATTGACGCTACAACCGTTGATCATTTAGTAGGCACACTAATTCAAGCCTATAACAACATCAAAGCCGTTGGCATTGGAATCCCGGGACTGGCTCACCGTGGTGTCATTAATATTTGTGATATCAAGACTTTAATTCATGCTCCCTTAGAGTCACTCCTCAGAGAGAAATATGAGGTTGAAGTCACAGTCGAAAATGATATGAATCTAACCGTTTACGGATTCTATAAGCAGCAGGATTACGAAGAGGATAAAACCATCGTCGTGTTGACCTTTATCAAAGGAGCCTTTCCAGGTGCAGGGATGATGATCGACGGGCATATCCACAAAGGCAATACTAGATTCGCGGGTGAAGTCTCCTTTTTACCGTTTGGAATGTCACGTGATGAGCAATTTATCCGTTTGGGGCAGACGGAAACGTTTATCCCCTTGGCAGCGCATACCATCGCCTCATTGACAGCAGTTATTAACCCTGAAACGATTGCACTCACAGGCGAACAAGTTAAACAAGAGGATGTGCCACTTATCTATCAAAGTTGTCTGGCGTTCATTCCAGAAGAGCATATGCCTCATCTAATTGTGCTGGATCACCCTGATGATTATTACATGAACGGATTAATTGCGATCACGCTGGAAAGCTTGACCTATTCGTTGCAGCTGGTTGAAAAGCGCCGGTAAACCAACAAGAACTTCAGGAGGAATTACGAATGGCAACAAACAAAGAGAATATGATTGCAGGAAAGCTTTACATGGCTGGTGGAGAAGAATTAGCTAGAGATAGTAAAAGATCCAGAATGCTCACTCGTTTATTTAACAATACGACGGAAGAACAAGGCGAATATAGAGTAGAATTACTTAAGCAATTATTCGAGTCTACAGGTGAATCGTTGCATATTGAGCCACCTTTCCGCTGCGATTATGGCAGCAATATTACCGTCGGAAATAACTTTTACGCCAATTTCGACTGCATTATCCTGGACGTAGCAAAAGTAACGATAGGTGAGAATGTTCTCTTTGGACCTAGAGTAAGTGTATATACCGCTGGCCACCCCATCGATGCTGACGTTCGAATTAGTCTGCTCGAATTCGGTACACCGATTACCATTGGAAACAATGTCTGGGTTGGCGGAAATGCCGTTATCAATCCCGGGGTAAATATCGGCAACAATGTAATCATCGGCGCAGGCTCCGTCGTGACTAAAGATATACCTGACAATGTAATCGCAGTGGGGAATCCTTGCAGAGTGCTAAGAGAAATTACAGAAGACGATAAACAACACTGGGAGAAGCTTAAAGAAGAGTACTACAGAGACACCGAGCAATAAAGATACCCGATTCTGGAGGTTCTCACGTTGAAAAAACGCTTTGGCGGACTTAATAAGGTGTATGCCATGCAATTGGCAACGATCTTTTTGGGGTTTATTGTGTTTGGGATATCAGAAAATATTAAAGGGCCAGCCATTCCAAGAATTCAGTTTGACTTTAGTCTGGATGAAAAGCAGCTAGGTACCCTTTTATCCCTAAATGCACTAGGTTATTTGATCGCCTGTTCTTTTACAGCTGTATTGGTTCGGAAGTGGGGGATCAAGGCTGTCAGTATTATTGCTTTCGCATCCATGATATTCTCTGGCGTTCTCATCTACATCTCCCATAGCTATTCCTTCTTCTCAGCTTCATACTTCCTGATGTATATCGGAAACGGAATGCTTGAGATTGGACTTGCCATTCTAGGAGCACGTATCTTCGTTAAAAATACCGGGACCATGATGAACTTATCCCATTTCTTTTATGGATTTAGTTCTACCTTGGCTCCACTACTGGCAACAGGGCTAATGACGGTAAATATATTCGGTCATACCCTGGATTGGCGCGGAATGTATCTAATTATGCTTAGCCTTTCTATACTGCCTATTCTATTTGCATTACGGAGTACATTTCCAGGTGATGATCTTCCGCATGAGGACCGAATCCCTTTAAAAACGCTCGTCCGTGATCCTGCTCTATGGCTCATGGTCCTAATCCTTTCCTTCGGGGTAGTGTCGGAGCTTGCTGTAGGCGGATGGCTCGTAAATTTCCTTGAAAAAGCGTACCTGTGGGATACGGTTACTGCTTCTGGGATGCTGTCTACCTTCTTTCTCTGCTTCTCGTTAGCAAGACTCCTACTCGGACCCGTTACTGATAAGATTGGATTTAACCTATCGCTTATCATCTTTTCAGCCTTCTCTGCCCTGTGTACGTTTGCCGCAATTTTGGGTGGAGAAAAGCTCGCATTTCTATTTGCCGCTGCAGGAATCGGGATTGCGATGATTTATCCTACGGTTATGGCTTTTATCGCCAAAAGATATCCACATGGCAGCGACACCGCCATCACATTTACAGTCACGTTAATGGGAGTAGGTAGCGTAATTGGCAACTATGCTATAGGTGCTGTGATCGAAGGCGTGAAGCGGCTTTACGGTGCAGAGACGCAAATAGGTTTATTACGCGGACTTCAAGCCGGTTATGGTTTTATCGGATTATGTGCAGCGATATGCGCGATATCCGGTTGTATTCTATATCGTTATTTACATCGCCGCCAAGAACTTATCTAACCTGATCTATATTACTTAAAAAACCTGTCGATTTAATCGGCAGGTTTTTTGGATTTCAACTATAGCTTCCCTGTATGTGCTGCACCGTACGGCGAGCTAAGATCATCAGTTGATGGACTAAGCGATCTGCAGCCCACTCATCAGCTCCAGTATTTTTCTAACAATTTGCTCCTCTTCGTTGCTCACCTTTTCCGTCGCCAATTCACCAAGCTCTGTGTGTTCTCCAACACAAACCGAATAAGCGGAATGTCTAAACATTTCTATGTCGTTAGCATCGTTACCAAAAGCAATAAATCGCTGCATTTCTACGCCTAATTGTTGTAATCCTGTCCATTTATTTATGCCTTTAGGGCTAATATCTATAATGTCCTCTTGACCATGTCTATATATCACAACAGGTAGTTTATGTAGCTGATCTAATAACTGTTCTCCGTTTAGGCTATTCAAAATAATTATCTTCACAAGCTCATCCAGCTCAGATGGAGTTACATTTTTGGCGCGTTGTTCTGGATCTACATTTCTCCGAATGGGATGATCATCAGAACCCGAATATGAATAATCCCAGTGACTGTCAATCAAATAAGCTGCATCAAATTCTTCGATTAATTTCAAGAGGATGCCCGAAGTTTGCGCGTCAAAATGTATCGTCGAAATAACCTCTCCACCTTTTGCAATAAATGCTCCATTCCCGCCAACCATTGAAAAATGTTGCATATGTGCAGGCAACACAGGCAACAAATCACGAATAGGCCGGGCTGACGCAAAGATGACTTCATGACCTTTTTCAATTAGAGTATCCAAGGCTTGTACGATTCGTTCACTCAAAGGTTTGCCGCTAAAACATATGGTTCCATCTAAATCAAAAATAAATTTCATCGTCTATATCCTCCCCTTTTTCTCTATAATAACGAGTTCGTATATAATAGAAAGGACCGATGTCCAAAAAGGAGTACGCAATGAAAACTATTCAGGATCCAAATCTTATAGCACATTACATTACACAATTTAATCTAAATCAAGTATTCACGACATCAAAACATGCTTTAATTCAGTTACGTGTCTATGAGCAGAATGAAATCATTTTGCATGAGGGCGATGAGCTGGACGGAATTTTTTTTCAAGTGGAGGGGCGTACTAAGGTCTC
>NZ_NFVA01000194.1 GCF_002264395.1 Paenibacillus sp. VTT E-133291
CATTATCCTTATATTTCTCGCATAAACGCTAACTTCCTCATAAGGATGCCGAGGGCGTTTATGCTTGTGACTAGGCAGGTTTCGCCGCGACAAGCTCTCTGACTAAACTTTGGGAAGGGTGAAAGCTATTGAACGAGCGTAAAGCTTCTCAATTGGAAACTGATGAGCTATGGGAACAGTGGAAAGAACACAGTGACCCTGAAGCCAAAAAGAAGCTGATAGAGAGTTATCTCCATATTGTTGATTACGTATCCAGCCGGTTGGCTGTGGGGTTGCCCAAAAATGTATCTAAAGATGATCTAGCCAGTAATGGAGTAATGGGATTAATTGATGCGATTGAAAAATTCGACTACAAACGGGGATTGCAGTTTCAGACCTATGCTTCCTGGCGCGTACGTGGTGCGATTTTAGATTCCTTACGCCAAAGTGATTGGGTCCCTAGATCTGTGCGGGAAAAAGCTAAAAAAATCGAGGATGCTTATCAGCAGTTGGAACAGAAGTATTTGAGATCCGTTAGTGATGAGGAAATGAGTCTATACCTGAATATTAGTGTAACAGAATTTCAAAATATGTTGCAGGATGTGGCTGTAATGTCACTATGTTCACTGGAAGACCCGATTCGTGAAGAGGAATCAGAGACCCGAATGTCCATACTGGTGGACGATAAAGCTAAGAATCCGGATAGCAAGGTAAATGAATTCTACTTACGCGAAGCCCTCACCAAAGGTATTGAGAAATTAACGGTGAAAGAACGGACCGTTGTGTCCCTTTTATATTATGAAGATTTATCATTGAGCGAAATCGCAGAGGTCATGTCACTATCGCCTTCACGGATTTCGCAGCTTCATTCCAAGGCTATTTTACGGCTGAGGGGAACGCTTGAGAAGAATCGCGATCTACTTATGCAGAACGATTAACCGTTAGCGGTGACAAGGGGGAGCAAAATTGATCGGTCAAAATGCTTTGGATCAGTACTTAAGTATTACTTTTTCGGATGACAAAGGGATCGCGTATTTGCAGTTCTCCAAAAAGGATGAGAATTTTTCCTGCTCACCTACAGAATTGGAAAGCTTCCTGCACAGTCACAATATTCGCTACGGGGTCCAGCGTGATATTGTTGAACGTATCTGTAGTCATCCGGAGGAGTTTTTTTGGAGTAAAGTCGCTATTGCTACAGGTGAACCTGCAGTAAATGGAGTCGACGGACATATTATGCTTACTGTTGATCTGGAAGAGGATCGCAAACCGCTTGAAAAAGCGGATGGTAAGGTGGATTATAAGGATTTAGTTCGGCTTCGTAACGTCCTCAAAGGAAAGCTGATAGCTAGAATTATTCCTGCTCAGCCTGGTAAGCATGGTAAGACTGTAACTGGTGATGAGCTTGCTTTCAGAGCCGGAAAGGAAGCTCATTTTAAAGTAGGTAAGAACGTACTCGTTGATAACAATGAAACTTCGATGTATGCCGCAATTGACGGTCTTGTTACTTTAACCGATAGCGGTAAAATCAATGTATTTCCTGTGTATGAAGTGAATGGTGATGTGGACTACAGTACTGGGAACATTGATTTTGTAGGGACCGTCGTTATTCGAGGAAACGTACTTTCAGGATTTTCTGTAAAGTCCGCCGGAGATATTCGTGTAGTTGGTGGAGTTGAAGGAGCGGAATTAATCTCTGGGGGATCCATCGAAATTACGGGTGGAATTATTGGTTATAACAAAGGACATGTAACTGCTGGGAAAAATGTTAAGGTCTCTTTCATTCAAGATGGTAATGTAACAGCTGGTGAAGATGTCATTGTATCCCAGAGCATTATGCACTCCAATATACGTGCGGGCAGAGACGTTCTTTGTAACGGAGCTAAGGGTCTGATTGTTGGCGGAACAGTACAGTCTGGGGAAAGAGTCGTAGCACGTACAATAGGCAATACCATGTCCACAGCGACTTCTATTGAGGTCGGTGTAGTACCTGAGCTAAGAAATGAGATTAACGAGCTGCGGCAATCACTGCGTCAACTACTGGAAAATGAGGACAAAACCTCTAAAGCGTTGTATCTATTAAATCAATTGGCAACTAATGGTCAACTCCCTGCAGATAAAGTGGCACTTCGCGTAAAATTGAATGCTACTAAACAGTCTCATCAACGTGAGGAAAAAAGAATTAAAGAACGTGTGCTAGAGATTGAAAGAATGCTAGAAGATACAGGCAGAGCTAGAGTTGAAGTGATTAAAACGATCTATGGCGGATCCAAAATTATGATCGGTAGATATACTCGATTTGTAAAGGACCCCACAGAACGAGTTGTGTTTATTTATAGTGAAGGTGATATATCCTTAACGCCATACAATTAATCGGGCGGGCAGCAATAGCGGCCGGCCATTCTTGAAATATAAGAAAGTATAAGTTTCA
>NZ_NFVA01000123.1 GCF_002264395.1 Paenibacillus sp. VTT E-133291
TACTGTCTACTATGATGGGAGCATATCACAATATCGTTAGCAGCTTTTATTTTATAAAACTATCTATTCCAACTTCATATAATACAGATTCGCCGTACTATCCTTCGTTATGATATGTGCGCCCGCCGTAATGGAGACAGTGGCAATGCCATTCGTTATAGGATAACTTGTTCCATCCACTTTGATTTTGGTTCCTTCTGTGTTGAACACTAGGGTTAGGGTTGAAGCTTTAGCGGCTGTGAACTGAATACTGGTTGCACTCTCAATTTTTAGACATTGGGTTAGGGTTGAACCCTGATATGTCACATTTCCCTTACTGGTTGAGAGATTCCCCTGAATATTAAAGAAGCTGCTCGTTGTTCCATCAGTGGTAAAGTTATGCGAGGTTGCTCCCGCTGAAGGCACTGGCGTGCCCGCTGGTGTCGGTGTAGGTACAGGTGTCGGTGTTATTGTTGGAGATGGTGTTGCTGTTTGCACAGGAGTAGCTGTTGGAGTCGGACTTGTTGGGTTTGAATTGCCCCCTACAGAGACAAGCCCCGTTGTGTAGCTTCTGATTGCAGACATCAGCGCTGTATTCAGCGCATACGATGCGTCATCCACGGAATCATTAAATGCCCATGTGAAGTCTCCGCCATTCAGACGTCCGGCTTTTGCCGTAACAACCTGTTCTACATTGCTTACGTTATCAATATTCGATACGTTCACTCCGGTTTGGACGCTCGTATCGAAGTTATTATATGCTGTTCCGCCTTTTAATGCTTTGTATGAGCCTGGGACGGATTCATTTCTCGACGAGGCTAAGTAGGCATCAAATGAGGCTGCATTAGCAGGAGCTGTCCCTGTATTGGAGTTAGCGTAGATAAGACTTGAAGCATCAATAATTAGATTGTTATAAGCTTTAATCACACCTCCATTTTCACCCGAGAACGTACCCTCACCTAAAGCATCTGTACCCTGTAAAGAACTAAGCATTGGGTCTTTAGTATTTCTAAAAACATTGGATTCCACAAAAGCCGAAGCTCCGGTTGTAACGCCGACACCATATTTCGAGACTCCATCATAGAAGTTATTATAGACGTGAACAGAGGCCACTCTGATCCGCGGATGACGGGAGTCCGAATGATCGAACCAGTTATGGTGGAAGGTAACAAAGAATTCTGCAGACTCACTAAGTCCGACTAGAGCAGCCTTTCCGGAATCAAAGTAGTGATTATACGAGATGGTAATGTACGTCGATCCTTTTTTGAGGTCCGTAGATCCGTCACCCTTGGCTTGGTCTGCATCGCTCCCTGCGGATCCATAGAAAATATCATTATTATGCAACCATACATTCGCATTGCCTGTGTCCATTGAAATGCCATCGTCAGGAAATAACATCACACCCAGATTTCTTACTTCCAAATTACCAACATATCTAAGCAGCAACCCCCAACTGTATGCATAAGCATCTTTTCCGATACCTTCGATTGTAATATTCATTTCCGAATAATTATTTTTACCTTTGACTTCAAGATATCCACTGCTGTTAAGCTGTCCGCTCAGGTCAGCAGCTGTAACTTTACCGATAATTCGGATGGCAAGCGGGGTTGTATCATAACCCTTTTGTCTCAGAGCCAAGATACTACCAAGACCAACGCCAGTTTGTACAGCACCTGAGCTGTTGATTTTCACATCAAGTGTTACGGTTTTCGCATTCTGAGATGTTATATAAAGCAATTGAGCACCATTCCTGAGGGTTCCATTCTCATTATAAGCACCAGAACCCGTACCAAATGGCGAGCTTGCCGAAAAAGAAAATCCAGATCGATCATATGACGTTACGGATAACGTATTTGATACTGCACTTGCCGCTCCTCCCCCCGAAAGGGTAGCTTCAACCTTCATTACATAACTTCCAGCTGCAAGCCCTACAGCATCCGCTCTCCAATAGGAAGAATATTTGCGGATCAATTCATTATCAATCTGTTGGTACCCCGAATCTGACGCGCTTGCCTGTTTAACATATACGTTATATCCTGTCGCATTACTTACAGGTGACCATTCCACATATGCCGCTTCATTCCAGCCTCCACTGCCTGTTATCGAAAGACCAGCAGCATGCACTACTGTATTTGTCCATCCACCTGCTATCAAAGAAAGTGCAAGAGAAAACAACACACCAATACTGATTACCTTGGCAATACTTTTTTTCATTTTATTCCCTCCTGAAATATTACATTTTATAGAACTGAAACATCCCCAACATATCAGAACAGAAATCAGTTCCGATACAATCATTTCCTCATATTTTTCACATCTAACAGTATTCTGAGTTAATGATTATAGGACAGAGCATTGATACATCCGTACTCTCGGCAATGTATCCTGGGCTCTTGTGAAAATACAACACGAATAGCCACACAGTAGCCAGCACATAATAAAAATCACAACCATTAGATAATCAAGGGAGGAGCTTTCAATTGAGTGCAAATCAACCAGATAAGAATCTAATCAACACAGTAAAAGAACTGGAAGCCACGCCCGTAAACAGCCTGGAAGCCCAACAGCAGCAGCAAGCCCGTAATGATCGCCGCAAACAAGCTCTGCATGACAGCGATGGCAAATTCTCAGAAAATGAATCTGGGAACTTCCATTAGAGTCTTCTGCTATGTCAGAACCCCAATAAATTGTACGTTTTATGATCCTTTCCAAAATGAAAAAAGCGTAAAAAAGCGACCACGATGGTCGCTTTTTTACTGATATTAAGAAATGCCTTCTCCTGCAAATCATTTTTATCTTCAGTATCCGGATGAATACTCTTTGCTTTCTTTTAAGCGAGCAATATCATGGCCCGTCGGGTTTTGAAAGACACGAAGCCCAAATATCGGTACAACTGCAAAAATGTGATCAAAGATATCAGCTTGAACCGATTCATACACCACCCAGTTAGTATCATTGCTAAACGCGTAGATTTCTAAGGGCAGTCCATTATCCTCTGGCGCTAGCTGTCTGACGATCAGTGTCATATCCTTATGAATTTTAGGATGATTCCTCAGATATTCATGGATATATTCTCTGAATACACCAACATTAGTGAGATGTCTTCCATTTACTTTACTCTCCGTATTGATTTGATGTTCGATATTATAAATGCTAATTTCATTTAATCTTGCCTTTATAAAATCGGAAAGGTAGTGAATCTTCTGGAATTCCTCCATCATTTCTTTTGTACAAAAGCATATGCTGCTTGTATCGATATGAACACTTCGTTTAATCCTTCTGCCGCCAGATACTTGCATGCCCCTCCAGTTTTTAAACGAGTCTGAAATAAGGGCGTAGCTAGGAATCATGGTGATTGTTTTATCGAAATTCATAACCTTTACCGTATTCAATGTAATGTCAATTACATCACCATCCGCATTATATTTTGGCATTTCGATCCAGTCACCTACACGCACCATATCATTCGATGATAATTGAACACCTGCCACCAAGCCCAATATAGAATCTTTGAAAATTAGCATAAAAACAGCTGATAATGCACCTAACCCACTAAGTATAATCAGTGGATTCTGACCAACGAGGTTAGAGATCACCACAATAACACCAATGATAAATAGAATAATCTTTGCAACCTGAATGTACCCTTTAATCGGTCTAATCTTGGAGATCTCAAACGAGCGATAAATAGCATCGATTGCATTAAGTAGTGCATTAAACACTGTGATAGTTACGATAATCATATAAGTTAAGGCGGATTTTTCAATAAAAGCCTGATATAGCGGAAAGATAGACGCAGAATAATAGATGATGAAGGCTGGCGCGAGATGCGACAGCTTGTGAAACACTTTTTTCTCCAAAACGATATTATCCCACGAATACCGATCCTTACTAATGAAATGAATAATTATCTTCAGCACAATTTTTTTGGCTATTAAATTGGCCAATATAGAGAGTAGTGCTATAAATAAGACCATGATTATATTCGAAAGATAAACTGTCATTTGTTCGCTTACACCGTATTCTGCTAGTTGATCTTTAATAAAGTTCATCATTTTCCTCCTGCTGCGTGTTCTTAGATTGTTGTTTGATGAAATAGTCTAGTACTAAACTAACATTCAACACTTCGGTCGTTGCGGGTTAACTATTATTGCCTAGTTTTAACTAGTTGGATTAACCTTGTCAACGCGCTTGAGTAAATCGAGTCATGCCTATGCACAAACCATACCTGCAAATCTCGATACTCTTCAGGCAAACGGTGGGAAGTAATTATTCCCTGTTCTTCAGCCTTGGCTATCGATGACTGTGGCAGCATAGACACACCGAGTCCAGAGGAAACGCCATCTAGAATAACTGCTAATGTTCCAAATTCCATTATCTGATAAGTGGTTAGGCCAGTGCCTCTAAGAAAACTCTCTGCTTTTGCCCGATGCGTACATCCAACGTCAAAGAACAACATCGGTTTCATGAGTAGATCATACATTTCGTTTTGTCCCGGCTCAGAGATCAACACCAACTCCTCTTCAAAGGCCGCAATATGTTCTATATCTGGATCATCAACAGGACCATAGACGAACGCTCCATCAAGCTCGTAATCCAACACCTTTTGTAAGAGCGTATGTGTCACACCCGTAGTGAGCGATAAATTAACATCCGGATATCGTGATTGATACTCGGCCAATAGCGGAGTCAGATGAATGACTGCTGTCGCTTCAATGGAGCCTATCCGAAGAGGCCCTGCAGGATGGTCCGAATATTGTGTAGTTTTCACAGCCTCATCCATCAGAGCCAGTATCTTATCCGCATATTCCAGTAAATTTTCGCCAGCCAAAGTTAGCGTCATTCCTCGATTGGACCTCCGAAAAAGAGGGGTTTTCAACTGCGCCTCAAGATACTGAATTCGAGTCGTCACATTAGATTGTACATAATTTAACATTTGCGCAGCCTTGGTTATACTACCCTCTTGAGCTACAGCTTGAAATATTCTTAAATCTCCGCTTTCCATTTCTATGTCACCTGCTTGGTATGATCATTTATGATACTCACATTCGGTTTTGTTCATTTTACTGTATGATTCCCACTCTGTACAATTCAGAATAGATTCATTGAAATACGAATTACTGGAGGATTAGGATGAAAGCAATCGTACATGCTGGGATGAACGGCTTGAAGAGCCTGACATATGAAGACGTTGTTGGCAAACAGCCGGGTCTCGGCGAAGTAAAAGTAAGGCTTAAAACCGCAGGGTTAAATCATCGAGACTTATTTCTCATGGCGGATCGAACAAATGAGGATTCTCCCCTGATTATGGGCTCTGATGGGGCGGGTATAATTGAAGCGGTAGGTGAAGGCGTAACATCACTTACAGTAGGTACCGATGTAATCATTAATCCGTGTATCGGATGGGAAATCACCCACGATGTCCCGAATGTTCCGGCCATAGTGGGCGGCCCTTCAGATGGTACATTTGCCGAGTCTATCATCATCCCTGTGCAAAATGCCATCAGTAAGCCAGCTTATTTGTCTTGGGAAGAAGCGGGCGTGTTGCCCTTATCTGCCTTGACAGCCTATCGGGCTTTGTTTACGAGAGGCCGCTTACAGCAAGGTGAACATATCCTTATTCCAGGTATTGGTGGCGGTGTGGCTACTTATGCCATGCTTATGGCTTCAGCAGCGGGTGCACGAGTCAGTGTCACATCACGAAGGGAAACAAAAAGACAAGTTGCTCTTGCACATGGAGCAGATCATGCCTTTGACAGTTATAGTGATTGGAAGGAAAGTATGAACGGAGAAACAGTAGATCTCATCCTGGATAGTATCGGGCCAGCGACGTTCCAACAGTACTTTGATATCATTAAGCCAAATGGCCGGATCGTCACGTTTGGGGCAAGCTCAGGAGATCGAATGGAATTAGCAGTACGATCCATATTTTTTCCCCAAATCAGTGTCATCGGAACCTCAATGGGAAGCAGTGAAGAGTTTGTTGCGATGCTTCAATTTATGGAACTCCACTCGATACGCCCTATCATTGATAGTATGTATCCTTTACAAGATACCTTTCAAGCCTTTCAGCGAATGCAACAGGGCGAGCAGTTTGGGAATATTGGAATAAGAATTGATTGAAAAAAGACACCTCTCAAGGTGTCTTTTACTTACTCCAAACGGAGCAGAGCCGTGGCATGGCAAATCTATTAGCCGCCGTGTGTTCAATGCATGCAAGTATTCCACCGCAACGTTTCAAGAGTCTGCAACCTCTAGCCTCTTATGTGGTGCCGGCACGTCGTTTAGCAAGCGCCATCGCAGCGACATGGCCTGAGCTCCAGGCCCATTGCAGGTTATAGCCGCCGCAATCACCATCGACATCCATCACCTCACCTGCCAAATAAAGCCCAGGTACAATCTTAGATTCCAACGTTCCTTCAACTAGGTCAGTCGTATCGATCCCACCAGCTGTTGTTTGTGCATTCGTGAAGCTATTGGTATCGGCCACTTTAAATTCCCAACGCTTCATGAGTCGATAAAATATTTTCTTAGTTTTCCACGATAAATCCTCACAGAGCAGGTGAACCTGTTGATCAATTCCCGCTTCCTTCAGCAGAACCGGAATCAACTTCTTGCTGATGATGCCGATAAAGGCGTCCGCAACTGTCCGGTGCCCGAAGATCGCCCAGTGTGTTTCCAGAAAATCAATTACCTCTTCTTCCGTACGTTCCGGCATCATATCAACCGACAATGTCACGGACTCTCCTCTTCCGAGATTATACGCAGCCTTCCTGCTTAGCTGAAGTATTGGCGGGCCCGAGATGCCATAGTCCGTGAAAAGAATTTCACCATATTCACTGCGGATGACTTCATTGTTTACGATAATATGACCTAATCCCTCGAATTTGATGCCAGATAGTTCCTTTAAATACGGATAATCTAACTTCAATTGCACAATGCCTGCCACAGGATGAATCATAGTATGTCCCAGCCGTTCGACAAGCGTATAACCGGATCCATCTGTTCCCGTTTTCGGAGCAGTAAGACCCCCCGTACATAGAAAGAGGTATTCGCTGGTATACTCAACTAGCTCCTCTGTCTCCGTTTGGCATTTAATCGTAAAGCGCGGATGTTCCTCCGAAACGATAATATCCAACACTTTATGTTTATAATATACGGGAACATTCCGATCCTCCAGCGCCAGCTTAAATACACCCGGCACCGAAGCCGCCTGCAGCGACATCGGATACATCCGGCCATTCTCCAAGCTTACAAAAGGAAGCCCGAGCGAGGAGAAAAATTCGATCGTTTGGCGGACACCGAATTGCCGCAATACATGTATTGGGAATCCTTCCTGATTACTGTGATACTTGTGTGATAAAGCGGCCGCTTCATCCGTACCGGTGGCGGTGGATTGGTTCGTAATGTTGCAACGCCCGTTACCCGTCGTTATTATTTTCTTCCCAAGCCGGTCATTGCTTTCAATAATTGCTGTATCAATACCTTGATCCCTCGCTGTAACTGCAGCCATTAGACCTGCAGCACCCCCACCGATAATGAACAGCTCGTGGTGCTTAGAAGTCTGATCCTTATACATGTTAATTGATGCATCCCTTTTCCTAATAAATTTATTGAATTGACTTAGCTAGCGCCATGGCGGCCACATATCCGGAACTCCAGGCCCATTGCAGGTTATAGCCGCCGAAATCTCCGTCCACATCCATCACTTCGCCAGCCAAATACAGCCCAGGCACCAGCTTGGATTCCAGCGTTCCCTCGATTAGTTCAGTCGTATCGATGCCACCAGCTGTCACTTGCGCATTCGTAAAGCCATTGGTATCCGTCACTTTAAATTCCCAACGCTTTAAGATTCGATAAAATGTCCTCTTAGTTTTCATCGATAGATCCTGGCAAAGTAGCTGTGGCTGCTGGTCGATGCCTGCCTCCTTCAGCAGGACAGAAACCAACTTCTTGTTGAAGATCCCCACAAGAGAATCTGAAACAGTCCGGTGTCCAAAGGTCTCCCAGAGCATTTCCAAAAAATTAACTAGCTCTTCCTCCGTGCGGTCCGGCATCAGATCAACCGATACTGTCACATTCTCTCCTCTTGCGAGATAATAAGAAGCTACCCTGCTTAGCTGGAGAGCTGCCGGACCAGAAATGCCATAATCCGTGAAAGCAATCTCACCAGATGCACTGAGAATGTTTTTACCATTTACAAAGATATGGGCTTGTCCCTGAAATTTGATACTGGTCAGCGCCCTCATATTCGGATACTTTAGCTTCAATTGCACAATGGCTGGCAAAGGCTCGACCAGGGAGTGCCCCAGACGTTCGGCAAGGATATAACCAGGAGGTTCTTTTCCCGCATTTGGACCGGTAAGGCCACCCGCACAGAGAAATAGATATTCACTGGTATAAACAACCTCTTGTACCTCCCCCTCCTCTGTTTCCGTTTGGCATTTTATCGTGAAGCGCGGATGATTCGTCGAAACAGTAACATCCAACACTTTGTTCTTGAGGTATACCGGAACATTCCGATCCTCCAGCGCAAGCTGAAAAATATCCTGCACCGCTGCAGCTTGCAGCGACATCGGATACATCAAGCCCTCCTTCAATCTTGTAAGCGGAAGCCCGAGCAAGGAGAAAAAATCAATGGTTTGACGAATGCCAAATTGCTGTAATACCGCCAATGGAAATCCAGCCTGATTACTGTGGTACTTACGCGACAAAGCGACCGCTTCATCCGTACCCGTCGCAGTGGAATCATTCGTAATGTTGCAGCGGCCATCACCTGTCATTAATATCTTCTTTCCAATCCGGTCGTTGCTCTCCAGAATGGCAGTATCGATACCCATATCACGCGCAGTAACAGCGGCCATTAGTCCGGCAGCACCCGCGCCGATAATTAACAGCTTATGGTGGGTACTTTGAAATTGATTCATGATGATCTCACCCTATTTCTTATTCTAAATAAATATTATAGCATTAAGTAACTATTAAATCCTTTAACTATAGGTATACCGTTCGCGAAGCAATGCTCTATATCCCTATTTTTCCACTATTGTATATACCTTAAACTCAATAATTAATTATATCAAAATAAAAAGACAATGCAGCATATAAAGAAAGAGAGCATGCGTTTAAACAATTCTTTCAGATTCACGTATGAGAATATATTAGTATTAATAATCACCGTACCTTCACCCGTCGTCTTCATACCCCCTAGTAAGTGAGTCATGCTGTTACTGTATCCACTAACAGCAAGCCCCAGAACAGTCTAGGGATAAGCCGTTTAACCGCCACGTATTATCCGAAACTTCCGTTAGAATGAAAAAAGACACCCTTCAAGGTGTCTTTCTCTGATACTCCATATACTAATTCCCTGCAGAATTAAGATACGTTTCAGCTTCTTCTATCGATTCATACAAGTTTGCAATATCTTTAAACATACGATACATTTGCGCTTTGTAGAACGAGGTAGGCGCAACATACACCCATTTGTGTTTTGTAGAGATTCCAGCTTTGACAGCTTCTTCACTAGTTGGAGCAAGAATTGCCAACACTTCTTGCTTAAATACCAGGCCACCAGTAATTACAGTCATACCTGTAAACCCTCGCTTAGTTTTCTTCAGTACTTTCGGAAATTGTTCCGCATACGCAAGGGCATCCTCAACATCCATACCGTCCGATGTTACAATAATTCTGTTTTTGTTTTTAACATAATCAATAGTAAAGCTCATGATAGTAATTCCTCCGAATGTTTTTCTTTTTGGATGCTTAATACCATAATTTTATATCAATTCGAGTTCTTATAGATGTAGTTTCGGAAAATGTGCCATTAATTATTAACTTCAAAGTGAATGATCTTATTCAAGATGTAGACAATAGGTCTGCAATAATGAACACATTTAGTTCCCCATAACTCCTTGTCTAGATTCGGTGTACAATCCAAGCACTAAACAGCAAAAAACCCGCTAATTCAGCGGGTTTTTCTTATGGAGCCGAGGGGAGTCGAACCCCTGTCCGAAGATAACGGCACATAAGCTTCTACGAGTGTAGTCACAGTTTTGATGTCACCCGAGTATCGCCCCGTAACCGGCTATACGTTGGGTCAGCCTGATTATCTTCTTCCGTTGACCCCAGGCGGAGACCAGACGGCGTATCCCACTACTTGTTAGCCCCTATCCCTGTCACATGGGCGATGCAGGGTAGAAGCACGCGCGCAGTTTCTTAGGCTGCGAAAGCGTAGTTGTTTTGTTGTTTGCCGTTTAATAGGCTTTAGCGTTGATGAAGCGGACGCGTCCCCACTACTCGCTACTCATGCTCGAACTACCCCCGTCGAATCCAAGAACGGCCCCTCATTAAAAAGGGCGCTTCGGATCAAGCGGATCTTCCAAGCAAGAGAGATCCAATCCACAGCTTCTTCTTGAAGAAGTCTGTAACGAAGCAATAATCTTACTTACTCAGTATATCACATTTATCAATACTTTAACACGTGGGTTAAAGGAATTGAAGGTGGAAACTGGTACTCATTTGAATCGTCCATTCTTCCTAGATTATCTGGCGATCTTTTGCTTCTCACGCAATACACGCTGGATATCACGCTGAGCATCACGCTTAGCAGCAGAGTCACGTTTATCGTACTCTTTCTTACCTTTACCAAGACCAATTAACAGCTTCGCATAGCCATTTCGCACATAAACCTTGAGTGGCACAATCGTAAATCCATCTCGCTTGGACAAGCCCAGCAGTTTATGAATTTGCTCCTTATGCATCAGCAATTTACGAGTACGCGTCGGGTCCGTAGGGTTAGCACGATTACCTTGTTCAAACGGGCTGATATGCATGTTGTGAATGTGAATCTCACCGTTACGGATCGTAGCAAAAGCATCTCCAATATTAGCGCGGCCATTACGCAGCGACTTGATCTCTGTACCTGTCAGCACCAAGCCAGCTTCATAAGTATCCTCGATAAAATAATCATGGGAAGCTTTTTTGTTCTGGGCAAGTACTTTCCCGTCTGCTTTTTTACCCATGAGAATCACTCCTTGAATCATATTCATAAGTTAAAGTAACCATGTCTCTCTAATCTTAAACGACATAGTCATCGAACGTCTGATCTATATTGTAACAAATGGAATCGATTGTGCGCAAGGAAGGATCAGGTAATCCTTTCTCGGCCATTTTGACAACTAGTTGTCAGTAAGTTTACCCAATAGTTAACTTTAATTACATTTGTTTGTAAAAATACGTTTGTGTTTCTTTATTCACACATCCCAGTCCACTCATACCCTTTTCTATTCACTCTTTCCCTCCGATGCTTCGCTAAAGCTACATAAATGCACTTTATAAATCTATTTAATATATTTAGACGCTCGATGGTTGTTTAGTTGTACTTTCTGCAGTTAAAAACTCGAAAACATGCGGTTTTGAAGATACTGATCAGATTTAGTTGTACAAAGTGCAATTAACCTCAATCTCTACTGAAACACCGGAATTTTAACTGCACATTATGCAATCAAAAAATAAGCATCGTTATAACACTGGTTACTTCGCTCCAATCCAAGTGTCAAAGTCACAAAATGACGCTGTCTCATAGCTTCTTCAGGCTATTACTTAACAACTTGTGGAAACCAATAGTCTCGTTCAGAAACGAGACTTTCACACTTGAGCAGCGAAAAAAAATTAAAAAAGCACTGCCCCCTCAAAGGAGACAGTGCTTAATCTTGCGTCATAGAGCTACGTAACGCAGTCCAATAACGTTATTTATTTCTTCTTTCTCTTACGAGGAGCTCCGTCTGGAGCGCTACCTGTAGTATCGCTACGTTTAGAAGCGGCTTGTTCCGACGTCTGAACGTTGCCCGGTGTCACGGATTGACCGATGAACACACCGCTTTTGTTCTTCTTTTTCCGGCGACCTTTACCTGTTGGAGCACCGCCACGGCCTTCACCGCCAAAGTTACCACCGCGGTCCTCACGGCTACGGAACTTCGTGCTGCCGTCCAGACCGCGGACTTCGCCGCCGGAAGAGTCAGACGCAGGAGCGCCATATCCGCCTTTGCCGGAGCCAAAGCCGAAGCTAATGCCGCGTCCACCACCGGCACCGCCGTTGTCACCGCCGCGGCCTCGCCCGCCGCTGCGCTCACGCGGCGCGCCTGCGTTGCCGGCTTCGCCTCCGCGCTCTGCGCCGGTGCTTCCGCCCGGCGCCGCCACTACCCGGCTCGCATCCTCGCCGGCATCACGCCCGCGCTTCCGCTTTCCGCGTCCGCCCGGTGCAACACCGGCCGCTTCGCGCGGCCCTTCGCCGGCGCGCACACCAGCGCCCGGCTTGCTCTTGCCCGCGCCTACAACAGCGCCGGGCTTGCCTTTACCGCCGCGGCCCTTGCCGCCGCCGGCTTTACCCCCAGCGGCTGGCTTGCCGAAGCCGCCAGCCCCACGGCCGCCCTTGCCACCGCGGCCGCCTCCAAAGCCACCGCCGCGATGTTCACCTGGCGCGCGTGGCTTCATGTCGACCAACTCGAAATCGATCGTGTGGTCATCCATATTTACCTTGGCGACTCGAATCTTCACCTCGTCACCAATGCGGAACACCCGCGATGTGCGCTCGCCAATGAGCGCCATATGCGCTTCGTCGAAGTGATAATAATCGTCGCTCATAGCGCTGAGACGAATAAGGCCTTCGACGGTATTGTCCAGCTCGATGAACATCCCGAAGCTGGTCACACTGCTGACCATAGCCTCGAATTCCTCGCCCACTTTATCCTGCATGTACTCCGCTTTCTTCAGTTGCTCTGTATCGCGCTCTGCTTCTACCGCCACACGCTCACGTTCTGAGGATTGCTGAGCAATGTCAGGCATCCGGCCGGCCAAATAATCATGCCGTTTCTGACTCAATGCGCCCCCATTCTCAATCACTTCACGCATTACGCGGTGAATGACCAGATCGGGGTAACGACGAATCGGAGAAGTGAAGTGGGAATAATATTCCGCAGCCAGTCCGAAATGGCCTGTGCTCTCCGCGTCATACTTCGCCTGCTTCATGGAACGCAGCATCATTGTGCTAATCACTGTCTGTTCCTTTGTTCCTTGAATTTGCTCCAACAGATCCTGCAAAGCACGTGGATGAACCGAATTGCCACGGCCCTTCACGTGATATCCGAAATTGGCCGCAAAAGCCATAAAATTCTGCAGCTTCTCCGGGTCTGGATCTTCGTGAATCCGGTAAAGGAACGGTACCTTCAACCAATGGAAATGTTCAGCCACCGTTTCATTCGCCGCCAGCATGAATTCCTCGATAATCTGCTCAGCCACCGAACGTTCACGCTTCACGATATCTACAGCCTTGCCGTTCTCATCCACGATGATTTTGCTCTCTTCAAAATCAAAATCAACCGCGCCCCGCCGCATCCGCGCATCACGCAGCTTCATCGCCAATTCTTTCATGAGACGGAAATCATCAATTAATGGACTATAGCGCTCCAGCAATTCTGGATCTTCATCCTCCAAAATTTTGCGAACATTGGAATAAGTCATTCTTTCCTTGGTGCGAATCACACTTGTAAAGACATCGTGCTTCACGACCTTCATGTGTTCGTTAAATTCCATCTCGCAGGACATCGTTAAGCGGTCTACCTGGGGATTCAAACTGCAAATCCCGTTAGACAAACGATGAGGCAGCATCGGAATCACCCGATCCACCAAGTACACACTACAGCCCCGATCATAGGCTTCTTTATCGAGCTCAGAGCTCTCACGCACGTAATAACCTACATCCGCAATATGCACGCCTAGCTTGTAGTGTCCGTTCTCCAGTCGCTGAACATTAACCGCATCATCCAGGTCCTTAGCATCCTCACCATCAATCGTGACAATGTTTAGTCCGCGCAAGTCGCGACGTCCCTGCTCAGCAATTTCCTCTTCTGTGATGGAGTCCGGAGCGTTGTCCGCTTCGTTCATGACTTCAGCGGGAAAGGCCTCTGGCAGCTGATGTTTACGGATGATAGATAGAATATCAACTCCCGGATCATCCTTATGTCCGAGGATCTCAATAATTTCACCCTCTGCCGCTGATCGGCCTTCTGGATAATTAACAATGCGCACAACGACCTTTTGGCCGTCTACCGCTCCCATGAAGGATTGCTTTGGAATAAAAATATCACGGTTAATCCGTTTATCATCAGGCAGCACAAAACCATAGGTCTCCAAGTTTTGAAATACGCCAACTGTCTGCAATACGCCTCGTTTTACAATACGTTCAACTTCACCTTCCATACGTCCGCCGGACGGACTTTTAGAAGTAATACGGATTAGAACGATATCTCCATTCATAGCTCCCTTAAGATCATTCGCATGGATATATACGTCAGGATGATCACGATCATCCGGGATAAGAAAAGCGAAGCCTTTCGCATGAGCCTGTAACCGGCCTCGCAGTAAATCCATTCGTTCCGGCACGCCATAACGTGCATTTCGAGTTAATACAATTCTTCCGTCCTGCTCTAATTCAATTAGTAGTTCCTCGAACTTTTTAAACCCTGTGCTATCTTCTAGAGCAAAATGGCTCACCAGCTCTTCATAAGTCATTGGTTTATATGCAGTTTCCCGCATGAAATCGAGTAATATTTCTTGTGTTATCATGTTCGTCACCCCAACCCTCCGCGGCTCCAAGCCGCTGGCAAATATGTATGTCTTGTCCTGCTCTGTAGTAATGCCAAGTAAATTTTACCTTTACCTACTTCATACCCTAGTATACACGAAATCAATCCTGCGCATCCCTGTTACTGTCATCCAAAGGTAAACGCAGTACAAAATTTCACTCCACCGAAAAAGAAAGTCTTCTTTATGATGCTTTTCGTACCGAATTCTTTATTCTTACTACTATGAAAAGAAAAGCACCAACAGGTGCTTCTCCTTTTAATTATAACAAAAAAGCCTTCACTCCATTCCATTCAGAACAGAGCGAGGGCTTACTGTAGGTACTTTAATCAATGAAAACAGCAGCTAGAATTGCCATAATGAAGAATCCTGCAGCAAGTCCAACAGTTACACGTTGTAGTACAAGTTCCATACCACGAGCTTTTGTTTTACCAAAGAGATGCTCAGCACCGCCGGAGATGGCACCGGAAAGACCCGCGCTTTTCCCCTTTTGCAGAAGAACGACCGCAATAAGACCGACGGAAAAAATCAGGAGCACAACTTTCAAAAAGATATCCATTCACTTCCACCTCCTACGCCTAAGCATCACTATCTATGGTAATTGAGGTTATCACGATACATAAACAGTATTCTTATTTTATCATAGCAATGCCGTTAATACAACAGCCTAGGCTGTTAAGTCGTAGCTTTTCTTGAAAGATTAGGATAAACAGCTATTCAAAAAAAGACCCGCCATAATGGCGGGGGGTC
>NZ_NFVA01000098.1 GCF_002264395.1 Paenibacillus sp. VTT E-133291
CTTATATTTCTCGCATAAACGCTTACCGTCTATAAGAGACGTCCGAAGGCGTTTTTGCTTGCATCCTCATCTTAAGAGTTTCTGGCAAATAGAAACATGGTTCATATTTAAGAATGATGTAGGCATTTTTTAGCGAATGTAAAAAGCCGGTTCAGGGTGTAATAATTTCAGTTATACTTGGTTTACACATCATTTTCTATATGTAAGAACTTATAACAAGGTGGTTCTCATGAATCGAAACTTTCGCTTAGTCAGCCGTTATCGCCATCTTCCGCTCCAATTTAAGCTGTTGTTATGGTTCGTCCCCCTGCTTCTGGTGACTATATTCGCTATGGGCTGGAACTCGTATCAGATCTCTTCACAGCAGGTTGTGGAGAAAATGAAACAGTCACAGGATCATCTTACCAAAAAAACAGCAGAGCAGATCGATGAGATGGTGCGAGGCATGATATCTTTTTCGAATACACTCTTTCTGGATGAAAGTGTGCAGCGGCTCTTAGCATCGTCTGAAGCACAAAAGGAACGTAATTCTGTATTTAAGACCGTTACCAATCTTATGGTTGCAGGCAATTCTATACAATCTCTAATTCTGTATTCTTTAGACGATAACAACGGAGCAGAGCCTTTTGCTGCGAATCAGGCAGGATTGACGACAGGGATGAAGTTCTCGGATTTTATCAAAACCTCGTATTATAAAGAAGCTATTCAAGCAGCAGGCAGCCCAACCTTTGGACTATCCAGGCCGACTGACGGCATTTTTGTAGGGGATCATTATCATAAGATTGTGCTTTCCAGAATCATCAAGAATATTTACACATTAAAGCCGGCAGGACTCGCTGTGATCGGTGTGGATGCAGGGAAGATTGGTAGCCAATATCTCGACAATGCTGAAGATGATGTAGATATGTTCGTGATTGACCGGGACGGGCTGATTATTACGGCTTCGAATCCGGGCTGGATTGGCAAAAGAGATCTGGAACTTCCGTATTTTGCGGACAGCGATCCTAAGCTGACTGTGAAAAAAAGGCTGGAATCTACAGCGGATCATAAACAGTGGATTGTGTCACATCTGCAATCGGAGACGACAGGCTGGTATGTGGTGGTGGCTCATTCCAAGCGGCAGCTTGTTAAAGAGCTCGGTCAGATTTTACAGGTCACGATGACGATCGCTGTTCTGTGTTTAGTAGTTAGTCTAATGGTTACTTGGCTGGCAGCTGCCGCTATCACGAAACCACTGAAGAAGCTTTCCCGTTCGATGCGCAGACTGCAGACAGGTGATTTTACGCAGCGGGTATTTTTTGAAGGAAATGACGAGATCGGCTTACTCGGGCATGGTTATAATCTAATGGTACAGCGGATTAAATCGCTCATCAACGATGTATACGCGTCAAGAATGAAGCAGCAGGAGGCAGAGTTGAAAACGCTTCAAGCTCAAATCAGGCCTCACTTTTTATATAACACGTTAAATACAATCTGTTGGGAAGCGGAGAAGAAGGGAGATAAAGAAATTGCCGATATGGTGTATTCTCTATCTCAAGTGTTCCGACTGAGCTTAAATGATGGACGTGATACGTTTACTTTGGAACAGGAAGTGGAGCTGGTGTCCAATTACTTGTTCCTGCAGAAAAATCGCTTTAAGGAGCGTTTTGAATTCGAAATTTCTTTGGATGAGAGTATCAAGGACTTCACAGTACCGAAGCTGCTGCTGCAGCCACTAGCCGAGAACGCAGTGATTCACGGGATTGAGCCGCTGTCTGGAAGTGGACTAATATCCGTTCGCGCTTACCGAATAGAGAAGACTATTGTGCTTGAGGTACAGGATAATGGTGTAGGGATTACGGCAGATAGACTTCTAGAGCTACATCAACGTTTAGCGAGGGAGAATTCTTTACCTGAGGAAGACAATGTAGGACGCACAGGATTTGCGCTCATGAATGTGCAGGAACGACTGGCCTTATTTTTTGCAGGAGCCTCTTTACAACTAGAGAGTGTAGAAGGAGCAGGCACACGTATTATTATTCATATCACTGTGGAGGGTCCATAAATGATGAAGCTGCTGATTGCTGAAGACGAAGATACGATCCGTGAGGGCATTGTAAATATGATTGATTGGAAGTCTCATCAAATTGAGGTCATGGGCGAGGCGGGGAATGGAAGTGAAGCACTGGCTCTAATGGAGAATGAACAGCCCGATCTTTTGTTAACGGATATTCGTATGCCACAAATGGGTGGTCTCGAGCTGATTGAAGTCGCACGGCGCAGAGGTTACGGATTCCGGTCCATTATTTTATCGGGATATAACGAGTTCTCTTATGCGAAGCAAGCAATCGCCCTAGGTGTTGTTGATTATGTGCTGAAGCCATGCCGTCCTGAGGAAATTCTGAAGACGGTATTGAAGGCCAAGGAACTTATTGAAAGACAACGAAATCAGGAGGATGAACAGCTTAAAAGAGATCGTTCCTGGCATAAAAATGCACCGCTTGTTAAAAGTCAGGTTCTATCCCAGTGGATTTACCATCCACCGGTTCCGCTAGAACGGCGACAAGAGCTGATCGGAGAGTTATCTATGGCGATTGGTTCAGAAGGGCCGCAGATTGGTCTTGTCAGCTTCGATTTTGACTCGCCTTCCACTGGAGGTACGGGACAGGATTTCGTACTTATTCGTTACGCCGCGTTAAATATTATCAGTGAGACATTGTCACCGATCTATAGAGGAAAGATTGAGACTTTTCATGACGGCAATAATTTGCTCTGGATTGGCAGCGGCATAGCCGGAACGGATCCTCGCAAGCCTTACCGAGCGCCCCTTCAGTTGAAGGAGCAGATTGAGCAGCTGCAAAGTAATCTGGAGAAATACCTCAAACTGTCGATCAGTATTGCCGTTGGCTCCTGTCGCTTGAATATTTCCGAAGCTCACCTGTCGTATAAAGAAGCTCTTCAGGCGATGGAATCGCGATTTTTAAACGGAAAAGGCGGGGTCTATTTCTATACAGAAGGAACGGGCGTTGTAGGTGGGGGTCCACAGGAAATCGGGATATTAGATGATCCTGAGTTACATGTGCTGGAGGATGAGATGCTTGTGGCGGTTGGTGCTGGGAGCAATGAGCTGGCACTCGATCTGCTGGAGAAATGGCTGGATCGTTTTCGCAGCAACCCGGGATGTCTCAAGCAAGAGGTGAATATCCGGGTAACTGCTTTTGTAGTTCGATTAAAGAGACTTGCGCAAGAGAAACAAGTTACTGGCTTCGAATGGAAGCAGCATTTGGTCAATTGGATGGAGCAGGCTCCACAGATAGAGACGTTGGAAGAATTGTCTACGATTTTGAATAAGGTTATGCAGAACGTGGTGGAGGCCTTTTCCAAACATCGTCCGCTGCATCGCACAGTAGTCACTGCCATGGAGATCATCCGCAATAAATATAATACCAATCTGACACTAGAGTATGTCGCGAAGGAAGCCTATGTTTCTAATACTTATTTAAGTTCGCTATTCCGTCAGGAGCTTGGTGTGAATTTTCTCGATTACTTGCATCAATACCGGGTAGAAGAAGCGAAAAAGCTGCTCCGTCAAAATCTAAAGATGTACGCCGTTGCAAAGTTGGTAGGGTACGGTGAAGAGCGTCACTTCAGTGCTACGTTTAAAAAATGGACTGGACTTACACCTTCACAATATCAAAAGGGATTAGGGAAGTAGGGGGAATTTGTTATCTACTAGGCTCTGTGTGGTTAAACTCTACATATAGCTAAATAGGAGGTAACGGAGTTATGAACCCCAAATGGTGGAAAGAAAGCGTCGTGTATCAGATTTATCCGATCAGCTTCATGGATAGTAACGGAGATGGAATCGGAGATTTACAAGGCATTATATCGAGACTGGATTATTTACAGGACCTAGGTGTAGATGTGATCTGGGTCTGTCCTATTTATAAATCACCTAATCATGATAACGGGTATGACATCAGTGATTACTGTGACATTATGAAGGAATTCGGTACGATGGATGATTTTGATAGGTTGCTCAGGGAGTTACACGCACGTGGAATGAAGTTGATGATGGATTTGGTGCTGAACCACACGTCACATGAGCATCCTTGGTTTGTAGAATCCAGGTCGTCGAAGGACAATCCTAAACGGGACTACTATATTTGGAGAAAAGGTAAAAATGGCGGTCCTCCGAACAACTGGGAATCTTATTTCAGTGGCTCGGTATGGGAGCTTGATCCGGTGACGGATGAATATTATCTTCATCTCTACTCCAAATACCAGCCCGATCTGAACTGGGAAAATCCTGTAGTCATTGATAAGCTGCATGAGATGGTGGAGTGGTGGCTGAAGAAGGGCGTGGACGGATTTCGTTTTGATGCAATTGCACATATCGTGAAGACGAAAGGGTATCCAGATGCAGACAACCCGAACGGAACACCTACTGTAAGAGCCTATGGTATGTTCTCCAATCTGGAGGATGTACATACCTTGCTACAGAATCTATACGATAAGGTGTTATATTTCTACGATATTATGACAGTAGGAGAGACCTCGGGTCTCGGACCAGAGCAGGCGCTGGATTATGTAGGGGACGGACGTCGGGAGCTGAATATGACTTTTCAGTTTGAACATATGTTTCTGGATGCCGCTTCGCCGGGTAGCGGAAAATGGGATGTGGTGCCCTGGAGTCTGCTTGAGCTGAAAAAAATCATGAGCAACTGGCAGATGGTTCTGCATGACAGAGGCTGGAATGCAAACTATTTATGTAACCATGATCAGCCGCGCTCGGTGTCAAGGTTCGGGAACGATCTTTTTTACCGGATTCCTTCGGCTAAGATGCTGGCGACCTTTATTCATATGCTGGAAGGCACCCCTTACATTTATCAAGGAGAAGAAATTGGCATGACGAATGTATGTTTTGATTCCATTGATGAATACCGGGATGTGGAGACCCTTAATTATTATGAAGAAAAGCGAAAAAACGGTGTTCCGGAAGAGCAGATTATGTCTGCGATTCATCATAAAAGCCGAGACAATGCCCGTACCCCCATGCAATGGGACGATGGACATGCAGGTGGTTTTACAACGGGTGAACCTTGGCTTAAAGTGAATTCCAACCATATGGAGATTAATGCCGGCAATGCAGTTAAAGATCCGGATTCCATTTATAACTACTATAAACAGCTGATTGCGTTAAGAAAAAAATATAAGGTGATCGTCTACGGATCGTATGAGCTACTGCTTGCAGAGCACACGGAGATATATGCGTATACCCGAACTTTAGAGGATCAGCGATTGTTGGTTATTTTGAATTTTTTTGATGGATCGCCTGAATTTGAATGGCCGGCAGAGTTTAAGCCAGAGAACATGGAGCTGTTAATTTCTAATTATACCGTGGAGAAAAACGAGGATATTCAAGATCTCAAGCTTCGTCCTTATGAAGCAAGAGTCTATTTGCAGCAGCTTCAGTAAAGGAAGTTTCAATAAGAGTTGTCATTAAAGGCCAAGTGGTTATGATGATGACTCTTCTTTGAGTTTGTCAGCAAAAGACTGTACAATGGCGTTACATTGGCATAGATGAAGTGGAGTTGCGAGATGACGTCAGTAGGAGGAGGGACAACATGACTGAATGGTATGAAAACAGCTTCGGAGAAGATTATCTGATCGTATATAAACACCGGGATTTCTGTGGCGCACGTAAAGAAGTGGATCAGATGATCGCCTGGCTGAGACTGCCTCCAGGATCAAAAGTGCTGGATTTATGTTGTGGGATGGGACGTCATTCTCTGGCACTTGCGGAGGAAGGATACGAGGTTACCGGCGTAGATTTGTCGGAGGTTTTGCTGCGTGAGGCTCGATCTCAAGTCGGGGCGGAGAAGGTAACCTGGCTTCGTTCCGATATGCGTGATTTACCACTGGATGGAGGGTTCGATGCCGTAGTTAATCTGTTCACTTCTTTTGGTTATTTTGAAAAAGATGAGGAGCAAGTAAAGGTTCTGCGTGAAATTTATCGTTTGCTGAAGCCGGGTGGCAAGTTCGTGATTGATTTTTTGAATCCTGCGTATGTGATTCGTCATCTGGTCCCGCATTCTAAACGTGAGGATGGAGACAATTTGATCGAGGAGTCACGCAGGATCGAGGATGGGTATGTGAAGAAAGACATCATTTTAACCACTAAAAATGACCCTACACCTCGTCAATATCATGAGCGTGTGAAGCTATATTCACTGGAGGAGTTCAAGGAAATGATCGAGGCAGCAGGCTTACAGCTCGAAGCTGTACATGGCAGCTATGAAGATGAGGTTTATGATGCAGAAAGGTCCACGCGGATGATCTTTGGTGGAATACGTCCGTAGATGGTATCCGGAAAAAGATTCAAAGGTGGTGAACGCTCCATGTCTAAGGCGGAGATTACTTCATGGGATCAGAACATTCTCCAGATCTCGGTGCCCATGGACTCGCCTCTTCGTCAAGTGAACAGCTACATCCTTCCTGATGAAGAGGGCAGAGTCACAATTATTGATCCCGGTCCGCGTAGCCCGGATACAGAGAATTGCTGGCTCGGCATCCTGCAGGAGCTGAACTTATCGTGGAATGATGTGCGGGATATCGTCGTCACGCATCACCATCCCGACCATTACGGATTAGCCGGCTGGTTGCAGTCGCAGAGTGGCTGTAAGGTGTGGATGACGGAGCGCGCCCATGCGGAGGCAAGGTTGATGTGGGGGGGCTTTGGTGATGATGCGGGGAAAGACGCGAAGAATGCAGGGAATGGTGCGGGACATGACTTGGATATAAATGAGATTTTGCCGGTTTATTTCACCCGGCATGGGATGACAGATCAGTGGTCGAACGGAATTAAAGCGCACTTGGAAAGCTTTAATTCCCAAGTGGAGCCACAGCCTGTCATGTCTTATTTCAATGTGGCGGAGACCTTCAAGATGGGCGGCCGTGAATGGCTGCTCATTGTTACCGGCGGACATGCGCCTGGGCATGTTAGCCTGTATCATGCTGGCAGCGGGCTTATGATTTGCGGAGACGCTGTGCTGCCGCAGATCTCGCCCAATGTAAGCCTGCTGCCAGGCAGCGATCCACAGCCGCTGAAGACGTTCCTTCAGGGGCTACGTGAACTGGGCAGCTACCGGGTAAGCATGGCGTTCCCGGGGCATCGCGAGCCCTTCGCTGGCTTCGCGCACCGGGTAGACAGCCTTCTCGCTCATCATGAGGAGCGGCTGGATACAGCGGCGGCTCTGCTTGCCAACGGTCCGCTAAGCGGATTCGCGGTATGCGAAATTTTGTTTCGCAGCCGGGTAACCACCGTTCACCAGATGCGCTTTGCGATGAGTGAGACATTGGCGCATTTGGCGGAGCTGGTGCGCCGGGGACGGGCAGTCATGCTGGAGGCAGACGGCGGCTTCTTGTTCGCCGCAGCTGAAAGTGCAGGAGAGCATATCAGTTAGAGTATCTTGTAAGATCGAAGTGTACTGGAAAGTATAACTTGTTCAAGAGCAGTCCTGATTGTGGGGACTGCTCTTTTTTGTATTTGAGTAACCTTGTCCCTCCGTCCCTCTTATCATCCTTCGATCACTTCCATATTCATGCCTTAGCGTATGTATTCGGACTCAGATGACGCTATTCGTGGATTTTAGGGTATTTGAGGTTAGTATTGGACCGGAAAGGCGTTATTACTTGTGCAGAATAGTCTTTTGGGTCATTTTTGAGCGAATAGCGTTTCTGGAATCCGAAAGTATTTAAATTAAGGGTGATTTGTGAGTATAACGTCTCCTGAGTCCGACAACGTGGCGAAACGCTTCAAAAGTCGTGCAACTAAATGATATATGTGGTGCAGCTAAATGCTGGTAGTAATTATAGGGAATTTCACCCTGTAATTTTGGGTTTAAGGATTCTAGAGCTGTTTATAGGGAATTTCTCCTTATAATTCTACTGATTTGGCTATAAATTGAGATTTTCATAGAGATTATAGGGAAGAATTCCGTATAATCTCTGGATTTGAGCCAAAATCGTTATTTTATAGGGAGGATTTCCCTATAGCCAACGAGCCCTGTAGAACCTCCACAGCAGAACCCCCACCGTAGAACCCCTCGCCCGCTACTCACAAAAAAGCGATTGTTTCAGAGTTTCATTTGATATTTCATTTGATATATCTGGAACTCCTCATTTTGATGCATCCGAAACTCACTCTGGCGTTTCATCATATTCCGCAAGTTTCCTAGCGGCCTCTTCGCGGTCCTCCGGTGTATGAGGCAAATCCAGCTCAATTTCGCGTTCCGCCTGCTTGCGGTGTGCGATTCGGCTACTGGCTGCTGCCGCCACGGCTCCGACGATGTCGTCGAGGTAGGTGTGGATCTGTCCGGTGCTTTTGTCATTTAACCTTTGAAGAACACCTGGCTTCAGCTTGTCCACATAGCCATAGTTGGTAAATCCGATACTGCCGTATACGTTCACGATAGAGAAGGCAAGAATCTCATCTACGCCGTATAATCCCTCATCATTTTCGATCATATCCTGAAGTGGGGAGAACAGCTTGCCCTCTTCTGCCATTACATCTAATTGAATGCCTGTGAGTACTGCATTTTGTACTTCGCGTTTACTAAGCACCATCTCTACATTATGGATACATTCATCCATCGTTAAATTCGGATAGTATTTCTGTTGCAGGAACATAACGAGTTCCGCGATTTCTTCCAGGGTTACTCCACGCTTGTTCAGCCAGAATTTGGTCGCATCTGCGACGGCCTTGCTGTTCAGACTGTACGGTATTTTTTCGATTTTTTCATCAGCCATGTTCAGTCACCTCGTTGTTTAGTAAGTCATTTCATTACAGCAAACGTTAGTATGATGTTAAGGACTGTTGTTACCTCAGATTGTACGTTTACCGGAAGTATTTGTCCAGAGAGGGAAGTTTCAGTGACCTGAAATTCAGCTCCTACTTGAGATGAAGAAGTAGTTCAAAGGCTTTTCCAACAATTTAGGATAAGCTGTTGTTATTTTTTGGACAAAGGTCTCGTATACATAGCAGTACAAAGCCTATCTAACCTTGAAAGGGGTAATAAATGATGAAACCTATGCAACAAATCCGCGGAATCTCCGCAGTCTTCCTGATCGCAGTTCCACTGACACTGTCTGGCTGTGGATTGTTTGGTTCAGAATCGGCATCGATTGACGCTCCGCCACCAGAGGTGGAAGCGCAAATGTTACAGACTAGTGGAGATACTACTTTGGATTCAGGTGTATTCGGTCCGGTGACACAGGATGAAACACAGACCACGGTTAAAGGTAACACCAAAACTTCACAGAGCAATGCTTCCGGAGATCGGACAACCGTATTTTTGGAAGATGGTAATGGATTACTCGCTCCGGTATCCCTCAGCTTGCCAAAGAGCAAAGATTCCAGCGCAATTAAAAACTCGTTAATGGCATTAGTGAGCAAGGGGAAATATGCCTCATCAGTGCCTGAAGGATTCCAAGGCGTTCTTCCAGCTGGAACGGAAGTAAAAGATGTTACGATAGACAAGTCGAATTCAGCTGTTGTCGAATTTAATTCAGAATTCAATAATTATGATCCTTTTGAGGAACGTAAAATCCTCGAAGCTATCACTTGGACGCTGACCGGTCAAGATGACATTAAAAGCGTACAGCTCTGGGTAGATGGTAAAAAGCTCACAGAGATGCCGCTTCAAGGAACTCCGCTGGATCGTCCATTAACCCGCACAATGGGCATTAATTTGCCGAAGCAAGGTCCTCTTCTGATGAACTCCAGTGCGGTTACTGTTTATTTTTCCACAACATCTCCTGACGGTATCCAATATTATGTTCCTGTAACCCGTTTTGTACCCGCTGGACAAGAACAGCTGACTGCTGCTTTGAACGAATTGATCGCAGGTCCTGAATCCGGAAATGGGCTGGAAATGGTCATGACGGAGGGAACGATACTTGATTCCGTTGACGCTGGGCAGAACGGTGTAGTTACCGTATCTTTGACGGATGATATGTTCACAGATGGTAAAGGTGTACCCGCTGAAATGCTGGAATCGGTCGTACTGACGGTTGCTCAAAATTCAGATGATTCTCTTGTGCAAATTCGCTTAAACGGCAAGGAATCGATTACTGATACAGATAATGTGGACTACAGCAAACCTGTTTCCGCACCAGAATATTTGAATGAGATCCCGTTATAGAATGACTCTGTAAGGTTTAAAAGATGCTTTTGTGCCTCCTCTTTGGTAGAATAAAAGTTGCTCAAAAAAACGTTGCGTCCCAAGCAGTATACGACTCGCTATTTATAACGGGGAGACGGGACTCACGCTAAACTATTAGCTATACGATGTAGGAGGCAGAAAAGATGAGATCAAACGGGCGAAACGACGACCAATTACGGCCGCTGACAATAACAACCCAAACGAATAAATATGCTGAGGGCTCCGTGATCATAGAAATGGGAGATACCAAAGTCATTTGTACGGCTACAGTAGAGGAAAAAGTACCTCCGTTTCTTAAAGGACAAGGAAAAGGCTGGGTAACCGCAGAATATTCGATGCTTCCTCGGGCCACTCAATCCCGTAATCAGCGTGAAGCTGCACGCGGTAAGCTTACCGGGCGCACCATGGAGATCCAACGGCTGATCGGACGAGCGCTTCGTTCTGTAGTGAATTTACAAGCGTTAGGCGAGCGTAGTATTACATTGGACTGTGATGTGATTCAGGCGGATGGTGGTACGCGGACCGCTTCGATTACAGGTGCTTTTGTTGCCATGGCATTTGCGATTAACAAAATTGCAGTTCAGCATAAGTTGCCTGTGTTTCCTATAACAGATTTCTTGGGGGCAATCAGTGTCGGTGTTGTAGGGGATAAAACGCTGCTGGATTTAAATTATGAAGAAGATTCCAAAGCAAAAGTAGATATGAATGTAGTGATGACTGGCGGCGGTGCCTTTGTTGAACTTCAGGGGACTGGCGAAGAAAGACCGTTCACTCGTCAAGAGCTGGATCTTTTACTGGGTCTAGGTGAGAAGGGAATCTATGAACTGATTGCTGCGCAGAAAGAAGCACTGGGAGCGATTGCTCTCAAAATCCCTTCCGGCCAGCCGGGCCAAGAGGTGTAGCATGAAGTCTGACGGCGGTATTCTTATTGTTGCGACGAAGAATAAGGGGAAAGTACGTGAATTCGAGCATGCTTTTGCCCCGCTAGGGCTGACAGTGAAAAGTATGTACGACTATCCGGATCTGCCCGATGTGGTAGAAGACGGAGCCACTTTTGCCGAGAACGCCTTTAAAAAATCCAAAGCCGTAGGTGATGCCCTTGGAATCCCGGTCCTCGCCGATGATTCGGGTCTTTGCGTAGACGCCTTGGATGGTCAGCCGGGTGTGTACTCTGCACGTTATGCTGGTGAAGATGCTACGGATGGTGCGAATAATCTGAAGCTGCTTAGCGAGCTGGAGCGATTGAAGCAGGGGGAAGACACTGACCAGCCTTTGCTGAGCACAGCTAGGTTCGTCTGCACTTTGTCGCTGTATGATCCGGTTTCCAAGCAGGAGCTAACCGCAGAAGGTGCAGTCGAGGGCTGGATTACCTCAGAACCTTCCGGTGCTGGCGGATTTGGTTATGACCCGCTCTTCTATCTCTCGGAGCATGAAAAAACTATGGCAGAGCTTACGCTAGAAGAGAAACAGCATATCAGCCATCGAGGAGCTGCACTGCGAATGCTAACAGCGAAGCTGGAGAAGAAGCTGGCAGCTGAAGGCGAACTACCACAGGAATAGAGCCTTTTTATACAAAACAGGGTATCCAAAAGCCATTGGCTGCTGGATACCCTGTTTTTTTGCAATCACCTCGGAAACTAAGCACCGAACTTCGTATGGTTGTTATATTTGCAAGTTTGTCACCATTACCGGACACAGCTGATCTTAAAAGTGGCTTTATACAAATAACGTCATGTGAATCCGTAAGACTTAGGGTTGAAGATTATTCGGCACTATAATAAATGTGGAGCTTTTTCATTGGCTGGATTATAACAGCTTCCAAAGAGCAGGTGTGGAACCTGGCTCCCAACCTTGAAGGGAAGTGTGAGGCTGCAAGCATGAATATGTTTTTCCATTATAGGTGACAACGTCACCTACTTTGTAAGCAACCCCTGTTATCCAGATTGAGCCTCCCGAAGTAGGTGCAACGGTAGGTAGTGGAGTTGGTGTTGCGATTGCTGTAGGTGTTGGGAGAACAGTAGACGTTGGTGCCACTGTAGGTGCCAACGTCGGCGTCACTGTTGGAGCTACAGTTACCGTAGGTGTAGACGTTGCGGTTTCGCATGTGCTGATGAATTTCCAGACGCCATTAGCACCGCTAAGATCGGGACGATCTCCTTGCGTCCACCACTTGGCTTCATATAGTGAACCGTTGTAGGATACACGCTGTCCCCCAGTGTACACGCCTGTCGCACTCCAAGTTGCTGCCGAACATTGTCCCGGCGTAGGTGTTGGAGTTACGGTTGCGCTTGGCGTTGAAGTAGGTGCTATGGTTGCAGTCGGCGTTGCAGTCGGCGTTGCAGACGGTGTCGTGGTTGGAGTAGGTGTTGGTGTTGCAGACGGTGTTGGCGTTGGCGTTGGCGTAACGCCTCCATACAGTTTGTCGTATTCCTGCTGGGACGAGCTTCCGTTCAGTGTAATGCGTTGCGGACCGCCCGAGAAGTTCAGCTTCATCATGCCTGGAATTTCCAGTGCAGCTCCGTTTGCAATCGTTTGGGAAGCCGTCCCTGTAATACGGTAGCGGTTAAAGTCCCAAGCCGTAGAGATTTGTTCTACAGTACCTGCTCCCCACGCAGAGGTCAAGGTTGTTGTTGTCGGTAGATCGAATTCCAGCTTCCAGCCACCAGAGATATCCGTACCTGTGTTATTCGTTATTTTCAAGGAGTAGGTATAATTCGGATGATCGTAAGTGCCACTGAAGTTAAGGCTAAAGTTCTGAGGCGCAGGAAGTTGTGGCTTCGGTGTTCCACCTGGCAGAGAGGCTGTCTTAAGCTGGTCATAGGCAAAATCGGTCAAAGCGTTGCCGTACGTATAGGTGCCATCACTCTTTTCAGAATAGTCGCCAGTCAATTCCCAGAACATCATCCCTCCCAATCCTTTTTGCTTGATATAATCCAGTTTGTAGCCGAGAGATTCCTTATCTTCATACGTAAGAAATACCTTTTTGTCTGCGTTATACATATATGGGGTTTTGGTAACAGGATCGAAATAGCGCTTGTTCGCTGGGTCCTTGAGCAGATTCAGCACATGCCAGATTGGATTTGCGCCAGCCGGCTGCTCTGGTGCAGGGTCATTCCAGATTCCGTATATGCCATCGGCTCCACCTCCGGTTGTAGGTGCTGTACCGTAAAGACCGGTGTTGTTGATGCCTCCATTTACATTCTTCCAGCCACGTGAGTAATAAGGAACTCCGATAACGATTTTTTCCGGTGGAAGCGTACCCAAATAGTATCGAACGGCCCAGTCGGTATTCAGAACCGGAGTGCCCAGCGCAGCGGTTTCTGTATCGCGAGAATCTGGGTACAGGGCGGAATGCGGTCCTACATATCCATTCCACGCACCGTGGAAATCATATGTCATGAGGTTCGCCCAGTCCAAATACTGGTTAGCTTCCCCTAACTTCATCCCGCCTAGAATCCAGGAGGAAGCGGTTGCGGCGATGGTTAGGTCATATTTCTGATTATCCTGTGCACCTGCCTGATCCAGCTTTTCGCGAAGCTTTTTCATCAGGAGAACATAGTTGTTGTAGTTCACTGTACGCAGCGGCTCAGCTACGCCAAAGTCATTCGGGTTACCTGATTGGCCTGTGCCGGATGGGTACTCCCAATCAATGTCTACACCGTTGAACTGGTACGTACGTAGAAAATCCACGACACTGTTCGCAAACGTCTCGCGACCTGCTTCTGAATTGGCCATGTTGAAAAAACCACCAGAACCCGACCAGCCACCAACCGAAATCAGGGTGCGGACATCAGGATAAAGCTGCTTATACTTTATAAGTTGGTTAAAATGTCCTTTAAACGGCAAATTCGTTAGCTGGTTGGGATAATCTTTTTCGATCGCTGCTGTACGGTCCATCAAATCAATCTTGTTCGTTTGAGGGTTTACCTTCGCGAATGCATAGTTAATATGAGTGATTTTATCCCACGGTATTTTGTCGACAGTATAAAATCCTTTGTTCTCCTGATCTCCCCACTCCGGGAAATAAGCAACAATTTTACGCGGATGATCTGCAGCGGGAGCAGGAGCAGCTGGCGTTGTTCCTGCTGCTAAGGCCACTTGCGACGATCCTCCTGCACTTGTGTAAAGCGGGAGCAGAATGATGGCGCTCATTAAGGCTGCAATGTAACGTGCGGATTTACTTCGCCTATTTCGTGTACTTATCTTCATTTAACATTCCTCCATAGGGGATAATATGATTTCACGGGTAGATAGGAACGATGATTCCCTACGCGCAAATCGGAATCTTAATTCAGTTTCCAAAGAGCGGGTGTGGTCGCCGGTTCCCAGCCTTGAAGTGAAGTATGGGGCTGAAGGCAGGTATACGTTTTGGCATTGTAGCTAACGACATCACCCGTTTTGTAGGCGATTCCTGCTGCCCAGCTGGAACTTCCAGGAGTCGGTGCTACAGTAGGCGCTGGTGTCGGAGTTGTCGTCGGTGCTACAGTTGGTGTCGGTGTTACTGTTGCGGTTGGTGTGGCAGTTGCTGTTGGCGCAACAGTTGGCGTCGGTGCTACTGTTGCCGACGGAGCCGGCGTTGCTGTTCCGCACAAGCTGATAAATTTCCAGACTCCGGAAGCACCGCTAAGGTCGGGACGATCGCCTTGGGTCCACCATTTGGCTTCATAGACTGAACCGTTATAAGAAACTTGCTGACCGCCCGTATATACGGCTGTCTGGCTCCATGCCGCTGCACATTGTCCCGGAGTAGCTGTTGGCGATGGAGTTAACGTTGGTGTCGGTGTTGAGGTTGGGGTTACTGTAGCCGTCGGTGTTGGTGTTGGTGTAGGCGTTACTGTTGGAGTTGGAGTTGGTTGCACAACTCCACCGCCAAGATCGGCGTTTAGTTTGTTGGTCAGTGTTTTGTTCCGGTCCCCACTTGTTTCCCAGAACATGGCGCCTGCAAGACCTTTTGATTTGAGATAACTGATCTTATGGCCAAAGGATTCTACATCGTCATAGCTGATAAAAGTTTGATTCGTTGGATTATAGAGATAAGGCACTTTTGATGTGTCATTCCAGTAACGGGTATAGCCGTTTTTGTTAATATAATTAGCTTCGAGGTCGTAGAAATCGTAGCTGCCCTTCTCCCATGTACCTGTGGACGAAACTCCAGAGGACAATTGGTATTGGCCATTTCCTGTTGCCGGAGCGCCACCCCATCCTCGACCATAGAATCCCATACCGAGAACTAACTTGTTTGCGGGTACGCCATGATCTAAATAGCTGGTTACTGCTTTATCGATGTTGAAATTTTGCGGTTCGGTCAGACCTGAGGCAGAAGCGGCAGGGTCATAATACAAAGGAGCATTGTGACCTGTAGTCTTATTCCAGCTTCCGTTAAAGTCATAGGTCATAATATTGATCCAATCTACAATGGAAGCAATACCTGCAAGATTATTGTTATTGACATACGTCGGGCCTGCCCCGGAAGCAATGGTCAGCAGGTAGGTTTTACCGTCGGTCTGACCGGCAGCATTTAGCTTTTCACGGATTTTTTGCAGAAGAAGGATATAGTTCTCCTTGTCTTCGGGACGGTAGCTGTTCCCTGCGAGCCCACCGCTAACTGGGTACTCCCAGTCGAGATCGACACCGTCCATTTTATATTTACGAATGAAGTCTACCGCAGAGTTGGCAAAAACCTCACGGGTCACAGCGGTGGCCGCCACATCCGAGAAACGGTTCGACCAAGTCCAGCCTCCAACGGAGATCATTGTCTTCAGGTTGGGGTTCTTTTCTTTCAGCTTCCACAGCTGCTTCAGGTTACCTTTGATGGGGTCATCCCATTTGTCATCCCCAAAGCTCTTACCGGTGTCAATCCACGGGTCACCCAGTACGATCGTGCCGTTCGGAACGTTAATGGTCTGTGCTTGCTCATTTTGACAGCTCCAGGTTACTGGATTCGGGCCAGTTGGGTCGGGGTTGCCGTGAATGCCATTCCAACAAATATCTGCGAAGGCGTAGTTAATGACATTCATTTTGGTAGGATCAATATCGGATACATTGTAAGCCCGCCCATAAGCGGCCCAAGATGCGTAATAACCAACCAGTTTATAATCCTGTGCAGCGTTGGCCGTTTTAGCACTACTACCCAGGGTTGAAAAAAGTGTCAGAACAAGCGCGGCGATCATCGCGATCGCAAAGGTTTTGCGTGAACTTTTTTTCATGAATATCATTGATTTTCTACCTCCGAGGTTTAATGTGTAGTTCGAATACTTTTCGGCAAGAAATCCCGATGTTCACCTCCCGTAGTTTGAAATGGACCTGTACCTTCACCTGTGCGTATCTCTCATTCTACCGACATCCAATTCATAGATTTAGCAGCCCCAAATAGCCGTCCTCATGAAGCCTCACAAGGTAAGTAAGCGCTTTCTAAACTGCTGTTCTAAGAATTCCTTTTCTAATAAACTTGTAGATATAACAATGCTGGTAGAGGGTAGGATGGGTAGAAGAGTTGGGTTGGAGTTGAATAATTAGGATGAATTTCATATATATGGGTGGAGGCATTTCTTATTTTCAAGCATAGAGCGCGATTAAGCTAGGGATAAAATTCGGGAATGTAGGGGGAGATTTTTCTTATTGAAGGATACATATTTGATCGAGGTTTGATAGATTGGGCGCATGTCCTATTTTTCAGGAAACGTATGCAGAACACATAACCTTTGATGTCATGAATATAAATGATATACATGCCTGCAATATTTTTACGGAAATTACGCAACGCATCGCAGGTTCTTTTCGTTATAGTAGTATTATACGGAAGGTGGTGGGTTCACCGATGGTTGTGTGGGTGTTATGGCTGATCGCAGCCGGTGTCCTGTTTGTAGTAGAGATGATGACGCTTACTTTTTATCTGTTGTGGCTCAGTATAGGTGCATTAGCTGCTGGTTTGGTCTCGTTGATTGCTCCCGATGCTATTTTGTTTCAGGTGGTTCTCGGATCACTGGTCGCACTTGGTCTTACTATATTCTCGAAACCACTGGTTTCTAAATTTCGCAGCTCACGTGGGTTCAAGGATACCGGTACAGAAATCGTCGGCAGGCAAGGTGTCGTCGTTGAGCCTATTGAGCAAGGACAGTATGGGCAAGTCAAGGTAGGTGGAGATACGTGGAGCGCAAGCTCGGTTCAGTCTCTGGGCAAGGATGAGGTTGTAAGAGTAGTGAAGAGAGGCACGACGATTATTGAAGTAGAACGATGGGGGGACATGAACTAATGGAATGGGCAATTATCGGAATTATTATTGTGGTGGTCGTGGTATTTGTGGCATTAACAGTCAAAATCGTACCACAACAGCGGGTAGGTGTAGTGGAACGTCTCGGTAAATTTAATCGTCTGCTGACTCCGGGACTGAACATTCTGATTCCTGTAATTGATCAGGTGCGTACGTACCATGATTTACGAATCCAGCAAGCGAATGTACCTCCACAAACGGTAATCACGAAGGATAACGTGCAGGTGCAGATTGATACAATTATTTTCTATCAGGTGGTTGGACCAGAGGAAGCAACCTATGGCATTTCTGATTATGTATATGGGGTAAGAAACATTTCGACGGCAACAATGCGGCAAATCATCGGTAAGCTTGAATTAGATGAGACCTTATCTGGGCGGGAAAAGATTTCGACCGATATTCGGTTGGCTCTTGATGAAGCTACAGAGAAATGGGGCGTACGGATTGAGCGTGTGGAAGTCATTGATATCAAGCCACCGCTGGATATTCAGGAAGCAATGGATAAGCAGATGAAAGCGGAACGGAGCAAGCGGGCGATTGTCTTGGAAGCGGAAGCTGCTAAGCAGGATATGATCCTGCGTGCTGAAGGGGATAAGCAGAGTAAGATTCTAAAAGCAGAAGGTGACAAGGAAGCACGTATCCGCCAAGCAGAGGGTTCACGGCAAGCACAGGAGCTGGAAGCTCATGGTGAGGCGAAAGCCATTCAAGCGGTGGCCGAAGCTGAAAAAACACGCATAGAGCTGATTCGCTCAGCAGGTCTGGATGAGCAGGTGCTAGCTTATCGCTCCTTCGAGGCGCTGGCTGAAATCGCTAAAGGTCCTGCGAATAAAGTGTTCCTGCCAACAAGCGCTGTTGAAACGCTGGGAAGTCTTGGGGCGATTGCTGAGGTATTCAAAGCGAGCAAGGATAGTAAATAGATTTTACAATTCGTGCTTCTTCCGTTAAAGTAAAAAGCAAAAACAACCTTATGCATACGAAGCTATTGTTGCTCATGCAAACTTTGAAGGAGAGAAGCTACCGTGACAAAAGAAATCTCACCGCTAGTTGAACTGCTCGGACTACAGCCCCACGTAGAGGGTGGTTGGTACAAAAGACTTTGGAATTCAGAATTTGAAATCTCCCAGGAAGTGCTAGGCGATAGCTATTCTGGATCACGTCATTCGGCATCTTCCATTTATTTTTTGCTTCACGAAGGCGAGCAATCTGATTGGCATACGGTATTGTCCGATGAAGTTTGGTTGTGGCATTCCGGTAGTCCAATCGTGCTTAGTCTCGGAGGTACTGGAGATAAGCCTGAGGATGTGCAGGAAGTTATTTTGGGTCTCGATATTGCTGCAGGCCAGCAGCCACAAGTGGTTGTTCCAGCGGGAGTATGGCAGGCCGCGCGTACGTTAGGTGAAGAACCGACGTTGGTCTCCTGTATCGTTTCTCCAGAATTCCATTTTGATGATTTCAAACTAATTGAGAAATAAAGAAGAGCGGGGGCTTTATATATGCCTCCGTTTTTTTATGAGGATTTTGGGAATGATGAAGCATTCTGCTATACTTTTGTGATAGCGCTTGCTTCTGAAGCGTGAATTTAGGTTAAGTAAGATTAATGAAATAACAATAAGCTTGGAGGGTTAAGCAATGAGTGAATTGAATGCACCGTTCTCGGGAGGTCCGACTTTAAATGATGGAGTGACTATGCCGTGGCTGGGCCTTGGCGTGTATCAGACTAAAGATGGGGAAGAGGTTATTCACGCGGTCAAGACCGCAGTGGAGCTTGGATATCGCAGTATTGATACGGCTGCTGGTTACAATAACGAAGAAGGTGTAGGTCAGGCTATTCGTGAATGTGGAGTGGCCCGTGATGAACTGTTTATTACGACGAAAGTGCGCAACCCTGATCAAGGCTATGAATCAACTCTGAAAGCGTTCGAAGTTAGCCGGCGCAAGCTGGGGCTGGACTATATAGACTTGTATCTCATACATTGGCCGGTGGCAGGAAAGTATCGGGAGACTTGGAAAGCTCTGATTCATCTGCAAAAAGAGGGCCTCATCAAATCTATTGGCGTGAGCAATTTTCAGATTCATCATCTGAAGGATATCATCGAGGATACTGGCGTGGTTCCAGTGGTGAATCAGGTGGAATTCCATCCGCTGTTGACTCAGCGCGAGCTGCTGAAGTATGCCAATGAGCAAGGGATCCAGCTTGAAGCTTGGAGTCCGCTAATGCAAGGGAACCTGGATCTTCCCCTTCTTAAAGAACTGGCTGGAAAGTATGATAAGACCCCTGCTCAAATTGTACTTCGTTGGGATTTGCAGCAAGGCGTCATTACGATTCCGAAGTCAGTACATGCGGATCGAATCAAGGAAAATGCAGGATTCTTTGACTTCACGTTAAGTGATGAGGATGTTAAAGCCATCGAAGATTTGGACAGAAACCATCGTTTCGGTCCCGATCCGGACAATTTTAATTTCTAAAAAATTACGAATACAAGCCAAACAGCAAGCCGCCGATACGGGGACTTGCTGTTTGGCTTGTCGCTTATTGGATGGAGACGTTATATTTACGCAGCCAGAGATCTACTTGGGCGAGGTAAGCAAAAAGCTGAGGACCGGACATGAGCTGGCCGAACCAAGGCAGATTGGTAGAGGATTCTGGGGAAGCGGCGATCTCACGGATTTTGGCAGCATCAATTAATGGGAGTATAGGTGAAGTAGAGTCATCTAGAATATTCAATACTTGTGTTCGTACTGCGTTTAAATAGGCTGGATTGTGTGTTTTCGGATAAGGGCTTTTTTTACGATATAGCACATCATCTGGAAGAATTCCCTCAAGCGCTTTGCGTAAAATCCCTTTTTCACGACCGTTTAGGTTCTTGATTTCCCAAGGAATATTAAAGACATATTGAACGAGGCGATGATCACAATAAGGAACACGTACCTCTAGTCCGGCGCCCATACTCATTCGGTCCTTACGGTCGAGCAAAGTAGGCATGAAGCGGGTGATGTTTAAATAGGACATTACGCGCATTTGTGCTTGTTTACCTGTCTCCCCATCCAATGTTGGGACTTCGGCTACTGCATCACTGTATCTGTCACCCAAATATTCCAGCGGCCGAATCCATTCATTAACTTCAGGGGATAATAGACTGGCACGCATTTTAGGAGCAACAGACCAAGGGAAAGTGCCTGAGGAGAGCATTTCCTCCCGATGGAACCAAGGATAACCGCCAAAAATCTCATCGGCAGCTTCGCCGGAAATGGCTACAGTAGCATTCTTTTTAATCTCACGGCAAAATAAATACAAAGAAGAGTCCACATCGGTCATCCCAGGTAAATCGCGTGTGTACAGTGCATTATCAAGTGCTTCTACAAGCTCTGGTGTATCAAACGAGATATAGCGATGGTTCGTATTTAATTCATCGACCATTCGCTTAATCCATGGACCATCTGCTCCGGGCTGAAAAGTATGGCTCTTGAAGTGCTTGTCGTTATCGACATAATCGACGGAATACGTATCCACTCGTCCTTGACCGTTTCGGTTGTAGTAGTCCACTGCAAGTGCTGTTAACGCACTGGAGTCCAGCCCTCCTGACAAGAGGGAGCAGACAGGAACATCTGAGACCAGTTGGCGTTCGAGCGTATCCTGCAGCAGTTCACGCACCTTAGTAGCTGTTTCTGCTTCATTATCAGTGTGTTTTACGCTTTCCAGCTTCCAATAAGCATAACTACGCAGACCTTCACGGCTATAGATCATGGCATGCCCAGGACGAAGTTCCTGCATATCCTTATAAACACCGTGTCCTGGTGTACGGGCTGGACCGATAATAAAGATTTCCGCAAGTCCTTCGGGACCTACGACTGGCTGTACCTTGGGGTGCTGCAGCAGCGCCTTAGGCTCTGAGCCAAAAACTAAGACATCATCCACTTTACTATAGAACAGGGGCTTCACGCCTAAACGGTCACGTGCAAAAAAGACCTGATCCCGAAGACCGTCCCACACTGCAAAGGCAAAGATCCCATTGAGCTTCTCTACACAATCCGGTCCCCATTCGATATAGGCATGAAGCAGAACCTCAGTGTCACATTGGGTACGGAATTGATGACCCCGCTGCTTAAGTTCTTGTTTGAGCTCGGGTGCATTATATAATTCGCCGTTGTACACAATCGCGTATACTTGTTCCTCATGGCGGGTGATCATAGGCTGCGCGCCGTTCTCTGGATCGATAACGCTAAGTCTGCGGTGACCGAATGCACAGGGGCCTGAAATCCAAGTTCCAGCTGCATCCGGTCCGCGGTCTGCTAAAGTTTCAGTCATTTTGACCAGCAACTGCGAGTGCTGCGTGAGATCTCCGCGCCACTGGATAAATCCGGTTATTCCGCACATGATGGTTCATCCTCTCTTTTTGTGCGATTGTTGTCCTTACTTTTTTGCCAAGTAATACAGATATATGCCGAAGGAAGGCATAAAATGTATGTCCTTATCCGAACACTAGGGAAGAGAGGAATTTGCCAGGAGGGAAGGATGACAGTGTATTATATTAAAGATGCCAAAATTCGCAGAATGATGGAGTATGACGGTGCGCCTTGTGCAGAAGTAGGTGTATTGCCAGGTGCTGTTAGTGATCCTGCACTTTTGGTGTATATCGTAGAAGATCAGCGCGAAGAAGGCTATGAGATTGTCCGTATCCTCACTAATGACGCTGATACTTCTACTGATTGGTTTGATAACAATATGCATGATGCTTTTAAAGATGTGACTTCGAGCGCGTTTACAGGCAGTATGATTATGACGCCAGAAGATGAACGTTCCAAGTTTCAGAGAGAATTAATGACATACGGAGATTTAAAAAAGCAGCTGGAGCAGCATTTTCGGAATCTGGAGTAATATGGAGTAAAAACGAGGGTATCCGTAAGCTATGAAAATAGCTAGGATGCCCTTGTTATTATTAAAATAGGATGAAGATTACTTATTTTCCAAAATGTTTGATCTTGAAAATTCTGCTGAATAGGGTATAATAAATATCGTTGCGTCAATACATATCATTAATTCTTATATGTCCCGGTAGCTCAGCTGGATAGAGCAT
>NZ_NFVA01000153.1 GCF_002264395.1 Paenibacillus sp. VTT E-133291
TTATCGTAATCTTGATATTCTGGATGACCGGGAAAAAGAAGTCGTAGTTGGCAGATTCGGACTTGATACAGGTGGAGAAGAAAGAACGCAGCGGGAGATTGCTAAGGAGTTAGGGATCTCGCGGAGTTATGTGTCGCGGATAGAGAAGAGAGCGCTCATGAAGTTGTATCATGAGTTTTATAAGGTGAAGCGGTGATTTGAAAATTTAGGATAATAGCCTGTAGGATTGAACTATTAATATCTCAATCCTACAGGCTATTTGTGTTTCTGTATCATATGAAAATGTTGGAATTCATCGTAGGGATTCTTGCTTTCTAGTATACTTGTACGAGTAGCCCGAAAATAAAAATATATTAGTATAGGAGGCTTCAATGCAAAAATTCGAAGAAGTGCTTTCGTTTATTAGTCAATCTTTTTTGAAGAAAGATGAGCAACTAGAAATGCAAAGGACAATAAGTGAAGCTTCACTTATAGATATAGATATTGTAAAAAGAACTGCACGTACAATACGAAGAGTCGGGATCATTACGATTGCACGAGAGTATCCTTCGATTGTTGAGGATCCTCCGGATCTACAGCTTTTACGTTGGACAGTAGGAAAACGTGCTGTATTAGACGATAATCAACAAACCTTTGATTGGCTTCATAAAGGATGGACTTTGAAAGAAGTGCGTTTTAAACGTGATAGCAAATCTGTAGAACGAATTCATTACCGTATGGGCTATTTATTATATGTATATTTAACGAATAAGCAAACGGATGAGCATCGGGATAGTTTAAATCACTTTACGCAATACCAGTCGAATGCTACTCCGAAAATGGAACAAATCACGTATTTACATGACGAACGATTATTTCAGTTGAAGGATATGGCATTATTCTTATCAGATAGTTTACAGTGGGGCCTTAATGATTTAGAAGAACAGTATATTTTTCCTGCGAATTGGAGCTTATCTAAACGAATCAGCGGTTTGAATTTTTTATTAGCTTTTCTTATGATTTCTAGCAACAAAGATATATTTGATTGGAAAGAAATTGGTGCTCATTATTACCCGAGTATTGGAGGCTCTAAGGCATTTGATGCGTATAAAGTTGAGTTTCTTAACTTTTTGGAGACGCTAAGTGGTCATTCGCTGGAAACGTTAGGGATGATTAGTGGTGGTCAAATTACGTCAATCTATTTTGCTGGAGATCTTGAAGGAACTTGGTCGAGTTATCAAGCAGGTTCTGTGCATGCTTTAACAAATATTTCGGTTTCACAAGACCATTATTCAACTAGAGCAACAACACTCTGGTTAGTTGAGAATCGAGCCGTTTTGACTCGGATATCTGCAGAACCTCATTTCTTGCAGGAGACAAATTCTTTGATAATATGTGTGGATGGTCATCTTCGAAGTGCGCATAAACATTTCATTAGACAATTGTTGTTGAATAGTCGTATCCAGCAAACCATCTTTTGGAGCGACTATGATGAAGCTGGATTGCAAATAGCAGGAGAGATGTTTCAATCGCTTATGGGACACGCTGTACGGCATAAATGGATCTGTCCAGATCACTCGATAATAACCAATTGGTCAGAGTATCAATATAACATGGAGAGTTTACTACAATATTCGAAATCGGAGCAAGAGATCGTTTTAGGGGAGGCAAATGATTGGAGAAGCTGGATCAACCACTAATTTCAATTTTTCAAACAAATGAATCCAAACCGGAAATGCATCAGGCATTAAGGGATGTTGCATTATTATCTGGGGTTCTTAATGATCTCAACTCACAAAACTTTCTGCAAACACCTATCGAAATTCTGCGATTCCTACGTATTATTCAACTGATTAATGAAGAAGCTTTGGGACTCGGTGAACCGATTGAGAGTGCAGATACGCTCTACTTTCGTTATCGAAATCGTTTTGATGATCTTGAGCCACCAAGTAAGAAAAAGGTCGAACAAATTGTAAATGTCCTAGTGAAGTATAACTGGATATCCAAACAAACAAGGCAACTTAAAATGCGAGATGTAGGTAAGCGGATGATGGATACACTCATACGTCTTGCTAATGATTCATTAGCTTACTATATGCATGATGATATTGGTAGATCTTTATTCCAAGCTAGACGGGATGCCGAGCTTAGCGAAGCTTATGACGATCATGGCATTTCTGGTGGTAATAAAATTGCTAGTATGATTCGTAACGTTGAAAATGCGATTCAATTGATGAAAGAACGTGAGTTGGAGCTGTTAGCAGACCGTAATGCGTTACCTCAATTAGAGATCATACATCAGTTAATGCAGGAATTGGAAATTAAACTATCAGAACGATTCCGCCAATTTTATACGTTAGAGGATAGTCTGGTACTCAGTAACTTAATGCAATTAGGCACTTCTGCACTTGCAGATGGCACGAATTTGAGCATGGGGATGATCAATAAGTATCTAAAATTTACAATGATGAAACAAACGATGTTATTGTCCTCGATAAATCCAGAAAAAGTAAGGCTGTTTATTATACAAATGTATGATCCACCTCAAGAATCAGACATACCAAACGCTCATCAAATTATGAGCTTTATGGAGCAAAATGAATACGAAGGTGAGTCCATGGATGGTTTATGGATTCCGATTAAATTCGCTGCACCTCTTTCAGGAGAAGCAGTATATGAAGGCATAGAATATCTAGAAAACTATGAGCCGATTGTTGAATTGATGCAAGAAGACGACCAGGAAATACAATATATAAATGAGGAAATGGATATTGCTTTATTAGAAGATATGATGGGAGATTCAAAGTGGTTGCTTACCAAATCCATGATTGAAACGGAAGCGATTGAAGTATTCATGAAGGAAGTGGAGGCTGCTCCTATAGAGACTGTAATGATTGAAGCGACGTCTACGGCGTGGGGAGATGCAATTAACGCGCTTACTGCGGTATCTGCATTGGTAGGGAGTAAGAAGTTAACGTTGGAGGAAGCAACGGATGATTCAAAAGTTCAAGCCTCTCTTTATGAGAAGGAATGGGACTGGATGAATCGTGATGATATCAACCAAGTGGTCAAACATAAAAATTATCGCACTATAAAAAATAAGGACATTGAAAGTATGCATGAGAGGAGTGATGATGAAATTGACGGATGAAATGAATATAAATCCTCTTAATGCCATGCAAGCTATCAAAGGAATGCTAACTGAGGAGGAAGAGATCGTGTTTATGAATCTCTTATTCTCATCCTCTGCAACAATACGTGCGGGGAATTTCGGATTATCCAGGCGTGAGGTGGAGAAGCAATTAATGATCTCCGGTGATGATGAGAAGTTTGATTCATTTCTGAAGCGTGTTAATCAAGCGGTATGTCGGTACTTTAAAGTGATCTTTGATGAGAAAAAGGATCAAGTCATCGTCATGATGAGAGTTTCTGCTAAATCTGCACGTAGTACATTGTCTAAAGAAAGTTTAGCAATCCTTCTGTTTATGTTTTACCAGCAAGAAGTTTTACAGCATGAGTATACATTATTTGATCAGTTGTTAAATGCCCTTGGACATGAGACTACAAAGGCAAATCAACGTTTGAATCTGAATATAGATCAGTTGAAGAAAATTGGCGCACTTGAAGAATATGATACAAATTCAAATGAGAAGGCATATGTAATCACGGCAATTGGTGCCAATATGTTCTCGGATTCTTTTTTAAGGCGTACTGTTGAATTTAGTCAATCCAATCAATTAAATAAAGAAGAAGTATTGAAATTTTTCAAACGATATAATCTGTATCAGGAAGGAACTGAAAAAATAGAATGATACCTTGGAAAATGTGGTTTACGGGAATTAGAGATTATCAGCCTACTAAGATGGATATGTCAGGAAAAGAATCGCATATACTGATAACTGGTCCTAATGGAGCAGGAAAATCTACTGTAACATACTGTATGGGAAGTGTTCTATATTCTTCCAAGGTTGATTTAGAAGGTCTGAAATCTCGCAACCTACTTCCGAATGAGACGTGGAAGGCGCATATTCGACTTCTGTTTAAGAATGAGGGACGTATGCGTATTGATGCACCTAATTATGTTGAATTTGCAATTTATATCCTACAGGAACCAGGACATCCGACTAAGAAGGAATTTGTTATACATTCGGGGGATGATCCAGAACAGTGGGATGAAACAATTAAGTATACCTCTGGTGATCGGCAGTACAATTTCACGACTTACAAGAAGGATCTCCAGTTCAAATATAAAATTGATCCAGATTTATTCTACCTAATTTGGTACCAGCAGGAGGTAAATCAATTCGCTGTTATGGATCCGCAGGAGCGTTTTCGTATTTTTGCCGAAATGCATGGTATAGATCAGGTACAACGTAACTGGGAAGAAAGTATGGAGCAGTTAAAGGATGTCCAGGAGAGTTTAAGAACGGCTGAAATAAATGTAGAAAATAAAAAGCAATATCTCGGGATGGCACGATCAGCGCTAGATCGGTATGAAGATAATCGTAAACGTCTTATAGAGGGCGGGAAGCTGTACGCTGGAGCTTTGCTGAAATTAGAGATTTACTACAAACAAGAACAAATACATCTAGTAGCCAAGAAAGAACAATTGCTCGTGGATCATGATATCGCAAGTGATAGACTGGTGACATTGCAGAAGCAAGGCGATCGATTGAATATTGAAATGAAGCAAATACAAGAAGAAAAAGAACAGCTTGATACGAGAATCACTTTATTGCAGGAGCAATTCGCTACTGTGAAAAAGGAAATTGAAGAAACTTTAATTATAATTGGAGAATTAGATGTTCAGCTAAAGGAACTTAGTCAAGAAAAATCTAGAATTACACATACTGAAGAAGAGGTACATAAACAATTATCAGCAATAACTAAGCAGCTCAACGAATTGAATATCGAGATTGAGAAGGCGGAAGCTAGTCTTCAAGAAACTGAGGATGTAATAGCCCAATTAATTGATTCAAGTTCTTACTTGAAGGCGCTGATTCAACAGGATAAAAGCTTGGATCATATGCACCAAGAAAGGTTACGGCAGTATCGCAGCAGTCATGATGTACAGATGGAAATTGACCGCTTAGATCATTCCATTCAACAATCCATGCAGGAACAAAAAGATAAGACTAAACTGCTTGAGGAGTTATCCGATGAGGAACAAATGCTTGAGCACAATCAATTATGGTCAGCTCGTCAAAGGGAATCACTATCTTTGTTCAAAGTGAGGGGTGTGCGTGCCTATGCATTAAATGAATTACTTGAATTAAATAAGTCAGCTCGACTTACAGCGGAGGAGCAGTTTGAGACGATAAAGTATGCGATATTTTTTGATGGCACGCATGTACAAGCTCCTAATGATTTGTATCATGTACCTTTACGAAGTATAATACCGGATCGTTCTGTTACTGAAATTCAGACACTCCAAATTCATGTGAAGGATGGGGTAGAAGATGATGTATTCCCACATGCGGTTAAGGCTTTATGGTGGGTAGAGCAATTTTTTCTAGCAGGTGAGATAAGAATAGAGAATGATATGCTCATCGACTCAAAGGGGATTCGAGGTGCAGAAGAGAAGAAGAGTTATATATTAAGCCAGAAAGCTATGCAGAAACGTAAAGAGGAGATTCAAAAGAAAATTAGCGAATGGAGTACTTTACTTGTGAATCTCGATGACTCGATTAAGAGTAATACGTTAAGTGTGCAAGAACTACATGCCATTATCCAATCTGTGCGTGAATCGGAAGCCTTTCTTACAATGAAGCATGAACGTGAAGGCCGGATCCTGAAGTATCAAGTAGAGATACAACACCTTCAGGAACAGAAGGAGCATAGTCAGGAACTTAAGACTACGCACACAAAGTTCATTGAGAAACGGATCAGGCTGGAGCATATACAAGTTATACTACAACGTGAAGCAGATTTTTATGTGAGATTAGGTCAGCAGAAGGAACAGTTTGAAATGTTACAACGGAAGACTCATCAACACAACCACTTATCCTTACAGCAGGATGCGTTGAAGCAGCAAAATGATACATTGGAAGAGCTGGCTGAACAAATAGATGGAAATGAACGTCGACAAAAACGCAATCTTTCGAATAATGAAGACGAAAATCAACAAGCTACGCGTACTCTTAGTCAAATTGATAATCAAATCAAAGATACAAAAGAGTCAATTGATACATCTAAAATAAATCTACTTACAGTAACCGAAGAAATTGAAAATCTCAAAGGGATTGCACGGTTTATTTATGATGAGGTGACAAATGAGTTTGAACATGAGCCTAATAGTATCAAGAGACAACAATCGCTTTCAAAGCTCCGCCAAGAGCATGAGTCTGGAAAAGTAACATTTAACAGCGCTAGAAATGAGTCGGGCATTGATCCCGCAGCATCTGAGAATTATAAAGTAATAAAAGAAGAGGTTCATCGGTTACAGGATGAATTTAAACGGACAAGCTTATTGTTTGAAGAGAACCAAGAACGAGCTGAGAATTTGAAAGATCAGCTAGAGACGACAATCAATATGCGAGTCCTTGAAATTCAACAAAGATTTAAGAACTACATGAGCATTTTTCAATTCGAGGGACAGATCGATTGGAGTCAGCAAGAGGATCGTCGAGGTCGAGTGCTTTTCCATTTATTCATTAAGGCTCGAAAGGAAGGGCATCGAGGATCATTAGAGGATGTTAGTGTGAAGGCTCGTGGAGGAAGAGTTGGCAAGGGTGTTTCTGGAGGTGAAGAATCGCTCAGTTCACTACTGTTTGCTCTGGCTTTATTGCAGAATCTACAAACAGCACCTGGATTTATAGTTATGGATGAATTTGATAGCGCCTTAGATGAGCAGAGGAAGTTAAAAGTATTTGATCTTTATGCTGGTGAATTACAACGTAAAATGATTATACTGTCACCAAAGTCACATGAGAACTCTTATCTGGATCGATTCTCGAAAGCGTACATTGTCCAACATGATCCTACTTTACCACGGAGTAAGGTGATGGGGTTGAATTTGCAACGTATATGACCATGTGGGTAAATAATTTAGCCTGTTAAAGTGAGATCTCCATTGATTATTTTTACGGACTAATTGGTTGTATGATGCATACAGACTTAAGCTAATATAAAATGTACTTTACTGTGGTATACTCGAGCTATCAGATAAAATGAGGTGTTTGTATAAATGATGAATCTTACGCAGGACCTTGCTAAATTAATCCGATTAACGGGTGATCGAGCAAAATTAGATGCTAAAGCACATGGGACATATATTGTATATAAAACAGCAGAGGGGCAAATTGTTAAGGAATATAGTACTGGTGAGATTAAGGAAATGAGTGAACAGGATCTTAACCATGACTGAGCCAGTATCAACCATGTTTGTATTTGCTGGTAATAATGGAAGTGGTAAGAGCACAATCCGCAATTTGATTGTTGACCGACTTGGGGTAAGTGTGAATATTGATCCGGATGCACTAGCCCGTAAAATTAATACTGGGTATCCTGAAAAAAGTAAAGTATCTGCTGGAAAAGAAGCCATAAGAATAGCTAGAGAATGTATCCGAAATAAGTGGGACTTCTCTGTGGAAACCACTCTAGCGGGTGGTAACGTAATCAGGCAGATGAAAGATGCAAAGGAACAAGGCTTCGAAATCATTATGTTTTATGTGGGACTAGGGGATGTCCGACTTAATATTGAGCGTGTTGCTATGCGAGTAAAGAACGGTGGTCATCATATTGAAACAGAGGATATTATTAGACGTAATGTAACAAGCATGAATAATCTGTTGTCTCACTTAGACCTAATAGATCAGTTGTTAGTTGTTGATAATAGTAAAGCAGATGGTGAGATTATTCTTGGAGCGGATATAAGCGGGATGAAATATTATTCAAATGAATTGCCTGTATGGGCACATAAAATCGATCAAAAATTACAGTTGAAATATCAAAAGTAAACCAATTCGAATCGGGAGCGATCGTAATAGGTTTGCTTTTTTTTTTACATCGCATCGTGTCCATAACCTCAAAAAATTCGATAACACCGGAGAAGACATG
>NZ_NFVA01000260.1 GCF_002264395.1 Paenibacillus sp. VTT E-133291
ATCGTTAATAAATAACTTGCAAGTCGTTCCTCGACAGCGCCTAGTAAGTTCGTTCGTGATGCGGATGTGCAGGTTAGAAGTTTGTAAGAAAGATGTTTCAGCAATAAGTCTTTAAAGCTATGGTTGTCCATTAGGTCAGACTCAATCTTTTGTTTCGGGATAAATAAGAGAGAGGTTTGTTGTACCGCTTCCACTTGGGATTGGACCACAACCTCCTGCACGTATTCAATGTCCCCGAATAATGACAAGGGTGAGCAGAACCGTAATAACAAGGATTTTCCCGTTCCCACACTAGAAGAGACCTTAGTACGCCCCTCCACTTGAAAA
>NZ_NFVA01000009.1 GCF_002264395.1 Paenibacillus sp. VTT E-133291
TATAGTGCAAGCGGCAATCGACTATGCGGCGAAAGTTACTGCCGCCACAGCAGCGGTAGTAAAAGCGGAAGGATCCCTGCTTCAAGGTGATGTGGATACAGCCCGTTTATTGGTGAATGCGTTGAATTCAGCAGAAAAAGATGCACTGAATTCCAGACTTAGTAAGGTACAGGAAATCGTAGATTATAACGTAAAAGTTCGAGCAGCAACTACCGCAGTAGATAAAGCTGAAAGTACGAAATTGCAAGTTGATATTAATGCAGCAAGAATTTTGGTAAACGACCTTCATACTGAAGACAAAGATGCTCTGAATACACGCCTCGATGGAATTCAGAAGGCAGTCGATTATTTGGCCAAAGTTAAGAAGGCAACGGATGCAGTAGTGAAAGCTGAGGAATCTAAGCTCCAGGCAGATGTAACGGCCGCAAGAAGCTTGGTGGGAGCACTCAACGAAGCAGAAAAGACAGAACTAAACTCCCGTTTAGATGCTATTCAGGAAGGTATTGACTATAATGCTAAGGTTAAAATCGCAACTGCAGCAGTCGAAAAAGCAGAAGACACCTTCTTACAAACAGATGTGACAGCCGCTCGAGTTTTAGTAAATGGACTAAAAGGCATCGATAAAACATCACTTACAGAACGGTTGGATGCGGTCCAGGAGATCATCGACAGTACAACATCAAACCAAGCCGCTACGCAAGCGGTGCTGAAAGCCGAAGTTTCCAAATCTCAATCAGATGTCAATACTGCCCGAGCTCTTGTCGATCAATTGAAAGATCTTTCTATGAAAGACAAGTTGAATCAGCGCCTTGATGCTGTGCAGAAACTCCTGGATTATAGTGATTTGATTGGTCAAGCCTATGCTGCGGTTATTAAGGCAGAAGGAAGCGAAAAGGCGGAAGACGTTGCGACTGCTCTTGCTCTTATAGAGAAGTTGGATGAAGGTACGCTAAAAAATGCTCTCTCATCTCGTCTGAATGTTGTTCAAGCAGTAGTCAACGCCGTTATTGCAAACCAATTGAAATTTGATGAAGCGCGAGCTGCAGTCCAGAAAGCGGCAGAAAACACCAATAATGTGACCTATACTGCTGCACGTGATCTGGTAAACCAATTGCCAGCAAGTAATGCTAAGAATGAATTGGTCGAGCAATTGCAAGCGATTCTCGTAAAACTGAGCGAGGGTACAGCTATCAGTGAAGCGACTCAGGCTGTATTGAAGGCAGAAACGTCAAAAACGTTAGCAGATTACAAATATGCAATTGCTAAAGTCAATCCACTTAATTCAAGTGATCAGAAAACAAGCTTGGAAGGACGACTTGCATCTTTGAAGGAAACACTGGATTTGGCAGCTGCTAATGCTACAAAGCTCATCGATGCTAAAGTAGCAGTTGAAGGAGCTGAGAGACTTAAAACTCAGGAGGCAATCAATTTAGCAAAGACCTTGGTTGATGCGTTGAACACCGGTGCTGAGAAAACAAATCTGCTGAACAGACTTAAAGTGGTACAGGATAGTCTTACAAGTTCTTCTATGGTTGTTACGAACTTGGGTGTCACAAATCAAAAGGCCACATCATTGCGTATTACTTGGACAGCTCCAGCCAACGTAACCACATTCAAAGTGGAACGAGTACTGAATGGAACAGTCGAAAAGACAGTTTCACTAGTATCTTCCTCGGATGGATACAGTGACACAGGCCTGCAAGAGAAAACAGAATATGAATACCGTATCACAGTGAAGTACGGTACGCTGTCAGGGGAACCAGTTGTTTATAAGGTCCGTACACTCGCTGAAGGAGAAACACCTCCGGTTGAAGAACCAAAGCCGCAGCCGACTGACCCAGCAATGAATGTCTCAGGTTTCAAAACTAAGACTCAGACAAAAAACAGCATCACACTGGAATGGATAAAAGTACCTGGTGCGATCGGTTACAGATTGGAGCGAGTTAACGAAGACGGTATAGTTGAAAAGACTGTCAACTTGTCGACGGTGAGTTCGTACAATGATTCATCACTTGATCTGAATACGACCAATACGTATCGTCTTGCTGCTAAGAATAAGTTCGGTGCTTTCGGTGAAGTCAGTATCATTCAGGCGAGTACTCTTCAGGTAGAGGTTCCTCCAGCGCCTTCGATAACACAATTGGATGTAGATGGAGAAGGTGTCCTTCATTTTGTTGGACAAGGTACTGAGGGATATAATCAGTACATGGTCATTAAAAAAGCATCCGGCGTACAACTTGCTCGTTTAGCAGTTACGAATGGCATTGAAAAGACTTACGTATTCAATCTTGCTGGCGATTACACTATCCGGATGGAGACGTACAATTCGGCTGAAAAAGTATCATCTTACAGTGCTACTCAAACCGTCACTGTCGCGACCTATATGGTGGAAGCACCAATTCCTCAAGACCTACAGGCGACTGTAGAGGTTGATGGGAATTACAATGCCTTTACCTCTTCGGTTATCAATGATGTGAATGGTTTAGCTGAAAAGTATTCCTTCGAGGTATACGATCCAAACGGAAAGAAAATCGCTTCAGGCATAGGGAAGGTAATTGGAGACCGTATTGTCTACACTTACAAAAAGTCAATTACAACAACTGTTACGGGGACGTATACGATTAAGGTCCGCGGCAAACATGGAGCAAGTACTTACGGCGAATATGTTACGAGTACTGTCGAAGTCCAATAAATAAACAATAAAAATACCCTTGCCAGGAATTCTGGTGAGGGTATTTTTATTGTTCGGCTCGGTCACAGGTAACGGAGGCCGGGTTTTATTTGCTCTCCAGACCACCTCTTAGAATGGATAACCGACTGCACTGGAAAGGATCAATTGTTTTTTTGGATAATACACGTTACTTCTTTAACTCTCCCTGAAGATTTGAAGAATAACAAAGTTACCCATAAGACACACTTCAGCATTGCCGATCGAATACGAATCATTTTCATATAGGATTTCACCCCCTGGATGTACCGGTTTGTCCGGGATTCCTATAATAGAATTTAATCGTATACGAATTATGGTAAAATGGAGAAGTTAGCAAAAAATGCGAGGATCGGGAAGTGAAAAGTGTGACAAATGAACGAATTCACGCTAGTTTAAACCGTGTCTCTAAGAAAAAACGAAGTAATTATGATATATCTGATGATACAAAGCGAGTGAATGAACTTGAATTAAACGAAAGCAGGCACCATCGAATTACCGCTTATCAAAAGGATCTGCTTGATTGGATTACAGCAGAAGGAAATGGTTCTTATCTATATTATTGGTTAAGTGATGCCTTAATAGGAAACGTAAGAAAAGATCCAGATGATATAAAAAAGATAAATGGATTTAAGACTTTGATACACCAAGCTAAAGAAAAGCCCAAAAGAGGAAGACCTAGGATAAATCCCTGATTTACCTTCTAAGGCTGAGCGATGCAGCTAGTAGATTTATAGAGTCTTAACCGCTCCTAAATGTATGCTGTAGGTTAGGGCGTTTATGTCAGTCACACACTTTATTTTCTGTTGATGAGTGAGTATTTTGAGTAATTGCTAGGAGAATTGATAGAATCCTATAATAGTATTGGAGATAGAAGTAGGGGATAAAAAATAATAGTTTGGAGGCTGTTATAAGCAGTTTTCTTCTATTTTTTACATGATATAATTAAGTGAGATAAAGTTACCGGTGGGAAAGACATGGCAAACCCGAAAGGGGGTGACGCCATGTCGCTTCTTGAACTGTGTCTTAAAATTCTGGAAGTATTCGTGAAGATGGTCAGCATTACGACTGGTTTATTGACTTTGCGAAACAGCTGGAAAAAAGCACGTAACAAGAAAAACCACCGGCAATAGGTTGGCTCCTGATCCGGTGGTTTTTCTCTTGTAGACAATCTCGCCGTGGTCGCCCACCGGCCTTTGTCTGAGGCGCGATGTTACAGCATCGCGTCATTATTTTATGTTCTTATGCCAATAGTATACCATATCTATTTAATAATTATCCAAGTTGTCAGGAGAAAACAATAAATAATCAATGCAAAATCGTGGGCAGTCTTTTGAGTTCAATAGTTTCCGCTGATTAGCTGTAATTCTGGATTGGCTTAAACTGAGACAGGTCGTTTAGGTTATTAATTGTATGTACCATCAATCTTCCCTGGATCTGAACATTTCGTTGACATGATGATAGTTATTATTGAAGAGCTTCAGATTTAAAGGTATAATAGGAGTATATACAAATAATTACAACTTACAAGTATTCAATAACCTATGCACGTGTAAACATGAAGATAGGAATTTATTGAATACGGCGGACTGATGAATAATATCCATCAGAAGTGTAAGGAGTTGCTGTGTACATGTAGGCTAATTAAGTTACCCTATTCATGAAGACAGCAGACATGAGTTAGGTTAACTGAGTAGATGGCCAATCAAATTTTGATCATCCCAGCCCACCGCCCTCCTTGAGATGAAACACCATAAATTTATCGACAAATACAAGCTCTAACTCGAAAAATTCTCGAGTTGGGGCTTTTTCTATATACTGGCCCAGCTAAAGTATGAGAAAAATAACGGATGGAGCGCGAAAAGAGACTCGTATTCAAAAGGGTCTTTTTTTGTGTTTCCTAATAAGAAGGGATGACGAAATGATGAATGAAGTTAATCCGTACCAACCCGATAGACGACGCATTATTAGCCTTCGGGAAGGGGAAGAGATTACCAGCTTCTATTTGATCAAAGATATCAGCTTTAATAAAACCGATGCTACAACCAATCGGCCTGCAGCTGAGTACATGACAATTCATTTGATGGATGAAACGGGAGAGCTTCAGGCTAAAGTTTGGGGATTATCTCCAAAGGAGAAAGAAGATTATGAAAACCGATATAGAAAGTTTCGTCTTCTAAAAGTAAAGGCTTTGGTACAGCTTTATAAGCCGGCCAATAAGGCACCAATTTTACAGCTGAAATTAATTCAGCATCGACTTGCAGAGCGGACAGATGGTTACAAACGACAAGAGTTCGTGCGATCAGCCCCTATCCAGCTTGACGAGGTGCTTGTAGCCATTAAAGAACGTCTTCAAGATGTGAGTGATCCAGTCTTAAGAAACATTGCTTTATTTTGCTATGAAAAGGCAGGGAAAAAAATAATCGAGTTTCCTGCAGCAAAGAATCTTCATCACGCATACTTCGGAGGTTTGCTATATCATAAGTGGCGTGGTCTTGAAGCCATTGAATTTTATGGTGAGCAGCGCCCATTTTTGAATCTGGATTTAATGGTAACTGGCTGGCTCATTCATGACATCGCCAAAGTGGAAGAATTGCTTGTCGAGCTGGGGATCTGTTCGGATTATAGCCGGCGTGGTAAACTCCTTGGTCATATTGCAATAGCAACATTGTGGATCAGTGAAGCCTGTTTTCATTATGGTTTTGACATATATGATCATGTAGTGGAGGATCTAATGCACGTTGTCCTCGCACATCATAATAAAGCTGAGCACGGGAGTCCGGTACAACCGAGGTTACCCGAAGCGGTAGCTATCCATTACGTCGATATGATGGATTCAAGACTCCAGGGAATTGAAGATGCATTTATGATGATGAGACCTGAGGAAGAATGGACACCGAAGCTATTTATGTTAGAAAATCAATCCTTCTACCGAGGATCCATTTCAGAGGAAGCGGAGAAACCTCAGCAAGCCCCTTTCGCCGGACCATCAGATCCAATTTTTGGAGGCGTGGCTTAATAGAAAATAATATAGAGTCGCTTACCCTGCGAACAACTACAAGAGATTAGGCGCAGCCCATAGAGGGCTGTGCCTTTTTCTATATTAAATACCATACCCGAACTTACATTCGGAATACGAGGGAGCGGAAAAAAGTAAATATGACAACATCGAATGAGAAAAAACAAAGTGAAAAGTCAAAATTTTTATGGTGGATGAGAATACAATTGAAGTTCGGAACAGAGGGCCTGTAAGTATGAATATCAAAAAATGTTTAGTTCCTATAATGGTTTTCATTACGATGCCAACACAGATTATCGCAAAGATAGAAATTCTATTGGACTTCTCAACCAAAGTAAGTGGGATTGAGTACAACGGAATTCTAATAGCCCTCTGCGCCTTGTTATGGTGTATCTGGAAGACAAGAACAAATCGGAAAGAAAAGGTGAGTTTTTACTCCAAGAATGCAAAGGAAATGATTCTGTCTACGGAAATTTCAGATAAAGTTCGGGAGGGATAATTGATGCTGTATAAAAAACGAAAATCTGACGTCGGATGTTCAATGATGCAAGTATTGACTGATCAAATCATCTATTTTGTAGGTGAAGAAATGGATACGCCAGAGGCTGCCTACCGAAAGGCAGCCAGTTTGATTGGTTTCGAAGCGGGAACCCTTCCGATATTTAAGGTTGTTTTAGGAAAGCTTATGGATCGATACAATCTCCTTGATAGGGAGGGATCAACAAGGCAGCTGCTATTTAACGAGCGAGTAGAAATGAGGCAACTGAAAATAGTTCTTCAGCGGCAGTTAGAGCAGTTGATAATACAAGCTGGCGACCCATCTGAGAAAGTTCGAGAACACGCATTTAGGGATTTGCAGACCCAATTAAAAGAATATGGGGTACCGTATCGGACAATTGATGTTTATATGGAAGTTGGAAATCTAAAAGCCTGTATATGTGCTTTCGGTTGTTATCTTCAACTTGTTGAAGAATCAGGTGAAGATGTAATGCGCAGAGTGTACGGTATCTCCACAAATAAACCGGATTTTCTAATGCCAAGATTACCGAGATTAAAATGCTGCAGCTAATGACTTGGTAACAAAGAGTTGATTATCAAACACATTTAGTTTGTACAAGGAGGGAAAGATTTTGTTCCTGAACTATATGACCTCTACAAAAGAAAAGAATCTGATTTTAAATCAAGGATTCATTCTTGAAGATGGAGCGATATTTGCAACAACTCAAGTTAAATCAATCATCTCTTCCGGTTTAGTGGAGTTTGAATTGGATGAAAATTGTTTTTATCATTTGTACGCTGGGGAATTAATTGATACGCTTCGCCAGATGGAAAAAGGAGCTGGACCATGTATGAGTATATTTGGAGTGCCCTTTGTCTGCGATCGCTCCGGACTACTCATGTTTGGTGAAGAGGTAATTAATCGGGGATATATGGGAGTCTGCTGTCCAACCATGGTTGGAGGAAATCAGCTTCATTACAATGTCATCATTTTTGATATAGAAGAATTGAATTCTCAGTTAATGGTCAATGTTTCAAACTAGGAGCAGTGATGACAATGAGATACTATAAACCAGAACTCTGGCCATCTATGCCATATGCGTTTCATTAAACGGAAGCCTGTTATACGAAAGTATAACAGGCTTTTTTCTATATGATTAAAGAATAACTTATATTGCTTATTGAGCTTTTATTAAGAATATGGTCCGCCGAATGACCAGATGCCGATCAGATCAAAAGTAAAAAAAAAATCGATAATTGCTGCGTCATCCATAGTAAGTAGTTTCAAATGAATATTTTACTTTATCCCACATAATTTGTACGCATCATTAATGAGATTCTTAATAAGATCCGGAACTTCATCAGCATGCATTAACTCTGAGGCTTTTTTATTGAAACGAACCTTATCTAATTTTGAGTTGAAAGAATGTAGTACATAATTGATTTGTCCGATAATTCCTCGATTTTCATCAAAATTCGAAGCTGAAACGTTTCCCCCCGTCGGATACAACTCATTTAACGCTTGGGCTACGATTTGAAGTGGTACCAGATCTTCAAATTCACCTTTGGGGATGAAAGATAAGCTGAATCGGTCAAGGCTTCCTTCGATCATTTTCTCAATCTCCCGCTTCTCCTTTTCAGCATCACTATCAAGAAGAACACAGATTTTCACATTCGGAAAGTTATTGCGAAATAATTTAAAATTCTCCAGGACCTTTTGTTTTGATTTGCAATTCATAACGAGGATATTCCGACTGGCTAACGGTTTCCCAATTCGAATAGCCATAACAGGAAGTGCAGCTTCTTCCGATGTGCCTTCGACAAGAATGATGCATTTACTGTTTTTGACCGTGTTTATGGTTAAAGTAATGTTTTGGAAAATATCATTTAAACGGATAGATATTCCTTGTCTGAATTGTTTATAGAGGTAGAATCCGACTTGAACATGAAGATCCAGATGTGCTTTGGTAAGGTGTACGTAGAAAACATTATTATGGTTAAGCGATACATCTCCATGAGGTATACCACAATGCGGGCAGATAAATTCTTTGTCTATTGGCATGGTGTTTGGAATAGAGTTTTTTAGCTTCTCTAGCTCTACAGCCATCGGAGCCAGTTCAGGCGAGTTTATCAATCCATCCATTTCTCCCATTGCCTTATAAGTCTCTTGGCTGATAAAGGAAGTAGCTAAATAAAGACCAAAATTAATCTCATATTTGGGCATCTCAACATCATTGAAATTGACTGTATTTAACAGTGATTTTGCACTTTGCGCCTGCCATCGGTACGCTTTGGAGAAAAAATCATTCAATTGAATCAGCGGAGGAAAAAGCATAATTTGAAGAATATAGTTGGTAAAGTCGTCTTCGGAAGGGAGCAACTGTTCTTCTAGTTCTATAGAGTCATAGAGATCTTCAATATATATCAGATCTTCATTTTTTAAATTGAATTCATTTGTAATATCTTCGGCTAACTCAGAAGCGAAAAAATGAGTGAATGGAGTTAATTCAAATTTTATTTGGATTTCTGTTGGAACTTCGTGGGGGAAGTGGGTCTTGTACAAATCTAAAAGTGTATATCCCCAACTGGAATGATATAACTCTACCTTTTCCTTCAGGGATTTATCCTCCTGATCATTAGTACATAACTTGAACAGTTTTAAAAGTATTTCTTCATGTTGAAACACTGTCATATCGTGAAAGACGCGCTTAATAACATCTAAAGGGAATATTATCAAAGATTATCACTCCATTTGTTTATTGAGATATTTTCTATTATGAAATAAATGGTTATCAATCTCAATTCAAAATACTACTTTCAAAGTCGATTGTATTACAAATCTCTATTGTAGGTGGCGCTGCGTGAGTGAGAACCGGCTACTCTTGAGTCATCTAAAAAAGCTGAGGATTGTCTAACTATAAATTCCATCATATCAACAAATCCAATCATTTTCTTATCAAATTAAAATTAGCCAAACTAATACACTTTATTATGTATACAATCGTTTACAGAAATAAGTGTGTGAGGTAATATAATCTTGAGGTAATGAAAGTTTTTTTTTCTAAATCCTCCATTAATCGGATGTTGGATACGTCGATTGAATATTCGCGTTTTATCCTTAAAAATGAGGGCATGTTGCCCGAATATTTGGATGCACTCAATGAATATGAAATGCTAAAACAAAAGTATGAAGAAATTGAACAACAGCTTGAAAGGCTCCAATACTACATTTGTAAGAAAACTCTCGGAATCTATCAATACATCAAAATGAATAAAGCAGTTTTTTTAGAAAGGTTGATGAAACATGAAAGAAATGAATATTAACGGACTCGATGGGAAATTTGTAGTAGGGGCTTGGAATGTTGAAATTAACGATGGTGGAGAGATTGAAGACTTGGAGATTTTTTTGGATCAAAGTGACTTGATTGCTTTAAACATTGATTTCCAAAATGGATGTCTTAAAGTATTAAAACCTCATCCGAAAAATCCTGATCATGAGATTGTACAAGCTACTGATAATTGTTTTTATGCAGTAAGGTATGGTGGAGAAAGTGAATTTTATAAATCACTATCGTAATGATCTTCAATGAATAAATCACTTCATAAGGAGAGATTCAACAACTCGAAAATGATGAAATACATATTGTTTTGAGACATTTTCAGATATATAGCTCTGTAGAAAAAACCTTCACAAAAAAAGATATTGCCTTAAAGTATGCAGCCGAAATGGATAAACTTGAAAATGATAATTTGCCCGAACATGCAAGAGGATATCACACGGTTGTTACCTCAAACCTGGAAGAAAAATATTGAATATAACAGTGTCTAATGATAGTAGACGCACTATTATGAATATTAAGTTTTTAAGAGGAGGTAATAAATTGGAGCGTAAACAATTTTATAAACTATTCGCAACATTACTATTATTGTGGTTATTTTCTTCATCTGTAGCTTACTTCATGATGGAGAAGGTACTTCTGTTCGGTATGATATTTCTCCTGGTCAGTGCACTTTCATTTTTTATGATTGTTTTATTACTATTAGGATATTTGTTTGAAAAGATTAAATCTAAAAGGAACACAATCTGAATATGGAGTGTTCATATGAAAGAATGGCTCTATGAGCTGCTTGAAAAATTGACAGGTAAGCACTATCACATTTTTGACAAACCATCACAAATAGAATACCTGGATGGAACCCAGTTTTTTCATTGCCGGTGCGGAGCGATAGCAAAAATAAAAAGAATACAAGTCGTAACAATGTGGTGTCTACGCTGTCAAGTTTGGACGAATGAATATAATCGATTCAGTCAACATGATTGCGGAACTGATGTTCTTTCAACTAAAGACGGAGAATAGTTAAATCACGCCTATGAGAGCAATGATCTTCAATGAATATTAAGTTGTATGGAGGTATCACATGGAACCAAAATTTTTAGTTACTGCTAAAAAATATATACATCCAAATGACGATGAAGCAAGGTGTAAAAAACTGCACTCTCTAACTGTTACAGTGGAATTTTATGACGAAAATTTAAAATACTGTTTGGAAAGCTTGTTCGAGGATCATCAATTTGGTTTGCATCTATTTAAGCGACCTCATAATTGGATTCCATTTGTAATGGTGAAAACATTGAGTGTGATGGATGAAGAGGATCTGTATACTCTAACTCTTGGTTCTCAACAGGGACATAGCTATTCCTTTACGGATGCGATAGCGCGGACAACAAAATATAATGTTGGTGATTTCGATATTCGACAACCCGCTGTAATTAACTTTCATCTTGAAGAAGATCTAAACGAAATCGAACCATTGATTATTAATACAGTTGAAAGATTTATACAAAAAGTCATGAAAATTGGACCACATCCGAGAGGACTCAGAATTTTTGAACTGAATATTTGAACTGGATAAATGAACACCGACTGGATATTAAGTTGTATAGGGAGTGGAAAAGTGAAGTTATTTATATGCTTACTTGTTTCTGCAATTTCTATGAGTGTACTTATGTACAGAAATACTAAACATAAAAATAAAGGTTCCAGAAATAGTTTTATTAATGCGCTGCTGCTTTTAATTTCTGTATTTTTATTCTTTGTTCCAATATTAGAATGAACACCGTATGAATATAAAGTTGTATAGGAGGAAGTAATAATGGTCATGTCATTTCTGGAGACTGTAAATAAGGTTGTTCCATTGACCGATTCACTAGCAGAAACGGTTGAGGACCGAAATCGTTTGATATATCTATCAGAAAAATATTCGTCGGAGTTATCTATTCAAGAGCTACTTAAACTTTGTAATGAATCCATAGAAGAAAAAGAGCAACTGATTACGAAAGCAGAGGACAAGTATCCGGAGTGTACATCACGGAATTTGCGTGGAATCATTTTTCAGATTTTAAACGATGAAGGAATAAGTAAAGAGGAATTTGCGCAAAAACTAGGTGTATCTTTAAATGACATTGATTTAGTTCTTAAAGGAATGGGATTGGATAATCCTAATCTCTCTAATCTATATAAAATGATGTGTGAGTATTTCAAACTTGATCCTCAATACTACCTTCACACCCGGGATTGAATATTAAGTATCTTTTAGGAAGGTTCATGTATGAATGAAAAATTCCAAGCAGTTATTGAAAAACATAACGAGCAACCGTTTGTCTTTGGAGACGATAAAATGATTCAAAGCATTTTGGAAGAGAAAAAAATCGTAATCGAGGTGCTGCCTCATCTTGCAACTTATCTGGATCAGGAATATAAACTCGAGACATATTGAATAATTCGGTTTATGAAAGGAAGTCCTCAATGTTAATCAAAATTGAAGATTTGAAAAGTGTTATTGATGAATTAGTAGAAGATACTTTAAGCCAACTTAACGGTGACTTGTCTCCAAAAATTGATGAACGTGTAGCAATATTAAAATTAGGTCAGATCTCAGCTCTGTGTATCATTTTAAGAGACAAGGTAGAAGATGCCGAATTAAAAGATCAAATATGGAACTTAAAGAAAGAATCTGATAAACATCTAGAGCAATTATTTAATAAGTGAAATGATACATAATGAATAGATTCGATCATTCGGACGGTTAGGAGCTGGGGGCATTGGCGGTGAAATTTAAGAACTACTTCGATACGCGAGAAAGATCGATTGAATACTCACGTATTACGCAGAGTGGATTAATGTTGGCCAAAGTGGCAGACGTAAGGGGAAGGAAACGTGTATTTAAACCTTCTGAATTTGAAATACATGAAATCATTGAAACAACAAAGATGGGTATCAAAAGTGTTTTGAATTATTTCAAAGACAAGGAAGTTGAAAGCTCTATTCAGGATGCATTAAGTGATTTGGCAGCATTAGAAATTAGATCACTGTATGATGTCAAAATTGCGGGAAATACCATTTTTACAATAGGAAGTCGCTATGAGACTTCGAGGCGTGACAATTTCTTGATTCTTAATTTTGGCGGTACCCACATTACCGTGAGTGAGCTGCTTGGGATGGCTATCGTTGTTGCCCTGGTAATGAGTATTATTCGTATAATTTGAAGCAATTCTTCAATGAATAGGGAGCGTGCATTAGAATGGACAAAAATTTGATAGTTTTATCTGCAAACAAAATCGGTGGAGAAATTGTTCAAATAGATCCGAAAAATAGATCAGGCAGTTATATTAAGCCCTTGGAGGCAGTGGATTCGAAGATAACTGTTAGGGATTTACTCGACTCTTTTGGTAACATCAAGCCGTTTGAAGTAGTTTCTCAAGTAACAGGAATTACATTAGAAATGTACCAACAAGCGGTATCAATTATTCGTATTGCCCGAGGTCAGAATACATCGTATTGAATACTAGGTTGTCAGAGGGGATGGCTATTTATATGAATGAAGGGCTGCGAAAATATTGTCCCAATTGCAATAAAAGCAAACATGAAGATAAGGCTGCATATTGTGCTCTATGCGGTACAGAGTTGAAGACCGAACTTAAGCGGAAGTTTTACCTTAGTCTTAACATACCTGATAGTAAGATTAACATGGAGGAGAATCTTGAGAGAGTATTTAATGGATGTCCCTTCTTTCTTCGTAAAATAGATGATAGTTCAATTCAAGTTGTTTTGTTTCATGATTATCCAAAGTGCAAACATTTAATTAAAGATAAGCGCGACCCGTTAGGGCCTGAGTCTTCTGAAATTAATATGACAGGTGAGCGGCTGAACGCCCTATTAAAAAAAGACTTTAATTGGTTTCATGAATCTGAATTAGCGGTCTTATGGTAATTAAATGATTATTAGATTATAAGGAGTGCTAGTAATGACGAAAGTCAACGTTTATGGAGTGTATCAATATAATGAATATCTTATTAATGTGATTGTCTGTGTAATTGATGCGAAAGATGATGAAGACGCAATGGATATTGTAAGTGAAATGAAATTAGGAACAGTAATTTTTGATCTTAACCAAAATACTTTTTATCATATACAAAATGAAGAATCAAAAATACTTAATGAAGAAAATATATTTAAATGTGAAGTTTGCGATCCGAGTAAAAAGATTGTAGAAATACCTTTATTGAAAATCCCGGTTTATCCCATTGATGGTTATAAAGAAATTACCCTAAATCAATTAATTCGAGGTATTTTAAAGGAATTATTTGAAATGAATAAAGATTTTATTTCATTTGACTGTATTGCATTTGGAGTAAATAAATAAACCCCGACCCCGACCGGATTGGAAAAGGGAATCGAGTGACATATCGAAATGGCATGCGTATTGTAAAATTTGGAAATGAAATTATGATAGAGTAGACCTGGCGTTGGATCAATCAGTTACAAAGCAATAATTCAGATAACTAGGAAGGATGAATTTTCGATATGCCAGGTAATGATATGCAATCTACACAAAAAAAGTCTGTAGGATTTGTGGTGGGAAGATTACAATGCAATGCAGATGTAGTCGAGCCGATGTAATTTGTGAAAACGGACATTCCTATCATTGGTCTCCATTTCATAAGGAATACCACGTTGGTGAAAGTAATCATAGCACTGACACCTATGGCTCAGAATGCTGCTCTTTAAGAGAGAAATGCTAATTAGTGAGTCCAGTTTGAGGAACACTTTCGGAAAGGATGTGAATGGAAGAATGCCCTACACATGTATGAATACAGGTATCAAGCTTAATGTTCGAGCGGATCAAAGAGCGCAACGACGATCTGCAAATAAGGTGGAATCTGGTATGCGGTGGGAGTTTGTCCGAGGGATGTACGGTAATGTCTATGAGGTAATTGACCACGAACGATTTCACTGGTACAGACAGGATAGACCTGTAGATGGTCAAGGAGATATTTTTGATGGATTTTTGCCCTTCCAATGTGATTACTGTCGGAAAGTAGTAGAGTCTATAAAACATGTGCAATATAAAGCAAATTACTGGTATTACGTCAGACCAAATTTGCCTACAGCAGAATGGAAACAGAGCACAGTCGAAGTAAAGTACAGCAGTTGTGAAGCGTGCCAATATGGTCCATTACCGTTTCCAACAGTATTGATAGGATTTCACATGACAGACCTGTACCAGGATGGCAATCTGATATATGTGCAGGAACGAAGGTTCTGATGAATGGAGATAGGTTCTACTCAAAAGGATCTAGGAGACTTCATATAGTGCAGGAAATGGGATGATATGTATGTGGTATTGGCTATTTATTAATCAATCAAATAGTTTCATAGTGCTATCGGAAGAGCAACTGCGGGAAGAAGGGCGCTGGAATCTTGAAGAGGAAAACTATGAATTGATTTCTGATTCATTCAAAAGTATCCCTGCTGCAGAAGATTATGCTCATGAATATTATGGTGCTAAAAAAATCAGATTACGAGTGCGTCCAATCTCACTAAAAGATGCTCAGAAATTTGTAGACCAGGAACATCGCCATCATATAGCTCCTCAAGGCCATAAATTTTCAATAGGTTTGACAGACGGTCATAAAATATTGGGTGTTATTATAGCAGGTCGCCCAGTATCAAGACACCAGGACAATGGACTAACCCTTGAAGTTACGCGTTGTTGCGTGAGAGATGTGTATAAAAATGGAATTAGTATACTCTACGCAGCTGCGTGTCGTGTAGCTAAGGCTATGGGATATACAAGAGTAATAACTTATACACTAGCATCTGAGAATGGTGCTTCAATGAGAGCGTCAAATTTTACATTGGAGCGCAGTAGTGAAGGTGGTTCTTGGGGGAGTAAGAGTCGTAAACGGACAGATAAGCACCCAACAATGAAAAAAAATTTGTGGGTTCGGGAAGTCAGTTAATGCACAGTGCACGACTCCTGGTTCGGAAGATCTTAAGGCTGCGGTGAAGTAAATTAATTTGAATTAGAAAGAAAGGATGTATGTTTAATGATCATATTTCCAGTTGGCAAATGTAAGGTATGCGGATGTACAGATAATAACGCATGCGTGAATGAGTATGGCCCTTGCTCCTGGATGAACGAAGAACATGATTTATGTAGTGCATGCGCCAGCGATGAACAGGCAGAGAAAGTAGAGTAGACGCATATAGGACTCCAAACTGATATCCAGACACTTATATTCTATTTTGAAGTACATATAGAATGGATCTTCCGCTGACAACAGAGGAAAATATCAACGTATACAGAACCATGGTTAAAGAAAGAGGGATACAACCTTTATCGAAAGATGCTTAAGGAATATTTCGTTGCGCAGTACGATGAAATTGGACTACTAAAGGAGATAAAATGAGCAAAACAAGGAAAATAAATATTTCATCGATTTCACTTATAAATTTGACTAGAAGTTTAATTCAGACACATGAATTTGGGAATCTAGCTTTAAAACCTGAAGATCAGAAAGCCTTTGCAGAGATATTCGAGAGTTTGAATAAATCTGAAAAAATTGAGTTTGTCCGCGGCATACCTCCTGAACAGAGGACTAGATTTTTAAAATACATGGAAAGTAACTTTAAATAATGGCCGTAATAATTTTTTTATTGAATAGGAGACGCATATTGTTCAGAAAAGAAGGTGGATCCTATGGATTTGAAAAAGCAATGGCAGTTTGCAGATTTTGTTACGGTTATCGCTAAAATAAACATTGAATATCTTGAAGGCCGAGCTACAGCAGAAAAATCAATGTTGGCAATATCTGCAGTAATCGGTGCAATGAGCGATTCGTTAGCCAAGCTGAATTCTAAATAACAGACGCATACGGCGTAATAAAGGAGGTTTAGCATGATTTGCCCAGTCTGTAAGGAGGAAAGAGAAGAACGGTATTTGCAAACCGAAGACGATCAATGCGAGTTCTGCATGATGTCAGATATTGATTATTCAACTGGCGAAGGGCATATAGATAGCCCCTCTGATGATTGGGCATAACTTTAGTGCATATAGCGAAGGAGGAATTAAAATGGCTTTGCAACCGTTTTGTGTGGTTTGTTTTTGTGATCTACCTCAACCGGGCTTATGCCTGGATTGCCAAAGTGAAGAAGAAGCTAACCAAGAAAAAATCCGTAAAGCTGAAATTGAAAGATTCCGTGAGTTGAACGGGTTTTCAGACGAAGAAGACGGACTCATCAGCTGGAAGTATGGAGAGATTGTTCGTGATTGAAGCATTTAGCGAAACAAGGGAAGTGAGTGAGCAAATGGCGGTGCCGAAATGTAATGGCTGTGAAAACCTAAAAGAAGGCGAAGCTCTTACTTACCGTAAGGCTAGGAAAATCACAGGACTGGTAAAAGCAAAGTACTGTGAAAATAATGGGTGCGTTATTTCCGCAAGTGAGTTAAGGACTAGCCCGCATTGGTGCCACCTACGCAATAAGTAGTGCGTAGTCCGAAAGCTCCTGTGCAGGAGATACACACCCAGAAGGCAGCCGGTCTGGAGTTCTTCCAGATCGGTGCAAGTAATGCTAAACGCGGGTCGGCATTTGGGTCCACCGGCTGCTTCCCGGGAGTGTGTCGGCACTGTCTGGCATTAACTGCAGCAGACGCAGTATCGGCAAGCTGAAGCCCGGTGCGTGGCCAGGCCAGCCGTCAGACTTTGATTGATACATAGGCGCATATAGCGAAATAACAAGCTAAACTAGGAGTGGGAATAGATGTTTACATTAAATGTTGATAAATTATCGCTTTCTGAACAATATGAACTAAGCAGAAGTATAGTTCTCGGGCTCCTTAGATTAAAGAAGAAGATTCTAGTCGTAGGTCCGATTGCGTCGGGGAAAACCTATCTCATCGATTATTTGAAGAGTCAGGCTGAGACTGAAAAGTTTAAATTTATCGATTCAATTTCCTCAAACGAAGAATTTTTACCGCTACTTCATTTAGATAGTGTAATTGCTACTGCTCAGAATGTGGAGCATGTATGTAATAGTTTGAATATATTACTACCAGACCTACTGACAAGAATTAATATCATTATTCAGACAAACCATATTGGTTCCATAAAAATAAATGATTCAAAGTCATTTAAACTAGAATCTAATGTTTCTTGGCGAGAGTTTGTTCAGGAAAATATCATTTATACGGAGGAGGCTGCATCAATATTAAATTGCACTAAACAAAATATTCACAAACTTATTGGTGAAAATAAAATAATTCCGTTAAAGCAAAGTCGAAACATGACACTATATTTGAAAGAAGAAATATCTTTGTTAAAAATCTAATAAAAGCAATCGAGTTTTGATATTACGCAGTTCGAGAGTACTGGACCGTAGACGCATATAACGAAATAGGAAACGAGGGAAATTAATGCACAAAAAATTTAAAGATATGGTATTTCAGGCTTATATGAGAGGGTGGACAATAGCTTTACTGATATTCACAGTTATTTTTTTAGTAAACGGTAATTATTCCGGATTGATATGGATTGCTATAATGGCGGTTATGTTTATGCTCTTCGTGCCTGTTATGTATATTGTAATCCTAAAGTGGTTCCATCCACCAAATAATGATAACCGTAAATGATGTGTAGTACGAAGATACAGGGATAGAGAGGGTTAATAGCCCTCCTCTCCCACAAGGAGGATATAAGAGATGAAAATCAAAACTTATCAACCGATTCTGGAAGAAAACGAAGGCCCGATCTGTACGAATCCTAACACCGCACTTTATGACATTGTTTTAACTTTGGAAGATAATGCGGGCATGCACATGGATGAGGATGTCAGAGAAGTGTTCTGCATGCTTATGACGGATGGGTTAGACATCACACGATTACCAGAAGGGGATTATGACTTTTTAGGAGCTCATAAGCTACGGATCGCAATAAAGGACAAAGCATATGTTGACGGATTACCTGAGTTTTCAGGCTATTGAGGGGAGGAAGCTCAATGACACAAAGGGACTGGCAAAAGGATATGGAGAGTTGTCTAAAGCTTAAAGAGTGGCATGAGAACGATTGGATGACGGGAACAGATGAAGGAACGGGAATATGGATAATACACGAAGTAATGCCAGATGAACCATGTCAGTATGTGGCTGAATGTGAGAATGAGCTTGTGGTTGATTTTATCATGACAGCACATGAAGCCCTTCCTTACTGGCTCCAAGAAGCCAAAGAGCGTGGAGAACGGGAACAAGAGATTAAACGGGCAATCGGTAGATGTTTGGTGGCAGGTAATTCACTTGGCAGCATTATCATGAATTATAACTTGCCAGAAGGTCATGAAGAATGGTCATTCCAAGAAGCAAACTCATATTTCTTCGGTAAATTCTACAATGATCGTCCATCTGCTTACGAGAGTTACGAAACGTGGATTGCGTGGAAGGCGATCATGGGTGCATCAGAAATTATGTCCACCCTTTACCCAGATACCCCAGCACCCAAGGAGGGCGATTAAAATGGGATACGGAATCAAGATGTACCACAAATACAGACCGGAATCCTTCATTGCAACTTTAAAATATAAACCTTTACTTAACGACATTATTGAGATTGAAGGGGAGTTTTATGAAGTTTTAGTCGTGCAATCCAAGCCTAGAATTTGTTATGCAACGTATGCCTCAAATCAAGATATTTACAGAGTTACTGGTGTATATTCGGCATAGTGCGAAAAAATGAAGATTGAGGAAGGAGATAACCAATGACACACTGAGTACAAAATAATCGATGGTCCGTGTGCTGGTATTAAAGGACAAGTAATGAGCGCGAATTATAAGGAAAACGGCCATCAATGTTGAGCGGGAGTTATACATATTACGAGGACAGTGATTGGTAGACGCATACTGCACAGGAAGGTGAATGTAATGAAAAAGGGAGATCGTGTTTGTTATAGGATCGACATATTGCGTGGACTTGGAACAGTGCTTGCCGTTTCGAAGAGCGGCAAATCCGCACTTGTACAATGGCCTAACCCATACAACTATTTAAGTCTATCAAAGCCATCGTGGTACAAATTATCGAATCTTCATGATTAACGCCTGCACAGTAGGGAGCAGAGGAGTGGGGTACTTGGAGAAAATAAAATTCCTTTATACAAAGGATAATGAGAACTTTGGGTTTACCATTGAAGCCCCGACTGCTGAAAAATGCTTTGAATTAGGTATAGAAGAGATTGAAAAAGCAGATGGAGAATTGCTTGATTACTATTCAATTGATGAATTTGAGTTGAAGACACACACAGCGATATGAGGGTGTGGACGTATATAGTTCACCAAAAAAATTATGAGGAGCGATGAAAATGAGTAAACAAGCCGTTTTAGACGTGTTGAACAGTCTTGAGGTTGTAGATCAGCAGGGCGGAGACGATGCTTATATGTTGGTAGATAATAATGATGATGTGCGGGAAAAGCTTGCTAAGGTCGGAGTGACCTCCGAAACAATCAGACAATATGGGGACGACGAATCGTTTTGCGTTCTGGCGCTGGCGTTCGGAGAGGGCTACTGTGATGAATACGATAATCAGAATAAAAGGTTTGTTCTTTGGGGGCCGATCGACGACGATCTGCGGCAGCGTGTTATTGACGGTCTCGGTAATGCTAGTGATGCTGAAAGGTTGCTGAGAGCACTGGAACCGGATTTATTTGGAGAAAAAGCGGAATTCGGAACGTTCGCCGCACATCAACCTGGATACGACAAGTTTAAGGAACGGGGCATGCTTGACGACTACGTCTACCAAGCTTTGGTTCACATGGGGAATGCGTCAGAACAATGGTCCTGGGCCAACACGGTTCTTGAGCATGCTCCGCATGTTCCAAACGTTCTGAAGGAGTGCATCCGCTCGGTTAGCAGTACGCTGCATCCTTTGGCTGAGGAATTGCGCGTTTATAGCAACGCTGAAGCTCGCTCTGACAATTAATTGTTGCGCGGTACGAAGAAACTATGAACAATAATGTATTTAAGTACCAGGAGGTGATCGAAATATGTATGAAAAAATCAAAAAAAACGAAGATCTAACCCAAGAAGCTACCAACGCTAAGAAAGAAGCTTCTGAACGTCACGCAGAGGTTGTACAGATAGCGAGAGAAGCTTTTGAGGTGGAATTCCCCAAAATCATAAATGATGAATATATTAATAACTATTTACGTCAAAATTTAAAGAGAGGTGAAAAAGAGATAGAAATATCTATACGTTGGAATCATACAGGACATTTCTATCTTGAAACAGCTATTCTCCGTCATTTTTATAAATATTCTATTTTCGATGCTTTTTACTTCAGGCAAAAAAAATTAAAAAATCTTCAAATCAAAAAATTGATTAAACGCGCTAAATATGAAGATGAAATTCAGCCAACCCCACAAGAAATTGTGGAAAATAGCAAAGTGGTTGAGACATTAATTTCAAAACTTCAGGCTTCGGGTTATCAGGCGGAAATGGTTCATAAAGAGGAAATACGTAAAACTTCGATCCTAAAGGTGAAATTCATATGACACATTAAGATGCTTAATGAATATAGCGGTGTGTAGTGAATGTTAGACGCATACAGCGTAGGAAGGAGGTTTAAACAATGCAGGACATAGATAAGAAAGGCATGATTTTTTCGATCATTATGGCAGTACTTATATTTGCTGGGATGCTATACGTCATATTTAACGATATAGCAACAAAGTAAAAGTATATTACCCAGTTCGGAGATACAGGGACATAGAGGGTTAATAGCCCTCCTCTCCCACAAGGAGGATATAAGCATGGATCAAAATAATAAATTCGAACCCGGAGACAGCGTGAAGTTCGGGGAACGATGGTGCAAAGATCACAACTCCATCCACCTTATTGGTAAAATCGTCATGATGACTCCTCAATGGTTCGAATATGATGACGATTTGGGTGGCGGTATAGACCAATGCGCCGGAATGTTTGAAGAGGGAAGCGAAGAACCGGATAGCATCTACCATTTGTTTGGCAACGATTTCGAGTATTTCTCGGACTGTGAGCTTATCAAGGGATCTGAAGAGGAGAAAGCGGCATACAACCAAATAATTAAAGATACTGAGGAGGCTGAAGCCAAAATGTGGGATGAAGCTCTTGAGGTACGGGAGGTAGCCCAATGATACAAAGGGACTGGAAAAAGGATATGGAGATGTGCGAGGCGGCACCAAAGGGACCGTGGATTATTCACCCCAAGTATCAAGACTTGGTAAACGGAGATGGTGAAGTATTAGTCCAAGAAGTCGGATGGGGTCCGGTGGGTCATTTAATCTCAGAATCCCGTACTGCCCTTCCCTACTGGCTCCAAGAAGCCAGAGAGCGCGGAGAACGGGAACAACGGCTAAAAGAATTGCTGAGCGATACAATGGGATGTTTGGTAATGAGCACCTCAAAGGACAATGAGGACGTAGCACGAATTGCAGCAGATTATAGCACCCTATTCCCAGATACGCCAACCACACCAGAGATCAAACAACAATCTACCGCAAGAACATTAGATGACTGGCATGAAGATATTGGAACGGTACTGTGGTGGACTTTTCCGATTGAAGAACCGCCGTATTGTGGAACCCCACTCGATGCTGATTACCCGGATTACCTCACGCATTGGACACCAATTGTAGAACCGGCTGCCCCAGCACCCAAGGAGGGCGAATAGATGCCGCACTGGTTAGATGTTTACCCACATGAGGTGCATGCTTCTGTCATTCTTAAGAACGAAAAAATTAATATATGGAAAGTCGGAGAACGGAAGCTTAGCGGGAGTTATAAGATCGACGATCTGAAAACCCAACATCCCGAGTATAGTTACCATGAAAAAACGTGGGTGGTCAACAATCGCGATGAGCATCAGGCAGTTTTTGATACACACGCACAGGAATGGTACAGACAATGGCAGCATGTAGATGAATTTGAAGGATCCCACGCCTATAAGGTTAAGGACGGAGATAACCAATGAACTACGATTTAATGCCGATTAACGATATTGTATGGCAGAGAGAGGATAGCCGAGGTTGTTTATCTAGATTTTGAGGAATTAGAAACGGGCTGCCGGAGGAGAGGATTTTACTTTGGAAATTACAAATTACACTTGGGATCAGTATATTTCACACAAAAAGATGGAGAAATACAAAGAGAAATTTAACATTTTATTTAAAATAAGAGATGCAATCAGCGAAGCTAATCTAAGCGAAAAAGAAAAGATGACGATTACTATTAACAAAACAAGAGATTATAAAGAGGTTCTAGGAATTGCGGGTAATTTGCATTTTTGGTGGGTTATTGATTTTGTAATTGAATCTAATGGAACTTTTATACTCTTGTATAGAAATTGCAAAATTCATAATAGAGACACAGAACCCAACAAACTGTGGGAGGATACGCTAATTCAATTGGAATCTGGTTGGAGGGATATCAAGTGAGATCAATTAAAGCAATATTCTTAATTGCATTTATGTTGCTTTTATCATCCTGCAGCATAAGCGATGTAAATCCAGTTAGCTCGCAATCTGGTGATTCTGTTGAAGAAGAGAAGTCACCCCTGGAAGGGACATTTAGAACGGAGTACATGGGTGATGGTGAACGAGGGTGGGTTCTATATGATAACCAAACTGGATGTCAATATATCGCTTTATCTGCTTCTACTGCCTATACTCCTAGACTGAATTCACACGGAATCCCAATGTGTAATGATACTCAGTGATTAACAGGAACGTGATTGCGCTGGAGTCGTGCCAGTAACTAATAAAATTATCCTTTCGTAAATAGTAGTAGACTCATACAACAAAGGAGGATCGGATGATAAACATGGAAAAAGAAGAATCATTATTCAGAAACAAAGAAACTATTATATTTATTATGTTTTTAATTATTATTTTGGGTATTGTGGCTTGGCTCATTACTTGTGTTGTGAAAGATTATAGAAAAACAGTTGCAAGTCGTTTTGATTTCGTTGGTGTGATTGAATCGAAAGTTGTAGCACGCGAGAAAGGGGGACTATTTGGTGCTTTCTATCTCACTAATAAATATCTGGTGATTAAGGGCAAACGATATAAGATTAGTGATGATGTGGTTAATGAATACCCTCAGCTTTTTGAAGTTGGTAAAACAATTCATGTTTCTGGGCAGTTGGGAGAAATAGAAAGATTTGAAGTCTCTGAGTGAGAAAACCAAATGCTCAAAAATGAGTTAATGTCATTAAAAGCCTTACTGTTCTTGCGTGATAAGGTAGACGAGCGAATTGGTAAAATCATTACGAACATTCGTTAGATACTATGTGATGCATTGCGAAGACATGGATTAGAAGACATGGATTAGAAGACTCATATAGCGAAGTAAATAAATTCTGGGAGTGTTCTTATGTTCAAATTATTTAGGAAGAAACCAAAGTATAGACCGAATCTTGTTAAATCAGAACCAGTTAAAGTCGGTTTCCGTAAGACGTTTGATATCCAGACACCTCCCGGATCCGCACGAGTTGATGAAAACTACAAATCTGCACCATCATTTTATGAGCCTGGTAAATGGGACCGTAAGAAAGGAACGCGAGTGTAAGGTTATTTCTATGTTTTGTGATGGATAGTTGGAAGAGGTAGTTCCTCATGCTGTCACCGTTACTGGTTATATGAAGTCACTGAGGAGTGGATTAGCTGGAAGTAATAGCATTAATGAAATTAAAAGTAGATCTAAACTGAGAAGTAGATAAAAAAAGGTTGTGTTCATAATGAATTTTTTCAATAAAGCTTGTATTACACTTGTGGTTGTAACGTATCCGTTTATGATATTTTCAGCTGCTAAAAGTGGGGACTTAACAGTGTGGAAATTCATTCTATCTCTTTTAATGGCAACTGGAGTAATTGCAGCACTATCTTTTATAGAGCGAATTAGAATTAAATTTCCTAAGGATACAGATTAAATACTTTTTTACGCAGTATGAAGATCCCGACATGAACACAGTCGCAGTCTATGAGCGAATTAGAACTGGACGATGCCATAGTAGAGGTTGTAATCGGCAGAACAGAGAAACACTTCGATAGCATCTACAGAAATAGATGGTGATTCAACCGCCCGAAGAACGAACCGGATTACGGAGAATGGCATCAATTCGCACCGTACTGCACTGACCCTGCTGCTTCTCTGGAGGTATAGACAGCCGCAATGAAAATAGATCCTTTGGATTCATCGAATCCCCTTCAAATCGTAATATGGGGTACATATCACATGATAAGCAACCATGGAGAGATCTCAGTATTGAATATAAGGAGCGCATGATTTATGGAAATTAATAACAATGGTTTCGCTTTAAAAGGACATAAAGTTGGAAATGATTATTATATTTTTGAAAATGAAGCTGGCAACTATAATGTATATCAAGATTTACACGAAATTAATGAAGGTACAACCGTGCTTGAAATTAAGGAGATCTTGCCACATTTGAAGCAAATAAGTGATGAAGAAGTGATTATTCAGTACAGAAATGAACCAGTGTTTTTATTGTTGCACAATATAAATATACAAGAAATGAATATATTCAGGCTTTCATTGGAAAACGAAATCATTATTAGGAAAAAGAATGTAGATTGAAAGAGACATTTTGAGTAATTACCCGTATGTTCTGGCCGCAACAAGATTCTCCTGCAGCATGAGTTGGGATATGGAACTGACCGGTACCTGGAGACGTGTACGAACTTTCAGTATGAGCTGGTGGAAGGGTATCAGAATAGTGTTTCAAGGGATCACTGAGCTGAAGGTGCTGGTGTATTTAAGACGCATATAGCTAAGGAAGGTGTACGTATCTCATGCGCAAAATCATCTGCAAATTGCTAGGACATAAGATCATCAATAAGAGAGGCATTTGGCACAGCTATTGCTTACGCTGCGGCAAAGACAAGGTCTGGGGACCGGATTGACGCAAAATATAAAGGAGTGAATGGCATGGGGAACGTTTCAGTAATGGTAATGCGCAATAAAACAAACGCAGAAAGATATTTAGCTTCTAGCGCAGACGTTGGAGATTGGGAAGACGAAAACCTTGATTATACTGACGGTATTTCTACTTATTTTATATTCGACTATCAAGAACAAGATATATGATCATTTAGATTTAGAGTTGTACGCTAAGAAAAATTTCTACATCTATATGATTTGGAATAATGTAGCACTAATGCCCAGTAAGAAGGTATATCGAAATAGACAGATAAAGTACAACTTGCAGAAAAAAGAAACAGTATCGCAGTTCAATGAAGACTCAAGCTGTGAAGGAGTGAAGTAAGTGAATGGACAAAATCCATGTCAATGGGTAATAGAATTATTACAGCAAAATAACGAATCTCTAGATAAGCACGAAAGTGAAATGATTGATACCTTAAAAATCATCAAGGGCCAGCATGAGAAAAAGAAAGATAATGGACTTTTAGATACACATGTCAAATGGTTAATCGAGCAAGCTGAAAAACTGCAACGTATTGAAACCACTTGGCGTGAAGGATCACAAGAGGAAATGGATGATTTGCTAGAATCGACATTCCACTACTGAACAATATGAAGAAACTGAGCATTTTAGCGGGAAATAAGGAGTGTTTTTATGAACGAGTTTTTTACTACAGTCGGTTTGCATGATGGCAATTTTGAAATGGAAATATTGGTTCATTCATCAGCTAATTCAAATGAGGAATCAAAAAAAATAGGGAATAGTGGTAAGTTCAATATAGGTTATCTATATGAAGATAAACTTGTAGTTAAAGGAGAAACACTGACAATAAAAAAAGAAGAAACGGACAAATATCAATTCAGAGTATGTAGAGAGTGGAAGCCAGTCGTAAGTTATGAAGACTATGAAGATCTAACATGGGATGAAGCAATTAGATACCTAATTCAAGAAGAAAATAGGTCATTACCTTTTACTTTAGAATCCTACTATTACGGAACTTTTGAAAACCAGCCGTTTGTTAAGATATGTAATTGACGCATACGGCATGCTAAAAAAACGAAGGACTTATTTTAGGGAATCTCGAAACACTTCAATTTGGTTATTTGTCCATAGTGGACCACTTGCAAGTCTCATTATCGGTTCAGGAAATTTATCTCTGGAGATATATACAGATACTTGTTGCTTAGACCATTCAAGCATTGCAGCAGCTTCTGCTAGTCCGACAAGTAGAGGTTCCGCATTTGTTGCTATAAGTCTATTTTGCAGATCGACGTACACAACTCTACCAAGACCGTTTCCGAAGTCTTTAACAATGATCCTAGTAGAAATTTTTGGGATTTTTTTGGTCCCGTGATGTGGGCTCAGTCCTGTTAGGGAAAGTCCATACTCTTCGTTTAAAGAGTTGATGTAATCATCAGCCGTATTCATTATATGTTGCCTTTCGACCTCATCCGGTGTCTCCGGCTTGTCGGTTGATCTATCAATCAATAATACTGGTCAACCAATTTGTATGCGATGTAAGAGATTACTTTATCTCTTCCTTTATCTTTGATAGTTTGTTGGGCATCCTCACTATTTAGTACGTGCAAACCTTTTTCTATCATAGTAGGCATTACTTCTTTAGCCCAGTTTGCGTTTTCGGTCATACGTAAGATATTTATTCTCAGTTCTTTTTCCATGTTGATCGGCCCCTCTTTGTTTTACTTTATAAAACAATATTAGCATGAATGTTTTACTTTATCAAACAATGAGCGTTAATAATATTAATTCCCGCCTTCGCAATGCACTTGATGTCCATGCAATGTCATATTGATACATATAGTGAAGGAGACATGATTCACTTGTTAGATAATGATTTCGTCAAGGTTTGGAATAAAACACTAGATACTTTATCATTTGTGCTTATGATTTTGGGAATAGCGATGGTGACTTATGATTTTTGGCTGAAATAAAGGGCGGTACGAAGAATTAACACGAATTGACTGCACCGGAAGCCATCTAAAAAATGGAATACTGGCTGCACTGAACATATAAGGGGGCAGAGACATGAAATGCTTTGAAATGAAACCGGGATTAGAGATGGACATCATTGTCGCTAGGGATGTTCTTGGATGGAGATATTCAACGGAAGAAGAGTATGCACACCTTAGACTTTCAACGACATGGGACGGTATGCGTAAAGTGACTTGCCACATGCCGTATGTACTGCAGCTATTTTGACGCTAGAGGTATAAGGGGAGAAGAGAATACATGAACAAACTAGTGATCTTTAATGTATTGAACAATACAAATAGCGCATCAGGGGGATTGTTAAAATGGTCTGAAGTGTAAGGGTATGAAAGCATAAAAAAAGGAGCTATCTTAAGAAAGGCGTGAGATAATGAAAAAAATGTGGTTCTGTCTAAAAACCTTCTTCATAGCCTCACTTTTAACATCAATTACATCATTCTTCATGTTCAAGCATATAACCCTCCCTCATTTGTCCAAATTATTGTTTATCGTGTCAATTGGAACAGGCGTTTTAATTTCAGTTATTACTTTTCTTGTAATGTTAATTTCGAAAGATCTTGAAGAGAATAAGGAATTTTATAAAGGCAGCCATGAGATTGCTAACCCCAGGAATATTAATAAACACCTGTAGAATATTAAGTATGCCTTAGAAGAAATATTCACAATGGAGGAATGGATATGGATTCGATCAAGTGCAGTCTCTAACAGATCAAAAAGGAGACCCCATTTGAGGAATATTATGAACAGGCTACTTCAATAAAAAGTCCCTTATGTCAGGACACAAATAAACTGCAACATAAAGGAGATTTCAAAATGACAACCGTCTACATAGTTACTTCTGGAAGTTATTCTGAATACCGAATTAAACGAGTTTTCTTGGATGAGAATAAGGCAAAAATGTACAAGGAAACTATTCGAGATTCACAAATCGAAGAGTGGGAAGCAGATGATAATAAAGAATTAGATCTCTTCCGGACAGTAACTGTAACATTAGAATATACAAAAGAAGGTTTTAGAAGAATCGAAAAGCACCTTGAAACCTTTACCGTACTGGATACTGATAAGGATGGTACCGAAAACTCAATATATTTTAACGCTCTTACTAGCATGGTTAATCCCCGAGAGTACCTGTCAATTACCAGAATTATACCTAATGACAGCGCAAACAAAGAAATTGAGCAGCGCTATGAGAGGGTTATTGATGATCTATATGCACAGATCCACAGTTTGATTGATGTTGAGGGATGGAGCTCCGACATGGTTGTTGAGTGGCTTGCAGATAAAGGTCGTTGGAATGATATCCGAAAAGGCTATTGATAAGAATGTTTCCGAAAATTCAATATATTTAGCGCTCTTAATAGCTTGATTAATTTTCCAAGAGTACCTGTCAATCAAAATATGCGGGGATAGCTTCAGTAGTTAAAGTAACACGCATCCTGCTACTGGATGGTACTTAACGATTGAGGATATTCACTTATATTTATCATTGAGCATATTAATACAATTGAAAAGAGGGTAAATATGATTATTGTATTGTTTGGAATTTTTTGCAGTCTAATGTTTTTTATTTTAAGTATGAGTGCTGGGACTGCTTTAAGAATAATGGGTAGCGATCTACCTATGCAGGTTTCTTTAATTGGTAGCGGTATAATTATAGGAATTTCCTTGATTCCTTATATTTTGGATAGGATTGAGACAAAGAACAAGATGGTATAGTTTTTCTTTTATGATATAGGGTATTGTCTTGGTACTGTAATCTGTTCAAGTCTTGCTGTTGTTGTTTGTAACTGTAGTGTGATTCTTTAAGGAAATAAAATAAGTAGAGAAATTTAGCTTCATGCTAATGAAAAAAAGATGTGCCGGCTATAAGAGTCCGGCACATCTTTTTTGTGTCTATTTAGTAGTTTTTTTGCTTTTGCTTGGTTTAAGAATATGACCCTTTATGCCTAACTCCCTATGGGAAGATTTCAATAGTTTCGCAAATGATAGTGCATCACCGCGCGTTAGTGATGTTGATTGATTCTTCATAATGGAACCTCCTATATGGACTCGATTTACTATTCTAGCATTTCCAAAAAATATAGGAATTAAACCTGGGTAGTAACGCATATTCATAGAATAAGTAAAAACGAAAATAACTTTTCCTATGGGGGTTAATATATATGTCGAAACACTCTATTATTCGATCAGAATTAGAAGGGATGCAGGTTCGAACACTACAATCTCAAACGAAGAGTTTGTTTAGTACAATTTTCTCCTCAACCACAAAGAAAAATCCATATATCCCAGTGAATATAAAAATACCTGAATATGATCTTCTTCGAGCTGAAGTTTTTCTAGAAGATGTTATGGAATCTATTGATCGGGAATATGAAGTTTCAATGATTGAATTGACCGCACTGCTTGTAAAAGATTTTCTTCGTGTAACATCTACGAATACGAAATTGGAAGAATTGAAAAACAATCTAATGAGCAGAAGAGCAGAATATCTATCGACGAAAGAAAAAGTGAAAGAATGGGTGGAGGTTGCACCTGGACATAATGCGCTTAGAGAGCGGGAGCGGGTACGGCGTCGTAGATATTTTGAACTGCAGCTCGAGATACCTCGTAAAGTAGCCTTACGCGCAGAGATCATATTGTATGATTTAGAACAGATGTATGCTCCGTTTCAAATGACCTTGGAAGACCTGATTACAATCTTGATATTGGACTTTGTTCATCAGTTGCAGACCGGAAAACAAAAAGAAATTGTGAAAAAATTCGTGAGTAGTTTCTGTTAACGAAAAATAGGCCCCTGAGGAGCCCCAGAGGGTCTATATATAATGTCTCCCTATTCTTCGATCACTTTCGGTAGCTTGACCTGCTGGAGTCAATGAGCTGGTGCTTGAAAGATCCAAGTCTCTTCAAATCGATCTTTAATTAAGCCCATTGTTTTTTCGATTTTATCTGTTTATCTCTTTTCTTGAAAGTGGGTTAGCTCGATCTTTTCGTCTCGATTCAGCTCGGATGCTAGCTGAAACCATTAAGAAAGTCCGAATCCCCCTTCTTGGAAGCTCAAATAGATCTCCTGGTCAATTATCCTTGTTGTCAAGCTGACACACTGCGATGGCCATTCTGGATGCGTCAGTGTGTGACGACCGGATAAACGTTCTTTATGTATAATAGATTTGTTGACTAGTACTCGGTTATGTTCGCCTCCAAGGAAAACTCCTAATTTCACGTCCAAGAAGTATTGGACATCCTCCTATTCAACAATTTGCCTGATTTTGCGTTACTTACTGAAACTCATGTTCTTTGATTGAGATCGATACTTGATAATGCGTTTCTTCTCCAGTTGCTTACAGTACCGTGGCCACCACATGTAGGGCATGTCAACAACGTTGAATGTTTTTTGAAGTAGAGTGCTTCCTTATCAGCATCGTATTCGAGTTCCAGATCGTCCCCCGGCTTAATATTAAACAATTTGCGAATGTCATTAGGGATCGTCAGAACGCTATTCCCAAGCATTTGCGTACAAAAACTGCTGTGACCGCTATCTTTCGTAACGTAAACGATTTGATCTTCTTTATGGATATGAAAGAACACCCATTCCCCAGTATTTATTCCGCCCATGATTTTCAGCCAACGAGCGGGAAATCTGATTTGCCCCTTACTCGAAACCTTTGGCATTAGTACCCCTCCAATCTTTACTTTCCTTTACTTTACTTTACTTCACGGTAAAGGAAAGTAAAGGAATAGTCAATGGCATCTTATACTTAGTTTGCAACCCAAAAATAAATTCGACTTTGCTCCAATAGTCAGAATATAGAAGTCATATTTTCGGCTGCCGTAATCCCGCTTCCTTGGATACTCGGGACTGAGCGGAATTAGAATTATGCATTGGTCACCATTCCACATACATTGTGGTTGTAATGTGACTCGGTATGCTCTAAAAGATGAAGGACAGACGGAACAGACGAAACAATTTATAATCGGACACCTTACCCAGCTTTTGACGATCGTGTTTAGTTCAGGGAATTGAAATTCAATATACTGATGCTGCTTAAGGAGAGTATTTCGGCGGTGATATTTGTTCCATGAATCGATCATGATAATTATTTTTTTGATTTTTTAAAATTACCTAATATTGATTACAGTTATACTGTAATCAATTGTTTACACAAAATGGGCGTTCAGGTACAATAAAATTACAATTAAATAACCAATGAAATCCTCAGAATCTGAAATTACACAGACAAATAAAGGAGTCGAAGTTAATGAAAATGATTAGCATTGCATTTGGGCTTACATCCGTCCTGTTACTTGCCGGATGTACAGCCGAATCATCCACAATTCTTCAGAAGAAGGTGAACACACCCATTAATATTCTAATTAACGGAAAAAAATTAGATTTCTCTTCTTATGCACCCTTTCGCCTAAACGGTGAAACTATGGTGCCATTACGACAGATTGTTACTCATTTAGGTATGGAAGTTGAATATGAAGATAGTACGGCACATGTATTAATCAGAAAGGGAAACAAAACCATACTGCTCTATGCCGGTAAAGATATGGAAGAGGGGTCTCGGTATCTCGTTCTAGATGGAAAGCGAAAAAACATGGGGGCACCGGTCGTTGTTCGGAAGAAGACAACCTATGTCCCGCTTTCCTTCGTAAAAGAAATCGGAGCAACGAATCAATGGGTTTCGCAGGATCAAACAGTTCGAATTGATTTTGAAAGTCCACAGGATGATGGTCATCTAGAACCAATTCGAATTTATGTTGAACACGAGACTAAAAAATTACCAGGAACGATGGGCATTGGTTTCTTCTGGGGGTCTGTCTACATAGGAGAACAGAACACGGAAAAGGAGCCAAACGGTCATGGAACATTATTCGCACAGGATATGACGATCCTTTATGAAGGGCAATGGATAAATGGACTTCCCCATGGAGAAGGTGTGATGGAACTCAGTGCCGAGAGGGGAATAACCTTAGAAGGTAGATTCGAGAAGGCCAGTATTGTTAGGGGGATATTAAAAGAACACGGGAAAGTATTTTATGAAGGAACTTTTGGCACTCAAACTTTGGATACTGGAAAATTACGACTTCCTGATGGTACCACATTTAAGGGGCGTATTTCAGGAGATCAGATATTAGGTATCGGAGTTATATATACGAACGAAGGAAACGTTTTGTTTGATGGAAAGGTAGAGTTCGAAGGTCTGTTAGCGTTTAATGATTTCACTTTTTTTAAAACAGAGTAACTTTTCCAATTCTTAAAATCGTTTATCGATTTTTGGGGATAAGGAGGATGAATATGAAAGAATCATATTTTCAGATGGATTTGTTCTCTCAGCCTTCGGTGCTTGAACCTGTCTTCTTTTTGTATGCCCAACAAGTAGACACCTATCTTAGTTCAGGAATTAAAAGTGCTCGTGAAATCGCTATTAAACTCGCAACTGCACTTTCTGAAGAAGGCGAACAAGTGGAATACTTTATCTCAGGTAAGCCAAAGTTATATGTTGCACTTTGTCAGTACCTGGAAGCGGGAGTACACGATGGACGCTTTATTTATTTGGGTGGGGATACTGCAGATAGACATTATCTGATGAATGAAGACGCAACATAGAAGGTGATAAGAAATGAAACTTCAATATCGAATAATTTTTATTATTTTTATTATCAACAGCTGCGCTTTAGCAATCTATGAAATGATCCCTGGTAGGGTATCATTGCAGATCTTGGTTGGAGTAACAATGCTAGTGATACAAGCTTTTGTATTACATGCTCTTCTTTTTAAGCCACTACGAAATTTGTGGGAGCATCTCGATCATGTTCAATTAACCGGGAATATCAATTTACGATTCCCGCTACCCCTGAAGAAGGATGAAATTACTTTAATGGGAGCTTCCATAAATAGCATTCTCAATCTAATGAAGGATTATCAACAAGATGTTTTCCACCAGGCTAACCAAGATCCTTTAACCAAATTGCCTAATAGATCGCTGTTTTATGAGTATTTAGAGCAGTCCATTCAAAATGCCTCTAATTCAGATTCAAAAGTAGCGTTAATGTTTCTTGATCTCGATCATTTTAAGCAAGTGAACGATACTTATGGACACCAATATGGTGATGATCTTTTATGCCAAGTTAGCGCACGAATGTGTACTCTTCGTAAAAATGAAGAGTTTTTTCTCTTTCGGATAGGCGGTGATGAGTTTACGGTAATTCTACCAAATAACCGATCTCCGCAACTCTTGAAATCACTTTCGGAAAAGATCATTGCAGCCTTGGCCACTCCATTTAAAATTGGTGAACATGAATTGGAAATCTCAGCAAGTGTAGGGATTGCTATTTATCCGGATCACGGGAGACATACTGAAGAGATTATTGAGAATGCGGATATAGCGATGTACAAGGCAAAAGAAAATGGGAAAAACGGGTATGTCTTCTATGATGAAGAATTACTTTCGTCTAATATCAGGAAAAGAAAAATGGAGCGCCTTCTTACAAGAGCGATTGAAAATAATCAATTACAACTTCTTTTTCAACCTAAAATAGATATTCTGAAAAAAGTGATAACAGGGGTAGAAGCAACAATCCAATGGAACGTACCGGACCAAGGGATTCGTAATGCAGAAGAAATATACCTTTTAGCATCAGAATCTGGACTTGTTCCATCAGTAGAGTGGTGGTTGTTACGTTCAGCCTGTATTCAAGGAAAGGCTTGGATGGATAAAGGATTTTCTACTATTAATATAAGTGTGAAAATATCGCTGGCTCAACTAATTGATTCATTATTTTTGAAAAATCTCACAAAATTGCTCCAAGAGACAAAAATAGCACCTGAGTTGTTAGAGATTGAGATCACTGATAGTTTAGCAATGGTAAATCTGGAAACGACAATAGCTTGCTTACAACAACTCAAAAATATAGGTGTTAAATTGACTATTTCAGATTTTGGGAAAGAAAATTTCACATTAATGCATTTAAAAAAAATGCCTATTGATACACTTAAAATGGACCGGTCCTTCGTAGACGAAATCACTACAGATCCGGATACTGCAGCTATAGCTACTGCAATCGTTTCGCTTAGTCAAAGCTTAAACCTTCGTTTGCTCGCCGGAGGAATACAAACGCGTGAACAAGCAAAAATGCTATATGAAATGGGCTTCCGTGAGATGCAAGGTGACTATTTTAGCGTATCAATTCAAGCAAAAGATTTTGAGGCTATGATGTCAAAGAAAACAGATCTTCACTCATTGCTTCCTCCGGCATGACTCAGAAAGCCATTTAGCTTTCAGTTAAAGATCAAAGCAATTAGAATGGGGATTTGAGAATGAGATTATTAGGTTTGAATCGGTGTGAGCCTGGAATGATTTTGGCCCAACCGATATTTAATGATCGTGGAAACATGCTTTTAAGTGAAAGTACCAAGCTTACGAATGCATTAATAGAAAGACTAGAAATTTTAAATATTAACACAATATATATTAACGGGGATTATGTCACTGATGGGATTGTTATTGAAGATGACATTCCTTATCAGAAGCGTGTAGAAGCAATTCGGACGATAGAGAACACTTTTAGTGCTATTAGAGAAGGCAATCATAAATCAAAGACTCTGACACGTGGACTTATGGTTAAAGAAATTCAGCAAGTATTTGATATGATACTTGCTGAATTTCGTCAAAAAAAACAGCTATTGAATTTACTAATTCAGATTAATGTTAAAGATACATGTTTATTTACGCACTCATTAAATGTAACTCTCTATGCAGTTGCTATGGGTATAAAGATGGGTTTAACGTATAAACAGTTACAAAATCTTGGGGTAGGGGCATTACTCCATGATATCGGCAAACTATTCATTCCTCAATACATACTCAGCAAGAAGGGGGCATTGGAAGAAGCTGAATTTGAAATAATGAAACGTCATACCGAATACGGTTTTGAGTTTCTTCGAAAAGAACCCGAAGTATCTTCTATCATTGCACATTGTGCATATCAACATCACGAAAAGCTGGATGGTACTGGTTATCCGCGTGGATTAAAAGGTGATGAAATCCATCTATTTGGCCGTATCTTGGCTGTTGCTGATGTTTTTGATGCATTAACCTCACATAGAGTGTATAGGAATGCTATGCTTCCACATGATGCTATAGAGATCATTTGGGCGGGGTGTCATACACAATTTGATAAAAGAGTGATAGAAGCATTTCACGCATCTGTAGCGTTATATCCGATTGGAGTCACCGTTATTCTAAATACTAATGAAGCAGCAGTTGTAGTTGGAAATGATCACAATTATCCTCAACGTCCATTAGTAAGAGTATTTAAGGATGCAGAGGGAAATAAACTCAATCCATACTTTGAGCGAGATTTATCAAAAGAACTAAGCGTCATGATTACTGAATGTGAGGCGATCATATAGGTAATTAATGATGTGTGCTGCGTATCTAATAACCAAGAGGTGAAAGTCTGGGGTCTGCTAAGCGAATCAATGCCGGTGGCTTAACCTCAGGGGTGCCATACCAGGCTATCTAAGTCCGGAGAAACGATAGTTGCTGACCGCTGCAGCCTTATCTTGGAGCATGAATCTAATATTAAAATCGGAGCGTTGACGGTTTGAAGGACTGGGGGGAGGGGGATTAAGGGGGAGGGGGGCTTTTTTTTAGACTCGAAGGTAGCGTAGCGGCCGGAGAGTCGTAATGATGTCTTTTTGTAATACTACATAGAATTTAAATTCCATGTAGTGACGAATTAAAAGAACAAAGTCATGGTACAAAGCGTTACCGTCCTTCCAGTTAATTCCATTTATTCGACATTTTCACCTCTTCCAACAATGTTATATACTCATCTAAGATGAATCCGAGGGGGAACTTAAATGTTTGTTTTAAATTCTATTCAGAACCCGTTACCTTTACAGATTCAATTTCTTTTTGAAAATGCCCCCCCTCTAAACCCGACATTAAATGCAAAAGAAACGCAGACCAAAATTACGAGTTTTTTAAAGAAAAAAGGTTGGAGCTGTAAAAATGAATTATTCATTAACGATCGTGGTGATGGAAAAAAGGGTCGAGTTGATATAGTCGCACATAAAGATGGGATTACATTGGCCATTGAAATTGATAGATTACATCCCCGAAAAAAATCTATTCTGAAGCTTCAAGGAATAAATGCATACCGGATTTTGATTTTAAGGGGTACGGTTAAATGCGTGATCCCATCAGGAATACATGCGATATGTTCAATCAATGGAGGGAATGATTCAAAAAAATACGTTTGATTAGTTCGAAATGTAGTATATTAATGTACTTGTAAGCAGCTTGTCCGGAGCATTACATTGAATACTGTTTTAAAATCGTTTGACTTTCTGTATACCATTGTTTACAATATCAAAGAGAGATTAATGTATTTTTTGATAGTATTGCGGTGAAGAGGTGAAACAAATTGAGGCTGAAAAAAGTACTTCCTTATGCGGCAGCAGCTACCTGTTTAACTGTCATCTTGACAGGATGCCAGTTGAAAGGTCCTTTTGCTGGTGAACTCGATAAAGCCACTGTAGACAATCAAAAAGAATTAATTCAAAACCAGCTAGGGACAAGCTATCCATCGGCCACATCACAAGAAGATGGGATTCAAGAAGCCCAAAAGGTAAATAATCAGATAGAACCAGTTGCAACTTTGGTTCCATCTCAAAGCCCTATAAAGATAAAAGAGGAAGAAGACATTCTTCTGAGTTTAGGTCCACCCTTAATTAAGAACTATCGGTCAGTCACGTATAAAGATACAGAGTATCCAGGATATGGCGATCTAAGTTACTTTACTAAGGGTTACCAAACCGCTTTAAAAGAAAATGCAAAACGCACAAAAACGATTATTGCTGGCCGAAGAATTGTAATAGAACCATATGAGATTACGTCTACTATAGATGATCTGAAAATAGAAGGAAAATCTGCTGTATTGTTAGTTCACCTTAAAGAAAAAGGTATTGATGCCAATGAACATTTCGATCGTTCTGTAACAGCACGCGTTTCTTTTATCGAGCAGGAACCAGGAGAATGGTTGGCTGATGATGTTCAATTTTCTGAAGATGACACTGACTTTTAGATACATAACAATATGTAACGAGTGGGGAATTATCCATTCTATAATTGATTTCTTATTTAACTCAAGAGCGACATACATATATTCAGTCAGACAAAATTCACAAACAAAAATAAGTTGTGATATACAAATGAGAAATCTTGGAGTAAAATTATCTCTAAATAGAAATATAAAGAACGATGTAATATTATCAGTTTTATAGTCGAAGTAATTCTACCATTTTCACTTTGAAATTTTCTTTTTTAACAGCAAAAATCCCCCTTGCTACCAACAAGGAGGATCCGCAAAAATCGCATATGAAATTGATACCCTTATTATAAAATAGGAATGGGACAATTTCAAATGGTTTTTAGGCAGGCTGTGAAAAAGTTTTAGTTTTTACGACGCAAAATCGCTAACCTGTCAGCCGAATGAATTAGTGTCCCTTTAAGGGTCGTGATATCATTTTCTGGCAAAGTGCTAACGTACCTTATTCAGGATGCGGTCACACATGCGATAATGCGTGTGTGGCCGTTTTTGGTGTTTTTAGATTAGATAGATAGATAAATAAAAAAAAGACCCTAGCCCGGGGCATTTCCAAAGAGGTCGGCAGTCTCCAAACTTAGCCCTCGATGAAAATGTGACAATGGCAGGATCACAAGGAAAAACATTAGTTATATAAATAATATCATACTTATGTTTTTAATCCAAGTGGTTCCCTTCTTTTTTACTGCCTTTTTTCCCCGTGCGCGTCAGAAAGGATGCGTCATGAAAGCCTCCACTTCTTTATTTACAGCTGCAGAAACCCAGTACGATACCCCAACATTATTAAGATTAAAATGCCTTGTTGGTGATTTGGCTGCTTATGACGGTGAAATCCCAGTAGATGTAAAGGAAATAGCCGAAAAACTTGGTGTTGGACGGCTAGCAGCCAAGAGAGCAATCGCTGAAGCTGTGACACAGAATGTTCTGTTTTATCGGAACGATAAGTTATACGCTAATCCGGAGAAATATATAGACTTTAAATCGGTTGATTATTCAAAGGCTGATAAAAACAAAGACTATTATCTAAAACATTATAAATTCCTATCATCTGATGCATTCAAACGTGTTAGTGTTCGAGCACAGCGTTTTGTACTAGATGTACTCTGTCAAATGCATAGAGGGCTAAAAGTATATACTTGTACTCTTCGAAATATGATACTCAATAATAGTGATTATGAAAGAACTACTGGTTTATTTAATATACGTAGTATTGGTGAAATGAAGAAGGTTATTGAAGAAGCCTCTGCTTTTTTAGATCTTAAAATTGTTAAATCACTAAAACACATTTCAACTAAATCAGAACCAATGGTTCAGGTATATGGAATTCGACCAGAAATGCTTGAGTTAGGGGTACATGAGAGTGAGGGAAATGTGCTTTGGATTTGTAATGCTCTTCAAAAGCATTCTTACCATGTTGGAGCTATCACCAAGCCTAGACTGGAAGCCCTAGCTAAGGTAATGGAATACTATTATCGTCAGCTTGGTTATGAACTTGCCTCCCACATCATCTCCCATACATTAGTTCTACTCAAAAATGATACAACTTTCGGTAATTTACTATATGTAGATATTCACCAGGCATATGGTCAGATGGCACTAGATGGAAACCTTTCACATATTGTTCCTGAAGGGGTTGAACAAGCGACCTGGATCGGAGCGTCTGAGGACACCACGACACTTAATTCTTTAAGTGCGTATTTCCGGAAAACGGCAGAAGGAATAGCTGAACGTGAAGTCGCGGAATTTTTAACTGAAACTTATGAAGAATATACGAACCGGATAGAATATGAAACTGAGAAACAAAGCGGAAAAACGTCTATCGGGTCTAATAAGACTTCTTATTCACTACTTGATGCTTTTACGGAGCTAAAAAAAATACAACTTCAAAAACTTCGAAAAATCGAAACATTGTGGCTAGATCGATGTGTAACTGGGCACTCATTTAAAGATGAAATTGTACAAAATGATAGGTTCTTCTCATCAGCTACTCGGTATATGAGAGAATTGGGTGGATATTTGATGTCTAATTTCAAACAAGTAATGCCATAGTACCTTTATTGATTTTTTAGTATGGGGGGTATGGTTATTTGTGCTGCAATTTTACTTTTTAGTTCATGTAAAATCAACAATCTCACTCTTATCTTCATCCAATGAAATTAGAAAATCACTGATTATCTTCAATTTACAAGCAGGTAATGTATTTCTACTCTTTTTTTTGCCTTCTAAGGTTGTGGATAATGTTTTTTTGCTTGTGTTCTTTTAGTTTTACTATCTTAATTCATGCTTTTAAATTCTTAATAGAGATTATAATGAATTGAATACATAAATAACTAAGGTGGTTAATCATCACTTAAATATGAATTCAAATTTTCTTTAATGGAACTTTGCTCGAATTCGTTCTAATAAAAAAAACACTTGTTGCGCAAACCCTTGTCATACATAGATTAAATGCAGTTTCATAAATGTCCTAATGGTATTGTTTTATTGTATTCATTTATTGTATTTGATTATGGAGTTTATTTATGGAGTTGTATTATGGGAGTCAATTTTCATCATTAACAGCATTAACATTTATTAGGTAGAATTAAATTCATCCGATAAAGAACATCATCCGCCAGACCTTTTAAATTCATAAATCAATAAATCTTCCAACCTATTTAACCGATTAAAGAATAGAGGGTGAATCATGATTGAAGTAATCGCTGTTATTTTTCTTTTTCTTAGTATGGTTACCTTACATGAGCTTGGACATCTGATCCTCGCAAAAAGAGCAGGGGTATATTGTCACGAGTTTTCGGTAGGTATGGGGCCTAAACTTTATGGTTTCAATTTTAGAAACACATACTATTCATTCAGGATTTTACCTATTGGCGGATTTCTACGAATGGCTGGGAGAGATGATTGGTCCTATTGGTACAATAAAACAGTTTACATACATCATACTAACGGGATGCTCAGTGATATTTATGAAGTGCAAAATAAAAATTCATATCCTGTTAATCTCATTAAAGTTGATCCTAAAGCAGGGAACGTCACTTTTAGATCACTTGATCAAACAGATGAATATACTTTAAAGTTTCTACCAAGCGCGTCGATTGTAACAGCTAGAAATTCACGTTATCCTCTACTACCAGATCATGTGTTATTTCAAAGCAAAACCATCTCACAGCGGATTTGCATTTTTGCAGCAGGACCATTGGCAAATCTTGTATTTTCTTTTTTCATTGTATTAGGAATACTTTTTTCTATTGGTATGCCTGAAAAATCGACGGTAGTCATTAAACAGGATAAATTAGAGTCACATACAAATATTACATCTCAAGAAGGAAGTGGCTCAGCTTATTCTTTAAAAAATGGTATAAAAGAAACTTATTCACATGAATCCCTATTCATTAACGGATTCAAAAGAACGGTTATCGGGGATGATATTCAGCATAAAACTATTGGTCCTGCGGGTTTAATTATGGAGAGTTATTACACGGTCAAAGAACAAGGTCTTAAAGCCTTCTTGGTATGGGTAAGTATAATAAATATGTACTTAGCGATATTTAATCTTCTTCCGTTTCCGGCACTAGATGGGGGACGTATATTTTTTCTCATACTGGAAGCTATACGTCGTAAGCCGATGGAATCTAGTAAAGAGAGTCTTATAAACTTAGCAGGTAGTATTGTACTCGTTCTCCTAATGGTAGCTACAACCTGGAGTGATATTCACAACTTTTTGGCTTAAAAAAGTTGTGTTTTTATAAGATGGATGTATGCTATTTTCCAGACCACTAAGTAATACTATTCAAGTGGCAAAACTCATTTTAGGAGGAACACTATGAGCACCATTATCCCTACCATTAAATTATCCGTCGATCCGGACAATCACACGATCATTCGAAAGTTAGTTGAAACTGATGCAGAAACGTTTCAAAACACACATGAAGCAGCAGTACCCGATAAATCATTTCAAGTAGCTGTCTTGCCAGTTTCAACTCAACAATCTTATTCAGATGCACAACGTTTGGCGCATTTGTTTGCCGCTGCTCCAGCAATGGCAGAAGTTCTTTACGAGCTTCACGATTGTTTTGACTTTTTTCAAAACTTTAAAAACCCATTGATGACTTCTTCAGAAACAGATGAAGTAGAGCGTGTTTTTGCTAAGGCATGGAATATATTAAAAACTCTACAGAATCAAAAATAGTTTTTTTGTATAGAAGATGAAAGCTAGCCCGAAAAATGACTTAAACTGCTCAATGCCCCAAAGGGGAAGAGAACACATTGTGTTGCGTTCTCTACACAAATATAAAATAATTCGTGGTGATCTTCACTTCTGATAATATTCAGAGGAGAATAGATCATGAAAATATATCAGCACCTTGATTGTTATAATATTCGTTTTAACGAAATAACCGAATCTGAGGAAATTAAGGTAGTATCTGTTGAGTACAATTTGATAAATAGCCGAACGACGACCATTACTCTTGTATTTAGCCCGATGTTGTGCAAAATTTACGAAGTACAGACAAATCTCAGCTTGGATATGGCTGATCTGTCAGAACTGGCAGACCTTCGGTTTATCGTACTTTCCAAGAACAAAGAGTATTTGACAAAATTAGTTCCTCCAATGCTACAATTCTGGGAATATGATGAGTTTTTATTGATGGCCAGCCTTCGTTCAAAAGAAAAGATAGAAGTTCGAAAACAACTTCGAAATATACTTGAACATGAACCAAATGTAGAATTCAGATCCCATGCTCGTGCATTTAAAGAAATAGATATGCAGCTGAAACTCATACCAATGCAGGAGATGGGGATCCCCTATTTTACATTTAGCGAGTTTCTCAAAACGGCAGAAGCTGAGAAATTCACTTCTAAGGAAAAGGGAACCGGTTATGCACGCATGTACCAAATTTGGCGCTCACAAGCCAAAGCATGCTTGAAGAACAATGTACGTGCAGAGTATGTCTTTTCATCAGGAGAAAAATGTGGTCAGCCTGTATTCAACGCTGCAGGGTTTATAATGGAAAAAATCATAATTCAAACACCTGTCTATATGGGGAGTAGTTTCGATGATAAGCGGGTAGTATATTGCACATTCCATTCTCATGAACACGACCTGAAATTTGCAGGTCCGGACAGAACAGATATTGTTCTTTTTAATTTTCTGGATAAGGGTATGCTTGTAGAACAGTGGGTTGTATACACTGATCCAAATTCGAATGAGACACCCGACTTCTCAAATGATCTTTTCTCAATCTTACGAACACGTCCTGACTGGCAATCCACTGAATTCCGTTTAGCCGAACAGTTGCAACCGATACAGTCCTCACCTGAGACTGGGTATTATCTGATTCCAAAAATCGGTCTTCATTAAGGTTAAGGAGGGAGTGATAGGGATGAAGAAATCATGGGTCAAAGATAAATTACATTTCTACTCAAAGAATTATTTTGCCTATTTAATCTGTGTAGTTATACTTTCAAAGCTTATTGGTAGTCCAATCCCTTGGGTTAATATGGGTATTATGCTAATCGCACTTATTGTTCTTCTTGAAACTGTTGAATTGTCCAAAAATATTTTCAAAAGAAAATCTATTAATGCAGAAGCTATGTTGAAGGATAATAAGCAGTAATGAAATGAGTATATTACCCGCTTCCATTATGCATATATAGAGGATTACTTACAGCTGCGAATTAGCATTCGCTGATCTAAAGACCTGCTGGATATCCATTCACTACTAGATAGATGATTTGGACGTGGAGATTCTCAGTGAAATAGGCAGCCGGCAATAAGGTGGTTTCGTGCATTATTAGATAATTAAGTACACTTAAGTGTACTATTCATTTCTTTCTGGTTTGTATATACTTATCTGTAACCAAATAAATACAAAATCAGGCTACCCGAAAAAGGCGTTTGATCATAAAGCTCAGTAAATATCTGAGCTTTGTGTTCAAACGCCTTTTTTGTCTGCTATTAGGAGGAGAATTATGGGAGCAACCAGATTCTTAAATAAAAATAATAAGGGCTCGTCCCTTATTCAGGACAAGCGCGCATTAAGGCCAGTCCTAGGCAAAGGAGGTTTTGTTCTCGGTAAAGGTGCAGTAATGAGCCTTCTAAAGTCATACGAACATCTAGGATTGATAGGACCAACAGGTTCTGGTAAATCGGCCACATTTTTTATACCAAATTTGATGGAATTACCATTAGGCGTGTCCGCAGTAGTGACAGATCCAAAAGGAGAGTTGTATTGGAAGACAGGAGCGGACTTGAGGGCACGTGGTTTTGATACAATACGATTAGCTCCGTTTGAACGATTTTATCCTGGTTATAACATGCTTGCAGTTGCAAAAGATTATGCGGAAATCAAGGAAATAGCACAACTCATTCTTATGAACGGTGGACTGGCGTTTGAGATGCAAGGGAAAGGTGGGGGAGATGCTACTTGGCTTAATATGTCACTTCCCCTTCTGGTTGCTGCATTTTTGTACGAAAAAAAGATGGAACCAGGGTGTCCAAAAATCGGAAAAGCGATGGAGAAAATCCTTTATCTCGATATGGATGAAATGGAAGCGGTCTTTGATCAAGTGGAGATTGCAAGACGGGAATTTAATCTTTTTAAACAAGCAGCTGGCTCCGAAAAAATACTAGCTAGTATTAAGGTTACTATTGCAACGAATATGCAGCTTTTTATGGATGATAAGATCGTAAAATTCGCTGAGCGAAATGACCTGCATCCTTCATTTTTGCGCCATGGGTTAGATGGAACTAATCAAAAACCAGTTGTTCTTTTTGTTTCAGTGCCAGAAACAAAGTCATTATATGCTGCACCACTTATGGCCGTCATATATCAGCAGTTACTTCAGCGATTGCAGGATATCATTGATGGATTTCCAGTTCTCTTCCTTCTGGATGAGTTCGCTAATATCGGAATAATACCAATAATTGATACAGTCGCTGCAACTGCTCGTTCACGTCGTATGGGACTTGCGATAGGGCTTCAGGGAGTTGAACAGCTCAATCAGAAGTATGGAGAAGATAAGGCCAACAATCTGTTAAACAATCTAAAGACTAAGGTATTTCTTTCAGGATTATCACTTGTTTCCTGTGAGTATGCCTCAAGCTTTTGCGGAACGGCAACAATCGCTCAGGAGAATATAACAAGGAGCTTCTTCTCATTTATGCCAAAACAAAAGATGCAATCCTTTGCAGAGCGTGCTGCGATGACTCCTGATGAAGTACGCCGGCTTAATCCGGATAAAGCCTTAGTAATATCAGACTATCTCGATCCGGCCATTATTGATAAAATTTGGTACTATCAAGAAAATAAATATACAAGTCGGATTCGCTGGGGAGACCCAGACTTTTCCGAAGAACTTGATGAAATGAGAAACCGATATAATATTGATCCTAATGATGATCCTGGTGATAGTGATTTTTTTGCACTATAAAATTTATAATATTGAAAATACTTCACAAACCAGAAAAGCCCTCCGGGGCTTTTCTTTTTCAAAAGTCATACTACAATGAATTAAGAGCGAGGGAATAATACTCTTTAATACCTTATATTAGAAAATAGGAGATGTTAAAAGTGCTAAAAAAAATTCTATTAACAACTATGTTCATTATGGGAATAGCTAGTACGGCAGTAACAGAAGCAGAAGAATCTCTAACATCAACTACTCTCATTCAAACCGCTCCTTCAGCCCAGATGATAGAATCATGGAAATATAATGTAACCAGAATCAATACCATTATCACTTATGATGAGATTATTATTGAGTCAGATGGCTACAAACATAATAAGAAAGAGGAAAATGGTGGAACCGGATTCTTCATTAAAGGTGGGTACATACTAACAAACTATCACGTAATATCTGGAACAGGTAAGAAAAAAACTATCCAATACCAAGATTATAAAGATGGAAAAAAACCACCTGGTAAATACAATACGGCCACCTTGGTAAAAGCTTACCCTGACAAGGACATTGCTGTATTGTCGACGAATGAAGTGAATCATTCATATTTTGATTTTAGCTCGGAACCACTTCAAAAAGGTGATTTTGTTACCGTTATCGGTAATCCAGTGGTGCCTAATAACATTCTACAGCCGGGAGAGGAAAAGAAGGAAACAAACTTCAATCTCTTTAATGGCAGTACGCTTAAGACTTGGGATGTATTATCCGCTAAAAAAATTGATTCACCAGTACTTCCAATAGAAGTAACTAAAATCCCAGATTCAACTAAGGGAGTATTTTTATCAACCGATCTGTTTGACAAACTAATATATCACGGGAATTCAGGAGGTCCAGTCATTAATTCTAAAGGTCAAGTAGCTAGTATTATCTTTGGATCGGGTGATGACACGAGCTTTGGAATAACGCTCAATGAAATACAAACTGTCTTAAAAGATATCAATCTGTTCAATTCTGTATATAACATTAAAGAACCTAACGTAACATACGGAACTATAGTTAAATAACAGGTCATTTTCGTTGAAAAGTATACATAAGTGTACTTTTCAACGAAAATGGTATCCATGTATACTAATAGTGTAGGAATATGCAATTCATAAAAAACCAAACCACCTTAAAATAAGGCGTTTGAAACACTTTCCATTTTTAATATGGGAAGTGTTCGGACGCTTTTTTTGTATATAACAAACATTCTAAACATTTTATAAAAAAGTAATCCAGGAGGTGTGTGGTGAGATTCATATTTTTTAATAAAAGAGTGACGAATCGAGAGTTGTTTCTAGAAGCACATAGAAATGACTCAAGCTATTTAGCCTGCATGAATGAAGAAAGGTCAGCTCTTGAACAGAAAAAAAAGGAGATACTAATCGAATTAAATCTGTCTGATGTACATTATGACCCTCTAAAAATCGAATTCTACACTGACTGGCAATTTCACATAAGGGGAAACGATATGTTTTCAGTTCGTCAAATTCATTGTTTTCTCCATTGCAAGTCTCTAATCCAAGATGGGAAAAATGCCTTAGCTTATCATGAACTCTATGATTTTATTGAAGACTATGGCAGAAAAAAAGGAATTGCTTTGTCGCTTTATGAGTTGCAAGCTATTAGGTATTTGCTAGATCAAATGGAGGTTAATAATTCTGTTTAATTTCTATCTTTTCATTTTTAAATCTACCATTACAATATGAAAGGAGAACATGATCATGGGGATAGCTTTGCGGGATTATCAACAGGAGGCATCAGACTCATTTTTCAGGAAGCTGCATGAAGGTATCAAGCGTCAACTCATTGTATTGCCTACCGGCGGAGGAAAAACCGTTGTAGCTGCCGATATATCAAAGCGATTTTACCAGAATGTTATGAACGAAAAGCCCATTGTATTTATCGCACATCGGGAAGAACTTCTCCAGCAAACCTCAAAAAAAATGAATTTGGTTTGGAATGGCGTACAGGTTGGCAAAGTAAAAGGGCAGGCAAATCATCAAAATGCAGAAATTATCGTAGCTTCCACACAAACCTTAGTCCGAGGCAGGAAGATAGTAGACCCCGGACTTGTCATTTATGACGAGGCTCATCATTGTGGTTCAAAGGGATCAAAAAGTATTCTGACAAGCCTAGGATGTTTTGATCCCGACGGTCCTCCTCTCCTGGGAATAACCGCAACCCCAAATAGAGCAGACAAGATAGGTCTAGGTGATATATTTCAAGAAGTAGTCTATGAAAAATCGTTAATTGAAATGATTGTCTCTGGTTATTTGTGTGATATTAAGGCGAAAAGAGTTGTCGCTGAATCCTTGGATTTGGGAAGTCTCAAGATCGTTGCTGGCGATTTCAATCAGATGGAACTCGGTGAAGTCATGTCTCAAGAAAGCGCCATACAAACTGTAGTAGATGCTTATATTGAACATGCGGAAGGAAGGAAGACAATCGTATTTGCGGCCAGTGTGAAACAAACGTATCAGATCGCAGAGTCTTTACGTAATCATGGAATTCTGGCAGCTGGCATTGACGGATCTCTTAACGATGAAGAGCGCCGACGCATTCTATCAAGTTTTGAAAGAAATGAATACCGGGTCATCGTGAACTGTATGATGTTAACGGAGGGATTTGACGAACCTAGTGTCAGCTGTATCATCATGGCAAGACCAACCAAAAGTGAGAGTCTATATATTCAGTCTGTAGGTAGGGGAACAAGACTACATCCGGATAAAGCCAATTGTCTGATCCTAGACATTGTAGGAGTAACAGAAACCAATTCCCTTATGACACTATCTAAACTATTCCCTCCAATCGAAAAGCCTGAGACGGATAATGTGACACAAACTCAGCTGGACCTTCAGGATGATGAATCCGTAATCTCATTTCAGAAGCGTAAAGAAGAAACCCATCGAGTTCAAGGCCAAATGGCATATGAAGTCAGCTTATTTACTGATAAAACCATCTTCAGCTGGGTAAAGGCAAGTGAAAATTCTTACTATATTGGTTTAGGTGATAAAAGAGCTTGTTTTCTTCTAAAAGAAAGTACTCATGAATGGTGGGCTCTATTCGAGCATTCAGATAATAAGTTATATCCGTTGTATCATGAGCCATTGGATCTCGAGTACGCTCAGGGGGTAGCTGAAACCTTTTTAAAATCGCTGCAACGAAATTTATTCTTAAAAGAAGCATTTTGGAGACGAAATCCCATGTCAGAAGGGCAACGTAAACAGCTAATAAAACATTCTATTCCATTTGACCATACATGGTCTAAAGGTATGGCATCCGATGCGCTAGACTTGGTTTTTGGCAAACGTATTGCTGAAAATGCCTTGCGCAGATTTGATCCGATATCTTATCGTATGTTACTACAAAACCCAGACGTTAGAGAGAAAACGACACTTAAAATCCAGCTTATCCAAAGAGAACTGAGCCGGCAAACTGCTCAGTACTAAGGGAGGGTCAAATGACTACTTATAATCGGTTAAATGAAATCAAAAGAAGTCGTTGTATGCATATTAAAAAAGCTACCATCACTGAAATAAATATCATCAACATGCGAATAACGGGAAAGAAAATAGGGAACCTTCTCGTTTCTGATCAATCTGGCGAAGGAAGGATTAAAATTTTCGCACACACACCAGAGGATATTGAAAAAATTGAACAGCTAGTCGTTAATCAACAAATTGACTTTACAGGTACCGCAGAAATTGATGGATTCGAACATCAACTATCTATTCTTGTAAAGGATTATTCATCGATATAATCCGAAAACTGTATTTATTCGTTGACAGAAAATCAGGCAATCGATATAATCATAATGTGAATATATATTTTCAAATAGGTGTAATCCTATATGGAAATCTGTAGAGCTCAGAGGGTGTAGTTTAAAGTAGAACAGCAATTCGTTGAGAGTTGCTAGTGTAGGTTCAACTCCTATCTCCCTCGTCTAGCTGAATACTTTTTCTTACACTACCGAAACATCGGCGTGCATAGAAGCAATGTGGAATAATCCTCATTCGCTTATGTACGCCTTTTTATTTACCAGGAAGGAGGAATCCGATTGGAATCAAACGGTTGCCTTATTCAACCATTGCAGCAGTTGGTAGAGTTTACAGACGATGATGATTTGGCGACACGTTGCGCTAGCTTATCAACTTCGAGCCAAGAAATATTAATAAAGTCGCTCAAAGAGGAGCTACGAGCCGGTATTGGACTATGGGTCAGTATTATTCAAGCGCTTCAAGCTGGAGGAGAGGACTTCCGAATTGAAATTCAGGAACAAGGGGGACTGAGTTAATGAAGTGAAATATCTTGATAAATACATCCCGCTCTTAACACGCTTATATAACCCAGTTTTCTTTTTTATATCAATTTTCGGTTGCTTAATGATGTATCTTAATCTTGCGCCATCAGGCTTTGGAATTCCTTTCATTGTTTGGCTTTTTGCAGCTACAGGCCATCTGGTCAGCTATTACTTTCGCAAGCGAGTAGGGTATCTCTCGTTAATGGCATGTGTCTTCTCTGTAGATTGGATGGTTGGAAGTTTTTTAACGCGTGCAATGGAACGTCTTCGTCCAGATAGTGAATCAATCGTACCTCGGTTACTAGCTGCTATTGCATTTCTGTTCTGTATAGTAATTATGCTTATGTATTTAAAAGTAATGTCTAATATTCAATCTCCAGTTGCAAGGGAATATACCTGGGAAGACTTTAAGTACGATATTCAAGATCGTAATGAACGATGGAACGATCGTATGCGGTTTGCACAAGATGCAGCTGAACAAGGGAAAGAGAATATTCACTCAGCAATTAAGTGGATTCGTAATAAGATTAAAGGTAATAAAAACAAAGTACCTGCAGAAGTGAGCTTGATTCCTGCTGACGAGAATGTAGAAGAGACTTTTCAAGCAACCAGAACTGAGACGGATCAGGATGTCTCAGAGGTGAAACATAAAGGATTCATTATAACTTTTGACTTACCAACTGAGGATTTGCCACCAGCTGATTCAGACTTGCAGGTGCCTTTCAATGATCGATCACATGGAAAATCAATTTCTTCAACGACTCAAAAAGAAGAAGAGAACCGCAACGTCCCTGATGAGTCATGGCTGCCTCCTTTACCACCCGAGCCTCCTTATATCAGCCGACCATACGGACCGCCATCCAGAAGCTCTCAAGCACCTTCGGGAGACCAGAAAAAGCAGAACAATCCACGTGTGAATTTACAAACAGTTAAGAGTGCCTCACAGCCTAAACGATTGCCAGACATTAATGTGAATTCAGAACAAAAAGTACAACCCGCTCCTTCTAAACAAGCATCCCCGCATCAACCATCACAGGCAAAGCCTGGCACAGGGGAGAATGCGTTCTGGGGTAAATTTAGTAGCAAATCATAATCTCATTTCAGGAGGAATTTATATGAAAACAACCGTTCTAAACGAAACAGATGTTCTTGTCCGTATAGTCAATCGCAGCGAAAAAGAAATCCAGGAAGAAAGAGAGTCTCAGCAGTGGCAACTCGTTTATAGCGCCCGCCAAAATAGAAGTATCTTAAGGGCAGAACTTCGCACCACAGAAACTATCGGTGATAAGCTCTGCGCTATAGTCTACATCGGTCATATCAAAGGAATTATCCCATTCGAAGAAACGGGCTTTGAAAAAACCCAATACCTTAAAGATGCTGTAGGCCAGGAAATATATTTTAAAGTTCTTGGTCTAGACAAGGAAGCAGCAACATTTGTAGCCTCCGTTAAAGAGGCGAAAGACCACCTTCAAGGCCTTACGCTCGATATGGTGAGTGAAGGTACGATCGTAGTAGGATCCGTAACCCGAGTTAATACACGTTCTCTGCGCCTGGATGTTGGAGCTTTGGACGTTGAGCTCGCCGTAGACGAGGTCTCCTACCAATGGATCGATGATCTCCGCGATTTATACGTCAAGGGAGACGATATTGAAGTTAAAGTTTTGGAGGTCAACAAAGAAAAACGTACGCTGAAGGTAAGTGCCAAAGCATTGTACACTAACCCTTGGCCGGATTGCACACGACGTTACGCAAAAAACAACCAGTATGGCGGTAAAGTGTCGGGAATTGTAGCTTATGGGGTATTTGTAAATCTCGAGGCTGGTGTAGACGTACTCTGCACGCATCCTGCGCCTAATGTGGGAAAAGTTCGGAAGGGCGATAAAGTAAAGGTACGAATTCGTGAGGTTCTAACAGAAACCAAACGAATGACTGGGCAGATCAAAGCCAAGCTGTAAGGATTAGCATAAGATCCTACGGACACATAACTGGGCGAAATACAGGAAAGAGAGGTGAACCAAAGGAATGTCTTATGATGTATCGCCATTCAGCAATAACGGGAATGATTATATTTTAAAATGGGGGCATCAACCACCGGAGAATACAGCTCTCCCGGTTCGTTTCTTAAACACAGGACAGAAAAAGGTATTAGAGGTTCTGAAGTCTCTGCAATGGGCTACTAAAAATCAACTCGCATTGATTCTCAACCCCGGAAATCTCCGAAAGGGAAAGAAGAATGTAGATGCGCTTTGTGATAAAGGATATCTGGTCCAACATCAACTCGTAGCCTTCAGTAATAGTCGGTATATATCCTTTTATACCCTTTCTAATCCAATGCGTGCTTTAATGACACTGCCAAAGGGGGCACGTAGCAATGTATCTGGTGTGCTTCGGCGACTTGTGGTTGCACAAATGTTTCTTCGATTCTATCAAACGGATCCAAACACCACGCTAGAGGAATTTCCCGATCCATTCGATGGTGTATTCTATATACAGGACATGCAATTTCGGGTGGCCGTATTACGTGATAAGTTCCAGCGTGATCGTGTTTATAAGCATCTAAAGGTAATGGAAGAAAAAATGAGAACACTTATAGTTGTTCCCGATTGGCCAGATGCAAATATGTTCTTAGAGTTGAAGAAGCAGTCAGACTTTTTCCGCGTAACCACGGATCATAACTTGCTTAAAGAGAGTCTGGCACATTGTTTTTGGAAAGCAGGGAAAGAAGGATGGGAAGAGGAATACATCGCTCATTTTGAGATACGTGTCGAGACTGATGCGAATAGTGTTCGGAATGAAAATGATCAACCATTACTTCCGGCTTCAGATAGCTAGATTTCTAAACCGTTTCGAGTTAATCGAAACGGTTTTTTATTACATTATTTGATAATATTGTACGAAATGAAGGTTTAGTTCTTGAAATTCAAAAGTGATGCCTATATAATAAAAGTATATTTTTTATATGCATCAACTTTGGCGTCCAATTGTGTTATGAACGTTTTAGCAAACGAAGATAACCTGAATTATTGAGACGAAAAGGACTCGCTTGTGTATCGGGTAATTTACCACAGGCTAGGAAAACGTTGATGAAGTTGTGTACGAACTCTCGGATCCCGTAACTTACCGACAGGACGAAGACAACATAAGTAGTAAGTAACCTTTCATTGCTGACGAAGACGAAAATTTCGTGAGCGTACGATGATAGACTATACTGCTAGTGATCTGCTTGTAATTGACAACGAATATTTTAATAATCATCATTCCATGGAATGATACACAAAAAGCCAAGACCCTATCTAGGGATCTTGGCTTTTTTTTATTATAAATAGGAAATGTCCGGATCTTCTCTATTCTAGAGAGAATCGGTTTACATAGATAAAAATGTTTCGAGGAGGACACCAGGATGGAAAATGAACAAACCCCATCTTATTTAGTAGAAATGGCAAAAGTGTATCTTTCAGAAACTCAGAAAAAGTATGAAAGTGCCCGAACTCAGGTTCCAGAAAAGTACCATGGTTACTTAGCGTTAATTCCAAAGGAACGCATTCTTACTACACAACATGTGCCTCTGGATGAGAACGCAAGAGCTCACCAAATGGGACATAACGAAAAAGGAACCTTTGTATTAATACAGGAACCTTACCTCGGTGTTGATGGCCGTGTCATTTGGGCTCGTGAAGAGCATAGAGAAATGAAAAAAAGACTGGACATCGTTTCTGAAGCCAAGGGAAACACCATTGTCTGTACCATATCCTCCGAAATGTATGGAACCACGACAGGCCACTCTATGTGGGCAGCAAATAAAAACTGGAGTGGGAGCGGAAGTGATATTCAAAATGTCGAAACCAATGCGGTCGGAAGAGCTCTTGGATTTATGGGGTATGGACTCCTTGGAACTGGCATAGCCAGTGCCGAAGAAATTTTACTTGCGCGTAGTTACGATGAAGAAATGAAAAAATCAAGATCTTCTCAAAAACAGCAAGAATCAACCCGTTCTAAGGGAATTGATCACGCTCCGCTCGAGTCAAAAGAGAGTGTGCACAGACACGACCAAGCTGTAGAATATAAACCTAGTTCGGTCTCTGACACAGCGGGAGATACAGGTAAATCAGGAAACAGCGGTTTACGAGATCGTCAGACTCGTAACGATGTCCAACGCCAACAACGCACTCAAGAAGCCGAGGAAGGCTATTTTTGCTGTAGGATATTAAATCTCAAAGCAGAAACATTCGACCGTATTGATGTTCCATACTACCGTATCCATTTAAAACAGGTCGATAACGACAATGAGTTTGAAGCGCTTGCTGTTGATGAAATTTTGGAATTCATTGATAGTGATGATTTTGAAATTAGAAAACCATACAATATGACTTTCGAGCAACGTCCATCCAAAGAATGGATTATTACACGGATGGTGAACGTGGTCCAAAATCATGGTTAATAAAAATCGAATAGCAGCTGCATTGTTCACACTTAGCGGCCAAACTTCTATCATCGTTTCATTGCCGTCATCTTCTGGAAACGGAATGTATTTAACCGGTGCATCCTTACTAAATGGACAAATTGTAATTGGGCATGAATGCCCAGCAAGTAGAACCCGAAAATCATGCTGGCACACTGAAATTGCTGCTCAAACCCTTAAAGATGTTTTTTGGTGGAAGCGGGAGCTTGATTCAGCGCCAGTCATTTCGATTAACCGAAAAGTAAAAATGTCGGAGGAATGGAGGCAAATCCCCATACCTCAAGCAGGAGTGAACGAAGATGAATCAACAAAACGGAACGAACATACTGCCTGATATTGTTGAGTATGCACTCTCAAAAAACTTGAACGTCCGACGAGATAGCCTATCGGAGAAACAAACATTTTTTGTTTGTCCGTGGTGCGGGGATACCCTCTCTAAAGGGAAGTTTAAATTAACACTCAATCGAGAAAAGGGACTATTTCGCTGCTTCATTTGCCATCTTAATGGAGGCACGCTAGATTTCATTACCACTCTAGAGAAAAAGTCTAGGGAAGTGGTTTTGAAAGAACTACGCGAATCAGCCGGTATTAATGAAACCAATTACCAGCGTAACCGTGCACGCAAACATCCAGCGGAACGCCTATATACAACCCAACTGAAACTCATAGGATTTGATTCTTGGCCGTCTTCATTCCAGCAATTGGAACCAGGGCACCGGAAGCAGTCCTTAGATTGGGTCTGGTCACTATGGAGAGGATTCTTAAGAAAAAAACAAAGAGAAGCACTTGGCTATCTCATGTATGGAATTAAGGTAGATGCTTATCCTATCGCAATCACAAAAATAAAAGAGATGTCGCAGGAAATAGGTCACGATTTGCTTATTGATGCTTTTGAAGCGTACGGAAGTGGTGATAAACCACCGAAGTGGGCAGCGGGCGTGCGTGAGTGGGTCGAGGCATGCTATGAATCTTATTTGAATGAAATAAAAGAATCTCCTGGTCAAAGTGCCTAGGGTGAATTTATTAAGGAGGACAAAAATATGTTAAATAGAGTTATATTAATCGGTAGACTTACGCGTGATCCTGAATTGCGTTATACCCCTGCAGGAGTCGCTGTCTGTCAATTCACGCTTGCCGTTGATCGTCCATACACAAGTAATGATGGTGAGCGTGAGACAGATTTCATCCCTATCGTAGCCTGGAGACAGCTTGCAGAAACATGCGCCAATTATCTGAAAAAGGGACGATTGGTAGCAGTTGAAGGACGAATGCAGGTACGTAATTATGAAAACAACGAAGGTAAGAGGGTCTATGTCACTGAGGTTATCATCGACAACGTGCGCTTCTTAGAATCTAATCAAGCTCAACAAGACAAAAATCCGGAGCATCATGAGAACTCTCATTCTGGATCTCGTGGCAACTCTAGCAATAGTAGCCAAGCTCGAGGAAATAACCAATCCGAACGAAGAAACGGATCTTCAGGTGGACCATCTGCTGGACCTACTGGAGGGCCATTTGGAGGACCTACCGGGACTTCTTATTCTAGTGGGCGGAATCAAATGAATGATCCTTATTACGGAGATGGTAAGCCAATCGATGTTAGTGATGATGACTTGCCGTTCTAAAAATTATATATACCTGGCTGTGTCCAGAATTCAAAAAACGGGAGTCTCTTCGTGAGATTTCCTTTTTTTAAGGAGGAACAACAATGGGAAGAAAGAAGAAAACTCTTAGCGATCCCCGCCAGAAGACCTTGGATTTTGAACTGCAGCAAAAACCGAAGCTTATTTCGGTTCGTTGCTGTCCGGAATCCGATAAACATGTAGTCTATGGTCAACCGGTGCAAATGGGAGGGCGTGTCTTCTACTGTCCTGAATGTGGGATTGAATGGCGCCTTAGTTTGCGTACGAAAAAGGTAAAGTACTTCCGGATTGATGAAGAAGGAAACACCACGAGTATTAAAGAAATGTCTTTTTTTGATTTTAATGAGTCGTCATTTCTTGAAAAAAAGAAACAATTTCAAATTGAGGTACATGCTCCGTCTACGAATATCGTAGTAGAGGATTTATCGAAAAATAAAAGATCCGACATTGGTTCGGATCAAATGCAACTGGAATTTACAACAATACAATAACCCGCTTATCGGGAGAGAGGTGACCTGCAAATGACTAGTCATTCCTACTCCCCGATAAGAGGGGAGCTCTGCATGAACTCGAGCTGTGTCAAATACCGTCAGTTAAATAAAATAAGACGAGATAAATACTTAGAACGAGGTCAGAGCCTTCTGGAAAGATTTTTGGACCAAGACGACGTATCTACTCATTTTAATTTCACCAGTCACGCTACTAAGCGATGTGTTGAACGTGCAATTAATACACGCAGGTTGCTGGAAATAGTAGTTGCAGATGGATTTGCCGTAGATTGTAATACGGATAATGAATCCATTGTCGTACATGGATGCGAAAAAATCGAAAAAGGAAAGTACCGTCATTTACACGTGGTATTGCAATTGGATACGAATGGTCCTTATATCGAAGCAAAAGTCGTAACAGTCTTTGACCCAAAAGCATCATCTCATTTGTATAACGACTCACTCGATTTTCGGGTTTGTTGGTGTCAGCCCCATGAGTTAGATGCTTGGGTATAGATGATAAACTTGAAAATATCTAAAGCCGTGCTACCATAGCCTTATCTAATTAATAAGGGGCTGTGCGTATGAAGCGTCGAAAGGGGATTCGAAAGATGTCATTATCTGAAGCGCTGGACATCCAGCAAAGAGGTCCGATTACTAAGTTCTGTTCATGTACTGAACCAGTAGTTGACATCAAACCTACTCAGCTTATCCTGCATGGAATTACCGTGCCGAATATGCCAACACCGATGTGCGCATCTTGTGGCGAACATATCCATAATGCATCGATCATGATAGCCGTGGAGGACCTACAGGAAGAACATCAGCTGCAGGGTGCCTATCGTCTAGAGCAATTGTTGAATATCGAAAAAAACTAAAAACCGGTGTAAAGAAAAGGTCACTGTAATCAGTGGCTTTTTGTTTTGCCGTATAAATTTGGAGGAAAACTCATGAGAACAGGGTTAATGAACAACTATGCAGCTGTCGGTATGGAAGATCGGAATAACGTGAGTATTGTTGGGCATCTTTGCTGGTATTCCTGTACAGCTAAGCTGATTGCGAGAAGCTTGCTGAGAGATTACATTGGACTCTCTGGCGTCTCCGATCGCTTTATGCCAAATGATATTAGGATTCCGGATGCATTTCGCCGTGCCACCAGCGCCATTGCAGGGAAAAAGCAAATCAAAATGGGGAATGACACAGTAAGTTATTTAGTGAAAGAAGTTGTTTCTACCCGAGAGATGGTACAGCGTAACGTAGTCCGTGAAGTAATTAACTCTCGGAAAACTAATAAACTGCGCTATGACACCGAAGAGGCGATTATTACTCTTGATAAGGAAAATAATAATACTATCCACACTAGCATTTATAACACAGAGGTGGAGCCACTAGTCGAAAAAGCAATAGAACTCTTCGAGACATTCAAAACCACACATGATGATGCTGCGATTCGGGCGATGCTTAAAAATATCATCAACAGTATGAGCCCCGTTATGGTGAAAATATCTGGTGGAGTATATTTTATCCCTATAAAGTATGAAGAAGAACTCATGGCTTTCTGTGACCTCGCAAACCAAATCAGTCCAGAAGAGGCACACATGGTTCCAATGATCAAGACGTCCAGTAATATGGATTTAATTCGAAAGTCAACTGTAAAGCAGCTTAATGAATCTTTTCAAAAGCTGAAAAATACTTATGACAACGAGCAGGCATCGGCAGCGGATATTACCATTGCGGTTGAAAGCTGTAATTTGTCTTTTAAAGTTATTGAAGATTACAAGGAACTCTTACAAGGAGACTTGTCCACTGTGGAACAATCCCTAGGAAGCATGCAACGTATGTTACGGGATTTGTCATCACGCAAAAAAAATCATACTGCTAAGGATGATAGCCGTCAGCTCCGCTTTCTTGAATTAGATTAATTCAGAAAGCACCCGGCCGATTCACTTAATACTCAAGCCGCTATTCCAATTGGAAATGCGGCTTTTTTCATAAAAAAATATTCATTCAAAGGAGAATTTTCATGAGTGTTAATACAATTGTCAATTATATCAAGGCTGCATATCCGGTAATTTGGGTCAAATCCTTTGAAGAGGAACGTTGCCTGAAAGAAATTGGAAAAATCGCAAAAGAACGAGCTAAGCAGCTGAAGGTATGGAGTATCACTCAAGGGTTTATGAATCGGGTAGATCCTTCAGATGATTCTGGTCATGAATGTACAGATCCGATAACTGCACTTGAGTTTATCAAAAACGATACAGAAACACACAGCATCTATGTCCTTCAAAGCTTTCATTTCTTTTTGGAGGATAATCCTATGATTCTGCAATTATTAAAAGATTTGATTAATCACTGCAAAAGTCATGCTAAATCAATTGTTTTCTTGTCCTGTCGGATAGTTCTTCCAGTAGAGATCGAAAAAGAAGTTGCTGTATTGGACTTCGATCTTCCAAATCTGGAGGAACTGGGACAGATATTGGATGATATCTTAACTCCATCAGGTAATGCCATTGAGGTAAGTAATCGTAAACGTATCCTTGAGAGTGCTCTTGGACTTACTGCAGCAGAAGCAGAAAATGCTTTTTCGTTAGCTATTGTCGTCCATAAGGCACTTAATGAGGAATCCGTTAAGACCATCCAACAAGAAAAAGCAAACATTGTTAAAAAATCCGGAATGATGGAGTTTATCCCTCCAACCAATACCATAAACGATATTGGTGGGGCTTCGAATTTTAAAGAATGGGCGCAAAAACGGCTTAAAGCCTTTACAGAGGAAGCCAGAAAGTTTGGCATACAACCTCCCAAAGGTGTTGTCTTAACCGGTATAGCAGGAAACGGAAAATCTGCTATGGCTAAAGGTTTGGGTAATTTCTGGCAGCTTCCAATTCTAAGATTCGATGTTGGAAGTGTTTTTGGTTCATTAGTTGGTCAATCAGAGGATAATATGAGCCGGGCGCTCAAGATGGCAGAAACAATAGCTCCCTGTATTGTGTGGATTGATGAAATTGAGAAAGCATTTTCGGGTTTAAGTAGTTCTGGCTCGTCTGATGGCGGTACAACCTCTCGTGTTCATGGATACTTTCTTACTTGGTTGCAAGAAAAGAAGGAGAACGTATTTGTACTGGCAACAGCTAACAATATCAGAACGCTTCCACCTGAATTAACACGTAAAGGACGATTCGATGAAATTTTTTGGTTTGATTTACCAGAACCAGAAGATCGCAAAGAAATTCTCTCAATACACCTACGTAAGCGTGGTCGCGAACCTGAAAAATTTTCTTTGGATTTAGTGGTGAAAAAAACGAAGGATTTTGTTGGTGCAGAACTTGAACAGGTGGTTGTAGATGGACTAAATATAGCTTTTTCAGAGGATAACGATTTAAATACACAACACCTTCTGGAGGCAGCCGAATCGACTGTACCGCTATCTAAATCCAAATCGACTGAAATCGAGGATATGAGAAAGTGGGCGCTTGAAAACGCGCGCATGGCATCTACACCACATTCACAGAAAAATCCATCTGTGGTTTCATTTCCAGGCAGTCGAAGAGAACTTAGTACTGATTGATTCTAATAAAATTCTGCAGGTCCTAAATAACATGGGAACTGACTAGCATTCAAATGGGTTAAATAAAAGGAGGAATTTATCATGTCTCATTACTCAACAATCCAAATGATAATCACTAATATACCAGCACTGAAAACCGCTGCAGAAGCATTGGAGTTGCTTCTGATCGAGAATGGCATCTGCCGTGGTTATACCCGCTCCCAAGATATAAAAGCAGATTATGTAATTCAACTCAAAGGTCCATATGATGTAGCCGTCATCAAAGGCCAGAACGGCGCATATTCCATGGAAACCGACTGGTGGGCTGGCCATGTGGAGAAAGAAATTGGTAAGAACGGTGGACGCCTCCTTCAGGAATACGGAATCGCGGTAACCATTCAAAAAGCCCGCAAACAAGGTCATACCGTACACCGCAAAGTCGCGGCCGATGGTACGGTGAAATTGCAGGTTACAGTGAGCGGACTTTAATAATGAGGGGAGAGATTTTAATGGCTATTATTCAACAGTATGTTATGTTACAGATGATTGTTGCTATTTTAGCATCTCTAAGCTGTGATAAAGTCCGGCTCTATTCAATACAGAGTAGTTGCCTGTCTCTAAATCAAAAAAGAGTTCTTCCATCATGGAGTTCGAAGAAAGATGGACTAATTGATAAAGCTCAAGGGAAAGAAGTAGTTTATGTTGATGTTCCCCTTTGCTTTCTGTTTTCTGCAGACTTTCCTTTTTACTCGGCAGGACGCGGAAATATCTACAAACTCAAGGATAATGCACTTCGGTATGCTAAACGTAGCTGTCGGCCTCTGAGGATTAAAACCGTTTAATTGCCGGTTCCAGGAAAGCGCTGGGAGCAATTTATCTATATGCAAAAAAGAGCTGCAGTTATCATCAATGATGAAAACTGCAGCTCTTTTCTATTTAGACTATACGTTTGAGCCACTGCGTGAATCTTTTTCAATATATCCATGTATTATCAAATGAAAAATCACTTCTAATTCCTCACCATATGTTGCAAACCCGCTATATTGTGTCAGAAGAAAACAAAGTATTTGACTGAAAATAATGCGTTGGAATGGTACACCAGATTAAGCAGGGGCTACTCATACTCTTAGTGCTCCAGGGTTTGATCGCTACGGCAGCAGAACTGCGTGGAAGGATCTGTTGTTGAACGGCAGCCACTCAACCATCTGTTGCTATTAGACGTAGCCGGCTAGCGGCGATGTCAAAGTCACAACCTGGACAAGAAGTTGCCATTATAGCTGGTAGTCCAAGATTAGCGGTGGAAGTGTGTAGGGGTATGCAAGTAGGAAAGATTAAGTTCTCTTTTTGAACGAGGACTCTACAATGATACAACAGCCATATAATATGACCTTCTGACTTCAATATATTAGTATATATTAATGCATGAACAGTCTCAAAAAAATTTAGTTGAACTAAGGAATTTTTAACGTCTCTATATTTCCGCGTAAAATATTTATACAGAATACGAAGGAGGTTATAAGGCGTGAATAAACAGGACATAGCAAATGTAATAGAACTTTGTTTTGACATTTCAGTTCAAATCCATCGAAGTCAAGAAAAGGTATTGAAGGTTTTGAGAGCTTATAGAAAAGGGGAGGATAACTATTCTGATACGTTGGCTGACGAGATCATTAATAAAATATTCGAAATTATCAGACTGATCTCAGTGAATTGGCCAAATGAAGGAGATACAGAATACGACCTGATTTGGGATTGTATGTTTGGTCGGATTAAACAAAATAAGATTAAGCAAGAGCTTATAGACAAGTTGCTATCTTCTGTAGTTTGAAGTAATATTCACCTATTAAATATCATTATTTACCGAATAAAGATTTTACTGCAAGGTATTCACGAAAAAGCTCAAATTGTTATGGGAACATTCACCTTACTAATCCTTTTTCCAGTGGGTTAAGACAGGTATTGAATAATCAGTTATTTTTAATAACAAGATTGAGCTTTTTACTACTCTTCACAATGTTGGGCCGAGTACGAAATCGTTCTTCTTAACCACCTTCGCTGCATAAGATTCGACCAAGATATAAAAAGGGTGTGGATGGCTTCCAATACATTGAATTTGGGAATGTATGATATACGTAAGATAAATTGGAGGAGATCGTTTGTTTAAATACCAAAAAACAAGCTATGAAAGTATTTATGAATGGATGTCTAATAATCCAGATGCTAGTTGCTTTTATTGTGGTAAAAAAAGAGAAGACGACGAAATGGCACATAGTTTCTTCCCTGTGGGTAATGTAGGGATATGTAAGCTTTGTATGATGGACTTTCGTATTGGACATCTTGCTACTGATCGACATGTCGTTGAACGTATCCTTGAAGAAAAGGGATATAAGCGTAAAGTAGATGTACTGAACTGGTTTAGACGGAAAGGGTATCAACTTCTGGAAGCTGATGAATTTGGAGAGGGAGAATACAAGGGCACTTCTTTTAACTTCATCAATAATAATGAACAATGGAATGAACTTCAGAAAGAATTAATGGCTCAGAGTAAGATGAAATCCGATCAAGTTTTTTGGATTGAAGAAAACGATCGCATAGCAGAACTATCGAATGGCGCAACAAGAATTGAAATCTATAATTCCGGAAAAATACACATCGTGTATTGATGTTTTTTTGAGTGAATAAATTTATAAACTCGTAAAAGAGTATGTACATGTGGTAGCACTTGGATACTGCCAATGTACAACTGCTGGGAACACGTGCAGAAGAAGGAGGGAGACTCGGTGATACCGGTCTCCCTTTTTCCAATTTCAATTCATCTCTTCAAGGGCTGATGCAAAAACTGATCTTTTGCCGCGAAACCAACTTCGTATCTCTTTTTTAGCATCTTCTGTCTTCACAAGGGTTAGGATCTCGTTTAATAAGACATCGCTTGGTGTCTGAAATAATTTGATATCGGAGATTGAATTTGGTGAAAATTCTTCGATAACTCTCAATTGATAATAGTCCTGCATGCGGTCTAATAGATGCTGCGGGTATTCCTTGCTAAACATTCTGACCTGAGGATAAAGACGCGGCGTAATTTCCCCAGTAGTCGGTTCGAAATCATCCCATGAATAATTCACCGCGATTCCGTACACACGAGATTGCCCAATGAGCCGTAAAAACTGGTCCTGAAACTTTTCCACTTCAATAACTCCAGTCTCTCTGCAGACAGCACATTTATGATTTTCGATATTTCCTGCGCCGGAACAAATCGGGCACTTGTAAGTATCGAGTTTTTTTTTGAAATAGACATATTTCTGATCATCAGAATAACCAAATTCGATGGTGTCTCCGGCCTCAATTTCGAATAAATCTCGAATTTTCACAGGGATTGTAAGTTGGTTTTCACTCAGTAGTGGTGCGGTGATCACCTTGTCATGAAGCTTTGTTTTTGAAATCCAGATTTTGTGATTGTTTTCGTCGACATGTAGAAATAAAAGTTCTCCCTCTTTTAGCCCACCTAATTTTTTTATCCAATCAACCGGGAAAAAAATCTGTCCTTTTTTGCTGACCTTCGCCACATTGATTCCTCCCTTACTTTCCCTTACTTTTCTATATAATTAAATGTAAGGGAAAGTAAGGGAGATGTCAATGATATATATTTTGTTAGAATCCAATAGTTATTATAAACATCAAGGAATTTCTGCTAATCAGCTATTTCCGGTTCGTACAGTCTGCGCATTCGTGCGGATCCAGAAGACTAAGTAACATCTCCCGCTCCTGGTAACTCAAACAATGCCGACTCTTACAACCAATGAAACAACCAGTATCCGCATTTAGGGTCACTGCCGTAATCTCATACTGCCCGTTTCGGGTCTAATATTGCTGGATTTCAAGTTTACGTCCGGAACTTGCAGATCTATTAAAATTACATAGCTCTAGCTGAACAAAACCTAAAAGTATTAAACAAATATCTGATCGCAACTGTTTATATATTATTACCTATACTCATAATGTTAATGGTGAAGTCTTAGAGTACTATGTTCACTAATTACCCAATTTGAATTATATTTTGTATTTTCTACATAAATCGGTAGGGATAAAAGTAAATATATAATTAGGGATATTTCATTATCTATAACTTAGCGATATTGCAATATCTCAAACAATACTTTAGAATGGAGGAATAAAAGGAGATGAATCTTATGAGTAAAGCTCTTTTCGATCTTACCCAGCAACAAATCAATATGGGATATGAAGAACGGAATGAAGGAATTATTGAAAAAGAAACAGAATTTCTCTTCAATATGATCTACAAGACGTTCTTGGTTGCCTTTTCAGATAAAGTAATTGGGATCAAAATGGATATGCAAGTGCTAAGTCTATCGCAAAACTATCTCTTCTCAGAGGAACATAAAGGAAATTTAATGAAGTGGCTTAATCGTTTCTCTCAAATGGAGCATCCCGCGTCAGATTTAGATTTTGGAAAACTCAAAATAGATTTTGAAATTTGGTATACGCAACTTGGCGGACAAAACATCGAATTTGTCTTCTCTAGTAACTATCTTTTGACAACGTCTCAAGCAGCAAAAGCATTAAATATTTCACAAGTCACAGTACAAAAATATATAAAGCAAGGCCTAGACTGTGTTAATACAGAAAAGCATCGGAAAATCCCAAAGTATGCTATAGAACTTCTGAAAGATCCTATTTATGGTTTACGCATGCAGATTCTTGCACAGGAAAAGAAGAAAGGTACTAAGTCAAAAGAGGAACGAGCAAAAGAAATTGCGCTAGAACTCATGGAACTTCAATTGAAATATAAAGCTAAAACGATTAAGGAAGCTTTTGCAGATTATGATGGTGATGAAATGGACGATCCTACCGACTACCATCGATGGTTAGACCTAGACGAAGAATTAGCTGAGATCATGAAACTCAGCGGAGGTATAAATGACGCTAAGTAGGCTAGAGCAATTAGCACAAAAAAAACTCTTACCAGCAGAGCTCATGGATATTACAGATCGATTCGGTCATTTACTGGAGACCTATTCTAATGTACCAGGAAACGAAGGCATATATGGTATTTACAAAAGAAATACAAATAAGTTAGATGTGCTTTTCCCATTAAAAGAACATCCGGTTCACGGTATTACGGGGTTACATGCATTAGAGTCTTATGATGACGCTGGTTATGTTAGAAGGTACACTTATAGTTGGAAAATTATCATTCCAAAGATGGGCGTGAGTTTGCACCATATATCCGCGTGGGGTAACGATCCCCACGATTCACCAGATACACCTGAAGAATTTAAAATAGTAACTGAACCTCATCACCATCATCATATTCCTGGTGATCGCAAACGAAGAAAAGAGAATTGGGATGTGCATACCCTAGAAGAGGCATTTGCTTTCGTAGCGCCTTATATACTTAGTGGTGCCGAATATAAAGGTTGCTAACTAGAATGACCGTCCTAATGGCGGTCTTTTTTTCTAGGGATAGCTATTATCGTTTTAACCAATTCATTTCCGCCCCGACTAAATTTGGGCTTTATTCCTTAATTCAAGCATGATAGAATGAGGTATATTCTTTACTTTTAATATCTTTCAGTGCTGTAACACCTGTGGACTCAAATTGTGAAGACAGGGATAATAACAGCTCGACGGACTCATTACCTGAAGGACTAGGTTGAGGAGAAAGATTAATGCTGTGTACAGGTCAAATCCGTGAGGACAGCTCAAGTGAAAAAGTTCAATGGCGCAGACAACACTGCTGTACCTATTAGATTGACTTTTTCTCAGTTGAACTTGCTAAACTAATTAAATGTTATCAATGCCCCTATTAGGGAATCCAAAGACTATTCCAAATCTGGAATAGTCTTTTTTTGTTGTTTATCGCTCTTTATAGCGATTCACATATAAAACTCAATCGAAGGGAGAATAACCACATGAATCTGAAAAAAACAATTGAATTTACATTCCCAGTAGACGGATCTATTCAAATCGAGGCAATTGGCTTTCAAGGGATTGGTTGTGAAGCTGCTACAAAAGGTTATGAAGAAGCTCTGGGAATGATGGTCAAGCGAGAAAAAAAAACAGAGTATCAAATGCAGTTAAAAAACAAAACTATCCAAAAAAATGGTCGTTAAAAAATCAAACTGGCGCAGCCTTTGCAGGCTGTGCCTTTATTATTAAGGAGGTATAAGGTATGAAAATCCATTCCATCACACCGTTCTCATCGGTCAACGGACCCGGAGAGCGCACTGTCATCCATTTTCAAGGCTGTCGGTTCCAGTGTCCTGGATGCTTTAACCCGGAAACCCATTCACTCGAGAGTGGAACAGAAATGACGTTAGAGGAGATCATCGATACCATTCCATTTAATATCGATGGAGTTACTATCAGTGGCGGTGAACCTTTTCTTCAGCAAAAGGATTTGTTCGAGCTAGTAGATCTATTATTTAAGCAAAATATACCAATCATTATCTTCAGCGGATATTACCGCAAAGAGATTGAAAAGCTGAAGTATGGTCATGAGATACTTTCCAAAATTGATGCTTTGATTGATGGTCGTTTTGAAGAAAATAGTATTTCTCACACCGGCTTACATGGCAGCGATAATCAAACGGTGCATTTGCTCTCAAATCGATACGCAATTGAAGATTTTCATATACGGGACATCGAGTTTATTTTCGATGAAACAGGAAAAGTTTCCATCACTGGATTTCCGAATGATGATCTTCTTAGCGCACTCGTTTCTAACAAAAATAACTCTTAATGATAGGGGAGTAGAAAATGAATAAATTCATTATGATTGATAAAGGTGATGACAGAGGAAAGACTCTTAAAGTCATAAGTGAGGATAGAGATTATTTGGTTTGTATAGATCAAGAAAACCCTACACAAACCCTCTTATATGAAAAAAGTAAATGTTTCTACATACCGGAATCGGACTTTAATTCATTACTGGCAGCAAAGCAGAAAAGCATTAAAGACTGGCAGCATGCTGTAGAAGAACTAATCGCTGACTTTGAAAAGGGAATTAAAATAATATTGCCAAATAACGATTATAACATCGAACTTGGGAGAGTTACCAAAGCGCGTGGACCTGGAGCATGTTTTAATTATGAATGGTTTAGCGACGGTGATTCTTCATTCGCATTCAATACCTCAGTTCCTCTTAATGTGTGTAGCGAAACTGGAGTAGAAGTATATCTAAAATGCTGGTTTGCAGTGGATAATGATATACATGTTTTTCACTTTGTGGCCACAGATGAAGATGTAGGGAGTAAAAATTATTTTCTACTCACATACGAAGAGGAGTATCACGCTCGGACAACAGAATGGGTAGTCAAAGAAAGTAACACTAAAAACCCGAGGTTAACTTTCAATAAAGCAATAACGGCTTACTATGAAAATCAGAAAAATAAGGAATTGAGAATTGCAATTTACTACGGAAATCGTTTCGAAAGATATACAACTTTCGAAGAACTTCTAGAAGAATCTTATGACAAAGATAAAGCGCAAATGATTATATCTGACCTAAAAAGAACTGGAGTCTGTGCACGTCCAATTAAAGGGAGTATTGAAGCAGTTTATTATAAAATAGTTCCTTAAGGCTTCTTAGGCTAGGACAGATAGGACAGCGTGTACATCCGCTTTGGGGTCTGCAGGTTTAATGCTGATTAAAAATCAAATCACGATATGAGAGGATAGATGAAAATGATAAATTATGGGGAAAAAACTGCTATTGAAAGTTCCTGCTGGGGTAAAAACTGGAAACCTGTTCAATTCCCTTTTGGTATGGATGCTAAATTTGAAGTTTTGGTCGATCATAACGGACAAACCATACAAGAATATTTTTCTGACTATCGACAATTGGGATTGCCTCAAATAAGTTCTGAATATCAAATGATCCAAGGTCTAGTTCCAGAAAAAATTTATAAAGGTGATAGAACCGGGGAATCTCTCATGGAGAACTTAATCATTTTTAAAATCAGCAATGACCAATGGTGGTGTCTTTCTACTTACGAAAATTCTTTGGGAACAAAATTCCAAAAAGAAATGATTAACTATCTTGGTAGTGAACAAGTCAATAAGTATAATACTCTCCTGGAGGAACTGAAAGAGAGTTATGTAAATCGAACTCTAGGAGACATAATTAAATATTCTACTAATTCACTGCTAGCAACTAGAAGCAGTTACCTCTCCCTTAATAGACAAGTTGCTGGATTCTATGTTTCTGAGCAGTCTGATGACAGAGATGTTTTATTTGTAAAATTCGGTAACAGTGAAAGATTGACAACATTTCCGTTGAAGAAATCAAATTTATCAAATGAAAACAGAAGAATGTTAATCGATACCAAGGCTAAAAGTAATCTCTTTTGGAGGCTAGTATCTGCGTGTTAAAACATACTATTCTATCTAAATAAAGCGTTGTAAAATAATAACTTCATTCTCAGCGGATTATAATAATCAGAAGAGCGAGGTACAGCATGCTTAAATTACACGATTGGATTTTGTTGCGCGCGATGTTTGACATCGAAATGTCCGATGGAATATTGGAAAAAAATGAGAAAAAAATTCGACAGCATATAAATGATAAATACTCCTATGAAATGAATAATGGTTTCTTTGAGGACGAACCTATTAATACTGATCGGTTACACATTGATCATAACAAAGATATTAATAATGAGGAATTGATTGACCGCTTACTCTAGCAATACATTATTGTTGTATAGAAGCATTGTATCAGTTAAAATAATACCATAATCTAAATTTCCTCTCATGCAATTACGATCTGAGTTATGCACGTATATTACGAAGATAACCTTAGTAGATCGCAAAGCGGATAATCTCTAATATTAGAGTTTAGATGCATGTGGAGATTCGTGGACATCTATGGCTGAAAAGCTATTACTGGTGATGACGTGAGTTATAAGTATTTCTTTTTTGGCGATGTGTCATAAACTGATGCTTTTGCTTTTATAAAAGAAATATTTTGGTTTTTCTGAAATGGAAGAAAAAAATTTAAGATAACCCATTAGGGATACAAAAGAGACTAATTTGAGCTGATTTTATTCAGACATTTTAGTCTCTTTTTTTTGTCTATAAGAATCAAAAACCAATAGGAGGGTACTCAAATGTTAAAACTAGTAGATGAATTTCAAGCGACACTGACAAAAGACCTTACGGCATCACAGGTAGTAGATATGTATCAAGGACAAAAGTTCACCCTACACAAAATGCACCGTGAAGCAGGAGAAAATGTCCTTATTAAAAAATTCGTTGATAGTGATACTAATCATGATGTTTTTATTATCCCATCTGGAAAGGTACGATTTGAGGGTATTCCTGGAATGGATCCGGAAACATGGAGACCTTCTCCAAGAGGTGAAATTAACATCGGAACCGACTGTTTTCAAAAGAAGGGATCAAGAAGGAGGATAATAGATTTACTTCTTGATGGATGGGGAAATAAAACCGTGAATACAGCGGATATTTAAAGGAGCAAAGACGAATAATTGTCTTTGCTCTTTTCTTATTTTAAAAAATCTAAGGAGGATAAAATCTTATGAAAAAAAATCTCATAATGTTCTGTATTGCTCATGCTGCCCTGTTTTTAATTGGAATTCTGGAAAATGCCATTCACTTCTTTAAACGCGCCAAGGGGCATCCTAAGCTCAAGGCACAAGTGGCTGCATTTTCGTTCCTTTCACTTTTTTTGTTTGGAGGGGGATTTCCGTTTCTACAGGATATCTTGAACAAAGAACAAACCGTCATAAAGTATGACAACTATGTAGTAGAAAGAGGAGACTCTTTATTCTCTATTGCTAAAGATTATTACACTGGTGACCTGCGTAAAGGTGTTAGCTGGATTCGAAAAGTGAACAATATGGAAAGAAGTGTTATTTACGCTGGTGAAATCCTCCGGATTCCATATGAAGTTGTGATCTCCAATCAAACAGTTAGCGCAGGAGAACAACAAAAACAAGCTGATTAAAAACTTATTAAATTAAAAAAGAAGGAGGGTGTTTCCAACACCTTCTTTTTTGATTTCAAGGAGGAAAAACCAATGGCAAGACTGGAGAGCGAAGCGAAAGGCGGGTTTTATCCCACTCCCCCTGATGAAATGGAGTTTATTTTAAAGCGGATTATTGGGGAAGATGGGGCGACATTATCAATATTTGACCCCTGTGCCGGTAAAGGAAATGTAGTGAAACAGATCAAACAACATCTAGAAAAGAAAGATTGTCTACCGATTACTTATGGTATTGAAATTGAAAAAACCAGAGCACGGGAAGCGGTTAACCAAGTAGATCATATGTTGGCTTGTGGCTATGAGGATGCACGTATTTCTCATAACGCCTTCAGCTTCCTATACCTCAATCCACCGTTTATGGAAATACACGGAGAGAGAGCAGAGAAGCGTTTCTTCCGTGATCTCACAGAGCCCGATGGTTATCTTTCAGTAGGCTCTTTGGTAGTTTTAAATATTCCGCAGTATGTTTTAGCTGATGTAGCAAGGCTAATAGCCACTCGCCTTGAACAGGTCCGAGTATACAGGTTTACGAACAAGAATTATGATGATTATCATCAAGTGATCGTATATGGGTACAGGAGAGCTTCTGGGCAAGGCCGAGATGAACAATTGCAGGAGTATCTTGAAAACCTATCAAAGCGAAGCCAGGCATCATTGAATGCCTTGGATTATCCGGACTGGGACGAAGTCAGCTATATGATTCCGGCACAAGAGAAACCAGTAGAGATCTTTACTTCAACGATTGTTGAACCGGAAGATATTATCAAATCCGAAGTTGAAATAGGGTTCTTGGATAAAGTATTTGCTCAGGTCGAAGATGTCCGACTCCAAAACGGAGCTATGCGACAGCCGGCTATGCCGCTAAAAATCACTCATCAGGTTCAGGCTATTCAGTCTGGCGCCCTCCCTGAACACATGGGGGGTCACCTGCTTGTAGCTAAAGACGAGTCCGTCCATACCGAGCGCTTAGAAACTGATCCGGACAACGGTAAGCAGCGTTTAGTTGAGACTTACGTACGAAAGTCCGTAATTCGTACCTTTGGACCTGAAGGTCATCTCGATTTGAAGTAATACTTCAATCGGCAGAACAAACATAATCTTAAAGGAGGGAAGCCCGATACAACTAGGGGTTCCCCCCTTTTTGCTTCGGGCGAAAAAATGGAACAAATACTAAATCTGATAAAATCTCGTCTTGAAAGACCTTCTACCGCCTTCTCACGACTTAATGCCACTGTAGCAGAGTTGGGGATTGATGAAATACGAACATTTCTTACTGATCAAACCATGGATAGATGGAATAGAATAAAAGTTCTCAAAATTGGGCGATATACAATTGAGGAGCTGCTTGAACTGAAAAATGGTACGGCTGAAATGCCGGATACAGAAACATTTAAAGATATACTTCAATTTAGCCTTAGTAACATACAAATCATATCGGTCGAATCTGAAGGTCGGACATTTGAAGCTTATGTAAAGCTGATTATGCTAGATCCAGATGGAATTACCATTCGCGGTCTTTCCTTGGGTGGAAATTTGACGTCATGCCGTGCTATACATGCTTCCATATATAACAATCGAGAGGTTTATGTCACGGATTTGTTAAATGGAACCGTAAAAGAATATCGGTCCAATTTTCATTACCGTCGGATTGAGGAAGTACAAGGGAAAGTTTGCCATACCTTTCTGCTTCCACGGAATGCGATTGTACAGGAATACAATTATGAATGCATGAATGCAGACGTAAGCAATAGAGCACACCCTGATCGTATACTGATCAGCCGTGGTGACGATATCACTGAAGTAGCTGGACAATTCTTAGCACAAAAATATAGCTTGCCTCGCACATCGGATTGGGCAAACCTATACCTCTCCCTTCTGCCGGCAGATAAATGGTGTGAGTTGGAACTAATCAAAACCGATATGGTTGGCGAATCAGGAAATCTTCGTGCGATTATAATCAGATCGATGCAAGAAAGTGAAGTATTAGAGGTTATCAATGCTGCCATAATCAAAGGTGATTTGAACGTGTTTTCGGAAATTGGTGAAGCAGCTGTATTAACTGAGGGGATGACCACCGAGGACTATCTCCGCGTTAATGCGGAAATCATCACAAAGAAAATTGATACCTATCTCAAACCACTATATGATGGCCATACCTATGCACAATTTCTTGGGATGACAAATCGGGTTTGCCTACCTGCCCAAGCAAGATCAGTGATGGGAGTATTAACCGTATTGAAGTTCTTGAACTCCTGTTTCCTTGTGGGGGATATGGGTTCAGGAAAAACTCAGATGTCACTATCGGCAATTTTCGCGATTTTAAGAAGACGAATGGAGAGCGGTGCTCCAGATGGAATATCTGTTCTCATCACAGCCCCAGCCATTACTATCCCCAAATGGGCTACCTCTGAAATCCCAAAAATTTTAGGTAGTCAAAAAATTATTACCACTATCATTAATTCAACAGAAGATGCTCTTAGATATGTGGCGAAAGTGAAAGGGTATAACCCGAATACAAGTGAACGTACACCGTACAAAGTTCCCAAGGGTTACATTCATTTTGTATTAGTTTCAACTGACCGAATGAAACTAGCAGCTAATAAATTCATTCTTGCTGCACATTGGGATCATATTAAACAGGTTTGGCGTTGCCCAGACTGTCATCAGCCATTAAGATGTCCAAAAGCCAAAGCGAATGAATCAGACCTTTTAGCGACCTGGAGTGATGGTGTCGAGTCTCCGATTTATCCTCCTTCTAAAGAACAAATGAAAACAGCTCGCAAAAGTAAGCTAATAGATGTCAATAATTTACCCCGAAACTTTGTCAAAAGGTACACTGATCATATCCGCTCGTTTGAATGTTCTTGCCACCTTAAAAAAACGAAAAAAAATTATTTGAAAGAAAAGTCAAAAGATGAAAAGGTAGAACGTAAGCGTCATGCCACACTGGTAAGACCAGCACTCAAATCACGTGGAGAAGACCGTAACAAGCCTCGGTGGATGATCGCGGAAATCTTTCAGCGACATCTGCGAAATCATTTTCAAGTGGGTATATTTGATGAAATTCAGCAAATGAAGGCATCAGATAGCGGCCGCGGTATGTCTTTCCACAAAATCATGTGGTCCTGTAGGAAATCTCTGTTTTTAACAGGAACGCTTACAAACGGAACCTCTTCTTCAATTCAGTCGACGCTTTGGCGATCCGATCCTCAACCATTGATTGATGAAGGTTTTAACCACAAAACGAGCAAAGAACAATGGGCTAAGAAATATGGTGTACTGGAAAGTATCACTTATATGGATGATAAGGCCGCAGGTGTCTTAGGACGTTCAAGTAATAGAGTAACTGAAAGAGTTATTATAAAAGAAAAAGCGGGTATCGCTCCTCAGCTGGTCGCACGACATCTTCTTCATAAATCCATCTTTCTTGAACTTGCTGACCTGAATATTCCTCTTGTACAGCTTAAGGAGGAACCGGTCATTGTTCCGCTTGATCCAGAGCATCAAGATGCATATCGTAAGTTTCATGACGAATTGGAAGCTGTCTGTAAAGATCTGCAACCAATTTTAAAATCTAAAGCATGGTCGCAGTTCAATCCAGCAACTTTAAATTATGCTTCTCAGCCTCAACGTGAAGTAGAAGTAAACTTCTATGATGATGAAGGAGATCTATTGCATTCAGTGAAAGCACCTAAATTTCCGGCAGAATATCTAACTGCAACAGAAAGAAGACTTATTGAGGACGTAAAAGCTGATCTAAGCGAAAATAGAGGGAGCATTATTTTCACTCACTATACCGGTATTTACGGAACAAACCAAAGAATTCAGAGAATCCTGGCTAATGAAGGAGTTCAAGCTGAAATTCTCGATGTCAAAACAACTAGCAGTCTTGGACGTTTTGAATGGTTAGAGAAACAGCGGGAAATAGGAACGAAAGTTTTGATTATGAATCAGACGTTAGTTCAGGTTGGATTGGATTTACTTGAGTATCCTTCTCTGAATTTCTGGCAACTGAATGATGATATTAACGTTGTGAGACAAGCCAGCAGGCGCGCATGGCGTATAGGCCAACCTCGTGAATGCAAGGTTCGCTATTACGTGAGTGCAGATACTCAGCAAATGAAACAGTTCCAAAGATTGATGTCGCGTAGAATTAGTGCACTTCTGGTCGAAGGTCGGATTGAGCGCTCAGACCGTATTGCTCAGTACGCACAAGAATCAGCTTCAGGCTTAACCAGAGAACTTGCAAGCAGCCTTTCTGCTGCAGAATTAACGGAAACTTGGAAGTCAGCTGCCGAAAGAGATATGGACATGAATTTAACGATCGTAAGCGAAACTGAATACAAACAATCAATTAGCGAAGCTTTCGAACGACTGACAGCTGAAACTAAGAGATTATGTGGTTATGTAGAGAAAGATGAAATTGATCAGGTAATATCTTTCACAGCTGAGGAGACTCAATCTACAAAATCACATCCAAGACCTTTAACTTCGCCGCAAACCAAACACTTATATGGAGAATTAGATTTGTTCTCTTTTAATTATGAAATAGAAGTCGTCAAAACCAAAAAACGCGGTAGTAATGAAATTATTAGTAAAGAACAAATTGCGTTTAATTTCTAATCTAGACAAAAATCCTCCTCCGCTTATAGCCAAGGGGGATTTTCACCATCTTAGAAAGCACCTAGTTGAGGTAATATACACGCATTTCAGAAATGACTGTACGTTGTTGATGAGGTAAGAGTGCGTACTATAATTTACCTGATCTTTTGTTCTTGAAAAATATTAGTGATGGAGGAGAATAATTGATGGAAAAACAAGCCTTATCTTCCCTAGTTCCCGAAGGAGCTGCGATGATTATGGAGCAACTCTATCTATCAGGAGTATATCAGAATCATAAGCGAACCAACGAGAAAATTGAGCAAATCAAGGGTGCGGTAAAAAGTCTTTTTTATGAGGATGAAAAACGCCGGGACTGGAGTCAATTTGGTGTAGTGGCTAAGTATATTCCATCACCTAGATATGAGGTTGACGAATTACGATTGAAAGAGTACTTATGTGATTTATCGATATTTGTACCGTCAGCCAAAATAAATTGCAATAAACTTAAAAAAGATCGTCCAGACATCATTAAACAGTTAGAACCCTTTGCAAATCCAGTTGATTGCTACGTCAAAATGAGTCCTAATGTAAACGGAAGAGTAAATACTCCAGATATGGGATACTCAGGGCTTTATGAAGAAGCTCTAATTCAACAATGGATGTGTGAAAAAAACAAGCTGGACCGTACTTCCAAAGTAATGGATAAAGCTAAAGAAAAACAACTCTGCTGTCCTATAATAGCAAGAGAGAAGAAACTGAGCTGTAATTATGGATCTGTCAGTTTGTATGAAAAGGATTATACCTATGATGTTCCCGCTATTTATCGAGAATTAGGTATGGATTTTTTGTTCGAATTTGCCTCCGTAAATATAGGAACATTGTATGAGAAATTTGTGCCTAAAGGTTTCATCTCACCTAAAGAGATCAGTCATTTCCGTAAAGTAGTAGGTGTGGATTTGAAATTCATGATGCTAGAAAAAAGCGCTGAAGATCGATTTCTTGGTATGCTGCAGGACCGAATTATGCAAGCAGCTGAAAAGACACGTTCACTTAAAGAAATGGAACAAATTTTCTTTCGGGCAGTAGGATAAGCGGTGAGGTAAAACATAGGCGTTCACGAACCAGAGAAGAATGACCGTGAACCGCAAATTATTATGAAGTTCAACATCAAAAACAGTCCCATGTATCTACATCGGGACTGTTTTTTTATTTTTCTATTCTATTAATAAGAATTTGACTCACTATTTATTCAAGAAATACAACACATCGAGGTGAACAATTTTTTGAAAAAAGTTTCAATATCCTCTATTGTAGTAGTATCTGTTGGTAAGTATTCTACATTAAATCTATCCCCGCTCGGTAAAATGAGCTGCGCATCTGGCGTATACGAAATTCGCACTTTTTCTTCAGTTTCCACAGAGGCAAAAGATTTTTTCATCTTATTCCAATGAGCACCTAAGCTTTGATCATATTTTGTTATAATAATCTGATATCTATATTCTCCTTCAGAAAATACTTTGTACCAAGCTCTGTCAAAAATCTCGCTAAAATTTGTTGCTTTTGATTCTATATATCCAGCGTCCAAGATGATTTCATCACTTAACATTTGTTGATCATCCTTTCGAATGTTCTATAATCTATTCATAAATAATACCTGAGACTGAGTGATAGTTCCATTAATATCGGCAATTCGAGTTACATATTATTATTCTCATTCTCCAATTTAACCATTTCACTATATAAATCCCCCAGGATAATATGTTTTTGAATCAGCACTATCGTAACACGGCTATTAAAAATGAAAAGCTCATAAAAGAAAATAGAATTTCGTTAAAAAACTGAACAGCACAATCATCCTAATCAATCAAATTATTTATTCTTTATTTCTTCTTCCTATGAAGGTATAATAATCACATATATTAATTCATTTCTTCTTTTAAGCTCACCTAATCTATGTACACATTTGTGATGATAGGGTAAGGGTAAGCAGTGGACAATTGTAAATCAATTGGAAAAAAGGAGAATGCTGTGTACACCAATTTTTATTTGATTAGGTGAAGACAGCATGATTATTCATTTGGTCCTCGAGCAGGCTAAGCCCCGAGATATCATTGAAGTATTGGTTTGATTTTTCGTTATTTCGTAAGTTTAAAATTTAAAATACGGTATAAGACCGAGACCAAACACATTTAATGCCTATGGCGGAATGTGTTTTTTTGTTGCCCATAAATCCCATTACACCGCGCTTGCTACTCTAAAAAGAGCGTAAGCAGTATACAAAATAAATAAAAAGATTACCTCTAAGTGAGGGAAATCAATTATCAAAAAGCATGACTTTATCTAAAGTCATGTTTTTTTTGATATAAAAAAACTTTAAAAGGAGGTGAAAAACCATGATTTCGATGGCGATTATCACAAAATGCTTTATGCAACTTATACTCCCTTTTGTATCGGGCGCTATTGCGTGTTGGTTACAATACCTGCATGTGCTAAAAGATGACTGTTTTACGGGCTTTTCCAGAGTTAAGCGTGATGGAAAAACATACTACTCATTAGGCTACTGGAAGGCCCTAATTACTGGAGGTTTTGTTGGAGTAATCGGGGTTCACTTGATACTTCCCATCGAGGCCTTTACCTTTTCTAAGGTACTGATCACGAGTGCACTTACGGGTATTAGCGGTATTAGCTTTTTGGTGCAGAATGCCATGATGAAACACAAGGATTCAGCAGCCAAAAGCGAAGCAAAAGCAAAAATTGTCAGTGAACTCAATGCTGCTCTACTACAACCTATTGAAGAACCTACAAAGGAAACCGAGCAGTCTCAAGACGGTTAGTAAACTTGCATATCCTAAGGATGTGTCTAAAAAAATATGTAGCCTTGTTCCTCAATTCGGGGGACAAGTTCTATATATTACATAACCTCTGGAGGTGAGAAAAATGCCAGGAGAAAAAGGAAGAACAGTGTTGGATTTACTATCCAAATCTGAACGAGAGCTTATTCTGAATTTACAAACACAGATCATCGAATCAGGGGACACACATCAAGTAAAGGGATATAGTGAACAAATTCAAAATATTATCCAACGAACAGTTACTTTTGTTTCACATTTAAAGCCGTCGAAAGTAGAGGCACCTATGAACATCAATCAAGTGGGTATGGAACGTATATCTTTGATTGAATACCAGACAACTATTTTATGAGGGATCGGTACCCTTAAACCGGCTTATCAGGAAAACGCTGCGGATTTATCCGCGGCGTTTTTCTCCGCTTATTCACTTGACATTTTCCTAACCTGGTATAACGTGATGGTTAAAGGATATAGTCAATGAATAAGGAGTGATATTATGGTATCCCGTGCAATTAGCAAAGAGGACAAGGAACGGATACACTGGCTGCAGGAACAGATATTAGAAGCTGAAGATCCGAATACAATGGAATATCTGTTGCAGGAGGTATTACTAATTATTAAACGCTATCATCAGGCTCCGACTGTAAAGCCTGTGCTCATGGTATTGAGCCCACAAGAACGGCACCAGATTCTTCAGCTGCAAACAGACATTCTTAATAGCACGAGCATAAACGACATGAATAGAATGCAACAAGAAATTCATGAAATTATTGAAAAAGCGAAGCTTGCTAAAAGGAAGGATGCTACAGAGGAAAAAAATTAATTTGATACTTTCTTTTTATCTCTAAAACCGATAAAATAAAAGTATGAATTAATAAATGATTTTTCTTCAAGTCTTGTATTTCGTTATGTACACCACTGTGACGATAACTGAAATAATACTTGACGACGGACTGTGATACACAGGATGAAGAGATTTAGTTGTGAACACTTGCCAGTGGCACAGTGAGGACAACGTATTGATCTAGGTTAGGATTTAAAATGGATCGTTTCATTACGAACATTGAAATGCTCACCTGTATCGTATTGTCGACCTTATATTGAAAAAAATGATAAATTCCATATGGAAGTCTAAAGCATCTGATAATCGCATTTAGCGATCCTTCAGGTGCTTTTTTTAATTTCAAAAGATTCCTTTAGGGAAAAATTCAACCCCGTTCATTCGCAAAAAAGCGATGCACGGGGTTTTTTTATATAACAAAAAAGTCAAAAGCCGTCGAAAGGATGGTCCTCACTTATGTTACAAAAAAGATTTGAAATCCTAGTTATCTGGTGGAAGACAATAACCAGTTGGATCATTCAGCGGAAAGCTCAAGCGATTTATAAACTGGTTGGAACCGACTGGTATTTAATCGACTGTATGATGAGCGTTTGTGCGGCCAAATACGACATCCCAAAGAATAAACTTAGTTATGAAGGAGTGTCCATGGATCGTGGCAGATTGGTCTATGTGACCCAGATTCGATTGGATTTGAATTGGAGAAGGCGTACGTATTATTTCATTACTTTCTCCGAAATCATTCAATTCCTTGGCATCCAGCACACCTTTAAGAAGTACATTGAAGCTGTAAAAACAAAGTTACAACGAAAGAGGCATTACGCGAGTGATCGCTGGCATGCCTTTAAGTTTTCAAAAAAACAAAAATCCAAAGGGGTCGATGAACCATGCAAATTACAATTGCAACAAAAGAATTGAACGAAGCTTTGAGTAAAGTATCAAAAACCTTACCGTCCAACAGCTCCAGACCAGTCCTTGACTTGATCAAAGTCTGTACAACCGATAGTAGCGTCGTTTTGACCACCTGTAACGGTGAATTCATGACGGAGTACAGTATTAGCGACGAAAGCGGAAGCGTCCTTACTATCGAGAAGAATGGTTCTGTGCTTATTCCAGCAATTTTAATAGAAATGGTGAAGAAACTTGGTACCGGTGTAAAAATTAGTGTAAACAACGGAAACCAAATTAAAATTACATCGGTTGATACAAAAATCAAATCAGTATTCGAATTAATGGGTATGGAAACTGATGAGTATCCCCAGACGCCAAAGCTTAAGGGAAAGCCTATTCTTACAATCAAGGGAAATGAACTCGTAGCTTTAATCAACAATACGAAATTTGCAGCCTCTACAGCGGAAGCTACTCCTGTTTTGAACGGCATTAATATGAATATCGTTGAAGGAGTCCTAACGTTTAATGCAACGGATCGCCATCGACTTGCACGATCTGCTATAGCTGTTGATACCAAGGAAGAGTTGGGCAACGGCCGTAATGTTCCAGCCAAGGCATTCGACGCTTTATCGAAGATTATTCATGAAGATGAAGAGTACTCGTTGTTCCTTCAGGATAACTTTTTTATGGTTACGAGTAAGCAGTTGAAATATAAGGCAACTTTGATTGAGGGTGTATATCCCGATTTATCACGGATTGTTCCGCCAATTGAAAATTCTAAGGCCACCTTTAAAGCGCATCGTGTTGAATTGATAAATGCACTGGAACGTGTAAACATCATGAAAGAAAAAACCCCAACCATGCTACTTTCTCTTCAGGAAAGTGGAAGTCTTGTTCTGGAAACTGATAGTAGTGGTATTGGAAAGGTCCATGAAGAAATATTTATTGCGGATCAGGAAGGTGAAGCACTAAAGATGTCACTAAACACCGATTACGTTCTCAAAGCTCTAAAAGCGATCAATACTACAATGATTGAGATTCATTTAACAGGGGAAATGAGTCCATTTGTCATTTACCCTGAGAACAACAAATTAGATCTTCAATTAATTTTACCGTACCGACGTACGGTGTGATGAAGATTCAAGTAAAGGAGAAGGCATAGCCTTCTCTTTTTCATTTAATAAAAAGTGTTAGGAGGCTATTTTTCTAATGGACAATAGACCAAAGTTTAATCATCAACGGTTTCTAAAAAACTTAATGGAAAAAGCACAGCAACCTCCTCCAATGTTGCAGACTGCAGGGGTTTATTACATTATTGAGGCTTTTTTTAATGGTGATACTGACGCCGCTGAAATCAATTTTGAAAGTTTTACATTACAAGACGTTCAAAACTGTTTTGAAATCGCTGATTCATTATTCTCAGAAGAAGATGATGATTATTATTCATACGGGACTGAAAATGATTTTATTCAAGATAAGCTTGGAAAATTTAAAAGGAACTGGGTCAACCCCATTTATCAATTCTTAGATGTAATTGAAAAAAGCGGTGTTCTTCTCAAGTTAGAAAATAAAATATTCAGTCCCACTGATGATTTTATTTAACCAATTAGTAAGGAAGGAAGTGTCTTATGCCTACGTTCTACGATTCGGGAATTCGTCTCCTGAAAACATCCTTTGATAATCTTCGAATGATGAAACTCATGGATGATCTTGGGTACTCAGGCAGTCAATTAGGACAATGGGGAATATTCAATGAACATGAGGAAACAATGACCTTTTCAATTTTTGAGGAGTGTCTTCATCTGTTATTCCCAGGAAGTGAGATTGAATACTCTGAGAATCAAAACGAAAGTGGAATGTACAATTTTGACTTTGTTATTGAAAATCCAGATTTTTGCCGGATAAAACAACAACTCAACTTTGAACAAGTGGAAAAGAGATATTCCCGCTTCATAGAAATGGGCGATGATTATTCAGCAGCTGCATGTTCTGTTCTATGGAGAGAAGAAGAGGTGCTGGTCATTCGATTTGATGACTGGCCGGATTACATGAGCTTTTACCTGGAATTATTGGTGCCAGCTTCCGAATTGACGGAAAAACTGATTTCTATATCCAAAAAGAAAGAAAAAAAGGAGCAAATCGAAGATGAGCAACTATCAAATCTCCTGGTCGGATGAGGCCCAAAAAGCTGATACTCATGTACATGTCCTTGTCTCTTCAAACGAAGGGACTGAATTACTCAATAGTGAAATGACTTTTGGTCATTTCTTTGAAACTATGATGGATGCCGAAGTTTATGAAGCAAGAGATCAAACCGTCATAGGTATGAGAAAAGAAACGAAGAAGATCGTCGGATTTAGACGAGAGAGAAACAGCCAGCTTCGGGTGGAGACACCGATTATGAACAATAACTGGATAAAGCATATTTACAAAAAAGACAAAGACGAACACTTAGTGGTATGTGAGCTCTCCAAGAAAAATTGGGATATGTACTATCATCAAACCTTCTTGGAGGCAGTAGGGCATCCACGGATGATTTTCGCCTATAGAATCTCTAATGGAGGATATATTGATAAAATTAACATTTTCTCGATTAAAGGCACTCGGCAAATCAAAGGCGATACAATGCTCTATAAGTATCCCTATGCCAATGTCACGATCGGAGGAAGTGTTTGTATGGGTAACAATAACCTTCCTAATATCAAGAATCTCAGTCAATGTTCTACGCTGCATAATATGTTTTTCGGCTCACCGAGTTCGGATTGCTATTTTGGAGATGGAAGAAATGATTCCGGAATTACGGAACTGAGAGAGTTGTACACGAAAATGCAACATTCAGAATTCCCTGAAGACTGGCTTATCTCTGAAGGGATGACATTCGAAAAATTTCTAAAGCGCTTCTAAAAAAATGCTGAACACTACGAAATGATAGATTTAAAAATTCAAGGAGGACAATACAATGACACAAGATCAAAGAACACAGATGGATATTTTCGACTTTGCTCCTGAAATAAAACCAGTAGGATTGGAAAAACCACAAGTTCCAGCAAAAACTACTACTAAACCAATCAAGACAGCAAAAGCTGTACAGCAGGACAAATCAGAATCGTTTGAAGTTAATGCTGAAACCCGCATTAAATATGACGGCACACTGACCCCCATTACAGAATATTTTAGCGCTACTGAAATTTCTGAGGGGATTGTTGACAAAGATGGAGAAGAGGGAAAGTTGCGCAAAATTACTGGCAATGATTTACGACTTCGAATGATGGATGAATGTGGTGAAATGAGCGAAGAGGAATACTGTACGATGGTCTTATTTAAAGGGCCCAACCTTGTGGTACCTACTATCCATGCCAAAAAGCGGGGAGCTGTATTAACCAGATTCACTGGTATCTATGCTTCTTTGGAGGAGGCCAGTAAGGACGGCCGCCGTAATATGTACATTCCGTCCGCTGATGGATGTGTATATCATATTCGTCAAAGTGAGTTTTTCTCTGTTAGCCAAAAAGCAAAAATTGTACCTGACACAAGGCAAATTGTAGAAGGTGTGAAAATCACCCTTCCCAGAAAAATTGACTGGTCTTTCCTTTGCCGATTTATCAGCGCATCAAAATTCTTTGCTGAAACATATCACGTCGAGCTATATGGGGAGATTTATTGGAATTATAATTCTCGTGAATACTTGTTAGTGTTTCCACAACAAGTAGCATCTTTAGAGAATGTAACTCCGCTTGAAGATGATAGTATCATCCCAGCTATTGAGGAATGGGTTAAAGTAGTGGAGATTCATTCACATCATTACTGGGAAGCTAACCCCTCCAAACAAGACGATGAGAGTGAGACAGCCAGCTGCCTATACGTCATCGTTGGGACGGTAAATAACCTGATGCCAGATATCACATGTAGAATACATGTAGATGGGAAATTTTTTGGAGTAAATCCAGCTGAGATTTTCGAATCGCCTTATGATAATAAATATTCCGAGGACTTTTCTTGGCTTCTTAATAAAGTAACGATCCAGGACACTCCGCAAAAGGAGGAGGTCCTGTGATCTCACTTCCTACAGAGTATCCCCCATTTTTCTACATCGTTCAGCTTGGGTCTGGAGGAAATGGTTCGTACATCCTGCAGCAGGTCGTCCAGATGATGAATATTTTTAATGTGGCCGGATGTTACACGATAGCTGATCCAGATACGGTAGAATCCAAGAATCTTGGCAACCAATTATTTATTCCCAAAGACGTGGGGTTCAAAAAGGCAGAAGTGCTGGCTAAGCGTTATTCTGGGCACTATCAAATTCCTATTCGTTCATATACGAGAGAATTTGTACAAGATGAAACGATGTTACGTCAACTCTTTTCTTATCGGGATTATCTTGCTCTCGGACGAAGAAGCTTTATTCCGATCTTGATTTCCGCGGTAGATAATAATTTCACACGTCAAATGATGCACCGTTATTTCGAATCAGAAGATAACCTCATCTATCTAGATGTTGGAATCGAGGGAGCTAAAGTGCCACAAGACGGACGTAGTCGCGAGAATTGGACTGCTCAAGAAGAAGAGAATTATCGGAAATCCGGATGGGTAGGACAGGTTGTCTGTGGAGTAAGATGGAAAGGTGAGACCTTACTACCTCCAGTTGCTGAAGTCTTTCCTGATGTACTGGAAGACGATGATCCTATTGCGCCATCAGCAACTGCATGTTCAGAGATTGTTGTGAGCGAGCCTCAGCGCCTTCTTACTAACAAATTCGCAGCGCTTGAAGTTGTGTCCTTTTTTAATGAAATCTTCAGTGAAAATAGGATCAGCAATCATATGTCCTATATTACACTTCAGAGCAAAGTGAAAGTACGAACCATTCAGGCTAGTGCTGATGTGACACTTCCAATTTAATTAAATATTTTTAATCGGAATTTGTGATGAGATTTTAAATTATCAACAATTTACGCAAATCTGATAGTCAAAATTTATGAATCAATAAATTTTCATCAAACAGCGGACTGAGTAATAAATCAGTCCGCTGTTTTTATTGGCGCTTATATACGTAAACGATTCTCATGATTCTAAGAATTTTATCTAAGGAGTCGATAATGAATGATTAACTACTTAACGGAAGTTGCAAGAAGCTATAATGACGAGCAAATTACTCTTATTTGTGAAGAGATAGACCGCTCTAATCATTATGATCAAAAGACTCATTTATATGGTCTTCTTTCACAGCTGCCTAGAACTAAGGAATCTGGAAACGTGATGAAAAAGGTCTTTTGGGATATGTATTTTCATCGTAATACTCAAACATTTATCATCGATCAAGGCTGGTTTGTTAAGAAAAATAAAAAAGGAAATGAGAGTCATGATGACTTCTTTCAGGAATGGTTCAATCATCAAATTTTGACTCCTTTCCTGTTACAAGATGAACTTGCTTACGATCATGAAATACGAGTAGGAAACGATGGAACTCTTTTTGATGCATTCATGTGGAAAAACTCGTTAGTTCATATACTGGATTGTCATACTAATGTGTTCGGAGATAAATACACTGTGATTGTAGTGCCAACATCAGAAATAGGAGTTCTTCTTCTCCAGAAGGTTTCAAGAAAACTATCATCATTACCTGCCTTTTACTCAATTTTGGCTGATATACCCTATTGGGTAGGTGATAGATGCTTGCTTATTCCCCAAGAACCATTAATAAAGCAAGGCGTGCAGCCAAAACCTAATTTAAGCCAGACAGAACCCGCTCCTGAGTCCGAAAATATAAAATGGGTCCTTCATTGTAGCTGTAACGACGAAAATGCTAGAAGTGCTATTAAACGACTAAGTGATGATGATCTTAGGTATTGTTTAGAAAAAGAGACACGAAAAACAGGAATTCGAAATTTATTAAAGGAAGCTCGTAGCCGAAATTTCATCGATATTTAAGTTATTGAGGCACTATTGCTTCATTCGATTTATGCTTTTTTAACAAATCCGACTGAAGGTTAAAGGAGAGAGGTTTATGGAATATAAAAATGAAAATTTTGATGCAGCTGGTTGGAAGGTTAGCAGCAAATGTGGTGTTACTAAAGCTCAAATACTCAAAACATTAGAGTGGCTACCTGAAGATGAAGAGTTGATATCATTTCAAGTTGATCGAAATCAATCTTTAGTTGTTGGTTTTATCACTTGTGCAGCTGGCGAACAAGGCGAGCTGGAGATTAGAACTTTATTAGAAGATATCTGTGAAGATTGTTCTAAGGAAAGAGAAGACAGGGTCTATACTACAATTTCTGGTCTTCAGATATTTGTTGACTGCGATAGTGATTCTAATATTGTGCCTTCTTTGGTTACTTGTCAGGCAGAGGGCTGTGTAGACGGCCAAGTAGACGGAGAACAATGTGATCTCTGTGCAGGCACGAGTTTAGTAAGTGAGGGGGAACCTGGTTCAGAGTCATATGATCTTATGAATGAAATCAGTATCGATGAATCTGGAATCTTTGATGTAAATCATAAGGATTTTTTATTTGAGGGACTAGGAGTACTGATGGTTAGTACTGATGAAAGAACCTTAAAACATATCATAAGAGCGATTGGTACGAAAAATATAAAAAATAATCTTCAGCTTCTATGGAGTGGTTTTTTTCGGGTGTATTCAAACTATTATCCGGAGGAAACAGCTCGTTCCATCTTCAATACAATGACTGATAAATTAGGTTTAGGATCAGTAGTAATACATGTTACTTGTAAATGTGATGCCTGCGGGCATCGGTTTCATATAAATGAAACTGAAGAATTTGAAGGAATCGTAAATGGAGAAGATTTTGATGGACAAGTTTGTATCCCTTGCTATGAACAATTAAAAACCGGCACATATGATAACAAATAATTACGGCAGGGCTTTTGCAAACTAAAAATAACTAAGGGCACAGTTAACTAAACATTAACTGTGCTCGTTTTCTTTTATAAATCGCGTGTTAAGATTTCACGTATAAGAAAATAAATCAAGTAGGTGACTCTAATGTATCTTTGTAGGTTTTGCTCCGCTGAACAAGACGAATCTGAGTTGGAGATGGATGCTCAACATAAGGGTTATTGGTGCGTTTATTGCGACGGATATACTTACCTAAATAATACAGATAATGTTCATCGTTTTATATTAGTAATGGAGGAAAAAAAGACGCAAACTCATCGGCCGCCACCACTTAAACATAAATTCAGATCTCAACTAAGCTTGCTTCGGTACCCCGGTTCTAAAGGAAAGGTAATAGCATCACTTTCAGAATTAATTGTACAAAAGCATACGAAGCGTTTAGTATCCCCTTATACAGGTGGAGGAAGTGTAGAATTAGCTTTGCTAGCTGCCGGAATGGTGAAAGAATTACACCTGAATGACTATGATTTCGGTGTATATTCTTTGTTTTATCTGATTAAAAACAATCCTCATCCATTAATTCATTGGATAGCAAATTTCACACCCACTCATGATAAATTTTTTGAAGCCCGAAAAATAATTAAGGATAAATACAAAGACCAAGATTTGTTCGGAGCTGCTCTTTCTTTATTGGTAGTGAACCGGCTTGCCTTTTCAGGTATATATAAGGCTAATCCACTTGGTGGGCGTAACGGGGATCAGAATTCTTTGTTATCTCGCTGGAATCCACTTAACTTAATCGAAAGAATTAAGTTTATTCACCAAATGAGCAAAAACATCACGATTACTAATGACGATGCCTGTGAAGTCATTGAAGAAGCCTATTGGGAAAATCGAACGACACTTTATATTGATCCGCCCTATGTAAAGGCAGGTAAAGATCTGTATTTGCATTACTACGATAAAAGAGACCATATCCGGTTAAATGTGTTATTAGAATCTCTTTATCACGGAATGCCTGGAGCTGATATTGTACTGACATATGATGATGATCCTCTCATCACGGAACTTTACCAGTATCCGGAGATCTTTAAGCTCGCCCGGCGATATTCTATATAAACATCTATCTAAAGATTAGAACAGGCTATGTCGATACATAAAGTAGGTTTTTATTGGCATACAAATTGGAGGCTAAATAGTGAGAAAAAAAGTAACTATCCCAGCTGCAGATCTTTTGAAGGAGGTGGGGTCAAATAATGCCCTAGTTGATGTTTATCTGCATCCTCACGAAAACAAGATCATTATTGTGGAGAAGAAAGAAATCACATTTTCTAATCTGAGAAGGATTATGAGTACTACAAATTTAATAGCTGATGTTGAATTGGATGCAGAAAAAAAGAATTTGATTGTCGAAACCGAAAAAGAGATCCGGTTAGGTGATTCAGACCAATTTATACTTTCTGAAAATGAAGTAAGTTATATCGGTGTAGGACAGAGCAGTAAAACGAATAGAGCGAGAGAAAATTCACTCCGTTTAAAAGCTATAAATAAACACTCTCAGTCAGAATAACAAGACGACTTTAAGCTTGGTAAGGTACTTCAATATTCTGAAAAACTTTTGAAGTTTTGTATATAATCGAGTACAATAATACTATATCCATTATTTATCCTAACCTAGTCAGATAAAAAGCCATGTACATTTAAATATGATGATGGCAGGCAATTAATCAGACAGCGGACCGTGAAAACGGGTATGGTTAAGGAAGAGCTTATACGACCGTAAAGATATTATTTACAGTAGTCGAAATTGCTAGTGTATTTCAGTAAGTCAATGGCAAGGAAGTAATCTATCTGGCCCCAGACTATTGATCTGAATTACAGTCTATTTTCAAGAGAGAACATAAAATTAAATACGTTATAGAAAAAACGCAAACCAATGGTTTGCCTTTTTTTATATAGAGCCCATAAGTAACTCTACGGAGTGCTTATGGGCTTTTTATTTGTCGAAGGGAGTTGGGACAATATGTCACTAACATTCAAAAAAGTATACACTGTTTCAAAAAAGGGAAGGAACCGGCCGCGAATATGGCTATATGAAACCGTATCGGAGGCAGCCGGCTTTCAGATTGGCCAACCACTTTACATCAGTTTGGACGTCGAACAACAACAAATCATTATTCAGAATGCTCCTATTTCTGACGATGATCATGTAGTTCATGTGACCGGAAAAAAGAACGAAACGTCAGGTAAGTTACGTCCGATCGTAGACACTGCTAAAGATAGTTATCGTTCGATTATTGATGTAAGCCAAAAAGCAGAAATTTGTGTTTACCGTGAAGGTGAGATGAGCAAAGTCATTATTCGACCTCTAAGATATAACTCTTTTGATAAAGAAGTATTAGTAAAACCGGATGATGAACGGATTACCACTTTTACGATCTGTAGCGGAATGGGAGTTGTAACAGCTGCCTTTCAGGAGACGGGCTATTTCACATCCGTTGGGGCAATTGAGCTTGAAGAAGACAGCTCATCTGTATATAGGCATAACTTTAAGTCCAGTTTTGTTTTTAACGGTGACTTAAGGGACTGTTCGACAGTCGCAAAGGCAGATGTAGCAATTGTAACGCTGCCATGTGACAAGCATAGTCTTATAGGTGATGGTGAAGGTGCAGTTTTTAGAAATTTGGCCTTTGCGACATCGGAGCTTATAAGAGCAACAGAATGTAGGGCAGTTTTCTTCGAAAATGTTCCTCAGTTTTATGAATCGGAGGAATATCAAGATATTAAAAATCTTCTTATGAACGATTATCCATTCTGGCAGGAGCAGCGAATTGAAGCAGCTGATTTTGGTTCCCTTGCTCGGCGTAAACGAGTTTATGCTTTAGCTGTAAAGAGTGAAGAAGATTTTCTTCATTTTCAATTCCCTAGTCCCCCAAAACGTACTATTAGAAAAAAAGTACGTGAATACCTCGATCGTAAAGGAACCCCACATGAATGGAAGCCTCTTGAAAAGTGGATGCAGAGCTTCACCAGCAAAGCAGAAAAAGGAAACAGTTGGAGTGAAAGAGGTTTAGCTAAGACGTTTGTAGATGAAATGGCAACGGAAATTCAGTGTATTCCAAAACGGTATACAGCTCAATCTGCTTCCTCTAGCTACCTGCTATCAGAAGATAGAAATTACTTTCGATTTTTCTCTATAAATGAGATTCTACGCATCCTATCCGTACCAGCATGGTTTGAGATTCCTGACTATATCGGGAAGATACGCCAGTATGAGATGTTAGGCCAATCCGTTGATTGTAGAGTCATAGCTTCGATAGCTAACCGGTTAGCCGCAATGTTCTACAAGGTGCGAAGAAATAAGATTGAAAATTCATCTTATAAAGAAAAAGATTATCAAAAGATGAGATACTCTATTCCCATTTCTTTAAATCAGCATGGACAACTCGAACTTGTCTTCTAACTAAATCTATAAAGGGGAGTAAAACTATGACTACCAAAGAACATGACAATGAACAATTTCTTTTGCAATTCGTAAATGACGGTATGATTTGCGATGAAGCTTCGTACTTCGAGAACTATCAATTCTTCCGTAACTCGGTTGTTTCAATCATCGATAGTTATCTTGCCGAAAATGGCCTCTGGAATGACGGAGTTAAAGAACGGTTTACTGAAGACGGCTATGTAGTAGCTTGGATTATAAAAGATAATCGTATAGAAAAATTCTGGTCGTATTCATTCGATGGAGAATTAACAGTAGCGGAGTTTGTAGAGTCGACCCTTCCCTTACCAGAAATCAACGAGACCCAAATAGGAGAGAGATTAAACGAATGAAATGCACAATATAGAGGATTTCGGAGCCAAGAAAATAATTGACGTTCCAGATCTACTATCGGCATTACGCAGATGCTATAACATTGAAGACGATTTGTGGAGTAACGACGGTTCTTTAATAGTAAGCGTGCTAACCAGATCCGAAGAGTTAAATTTCAAAAGTATTCATAATTTCGGTATCCTTGCGGAAGACAACGATAAATGTTGAATAAAATAAAAAAACAATTGGAGGAATAAATAATGAAAATGGTAGGTTTAGTGGATAGCTATGAAGAGGCACTAATATATGCTGAAAAGTATAATGTAGATATTTTAGAGAAGAAACCGATAGAACTCATCTTGGCTATTAATGAGTATCTGACATTGGAAGCAATTACCCTTCCTCAGCCAGCTGAGATCAGTGGTGAAGAACTCAAAGAAAAGTTGGAATTGGGAGACGTAATCATTCTGCAAGATGAAGATGGGAACCAAAATCCTTATCGTCTGCTTGATCGTTTTCAAGTCGAGGAGAATTCGTATGTTTCTTTAGTACGTACTGATCAGGAGAAAAACAGTGAATATGATGTGTATTTTTATCGCTGGGTTCCTGGTAATCTGCAATTATTCGCACTAAAGGAAGATGAATGGTTTAAGGTTGAAAAGAGCTACCGGCTACAACGAGAGCAGCATGAGGAAACAGAATTAGAAGACGATTTAGATACAGAAAGTCGAGAGCAATTGGCATTAGCATGATAAAAAGCCTAGAAAATCCTCATATAAGAGCCCGGACCTTCCGGGTTTTTTTTATATGTTGAGCGTTTCAATAATATAGGCTAATATATAAGTATATTCTTTATTTGCTTCTTTCCTTGGAATAAGTCAGTGTCTAGTACATGAACTCATGATGTGGACCATAAGGACTTATTTGGCGGACGATTGATGGAAGGGAAAGAGCACGTGTGAACTTGACCTTGATTAGGTTTCAAGAAGACACGGAAAATGAATGCAGTCAGGTGCCAGTATTTTTTATTACTTCACTTTACTATGTTCTGTTCAAACTGTTACGACTGGGATTATTCAAGAAAAATAAAAAAATTCTACTTTAGAATACAAGAAACGCTTTTTTTGCTGAGTCCAGCAAATGAGCGTTTCTTTTTTTATATACAAAAAAGTCGAGAAAGATGGGATGAAAATGACGAAAAACTGTGCCTGTATTAACGCTAATTGCCTTTGTGGTAAATTAGCCGAGATTTCAAAAAACAATCCTGGTGAATGCTGTATGAGCACGAAGGAACGTCTTATCTTAAATGCTACAGCTCATGATTTCGCAAATCAAGTGGCGGGAAATCTCGAAGAGTTGAGACGGAATCAGCAGCTGTTCAAAGAGAGCAGAATGTTATCGCAATTGGGTTCCACTAATAAGAATCTGGCTCTTTGGAATGAAGCTTATTCTCAATACAAGGAATTAGGTCCATTTGCTTACTACCACTCCATACAAGATAATCATGCAATTGGAATGCGCCAATTTGAATCTGATCTAGCCATTCGAATTGGATCTATAGGCTATCGCCGTATCAGTGAATTTACTGAATCAACTTGGTTTAATGAGGACAACTCTTTATTTGGAGGACGCGGTTTTGACTTGCTCCTTCCAGATGGGAATCGTGTGTACATGGACGCTGAAGTTGAAAATAAGTGTTTATACATTTCTCAAATTAAGGTGAAAGAAAAAGGGATTGGGCTAGGTAACCGAGTTATGGAATTGGTAAAGGATCTAGTGCTGAATTCTGAGTATATTCAAAGAGTAGAAGTATACAAAGTGACGAACCATGCATTTTTTCGGAAATTTCAATGGTTGAAGGAGAAAGAGTTTGGTGATTTTATTTCTTCTACTAATCAGACAGCTCATTCCAATTTAATTGTGTAGCTGCTGTAATCAAATACACGGTCATATGGTTCAACCATCTGATAGAAAGCGAGGCTTAGTATGTCTAACCTACAATTCGATTTGTATTTCTGTGACCAATCTGTAATTGAACTCCATGGTCTACATAATCTTGGCTATCCAGTTCACCCGGACAGTAACGAGAATATATATGTCTTTAAATATGAAAGTGATTCAATTTGGTACAGTAAATTGAACTGGACTTTAGAGGATATAGATCGTGCATGGGTTCAAGTGGTGGGAGAAATTGATCGTTCCTCCATTCATCCCATTGATCAATTCAAAAGAAATGAGAAGCAGCAGGCAAGCGGTATAACACGAATCTTTTTAAAAGAAATTTTGAGACGAAGTGCTGAGCGAGCAGATAAAAGAACAAAAGAAAAATTGGAGAATGAAGCTAGAGAGAAACGCCTGGAAGAGGAGAGAAAGCGGGTCAGAAAAAATCTAATGAGACCTTTTTTAGCTACTCGTAATCCGGTATGCATTCAACATGTATACGGCACCACATTGGATGAACATGCAAAAAGCGTGTAACTAAATAAAGTTGCTACGGGCAGCCATAGTCTGTCCGTTTTGCTTATCTAAAAGGAGAGATTTGTTATGCAAGCAGTCATTGAAAAGCTCATTGGATTGATGAAAAATAGTCTGCCATACTCAACTAGCAAGGATATCTTAGCGAAAAATGGGGTCCAGCTTAGAAACGTGGGTTGATTTATTTTCAACCTTATATGTTCTACCCTCTGCACAGGGATCAACACTTCCTCCTGTGCAGAAGGGGAGGATTTTAAGGAGAAAAGATACCATGTCTAAACCACAAGATAAAAACCATTTATATCGTATCGATCGCTTTTCAGTTGAGCAGCTCGCTCGTTTACCCCATGAAATAGCTGGATATGCACAAGCGATTGGAGGGCTACCACAGCATCATTCCGAAGTGTTTGAGAAGAGAGGATGGCTATTGCCATTTTTATTCGCCTACGATGACCTTCTTTGGGGCAGATGGAGATACTGGACAGACATTTTACAAAAAGGAACGATTGAAGGTAGTGGTCCGATCCCTCAAATAGAGTGGAAAGATACGTCCTCCCATCAAGCAGAGGCAACTAAAAAAATGTTTGCTAAGTGTCTTCAGCATTTTGACTCTAATATCGATACTTTTGCAGATTGGCTACTGTGGGGGATGGCAGGAAGCATAGAAGCACCGCGGATCTCAGAAAGCTTAAACGAGCATTATTACAAGGAATTTGATTTATTCCTGGTTCTCGATAATCCCACTGATTATTTATCCCATGTTCTCTGTGATGAGACGGGCAAAGGATATAAATCAGGCCTTGGATATTATCCAACACCGTTTAATATAACTCGGATGATGGTTGAGATAAGTCACGGCGATGGGGACCCAGAGCATATGAAAAGACAGTCAGTACTAGATTCATGTGTAGGCTGCGGGGCAACATTGCTACCGGCTTCTAATTATTTTTTACGGGGCTACGGTCAGGATATATCGGGGATTGCCGTGAAACTATGTACCATTCAGTTTTACTTTTATGCCCCTTGGTACGCTCGACCGGGAAATGTTGAGGGGTATGATCTTATTAGTCAATCCATCCAGCTAGTCTTAGCGGAACCAGGGCGAAATATCTCTGAAGGTCAACTTGCTTTTTCATTTTAAAGACTTTTAGTAAAAAAGAAACAGGTTAAATAAGCCTGTGGAATAGGAATTTCTGTTATTCATGAAATGGCACTAACTTATGCTGCTGCCATTTTTAGGTGGTAATTAACCTATGTTTTATGACAAATGAGGGAGAAAATAAAAGAAAGCACATTTAAAACGTGAGAAAAGAGAACATTCCTCATAACAAGGAAGTGTTCTCTTTTTTGTTCAAATACATTTAAATTCCTAAAAACGTGTACTTAATACAAACATTTAATTAGAAGGATGGTTTTATAATGACGCTTTTTTCACAAACCATTGTTTATCAAGATGCTTGCTCCTTTTTACAACAAAATAATATCGAATGGGTAAATATGCCCTTTTTAAAAGAAAACATTAATTTCTCGTGTATGATGCAGCAATTCAAATCAACTACAGTCGAACTCATTCAGTTTGGAAATCTTAGTTATTCTAAAAAGGATATTTTACAGTTATCGACTGAAACTCAAGGTACCCTTGGGGAAATTAAATTTATTGAAGGAAGCATCGAAGGATATTACCTTACGCTAATCATGGACTCTGGTCAGGTAATAGAGGTAAAAACATTTGATGAAACCCTATTGTCAAAAGTCATCAACTGGATAGAAAATACAGCTGAAACAGTTTATGTTGCGTAAACTTCTTTTTTGTCTACAGCTGTAGCCACAGTCTTTAATTAAGATTAAAGGAGCGATCTAATATGAATGAGATGGTGTGTAAGCATCAGCGGCATGACGTGCAATCTCTACTGAAAAGTTTAACTCCGAACGATAAACTAATAATTGCTGAAAAAGTTGGCATTCTTGTCAATCAGAATATACTAAATATGGATGACTTTCATGAAATACGCTCAGTAGTTGTTTGGGGAGCAGTCAACTGGTTTTACGGTCTTGAAACTCACCCGCGTGAAAAACTATGGAGTATACTTAAGGACGTAGTGAAGGGAGCACCTACAGTGAACTTATCGATAACCGAGTACTTACAAAATATGCTTGATACATTGGATTATGACGGGATTCAGGAGTTTATCTTAAACCAGCAAGAAGATATCGAGAATATAGAAATAATCGAACTATTGCTGACAATCCCCGTTAATCACGAGCAAGTTAAGCAACGGCCTGCCTTTTACAGCGAAGTAGTAAAAGCAGCTGAAAGGGTTGAGGAACAAATTAGTTTACGAAAAGCCATTAGACTAGAGACGATTAGAATTGCTTTAGAAAATTAATAGCCCTAGTAAACAAGAATTCAACTTCAGTTGCAATTTTAAATGGATTTTAGAGGATCGGCAGATGAATAATTATCTAAAATTCACATTAAAGCCACTTGCAGACACACAATGTCTGTAAGTGGCTTTTTTTACAGCAGCGCAGTTGCAGCAAATGCGGTGAGAAGGTGGGTAAGAATAGTCTGATAGTTGGCTGAGATCGGTGCCTGAAGCTCTCAGAAGCTGCAGGCACCCTCACAGATCACGGAGCCTTACCAGATTCACTTAGTGTACTATCTCTCCTTGAAGAACAAGGTGACGAATCGATGATGTTCGTCGAAGTGTACAATAAGACTATTTCCTTTTACTAAGAAAAAAGATACAATATAAACAGATACAAACTTTTGTACTTCTTTTAGTTTGGTTAATCTATGTACGCCTTTGCGACGATAGAATAACAAGCCAAACAAAGGACTTCCTTGTTTCAAATCGGAAGGAGAATGAAGTACAGTCATGGACATGAGCTAAACCTATTAGATTTCATGATGATGACACAGGCGACACCGAATTGTAGTCATTCGTAATAATTGACCTCAATTTGATAAGATTCGCCGGAAGTAAGGTCTTATCACTAATTTAAAAACAAAAATATCGCTAACGATTACAACAGCCTTATCCAATTGGATAGGGCTTTTTTTCGCGTTCAGCGATCAAACAAGGAGGAAGACTAGTGACCACAATGTCAAACTGTATTAAAACGGAAAGTAGTTCAGAAATACTTGGAATAGGGGTTCAAGATTCCGTTCAGATGATTTGTGATTTTTGCCGCGAGCCAGCTGATATAGTATGGAAGGGTTTAGGCCAGTACTGTAACCGTTGTATGGATCATTGGAAAAGAAATTACAAGATAACTAACGAAGAACATTCTACGCGTCTTACTATGAATTCTTGGACAAATTCACCATATGAAATCAGTAAGAGGCTTTTAGAAGGTGGAGATGGTATCGTAGCTGAGCTTGAATTTGGACCTATGGATTCCATCGATATGAAAATCAGCTGGCTTGGTTTAGATCTGCATAAACTATCAATTTTCGCTGAATTTGCAGAAGAGCCAGAGTTATATCCTGAAGGAACAGATATTTACGCTCTTGGTTACGACGAAGGTCCTTTATTTCGGCTCTATATGTTAAATGATTTTTCAACTGAAGAAGGACTATTCAACGATAAGCTTTTTTTGAAAGATCAGGCAATCGATGCTGCTGAGGAATGGCTTCGAAAAGAGGCTGGAAAACTCGTATATAATAAGACCGCTGTACGGTGGGTTCGTAATGGGGACACGGTGAGCAAAACTCCTGTACTTCAATCTAATGAGGTGGAGTTGTGAATAGAATTGCAATTATAACCGAGTCCACTGCTCGCCCAGAAGAACCAATGCCGGCCTTTCAATTTTTCCAAGGAAAACAAAGTCGATGGGTCAACACGGTTATTCAGTATATGCTCGAACGTAGTTTTCCAAGAGAAAATATTTTCTTTGTGAGCTTTTATGGGCAAAGGATCATTGGTTTTGAAGAAATTGTAGAGCCTTATCCGTTGCAGCGTTATCATGCAAGGAAAAGCGAAGCAGAATGTCTAGCCAGAAAAGTCGTAGATCTTGTTCTCTCAATGAATGATCTACCTATGGTAGAAATTCATACAGGCAGGACATTGGCTGATCCGCTAAAAAAACTATTTGAAGAAAACGGTATTTCCTATCGCATTTATGCAGATGGAGTACCTTTAGGAAGTAAGCCTAACGCTTATCTTGATTTAATTGAACAGGAAAGAAGAATGCAGAAACAAAAGGACATTCAGCGTGATAAACGGAACTTAATCTCTTGTATTGATTACTTGAATCCCATGGAAGCCAGCTTCCTGGTTTCTGCATATGGAAAGCAGGCACAGCAGCTCGGGATTGAAAGTAACATAGAGGAATTAAAACTGTTGTTGAGTTCTTATCGTCAAAAACAGAAAGATGAGAATAAGGCTGAGAGGGACTTCGAAAGCACGCTGCAGCAAGAAGATCTCGAAGGAACATTGCGTGCATTTCTGCAAACAAAGCAATCTCTTGCCGACCTTTATAGAGATGAGAAACTTGAACATTTCAAAAATGCATTTGGTCGAACAATTGCAAAATTCACAGTATTCTTACTCAAAAAATCCTATGTGATGATCGCGGAAAGTAAAATCAGCGCGTCCATGTTAAGAACCCAGATAGCCTTATTGAAGTGAGAAGGAAGCAATTTTAATAAAAACTGTCGTTGTTGATAGTGAAAATCTGGAGGAATTGTATGAAAGAAGGTTCCCTAAAAGCCTATCATCACACTCTCTAACATAAGGTGCAAGAAGGAACAGTTCGTCTTTATGAGGCGTCTGTTTAGAGGTTCATTGTAGCCCCCTTCAGGCGAAGCCCCCTACTGGGGATAAGTAGCACTTATTACAGCGAAGTCGAGGCTGTATAAGAGGACAAACAGAGTCCTGCCTTTTCCATATCGGATATTAATTCATATGGAAAACGGGAGAGATTGATATGGCTATTAACTATTATGAAGTGAATCATCCAAAGAATTGCCTACGTTGGTTTGGCGGCAAGAGTATACTGGCTCCACACCTTCTACCGCTTGTTCCAGAGCATCATTGCTGGGTAGAAGTTTTCGGTGGTGGCGGACATATGACGCTCTCTAAAAAACGGAGCCGTGTAGAAGTCTTTAATGACATTGATCAGGACTTGATTCATTTTTTATTAACACTGCGAGAGAACAGAGGCGCATTGATAGAAGCACTCCGATCTCTACCAACGAGCCGTTTCATTTTCGAGCAATGGCAGCACGATGAGCTCCCACAGGATCCCATTGAAAGAGCAATCAGGTGGTTTTACATCTTGAGAAATTCAATTATTCCAGCAAGTGGGATCAAAAGTGGTTGGCGCTCAGGTAAGGTTAAAAACACAGCACTGGATTATCAAAGTGCAGTATCTAAGTTAGAATCTTTCGAAGAGCGGTTTCGTACTGTTATGATTGAATGCCTAGACTATAAAGATATAATCAGACGCTATGATGGAAAAGAAACTTTTTATTATATCGATCCTCCATATTTCGGAAAGGAACACTTTTATAAAGGAAAAATGGAGCAAGACCTCGAAAATAAAGAAACTCAGAAAAGTCAGCATGTTGTACTAGCTGAAATGTTGAATAATATCCAGGGGAAATGCATGGTTTCATATTATGGAGACCCGACAATTTTAGAATTATACAAAGATTGGAATTGCGTAACCTTTGAATCCAAAGTTGGGAGAGTGGCCAAAGCAGAATATGGTCAGACGCGAAGGGACGATGTAGAGTACGTATTTATGAATTATTCCCCTCCCCAAAAAGAACAAATCGCCCTATTTTAATAGATTACGACATCAACAAATAAAGAGAATCGCTCATGTGCGGTTCTCTTTTATTTGTTCCATCGAAAGGAGAGGTTCAAATGTCCAATGGAGAGTCGATGGTTCAACAAGAATCAGCTCACGTAATTAAAGGCGCACATACTCAAAAATACGTCTTTCGTATAGCAAAAAACAAAATCACCCCAGAAGGTAACATCTCTAGGCATAACAATCAGACCAGAAAAATATGGAGCTATTTAAAAAATAAGGGCTGGGATTATTTTGGTAGTGTACGTGATTGGACAGCAGTATTTGGCTGCCAAACCCATTACCTTGTAATTCATCATTTTATAACAGATAAGCCGATTAATGACCTAATGGGGAGTCCGGAGTTATCACTTAGGTGGCAAGATTTACTTCTCTATGAGGAACAACTACCAGTGGCAGCTTTAGCATACGGACTTGAAGAAGTCTTTAAGATGAATTGCATGATTCCAGTCCAATCATTCACTGATGCATATAAGCAGGAAGCATGCATTGGCAGGATCAGTGAACGACTAATATCTCCGAAGCACAAATTAAAACTGTGGTTTCAAAATGATGATTTCAGCCTTCTTGTTGAAATCTATTTTGGAAAGCAACCATATCCGCCTTATGGCATCTATAAACCGATGGAGTGGCCTAATCTTAACCCGGTTACTAAATACGAGAAGCTTAACTTGTTTGAAATCGAACCATTTATCAATGAGAGTGCAATTAAAAGCGACAGTAAAGGTGAATTCATGGGGATAGAAGAAGATGTACCCGAAAGTCTTCTGCAGGATACTATATCCTCAATTAAACAAGTATTTGAAGACAATCCTATCGTTGTCATTGCATTTAGCGGGGGGAAAGACTCATCAGTGCTGCTACAGTTGAGTGTTGAATTCGTACTTAAAAATCCGGAATACCAGGATAAACTGTTTATTGTAAGTGCATCGACAGGTATTGAAAATCCCATCATTGAGACCCATTTGCGTAGCGTTCGCAATGCAATAATCAAGACTCTTAATAAGCGATTTGTAAATGGATTTTCAGAAGATCGCTTTGTGATAGTGGAACCAGATATTGATGAGCGTTTTCTAGTCTGTATCTTTGGGAAATCCTATCAACCCCCTTCCGTTTTTTACAAATGGTGCATTTCCCGGTTAAAGATCATGCCGGCTAGGAAGGACTTACTTCGTTTTTCGAAAGAAAAAATCATATGCCAGTTACTTGGTGTACGGAGTATGGAATCCTCTGCTCGATCGCGATCAGTAGAATCTCATTTTGGAGTAGATTTTTACGGTGAGCATGTAGTTCAAAATATACGGACTGCCGCTCCGATCAGAGCATGGTCAGCTACTGATATTGCTACCTATCTGGTGCGTTATTCATCTCCCTGGAGTGAGGAATATTCTAACCGCCGATTAATTGATATTTATGGTTTCGCTTCAGGTGCTATGGAATGTCCTATCGGCGCAATGATAACGAACGAAAATGATGCTATCAAAGGCTGTGGAGGTAGCTCTGCAAGGTTCGGTTGTGTATTTTGCTCTGTGGTAAAAGAGGATAATTCTCTTAAAAACTTGGTAAATGTCTACCCGGATGAGTTGGGAGGATTTTATCAAATGAGAGGATACTTAAAAGCTACTCAAGATCTTCGCTATGGCGGATTTACAGGTTACCAACGCAAGCGACGTTTTGCAACTTTTGAACCTGGATTTGGAGATCTTACGGTGGATCACCGTGCACTCCTATTAGAACATTGGAAAAGGCTTGATCTGCCTATGCTGGAAGAAGAAATTTTGGCAATCTCCAGAATGGTTAAAGAGAGGGAAGTCTCTGAAGGTAATCCCATATCAGAACGCTTCTGGAAAGCTCTCTACGCGCTCCTTCCGGTACACCCTGGTCCGTATTCCGGTGCGATGTTTGATCCTCTCTGGGAACCTGCATATTTGCTTGATGCAAAGGGGGGCAAGGTCTTTCAGGATACAGTAGGTATCGACCGTTATACACAAGAAGATCGGGACTGGATTGCCAGGCATAACCGAGTATGCGACGAGGTAAGATCACTAGTAAAAGGTCAATTGGTATTTATTCGTTTAAATGGCTATACAATTGAGGGAGAGTTTGATGGCTTATTGAGAGATGTTCATCAACGTCTCCATTGTTTATCGATCCGGAGGTTTGCCTATCGAAAAGATATCAACCTTAGTGAGTGGAAAGTTAATGAAGACAGCTATGAAATACCGCTGGCTTACATTCACGAGTTACTCATTATCACTGAAAGAACGATCGAACGGCAACAATTTCAATATCAATTGATCAGTAACGAAATAAATCAACTGACATTTGAATTCTAAAATCAAGTCCTCTATGTAGCTATAAGCCTAGGATGGACTTTAAATTTGAAAGGATGATAATAGTGAATGAGCAAATGACCTATAAAGTAGAATTGACCGAAACTTATTCCTGATCTTCTTGGTTTGAGTGAGGTAAAACGATTAATAACTATTGGAAAACGCGTAAGCTATCTTTGTAAATTGAGTAACGTCATAATGCATGCCAGAGTTATTAATATTTATCTTGATAATGTATTCGTTCGAAACGAGGATGACCTCTCTATAACAGATCATAAATCTACAGATTTAGAACTCGTATCAGCAGATATTCCGGAACCAAAAGAAGTCTCACATAAAGACCTAGGAATCTATTTAATGCTATACCCATTCCCGGAAGCAAAAAGCCAAATAGAGTGGTTTAACAACTGGTCTGATTATCACTTCAATCCTTTGTACTTTTTTCTTAATGGTCAAGTTGAACGCTTATTGAACGATAATCGTTTTGCTTGGATGAAGCGAGCAGAAGAATTTCCATATTTCAAGCTATTATTTGAACGTTTTACCGGCTTGATATTGCCTAACTGCTGTAGTTCTCTGGAACTGAAGAAATGTTTGACTACAAGTGATAATCCGGATGAAGTTTATTGCGAAGATAATCAAATGGCCTTTAGTTTATAGGCATTCAGAGTTTTTAAAAATTCGATAGAATGAAATACACATCTGTAATGAAGAGAAGAACCTATTCCAATGGGTTCTTCTCTTTTTTCGTATTGGAGGACGAATAATGACCTGTGAAAAGCTATCTTTCTTAGCTGACTTGTCGATAGGAATAGAGACACAAAAGGACGAGGGGAAGAGGTAGACCTCCTGGAGGAAGTATGGGGCTAAACTTAAAAAGCATCATATTCGACCAGCTTGGCCATATTATCTTGGGTATTCAAGGTTATCCTGCAGATCATGTATATTTTTTTAATCCCAATCTACATCGGATGACACAACATTTAAAGCCGGATAGGCACATCAAGCTTGTTAAGATTGAGTAGCTGCTTCAAGCGTTGACCTGCTTAATATGAAAGGTCGTTCCTAATGGAGCTTTTTTTATGATATAGTCTCGATAAAAGGGTAAGGAACATCAGGCAACTTACGTTTTTTCCCGTAATAATCTATTACGACATATTGGGAAACCATATGATAACGTCCAGATCTATATATGAGGCCGGCAGCTTTGTACTCATCCAACTTATGGTCCAAAATATCCTGTTTGATACACCCTTTAGGTAACTGGTAGATACGTTCCCATTCACTGGATAACTGATTCTGATAAATGGTTTGAATGCAGGCTTCACATATGATATAAGATGGACCGACCTGACGGTAAGTTTGATCTCCGTCTAGATATTTTTTACATTGATTACACCGTATAGTTGTTCGAAAGGATTGCATCTTGTAAAGGCGAGCTTCAGTATCTTTAATTTTTGAATTCAAGTCAATAATGATTTCTAACCGGTAGGGCATTTCTGTTGGAATTGTTTCTGCAATTTCTCTTAGCCTTTTATATTCTTCGATTTTAGTTTTATAGTCACCAATGAGATCCATTATGATGATTATCTCCTTTCGAAACTCGAAATCGTGTTTCTATTATCCATGAAAACACAAATATGCGTAAACCGTATTTTTCACTAGAATAATTATACTCCAATTCGTGTAAATTAGAAATAATCATACACGAATTAAAATATCTTTATTCGTTTCTCTTTCATTACTCATTGAGAGGAAGAAAGAAATAGCTTGATATATAAGGGGTTTTGAAGAATTAAGCACGATTTTCTCCAGTAAGATAACATTATGTTGTAATTTATTCATAGTAATAAATTTCTTCAAAATAACCGCTGAATTTCTACTTAATACACAAACAAAAAGATACTTTTAGGCGATGAAAAGGAAAATCCACTCGAAATATTGAGTGGAATACTGTGTTTTGTAGTAAATAGAGGCGACTTGTCTCCGCTTAGTTAAGAAAGCTGTAGTGTAAGAAACATTTCAATCGAATTTATATACGATAACGTGTAAATCAAAAAAATCTATATACGAATTATATTATATCATTTCATTTCTTTCTCTTCACTAATGAGGGATAAGAAAGAAATCCAGTGATATATAAGGTTTTTTTATGAAATAACGGTTAATCCTGATGCTTAGTGATAAGGGTTGCAGGTGTATTAGAGCGCCTAAATCAAAAGTTGCGTGATAGTAGAGTGACGAAGTCGTAGAGCAAGCGCACCACCGTTTTTGGTGTTTACACATTTAGCAGACTTGTGACTGGGTAGCCAGTTAAGATAGTCGAGATCCTAAAATATAGTGCTGTGCTCTAACTTGTTGGATAAAATAGGAATATTATTAAAAATACATGCTTATACTACTATTATAGTTTTAGATAAAAGCTGCTGCTTCAAAAAAGCCGAGAGAAATCTCGGCTTCTTTTTGTCTAAAACATGATAAATGACTTTTGTATCTTTATATATACTTTTCTGCTTTACATTGAGGATGGTTCGGCCGCACAATAGAACTATTGTAGTTTAGAAAAACGTCTTATTTTCTTACAGACAGTATTAGTAAGCGCTACAGAACTTCTCATAGCTTGAATTACGAATAAAATGGAAGGTGGAATTAATTATGATATTTGAGCTACTCATAGGTAGTGCGAAACGTGAGCTGACTTTACCAGAAGTAATTGATATAATTATTCATCGGAATAAGGGTATACAAGCCTTCTGGTCAAGTTCACATGAATGGGCTTCTACGGCTGCAGCAGACGTGTTAAATGAAGCTCGTTTAGACTGGCAGGTATCCTTATCATACACATTAAAACGATGGCTAGAGGTGCCTGATGCGGATGATCCTGAATACGATGGTGCCCTCATCTTAGCCTGGGCAAACCTTGGAGCACTAACGGAAAACACACTGAAATTTTTCTTGAGCGTTTATTTTGATGATTATATGACAGATCAAGATGCTATTAAGCTGCGTCAAAAGATTTTAAAGCCGGGAGACGCAAGTTTCGAAGCTCTTCGGATTTTCTATTATAAGAAGATATGGGATGACAATAACAAAAAAGAACGGAATAATGCCATCCAGACAATACAGCAACGCCGTAATGGAATCCATGCGTTCAATAATCGAGATCTAGCTGCCTTTAAAGAATTTCACGAAGCTATCTTCTACTATAGGGATATATTAGAAGAGCTTATCACTAGAGTTCCGTTACCTGAATAACTATATTTTTAGCTAAAAGTTCTCACATAAGTGAGGACTTTTTATATATGTTTGTAGGTCACATTAAGAGGGAGATCCGTACGAATCAGCTCTGAGGGAGTATAAAATTTGTATGAGAGGGTCATACTAATATGTTTGACTTAGACACGTGCACAAAATACATTGTAATATGAAGGTAAGCGTCAAACCTAGCCCACCTGTAAACCCAACGCCAGCCATGAGATCATAGGCATATCTTAAATCAAGGAGATCTGCCAGATGACCAATGCCGAACAACGCCAGTATGAGTGGACAGAACGCATCAGGGACTATCGGACCAGTGGCCTTTCCATGTCTGCCTGGTGCGAAGCACAGGGCTTGACCTTACATCAATTGAAATATTGGCTCCGCAAAATCGATTCCAGCCAGCCTTGCTCTTCCTCCCCTTCCTTTATTCCGGTGACCGTTTCTCCGCGTTCCTCGTCTTCCTCCTTGACGCTTCGTATCGGTCCGGCCTCTCTTGACGTACAGACAGGTTTTTCTCCTGAACTGCTTCGTCAAGTGGTTCAAGCGCTGGAGGCCTTATGCTGACGCTGCCGGAAAAGGTCTATTTAGCCGGCGGCAGCACAGATTTACGCAAGTCCATCGACGGCTTGGCCGCCCTGGTTCAGGAGCGATTTCAGCTCGATCCGTTCGCGCCTTGTCTGTTTGTCTTTTGTAACCGTCAGCGCGACAAACTCAAAATGCTCTACTGGGAACATAATGGCTTCTGGCTGCTGTACCGCCGCCTGGAACGAGGAACCTTCCAGTGGCCGGGCCCTGGCGACTCGCCGGTTGCCCTTTCCTTTCGCGAACTTCGCTGGCTCTTGGATGGGCTTTCCCTTCACCAGCGGCAGGCCCATAAACAGGTCAAGGCTCAGACCGTCGTTTAACGGATTTTTCATTTTTGCAGGCCTGGTAGCAGGGAAATCATCCGTGTTGTCGAAATTTTAGGGTATGGAAAATCAAGCGAACCCCTCATCTACAATAGAAGAACTCCAACAACAAAAGGCCAAGCTGGAACAGCAAAATGCCGAATTGACCGCTAAACTTCAGTGGTACGAGGAACAGTTCCGTCTGGCCCAGCATAAGCGCTTCGGCACCTCCAGCGAGAAGACCCATCCGGATCAGCTCGAGATGAACCTGTTCAATGAAGCCGAGGTGTTAGCGACCCCGGCTTCCGAAGAGCCGCAAACCGAGACCCTTACCTACAGCCGCAAGAAATGGACGGACACTCGCGAGGCCAAACTGGAGAAATTACCTATCGATACCCTTCACTATGAACTGCCTGAAGAGGAGCAGGTTTGTGCGTGCTGTGGCGGAGACCTTCATCCTATGAGCACGGAGACCCGCAACGAAATCACCGTGATTCCAGCAGAAGTCAGAGTCTTGCGTCACATTCGGCAGGTGTATGCCTGCCGCCGGTGTGAACGCGAAGCGATTCAGACTCCAATTGTCACAGCTCCTATGCCGAAATCGGTCTATCCCGGCAGTCTGGCTTCACCGTCCATTCTGGCGCATGTCATGAACCAGAAATATGTGGAGAGTCAGCCTCTCTACCGCCAGGAGCAACAGTTTGCCCGGCTCGGGCTGACGCTCTCGCGGCAGACCCTGGCAAATTGGATGATGTATGGGGCAGATCAATGGCTGACGCCGCTGTTTGAGCGAATGAAAGAACATTTGCTAGGGCAGGAGATTTTGCATGCGGACGAAACGACGCTGCAGGTGCTGCGGGAGCCTGGAAAGTCCGCCGAGTCGCAGTCGTACCTGTGGTTGTATCGGACCGGACGCAGTGGACCGCCCATCGTGTTGTACGAATACTGCAAGGCGCGTGGCGGGGAGCATCCCCGAAATTTCCTGGCCGGATTCAGGGGATACCTGCACGTGGATGGATACCCTGGCTACCATAAGGTAGCCGGGGTGACTCTGGTCGGGTGCTGGGCCCATGCGCGCCGCAAGTTTGACGAAGCGCTGAAGGCCTTGCCCGCCTCCGAAGCCAGGATTGGAACGGCTGCGCAGCAGGGACTCACCTTCTGCAATCAGTTGTTCGCGGTGGAGCGAGAACTGAAGGATGCGACGCCGGAAGAACGAGAGAACGTCCGAATGGAGCGCAGCCGCCCGATTCTGGATGCTTTTTCAGTATGGCTGCGTCAGCAAAAGTCTCGCGTCCTGCCCAAGAGTGCCCTGGGCCAAGCGATCACTTATTGCCTGAATCAATGGGAGAAGTTGTCCGCTTTCCTGAAGGACGGACGCCTGGAGATCGACAATAACCGCAGCGAACGGGCGATTAAACCGTTTGTGATTGGACGCAAAAACTGGCTTTTTGCCAACACCCCACGCGGAGCCAAGGCTAGTGCAGTCATCTATAGCGTGATGGAAACGGCAAAAGAAAACGGACTGAATCCGTTCCAGTACTTGAAGTTTCTATTTGAACAGCTTCCACAACTCCCTGATCTGAAAGATCCAGAAGCGCTGGACCCGTTCTTGCCTTGGTCAGCCGCTTTGCCACCGATCTGTCGGGTATTGAAATCCTAACCTCATTCTAAAATCGAGCCCTCATCTTGGTGTCAAGGTGTGGGCTGTTTGACGCTTACATATGAAGTATACGAGATCTCTTTTAAGAGCCGTATTTGTTAAGAATTTTATATAAAGTGACATAATGTTCGGCAAAATCCCCCTGCCAACATGCAGGCGGGGTGTGAGGAACTAGGTGATGGATATAGATGTAGTGGGTGTCTTTGTATTTAGGTGGTAGTTCGATGATGATGCGTTCGTTAAGGATTTCAGCATGACATGCTACTAGCTATGATCTATTACTGCTTTGACGCTAATCAGACCTGCAGCATATAGGTCATCTACTTTGCCGATCATGCAGCCAGCTGCGTGCTTCAGATGTGGGACAAAATAAAGCAGCACCAGAGAGGAATCAGGCGCAGCGCGTCCTGTATGCCGTAGAAACTCAAAGCACCGACATTAACTATTCTTCATGAAGGAATCATGAGGCAAAATGCAATAATAGTACCGGGTTCGAAAGCAGCCGGTGTTTGAAAGTCATATATAGGAATGCAACCACATTAGCTTCACACAGCTGTAACAATGCAACCGGATTTGCTTCAACGTACATATAGAAATAAATATTAAGCAGGAAGAAGTATTCATCTTAATTACGTATAACTCTAGTTAGACGAAATCATAGTAAAGAGAACTTATGTTTGGTATAATGTTGATAGTGTTATCATATATTTAACCTCGTTAAATAATTACACAGTCATCTCATTATACGTAATTAAATTGGTTCCACTACCGGAGGGTTATTATGCACATTGATGAACGCAAACGTCTTTATGAGAAAACTGAAAATAAATTAATTGAGCTTCCTTGGTATGCTAAGGAATACATTGAACGTAATAAGAGAAAAAAATCACCTAATACTCTCTTGAATTACTGCTTTGATTTTATAACGTTTTTTGATTGGTTGATAGCAGAAGGATTCTTTAGTGGTTCTCGGGGGGAGTTTCCCCTCGATATTTTAGAATCTTTACGTGCTACTGATGTTGAACGGTTTAAGGATTTCTTGTCAATCGAACAACGCAATTCAATAGATACTATCGCTAGAAAAATTGCATCTCTCAAATCACTTTTTCATTTCCTATCATTAATTTCGGAGGATGATTACGGTTATCCTTATCTAAAACGGAATGTGATGGTTAAAATTGAGACAGAGAAAGAAAAACTCACCGTTGAGGCAAAAGCATCTCGGATTGAAAATAAAATTCTGCGTGATGAAGAAATCTTTGACTTTCGCATGTTTATTGCTGAAGGATTCCAAGTAGTATATGCAGACAATAAACGTATATTGAACTCTCATATAAAAAACAAGGATCGTGACTTGGCTTTAGTCAGTCTCATACTCGGTTCAGGCCTCCGTATCTCTGAAGCCTTATCAATTGATCTTGTTGACATTGATTGGATAAAGGGAAAAGTAGATGTTACGAGGAAAGGCAACAAGAAGGATACCGTTCCTATTAGCAACATTGCTCTGGAGGATCTTCAGTCTTATTTGGCTATTCGAAAAACACGATATAGCGTTGATGACAAACAACCGGCTGTCTTCCTTTCTCTACCTACTGGACCTAATGGAAAAGTAAGCCGTTTAACAGTCAGGGCTTCACAGAAAATGTTTGAACGTTATGTGGATTCTTTTGGGAAGCCCGCTCTCACTATCCATAAGCTAAGACACACATTTGCGACCAAGTATCATAAGGAAAATAAAAATCTTGCTTCATTGAAAGACCAACTCGGCCATGCTGACATGAACACAACTATGATTTACACACACGTTGGGCAGGAAGAGCGTAGAGACTCTGTTAATAGAGCGGATAGCTAGGTCGAATTGAAGATGTGATTTGTCCAATAAATTTTCCAATGGTAGGTATTCCTAATAACCTAACGCCTCC
>NZ_NFVA01000268.1 GCF_002264395.1 Paenibacillus sp. VTT E-133291
AGTTGTCGGATTCTTATACTCGCCCATCTCATGTACACGTAGCGCATAATTAAAACGCGCACCACTTGCGCCCGTTTCCGTTGCGGAATAAAACACTTCTCCGTATATTCGTCCGTCCCTATTTACGACTTCCTTACCGGCTGTTATCCGCAACGTGCTCGATTTTAACGGAGCCTCATTACGCGATGCCGCGAGCAGGTGGTCGGTAGCGTCATGTAATCCGATAGTCGCTCCGTCGAGTACTCGCGTTTTCTGACGCTCTAAAAACTGACGTAGCGCCGCCGTT
>NZ_NFVA01000212.1 GCF_002264395.1 Paenibacillus sp. VTT E-133291
CGGTTCAGCCCCTTAATTATGGAGTCATTCTCTTGAAATCTCAGGTTTTCACAGTTTCTTAAAGTGAGATTTTCACCTCTCCCATTTGGCCTGCTCTCCAAGCCGCATGGTATTGGTTAGGACTCAATCGGTTTAAACTACCGTGAAAACGTCGCTCGTTGTAAAATCCAATGTACTCCGCGACGGTTTCATACGCTTCTTCAAAGGTTTCAAAGTACATTTTTCTGTACAGATCTCGTTCTAAAATGCTGTGGAAAGACTCAATATATGCATTCATATTCGGCGTTTTGGGCGGTATTCGTTCATGAATAAGGGGCTCATCTTTGTCCATACACATCTCTGCAAAAGTATGACTGAGAAATTGCGGCCCATTATCCGAGCGGAGAATGGGCATGGCTTCTCCAAGCTGTACACGCTGCTTCAAGGCCTGCTTAATGGTCGCGCAGATCTCCTTGGCGCTGCAGCTTGCACCCAAGTGGTATCCGACAATACAGCGGTCAAAAACATCGATCATATCAAAGATAAAAAAGAAGCGGTCATAGCCATGAATGTATCCATACTTAATATCCATTTGCCAGAGTTGGTTAGCTCCTGTAACGATACGGTTCTGGGCAAGCCGTCTTGGATATTTCACCTTTTTGTCAGGCTTCTTTTGTAGCAGCCCTAGCTTTTTACAGAGCCTGTAGGCCTTCTTGTGGTTCAGAATTAAGTCATGCTGGATATAAAGGGCGTGTGCCAAGTTACGGTAACCATAGCCGTGTTCCTCGCCTGCGACGATTTCGCTTAGCCACTCTCCAATCTGCTCATCGCTGACCTTTTGGCCGTCTTTCGTCAAGGAGTAGGCAGGGATCGGTCTTCCGACTTTTCCAAAGGTTTCAGTGGACTTCTCTTTGCCTTCTTGACGCTGTTTACGAGCATAGTAAGTCGATTCCAGCACACCTACCATTCGAAGCACCACCGATACCGCATAGCCCCGCTTAATGCTTTCATCGGCTATTTCCAGTTTGTCTTGTAAGCGGGGTTGGTCTTTTTTAGCAGTTCACGCAGGAGTTCAATCTCCAGATCCTTTTCACCCAGCAGTTTAATAGCAGTATCCATCTTGTTTTCTAACTCTTGAACACGCTTAGCATCTTCGATACGTTCGTTAACAGATGGCGTCGCCTGTTCACCAAATCGTTCTTTATAGAACTTTACCCAGTTCGTAATCGTGCTAGGG
>NZ_NFVA01000144.1 GCF_002264395.1 Paenibacillus sp. VTT E-133291
GCATACATTTGTCCGTAAGCTCGACTAAAATATGCATTTCGAAGGATATAAGGTCCCCTTAGCCAGCAGTTGAATATAGACCATTCATTGAATTTGTTTCACATTTCTCCGTAGTCTAGAAATTTTATAAATTCTATTATTGCAAAAAACAACCAATGAATACTTTAATGATGCGATGATATTCTTACTCGTAATTTATTTAACGAATTATGATTATTTTGTCTTTTGTAAACCTCTTATTATGATCGATACAAGCAGTATTCCTAAATATCCCCCTGTAATAGGCGAAACCACAAAAATACCAATTATATTCCTGCTCGAACTAAAAAGTAACTTCATACTGGTTACAGCTACAGCTACAACAACTACTGATGTCCAGAAAATAACTTTTTGTTTTGTTGTTACTGTTGGCATTATCGTTACCGTTTCATGGTGTCGATACAAAGAACTAATTATCATCCAGATTAGCAAGAGTAATCCGGATACCGAAAAAGAATGCTGAAGTATTTTGTAAAGAGGTAAATTATAAATCATTAATTCTCTTAGAGGAGAATATCGCTCAACAAAGTAACCATTAAAATGCGTAAACCCGTCGATAAACACATGTGTTAAGAAACCAATAATCACAGATAGGATATACACTACCCAGCCCTTAGAATTCAAACTCCACTTGCTCAAGGTATTGTATGCTCGTTGATCGATATTATAGTTTGAAGGAAGATGCAATACTAAAATCTCCTTAACGATACTATGGAAAATCACGGCAAGGATCACACATAGGGGAATCGCCTGCAAAAATAGTCCTGTTAGAGAATGTCCTATACTTTGATAGGGCTCAAGCATAATAAAATATTCAAAATCAGGTGACATACTTCCTAGAATCAAGCCGGTAGCACTAAAATATTTTGGTTTCACATATTTAAACGGAAGTGCAAAAATAGGATGAGCAAAGGTAAAAGGCATAATCATCTCCTAGTGTTTTTTTATAACTTCTTAGCAACAAAGGTAATAGAGTCTGTTGTCAGTTTTACAGCTTGTCCTTTTCTTTCAATTTCATATTCTAATTGTTTTACAGATTGTTGTTGAACTTCCCATCCAGTGTACTGATCAACTAATAATTTCATCATTTGCTCTGTAGATAAATTCACTTCAAACATTGGATCTAATTCCTGTCCATTTATAAGGTTTACCTCTTGTATGCTCGATCCGATAATAATGCAATTGGTCCCATTTGTTTTTGTTCCATAAATCATTTCATTAAGTTTTCTGTGAAGTACCTTCTCCGAACTTACATGTTCCAAAGAAGACACTGCTAAAATAATGTCATACTCCTCCTTATCGATAACGAAATGTTCAATGTCTGATAATCTTGTCACAATAAAGGGTTCGACCCCAAATTTCTGACTATAACTCTCTAATTTTTCTATGGCCGACTCTAATAAATCCACGCAAACAACCTTACCATTTCTGTTTTTCAAGAATTCTGCTATGGGTATACTATTCCTACCAATCCCAGCTCCTAAATCTAATACACTTAAGTTTTCTTGATCTCTGTATTCTTCTAATAGATCAATTACCGTCTTTACGGGTCTATGTAGCCAGGAACCTGGCTCGAACAAATTATAACTATCGTAACACAAGTCATGATATCTCTTCTCTTCCGTTCTTATATTCGCTACTCTGTCCATACCACACCTCGAGCTTTCCTTATTACATATTTTAAAGTAAGCATTGTACTGCGTTCAGATAAAACCCAAAATACTACATATATAGGATTTTTTAATATTACACACTATGAACCCCCTATGATAAGGAAGGAGATGGTTAACATAGAGCCTACTCATCTACCACATCATAGCTATATCCACGCGACGGAGCTAGCTATTCAATACATGAAGGAGCATCTTGATGAAGAAATAACTTCAGAACAACTCGCTCATCTGGTTGGTTACAGCGCCTATCACTTCACGAGAATATTTAAGCAGGTAACAGGAATTTCACCACGCCAATATTTGTCCGCCTTGCGAATGGAATCAGGTAAACAAGCGTTACTGAAACAACCTTCGTTGCTAATGAAGATTATCCTCTCGATCGGCTTCCGAAGTACCGGCTCCTTCCATCATCGGTTCAAGCAATTCGTTGGCCTATCACCTAAGAAGTTTGCAGCCACCTCTTCTGAACTAGCCTCCCATATGAATCAGTATGAACACACACCCTTAACATCTGACAAACTGCCATTCTCACCACGCATGTACATTCGCTGTCAGCTAGAGACACCACCGGATTTTCGCGGTCTATTATTCGTAGGGCTGTTTCCACGCCCCATTCCTGATCAGAAACCAATCATCGGCACTGCGCTCAATATGAACAATCGCGAATGCCTATTTACTGATATCACACCTGGTACGTATTACATACTTGCAGCAGGTATTCCTTGGAGTCGTAATCCTGTTGACTATTTTAAGCTGGATGCATGTTTGCGAGGTAAAAATGATGAGCCTGTTGAAGTGGATCATACAACGAAGTTGCACGTAAAGATCCTCTTAAGGGACCCACTCCCCTATGATCCACCAATCGTCGTTAATTTACCTCTGCTATTGTTTGAGAAATTTAACCGAAAGAGAGCAAACTAGAAGACTTTACAAGCTAAATAATCCTATATACTTAAACCAATTGATAGTAATCTTCTTGAAAAGAGGTGATCAGATGAGTCTTGTATCTCAAATTGGTCGTGAAAAGTAATCTAGAGTTGGTATGGAAGGCATGGACTGAATCGGATCGTCTATCAGAATGGTTTGCACCAGAAGTATTAGTCGACTTGAAGAAAGGTGGAAGACACGAACTTTATTTCGATCCGAATCATAAGCAATCGATGAGTACCATTGGCTGTAAAATACTTCATATAGACGCACCATATTCCCTCATCTTTGAATGGAAAGGTCCTAATCCGTTTGCTGAGGTCATGAATGATCCCGCAAATCTAACACAGGTCGAGGTAAAGTTGAAAGCTGTTTCCATTGGTACACTCGTTATGTTATGTCATTCGGGATGGACAGAATCCGAACCAGAAGCTGGCATGAGCAAGCTTGGGAGCAGATGCTTTCAAGTCTTAAGAGTAAGTTAGAGGCTGGCCACGAATGTTGTGCTGTCAATAAATAATCTGGAGGTATGAGTGTATGCCAAACATCGCCGTCATTTCTATTAACGTAGCAGATATGACAACAGCTATTGATTTCTATTGTAATAAATTAGGATTCGAAATCTCAACCCAGTATGATGATTCACTGGTAAGCTTGAAGCATGAACCTATTCCGATTGTACTCTGTCAAGTGGAGCTTTCTACTCAAGTTCAGTATCCAAGAGAATCACAAGTTGTAATTGGACTCCAAGTCGAGGACCTAGTCGCTTCCATTAAGCAATATAAGCAGTTGGGTATCGAAGTGCTCTACGATGAACCTCGCGAGTGTCCTCCAGGCATCTATAGCGTCATTGCAGATCCGTTTGGCAATGTAATTGAACTGTTGGAATATAGATAATTAGTAAAACCGTTACTTGCATTTTCGAGTAGCGGTTTGTCTCATTGCTATCAGACATCGATCAATACATGGGAGCCAGTTCCATCTCCGATACTAGAATTGTGATTTGATACTGCATCAAAAAAAGGACCCTATACCACGTGCCGTTCAAACGTATAAGGCAAATCAAAGTCGCAATACGGTTGTTAGCTCTTCTTCAATAATTTCGCCGCTGTCACGGAAACCGAAGCTTTCATAGAGCCTTTTTGCGGGCAAGTTATCAGCCTTATAAGAAATCCAGCAATATTGTGCGGGGCCTGCCGGTAGAGTGCGGATAAATTCTAAAATTCTTGTCATGGCTTCTCGGCCGTAGCCCTGATTCTGGTATCTTTTATCAATCATTAGTCGCAGGATACAATAGCTATCATTTACAAAGGATGGCACTTCATATCCAGTAATACCATAAGTCATCATCACAAAACCAACCGGCTCTTCATCCGCGTAAATCGCAAACGGAAAGGGATGACCACCATTGGTTACAAGGACATAACACGAAGCCATACTTGATAAATTGGACGCTACGAAGCGACGTTGATCGTCTGAAACCTCCAAATTGAAAATAGCACGTCGATTTTCTAGTGTGATCTTTCTGAGCGTAATCATGCTGGGCTTCTCCCTTCATATCTAAATTATTGAGTTTGGATATTATATCATCATTTTCCATGTTTTATGGCGATAGTCTGCCCACTAGCTAAAAAAGGCTACCGTTCAATCGGTAGCCAGGATGAAGTACTTATGTCTTTTATTTTCCTAGAAATCCACCTTCAGACTTAATCACTTGCCCCGTAATCCACTGCGAATCATCACTCGCTAAGAAACTAATGCCTCTAGCTGCATCTTCTGGCAAACCGATTCTTCCCATTGGAAACATAGGTAAAAAATGAGTTTTCATCTCATCCGTTATCCACCCGGAATCCGTAGGACCCGGATCAAAACCATTGACTGTGATATGAAGCGGAGCTAAACCAACAGAAAGAGGTTCAATTAATCCAATTAATGCACCCTTTGTCAATATATAAGCCAGGTTATCAGGGTCAGGCCCTTTAGAAACCATAAAAATAATTCTACCTGGAGTCCCCTTTGTATAATTCTTTTCGAACCTTCTGGCAAATTCAGTACTGAGTAAAACCGTGCCACGATTGTTCACTACATAGTGTTGATCTAACGAAGTGATGCTCAGGTTCTGATAATTCGTGGGCACGCAATAAGCTGCATTGTTAATTAAAATGGAAGCATTTCCTAAAGTTTGTTCTACCTGATCCATAATCTTTATTGAGATTTCAGGATTGGAAAAATCTGCTTCCATGTGACTCGCCCTGACTCCCAAGCTTTTCAGTTCTGCACAAAGTTGCTCCGGCCATTCCTTTTCTCCACCATTCCCTTCCGTTTCATCAAAAGGATGCCAATGCGTAAAGAAAATATCTGCCCCCTGGCTTGCAAGTGAACGGCATATGGCTGTTCCGATTCCTGTGGATCTGCTTGCTCCAGTAACGATTGCTATTTTATTTTTCAATGAGTTCAACTCTAGTACCTCCATTCATTAATTAGGAGGATAGGCACCCGCTCTAATTTTCATAGCTGATTGGCATTGAAGGATTTTCGACACACATTCATCTATGGAAAACTTGTCTGTCTCTACGATCACATCCGGGCTAACGGGCTCCTCATATGGAGAATCAATACCCGTAAAATGCTTGATTTGTCCGGCTCTTGCTTGTTTATATAGACCTTTCGGATCTCTCTTCTCACAAACATCCAAAGGGCATTGAACATAAACTTCCATATACGATTCTCCTATCAGAGAACGGACTTTGTCACGTGTGGAGCGATACGGAGAGATCGAGGCAACGATCACATTCAGGTTCGCATCAAGCAGAATCTTAACAATCTCACCAATTCTTCTACCAACTTCCAATCGATCCTTTTCGCTAAATTGCAGATCCTGATTAATACCTCTCCTCAATGTATCACCGTCCAGAATGTAGCAATTCTCAATGTGATTTTTCAGTTCCTCTGCAAGCGTCGTTTTACCTGAACCTGATAGTCCAGTTAGCCATATCATTTGATTCATAGAGACGTACCTCTTCCTGCTAGATTCTATTGTTAAAATACTTTGTATAGTTATTCTAGCTTAAACACAATTTCATTACCTGTCCCATCCTTCTTTAAGGGTGAACTAAATTCCCTGAACTCTAAATTTATACCGGAGATATCATCAGGAAGCGGCGGTGATACTACGTAGTTATAAGCTGCATGGCCTGATGAACTTCCGCCGTTCGTCATTCGACTATCGTACGTTTCTCCTATATACAGCTCAAAATGGTGAAGTTTATTGGCATATAATTCAGAGGTAATATCCCAATCCATACTAAGCGTGATAACACTTGCATTCCTGTATTGTCGTATAGAGGTCAGTGTATAGAAGAACTCATCTGCCTCAATAGATTGTAGAACAGCAATATGTTTTCTAAAACCCGTTGGCTCGACCATCGGCTTAAAATGTTCTTCACTAAATAATGTCCCAAATACCGATTTTAAAAAATCCTCGTAGAGTTCAAACTTCGCCGCCCAATCTGAAATATACTCAAAAGGTGGGAATCCTGGATTATTATCCGAGCCTTCCTTACGTTGTTTTATCAATGCACAAATCTGCTCATCGATATCAGTAATTCTTTGATCGTAATGCTCGGTTGGGCGTATAAACTGCATCCGTTTCATCTTAGTCCTCCTTATTGCATTTCTTTTCATTCATATGCTCATTAGACTAGCGTTACTTCAACAAACTATTTTATACATTTAAACACGAGAAAAAGTGGGATTCTCATCCTTCTCTTATACTCTCCTACACTATTAAAAAACTGAGGATTTGGTTTACATTCTCTAATATCCTCTATTTTAAATCCAACATGTTTCAGTGACTGAAAATACTCTTCAAAAGTTCTGTGGTACTTAACTACACTTTCTCCAATCCAAGGCTCCATTCTCTTACCCATTTCAAAATAGTTATCGACGATCCAGTCCGACTTTCTTTCTGAAGTTGTTGCACTTTTCATGGATGATGTTAGAACCGGATGCTGTACACTAAAAATAAACTGACCATTAGGGATAAGCGCACTACGGATACTATCAAAGATTGGTTCTAGGTCTTGTAAATAATGAATAGCCAATCGAGAGATTACCAAATCATATTTCTCTTTTGGGTAATTCCAACTCTCCATAGTAGCATGGTGAATCTCACTTTTAGATGTATTTAATAGTTCTTTTGCCGCTTTGACCATATTACTTGAACCTTCCACACCTTCGTAAAAGATACATCCCTGCTCAAGCAACTCATATCCGAACTTAGCATCCCCGCATCCTAAATCGAGCACCTTTTTCCCAAGTACATCGCCCATAAAATCATATATAACCGGCTTTTCAATAATGTTATTTGGGCTATCCGCTCTGTTCCTTCTTAATAAATAGTTATAGAAAAAATCCGCATTGTCATACACTGATGACCCTTTGTAATCCAAAAAAATACCCCCTTGCTGTTTAGAGTATACTTTTGGGTAATTTTAGCATTTAAAATAACCTTATACTACCGATAATTTCATTTAGCTCTTAAACCTATCATAAAAAAACACCCCAGAGAGTCTCTCTGAGGCGTCCAATTCCTTAGTGTTTGATTGGCAACGTATAGTATCCAAAAGCAAGATCAAGTATTGCACTCGCTTCTTGGCGAAGCAAAGGCTTTTTAGAACGAAAATCGACAGTCCCGTCATCATTCACTTTTGTATCTGGATCGACGATGCCTTGAGAGACTAAGGCTGTGATCGCATCAGCGGCCCAAACATCTGTATCCCCCTTAAGCGTGATTTCCGATGCTTTCTTAGCTTGTTTTAAATTTTGAATCATAACGGCTGCTACTTGTCTTGTGATGACAGCATTACGATCAAAACCAGGGATTCCTTTTTTCGTTAATTCTTTATTCCCCTCAATTAAATGAGGAAAGCCGTACCATCCATGGGCAAGAATTAGAGCATCCATAAACTCACCTTGTGTCATGGTTTCCTGTGGTTCGAAATTGTTGCCAGATTTAGCACTTATCACATCAAGCGAATACAGGTTGTCGATGTAAGATTTATAAGCGCTCTCCTCAGATACATCAGCGAATGCTGGCTTCGTGTGCACCTTACGAGCATCTGAAACAAAGTCTGGGCTATTAGGATTCGTATAATAAAAATATTCGATCTGATCGTTATGATCTTTTTTAAAGGCCAATTTATTACCTGATTCATCTTCGAACAATAGCGGATTAATCATTCTTAACGTATGTGTACCGCTAGTTCCAGTTTCCATAATCAGATTGCCATCTGCGTAGGTGAAGTTCGATTTCAAGAAATAGAATCTTGTGTTCAAATAAGTTCCAGTATATTTAGCAGCTTCTGATGCAGGCAATGGGAGATACGTTGGCGCCTCTGGCGCTTTCTTTTCAGGGAAATAGTGATCCATCAAGGCTTCATAAATATCTAAGCTCATCATTGTGTCATTGTTATAAGACATATAGAAAGCGGTATTCTCCTCGGGCAATAATACGATCAGGGATTGATGACCAGGCATATTCCCCCCTTTGAGAACCACATGATGGCCGTTCATCAGATCATTACGATACCCTTCAAATCCTCCAATCGTCGTCATCGGAAGCAATTCATTCGCAAAAACGGAGTACGTTTGCATCATCTTTGTGGTTTCTTTACTAATGATTTGCTTTCCATTCACGCTACCCTGTTGTTGAAAAAGAGTTAAATATTTAGCCATATCTTCTCCTGTGGAAAGGATGCTGCCCTGTGGCCCATCAGTAGGAGCATGCCCAAAGGTTGGATGAGGTTTTCCATCTGGACCATAATGTGTGGCCATTCTATCTAAAAGCTCTGGGGTAAAACGTGCACTGGTAGAGTCCATCCCTAACGGTTTGAACACCTGGTTCTCCATATACTTATAAAACGGGATACCACTTATGTTCTCAATCGCGTAACCCGCAAGTAAAAAGGCAAAATTATCATAGGTGTAAGCTTCACCTGGTGTCCGAACGACCGTCGGCATATGCTCCGTCATAAACTTTTTCATGGGGATGTCTTGATCTACATATTCCGGTGCAACAAAGTTAGCTTTATCCGGGTAATCAAAGCCCGTTGTGTATGACAACATACTTCTTAAGGTTAACGGAGTTTCCGTTTCATTAGGTACTTTCATTCCTCCAAGATACGTATTGATATCGTGATCAAGATCCATCTTTCCTTGTTCCACTAGCTGCAGAGCTGCTAAAGCGGTAAATGTCTTCGAGACGGATGCGATCTGAAAGACGGTATTCTTATCGACAAGGGTTTTCTTTTCTTTGTCCGCATATCCGTACCCTTTATTCACAAGCACCTTTCCGTCTTTAACCACTACAAAATTGGATCCGTTCACATTGTATTCCTTCATTTTCTGCGCAAATATAGGGTCCGCGAAAGTCTCGATTTCTTTTCCATTAAAAGCTACTTTAGCGCTGTTTGACCTTTCCTCCGTCGTAGTTTGAGCTTCAGTCGTGTTTGTTGCGTTACTGGAGACTGGTGCTGAACATGCTGTAAATACAGCTGCTGATAATAATAGTGCGATGACGCTGAGCCTGCGTGTCTTTTTCTTCATAATCCATTCTCCTCTATAGGGTTATTTGTGAATTCCGAATCTGTTCTGAGTATCACAAACGGAATGTCATTCTCGCTAGAAACGTTCTGTCACCACTTAGCTTTGTTACATGTCATATGACGTGTAGGCTAATCAAAAAAGACACCAACAAGGAGTCAGTGTCTTCCATTTCGTATATTAGTCTAAAGAAGCTTATAGCCATCTTGAAAAATTTTTATGCGTTACTTTGATCTGATTTCGTTCGGCCCAAGCTTTTAACTGTTTCATCACTTCATCTTCATCTTTTTGGGACAAAAAATTAAAACATAATTTATAAGGAACAAATTTATTCACTTTAGGTCTAATCCCAACTACAGGACTAAAATATCCCTTTATATAAATATCATTAATCCGCTCTGCTTCTATTCTTAGATCTTCTATTAATATAGATTCCGGTTGAATCTGAATTTCAACAACCCTTCTGATGGTAAATATCCTGTAGACTAACACGAATGCGACAATCAGACAAATAATAGCCTGACCATAAAGTAAACAAGAAAGCACCAAATCGTCGCTAGCGGTATAGCGATAGTTCAGGTTATAAATTTGAAATATTTGAATCCCCATTAGCAGACTGATATACACCAGCAGCGGTATTAACGACGGACGCCTTACTCTATAAACCCCTATAAGATCCATGTGCCCCTCCTTT
>NZ_NFVA01000076.1 GCF_002264395.1 Paenibacillus sp. VTT E-133291
ATCCTTATATTTCTCGCATAAACACTTACCCGTCTTTTAGGGACGCGGAAGGCGTTTTTGCTTATTACGTAACGAACTAAATTATTCAGCTGACATCCAGTTGTGGTGGAAGACGCCTTCTTTGTCTACACGTTTGAATGTGTGTGCGCCGAAGTAATCGCGTTGTGCTTGAAGCAGGTTCGCAGGCAGTCTTTCAGTACGATAGCTATCATAGTAAGCCAATGCGCTGGAGAATCCAGGTACTGGAACACCCATCGTTACAGCTGAAGCGATAACTTTACGCCATGCGGACTGGTAATTGTCCATAACATCCTTGAAGAAAGGATCAAGCAACAGGTTCTTAAGATCTGCATTGTTCTCGTAAGCATCCGTGATGTTTTGTAGGAAACGGGAACGGATAATGCAACCGCCGCGCCAAATTTTAGCCAACTCACCATATTTCAGATCCCAGCCGTATTCGTCAGAAGCTACGCGAAGTTGAGCGAAGCCTTGAGCATAGGATACGATTTTACTTGCGAACAATGCTTTACGCACGTTCTCGATGAATTCAGCTTTGTCACCATCAAATGGTGTAGCTTCTGGTCCGTTAAGCACTTTGCTTGCTTCTACGCGCTCATCCTTCATTGCAGACAGGAAGCGTGAGAATACGGATTCGGTAATCATGGACAAAGGTACACCAAGATCCAGTGAGCTTTGGCTTGTCCATTTACCAGTTCCCTTTTGTCCAGCGGAATCAAGGATCACGTCAACCATTGGTTTACCAGTTTCTTCATCATACTGAGCAAAAATGTCTGTAGTAATTTCGATCAGATAGCTGTCGAGCTCACCGCTATTCCACTCTTTGAAAATGTTGTGAAGTTCTTTTGCATCCAGACCCAGAACGTCTTTCAACAACTGGTAAGCTTCACAGATTAATTGCATATCACCATATTCGATACCGTTGTGCACCATTTTAACATAGTGTCCCGCACCGTCTGGTCCGATATATGTACAGCAAGGCTCACCGTCAACTTTAGCTGAGATTGCCGTTAGGATTGGTTCTACTAGCTTATATGCGCTTTCTTGACCGCCAGGCATAATGGAAGGACCTTTTAGTGCTCCTTCTTCTCCGCCAGAAACGCCAGTTCCGACAAAGCGGAAACCTTTTTCTTCCAGATATTTACTGCGACGAACCGTATCAGGGAAATAAGCATTTCCTCCGTCGATGATAATGTCGCCTTGATCAAGATGCGGCAACAGTTGCTCGATGGTAGCATCAGTAGCTTTACCAGCTTGAACCATGATCAGAATTTTGCGCGGTGCTTCAAGCGAAGCTACAAATTCCTCTACAGAAAATGTGCCTACGAGGTTCTTACCTTCCGCTTCAGCTAGAAGATCATGTGTCTTCTCCGGTGAGCGGTTAAACACGGATACGGAAAAACCTTTGCTTTCGATATTTAGAGCCAAATTCTTGCCCATTACCGCCAAGCCAATAACGCCGATTTGTTGTTTTGCCATCTGGTCCTCCACCCTTTGCACCCTATATTTTTGGGAAATCCATTTCTCGCAGTATAAGAATACCACCCTTTATCAGAGACAGCAAAGCCTGCCCTGCGAATAAAGATCAAATTCATCAACAAAACCATTGCCAATATGAAAATGATCACAATGACTATTTTAACGTTTTTAGTGCCAGAAGTGAACCCCTGTCTGCAAGTTCTCAAACAAATCTAAGGCACCCCGAAATTCGGGGTGCCCCTAAACAGCTTATTTCAGCACCTTGTTTACCATTCTAACATATACAATTCCTTCGTCAAAAAGGTAAGCTGAGCTCGGCATTTCTCCGCACGAATCATATCCTCAGCCTTAAGTGCATCATATAATCGATCCAGCTGCTCATCCACTTCAATCCTACGCTGGCGAATTCGTTCCTCTCCTTCAACAGAATAATAGAGCTTGGTCAGCTCCTCATCTGTGAGCATAGGACCCTTCTGGTATAAGACTCGCTGCTGATAACCCGAGATTTCGACAAGACGGATGACTTCGCCGAACAAAATATTTTCAATAATAATCTGACGGTCCCGGAAGCGCTTTACTATGGCATGGCCCCGCATGTCCCCAATTAACTTCTCCATCCATTCTGACAAGCGAGCATCACGAATCATATAGTCTCCCACGAGTTTATAGCCATCTTTGATCCTTTGAAACCGTAATTTCACCAGTTTACGACCCGTACGGACCGAAATTACAAAGACCTGTTCGTTCTCGCTCCAATATAGGGAATAACCTTTTTGAATCAAATCCTTGATCAGGTCCTGGATATGCTGTCTGTCGAAACGTAACTCCAGGTTACAATACTCCACCTCGTCGTTTTTGTTCACGGCACTCCCCCCTAACTGCTTCACATCTGCAAAGCCAACACAATTGTTCAATTCCCGAGTATTTATGGCTGCCGGACCTCTTCAAGTAGTAGTTACTAATGCGTTCGTCTTAGTCTTATTTTATACTTCAGTTTATGTAGCGGTAACTTGGTTTATTGACTATTTTTACCCGCAACAGACTTTCTCCAAACGCTGATTGAATTTTTTATTTCTTTTAGTCCTTTTTGAGCCGAATCCTTCCTAAAAAAAAGCCGCTGACAATCTAATTCTCAGATTGTCAGCGGCTTTTCACATCTAAGGTCAACTAGGTTTAAATTTCAGCTTCGTTCTGTGTACAATTAGTAAATGTAGCCCAAAGAGCATCAACATTACAATTGCACTCATCAGAAACGGTACACCGTGACCTACATGGTCCCATAGTCTACCTGATATCACCGGCCCTGCCACCATCCCAGAGCCTTGCAAGGTCAAGAATAGCCCCCACACAGTCCCTCGTTCCCCCTTAGGCACTTGCTTAGCCAGAAAGGCATTCCATGCCGGGAGAATAAGCGCGTAGCTTATACCGACCAATGCCACCGCGATAAAAGCAAGCGGGAGCCAGCGCACCTGTGAGAACAGGGCAAGGGAAAAGGCGGCGAGCAAAAAGCCAATGTTCAGAAACACAGTTGTTCCGATTCGGTCCACCAGCTTGCCTGCTGGAATTAGAGCAAGCACCGTAATTCCCCCACCTGCAATCAGAAGTAGACTAAACTGATTTGGACTAACATGAAGCTCCGTACGTGCAAACAAGGTAACTACAGGCGTCATCAAACCAATGGCAAAAGCCTGAAGAAATAAGGCTGGATATAGTAGGCGACTGACTTTAAGCGTCGTTCTGACCTGATGTAGTGTTCTTTTTATACTTTCTAATGGACTGATTTTTTTACGCTCAATAGCTCCGCCGAGCCCCTGCATGTCCCTTACAACTGCATGAGTTCCACTTGTCGAGATTCTCTTAGGTAGAAATAGGGCAACCACAACTACAACAGCAGCACACCCTAGCAGGACCAAAAAGGCTACACGATAGCTTTGTCCCCCCTGATCCATCAAAAAATTCACTACGATCGGACCGATTCCCGTTCCTGCGAGCGATGCCATCTCTACAGCACCCATAGCTGCACCACTGCTGCCGCTTTTAGTAGATCCCGCCAATTCCGTTATTCCGGTCATCACACAAGGCCAAAGCGGGGATGTCCCGATCCCAAGAATAAGACAGGCAATCGAAAGCGTAACTGCTGTTTTGGCATATATTATCATTCCAACAGCTACTAGGATCAACAACAAGGCACTTGTCATGGTCCAGCGAAATCCTATGCGCTCCATAACCCAGCCAGAAGGACTGCGGAATAGATTATCCCCCAAATACTGGAGCGCAAAGGCAAAGCCTACTACCGTAACAGATAGACCCAAAATATTCTCCATATATACGGGTAACAGAGCGACAAGTAGCGACCCTTTAACAAACTCAACTAAAAAAATAATTACCCACATCTCCATGATAAATGGCGACGTCAAACTGATATGTGTACGTTGTGCAGCTTTTGTGGACATTCTATCACATCCAAATCCTAGTATTCTGTAGATTGTTTTGTTATACTGATGCTTGCCTTAAATTTTAATATTCGCGAAAGGTTGTGACAGCATTAAATGAATCAACACCGTACTCCCCTCTTCACAGCTTTAAAAAAGCATGCCGCCGGCAATCCCGTTCAATTTCATATTCCGGGGCATAAGAAGGGGCTAGGAACCGATGCCGAATTCCGTGAGTTTATCGGCGATAACGCTCTATCCATCGATCTAATCAACATCGCACCGCTTGATGATCTACATCAGCCAACTGGAGTAATTCAGGAAGCTCAGAAGCTGGCTGCGAAGGCTTTCGGCGCCGACTATACGTATTTTAGCGTACAGGGCACGAGCAATGCCATCATGACGATGATCCTCTCTGTCTGCTCACCGGGTGATAAAATAATTGTGCCGCGTAACATTCATAAATCTGTGATGTCGGCCATTATCTTCTCCGGAGCCAAGCCTGTGTTTGTCTCGCCTGTTCAGGATGAGAATCTCGGGATAGATCACGGCATAACGACCAGTTCGCTGGAACGAGCGTTAAGGCGTCATCCAGACGCCAAAGGAGTTCTAGTAATCAATCCCACGTACTTCGGTGTATGCGCCGACCTGCGTTCGATTGTCGACCTGGCTCACCGTTACGGTGTACCCGTATTGGTGGACGAGGCACATGGAGTACTGATTCATTTTCATGAGGATCTGCCGGTATCGGCCATGCAGGCCGGAGCGGACATAGCTGCCACTAGTGTGCATAAACTTGGCGGCTCCATGACGCAAAGCTCGGTACTGAATCTTAATGCTAAGACGGGTCTGATTAACCCGCAACGGGTACAGACCATTATGAGCATGCTGACTACAACATCTACCTCATATATTTTATTAGCGTCTTTGGATACATCAAGACGTAATCTCGCGCTGAACGGTCATGAAATGGCGGAAAGAACCATCAGACTGTCCAACTACGCACGCGAAACGATCAATAAGATCGAAGGCCTGTACAGCTTTGGAAAAGAGATCCTTGGGACAGAAGCAACATTTGATCATGACCCAACCAAGCTCAACATTCATGTGCGCCATTTAGGGATCACAGGATACGAAACCGAAAACTGGCTGCGCGAGAAATACAACATCGAAGTAGAACTAAGTGACATGTATAATATTCTTTGCCTTATTACCCCAGGTGATACCCAAGAATCAGTAGATAAATTATTAGCTGCACTTCGGGTGTTGTCCGCCATTCATTATAGCAAGGGTGAAATCTACGAACTTAAGGTTCAGGTTCCAGAAATTCCACAGCTTGCTTTGATTCCAAGGGACGCTTTTTATGCGGATACGCAGTTAGTTCCATTCCGTGAATCTGCTGGCTACATTATTGCAGAGTTTATATATGTATATCCGCCTGGAATACCTATTCTTCTCCCTGGCGAAGTTATCACTCAGGATAACATCGATTATATTATCGACCATGTGGAGATTGGACTTCCGGTTAAGGGTCCTGAAGACCGCAGCATCACTAACATAAAAGTGATTGTAGAAGCCGATCCTATTTCCTAAGACCCATCATTTCCCTAAAAAAATTCATTCATTTATACAAAAACCCGATACCATAATAAGTATCGGGTTTCTGTATATAAACATCAACTGTCATATACACAATAGAACAGCTTAATTTAGTCGCTAAAATCTATTCTTGCTGAGCAAGCAGATTGTTGTAAGCTTCTTCAACAGCTTTCCATTCTTCTTCATCTTCGATATTGTACAATACCATTTCTTCGTCTTCTTCTTCCATACGAAGAATAATGCCATCCGCTTCAGGATTTTCCTTTTCTAACAGCAGCGCGTATAGTTTCTCACCGATGTCGAAAGTTTCAACCAATACCATTTCAACATCTTCGCCCTGCTCGTTCGTCAAGGTCAGCACAAACTCCTCGTGCTCATGGTCGTGATCATGCCCGCAACCGCATGCTTCACCATGCTCATGTTTGTGATCGCTCATTGTAATACCTCACTTTGAATTGTATTATCCTACATCTGGTATACTACCACGTTAGTTTAGTTCAGGTCAATTTAGAACCCTTAATTAAGAGCTGTAATTACCTTTTCTGACACAAGAACGTAATCCGCATTTTTGGAAGCTTTCATATAGAAGCCTACCCGATATTTGCCGGTTTCTTTAAAATCATAAGTAAACTCCGAGGTCGGAAACCAGAAATTATCCTTCTGCGAGCCTTCAAGCTCCTGCGACTGAATATCCTTAACATTACCAGAAGGGTCCGTTATGGCTACTTTCACAGCTGAAACCTCTTCTGTTAAGCTATCTACTTGGGTTAATATCTTAATCTTAAGCTTGCCTACGTTTACGTTACCAAAGACCGTATTATCTTTAAAAAGAACAATATGAACATTAGGCTTAAGAATCGTCACTTTTCCAGATCCGTCCCAATTCACTACCCCGCCCGCTTCTCTAGCGGGAATATATGTTTTTCCATCAATCAAATAACCGCCGTCTACAATTTCCGTCCCGTTGTTCCATACCCTGATTTTCTTACTCACAGAATCGGCGAACAATAAGGAGCCACCCATCAAGGAAAAAGCAAACACACATAAAGTGACTTTTTTCCATCTATTCATTTGAAACCCTCCAAATAATTCATGCTATTAATGTATACTTACTTTGTCTCAGCAAGTTGCGCTAATTGTAGGTAAATATTTCATTCATCTCCCTTAAAATGATATTATGTACTTGTTCAAAGTTGATATATTAGCTAACAGCGATTTCAGGAGGGTACTTTCTTATGAGTCTGAGCCTACAAATGCTAGGAACTGGCAATGCTTTTGCAAAAAACTATTTTAACAATAATGGCCTGCTACTAGCTGATGATTATACCCTACTGATTGATTGCGGGATTACAGCTCCGCTTGCCATGCATGCCATCGGGAAATCCTTCCGTGACGTAAACGCTACTCTAATTACGCATATTCATGCGGACCATGTTGGAGGTCTGGAAGAGCTAGCACTTACGCTAAAGCACGTATACGGGAAAACTATGAGATTACATTTACCTGAGACGCTTGTTGAGCCACTTTGGACCAACACCTTAAAGGGTGGATTATATCAAAAAGATGCAGTAGCCTCCCTGACCGATATCTTCGAGGTTACACCTATGAAACCCGGAATTACGTACAAGCTCGCTCCTTCTCTTTCGCTCGAAATCATACATACGCCGCATATTCCTGGCAAAGATAGCTATTCCCTTCTAATAAATAACGAGATTTTCTATAGCGCGGATATGACTTTTCAGCCGGAGCTACTTATAAGCCTTGTCCGAGAGCGCGGCGTCCGAATGATTCTGCATGACTGTCAGCTTGGCGGATCAGGGGTTGTTCACACCACGCTGAAGGAGTTAATGTCTTTACCTGAAGATGTTCGGCATATCATCAAGCTCATGCATTACAGCGATGAACAACCTCAATTCGTCGGGCTTACTGGAAAGATGGAGTTTATTGAGCAGCATGTAATTTATAAACTCTGATTATGATTAAAAAAAAGACCGTACATTGACGTCCGATGACGTATGTACGGTCTTTACCTTTAGAACTATGAGAAACTCGGAAGATTGTCCAAATTGTTGGTTGGGTCCCCATCCGCGTCGCCGCGAATATAAGTTCCTCCGTCTTTACCTTTAAAAGCATTCACTCCGGCAATATTTCCGGCTTGTACTTCTTGAAGCGCTTGGTCATACGCCAGGACACGTCCTGTAGAGGTCTGGAAACTGGTTAAATCTCCGTCTCCATTTTTCTGTACAGCTACGAAACTTTCGCGTTCGTTATTTGGCACTTCAGCTCGCCCCTTGCACTTGGATTTGCCATCATATGGCACATCCTAGCTTGCTTCATGGAACGGTAAATTATGTGCACTATTTTTAAAGAGTTTTCTGCATCCGTACATGTAAAATACCTGCGTCATAAAAAGGTTCCGTAGAAATCACTTCATATCCCAGCTTCTTGTAGAAATTCTCAGCTTGGCACTGTGCATCAAGAATCGAAGCATCCAGTCCAAGTTCCCGAGCAAGCTCTTCCATCGCAAGCAACAGAACACGTCCGTATCCTTTGACTCGATAATCTTTCAGTACGGCGATACGCTGCATTTTGGCTGTACCTGCTTTGTAATAAATCAATCTTCCCGTAGCCACAGGTACACCTTCATCTATAATTAGAATATGGTGCACATTCGGACCGATAACATCGTATTCATCAATTTCTTCCTCAGCCGGTACCATTTGTTCCTCTACAAATACTTTGGTACGAATATCCAGCCCCATCTGAAGCTGTTCCTCTTTAGTTACCCGTAAGATTTCTGCCGCCATGTTAGTCCCAAACTCCTCTCTCTATGTATCCAACGATAGTTGTCTATTATATAAAAATTCGACTAGAAAGAAAAGCCTGAGCATGAGAAATCGTCTTCTACGCTGCACTAATCTGCAGAATATACTTCTTCAGGAATCGAACGATTGTATGTGTCTTGCATCACTGGTGACAATGGAGGATACTGACCTTTCGGCTTTCCATCCAGGTTAGTCATTTCTTTGATTTCTATGACTTTTGTTGGCTTCGCCTCGGAACATCCTCCCAAAACCATCAGTAACAGCAGACAAACACCGACTTCCCATTTCAAAAATTTAGACATGGTTTTACTCCTTTCACCGCTCAACTGCAGTTATTCTCTTTACAGCTTTGACGTTTCAGGAGTTTTATAAACCATTGTATCACTTCATTGCCCGATCCTATCCCTTATAAATTCACATTTCCAACAGCATGGACCATGTACATCATTCCTGCCAGAAAGCCAGCTAATACAAAATAAGCGATACCGTATTTCCAGCGTGAGCTAGCCGGCACATCGTAATACTTATCGTTCTCGTAGACTGAATAGCTGATAGCACAATTCATCTTAAGATGAAGCCCATTCTCTAAGGTCACAGGCTCTAGGTGCGAGATACGTACCTTTTCAATGATGCATTGCTGCGGAAGCGTAGCTCTACCAATGTAGTTCAGCTGATCCCATCTCACCCCTACATACTGCTGTCTTTCCAAATCACTGTAAGTAGTAAAAGGTAAATCTCTTCTATGCTCTGGTCCTGGAATCATGTAGCCTGCATCTCTAAGTGGCACTACTGGAATTAAGAAACTCTTCGTTACAGAATAAAGGCGATTGTTAGTGCGTCTCTTGACATATTTGTTATACAGATCGTAAGCAAATAATGCCCAAATAATAAAGAATAAGATCGAACGCATATAGATGATGATAGCTAAACCACCCACGAGCCCCACAAGCCACAGCCAGCGCGTCACCGCGGTTGCAATACGGCCACCGTCAAGCGGGTGAATCGGCAGCAGATTGATCAGATTAAGTAAAAAACCTATGTAAGCCAAGGAATAGAAAAGTGGACTATCCATGTAATAAGCCGCCCCAAAAACGGCTGTAGCCCCAATGGTTCCTAAGATCGGACCTCCAAAAGCAATATAAGCTTCTGTCTGGGCATCCAACGGCTGTTTCTTCATTGTAATTAAAGCTCCCAAAAACGGTATAAATAGCGGAGCGCTGACTGGAAGCCCGATCCGTTTCGCTGCTATTACATGTCCTAATTCATGGACTAGCAAGAGCAGGACAAAGCCCACGGCAAACCCCCACGGGTAAATCAAAGCATAAGCCCCTATTGAAATCATCATTGATATTAACGGCCCGGCAATTTTACCTATTTTCAGAAGAGACAAAATCGCCTTTCCTTTAAACAGGAGCATCGCCGCCCCGCCTCCCAACCATTTCCATGGCGTGGAAGAATTCTTTTTCTGCTCATTTTGCGGCAAGATCTCAAGCCCCTTTATCTTTCAATTTTTATCTAACTTCTGTACATTACCATCCATTTTATCATAAGCGCTGCAGGAGTATTTCCATAAAAAAGCACTTGGCTAAGTATACGACGCAACTTTAAAGATGGAATGGGACAAGTATGGCCAACGCGCCCGGTTCAAAATTAGGGGGTGAGGAAGATGCTTGCACTTCAAAGTTTTTCCTCCTCGATTTTAATGATCACCTTCTAGGCAAACGCCGTGAACATTGTAGGCTAAGGGCCATAGACTGTTATCAGGATTTAAACAATTGAGGAGGTTCTCCATGGAATCAAATACAAATTTTCATCAACAGGTCTGTTGGAATTGTATGAACAAATACGTTGGTGTTACAATGACTGACGGTCAATCATTTGACGGCTTTATTGCTCATGTAGATCAAAATTATGTTACCCTTGCGGTTCCAAGCAATGAAATGGTTGAACACATGAACGGAATGCCTACAAAAGAATCGGCGTACAGACAATTTGGCTTCCGCCCAGGTTTTTACCCAAGACGTCGCTTCTATCCACGACGCATTCCTTTTTACGGCATAAGCGATTTGTTTTTACTTCCGTTCTTTATCTGAGATAGTGCAAAGGGGATGTTAGAGTCATCCTCTTTTTTTATTTTTTTAAAGACTATGTAAACTATCCTCCCTATAGATTGTAAAAAAAGAATTGCCATCCTACTCTATCGTATGGTATTATGAAATTCGTCGCAGGACGGTAGCTCAGCGGGAGAGCACTATCTTGACAGGGTAGGGGTCATGGGTTCGAACCCCATCCGTCCTATAGAAAAAAGCCTTGAATTTCAAGGCTTTTTGTTTTTATTCACTTATATTCTATTAAAAACCCCTGTGATACGAATTTGATACGAATCGCGATTTACTTTTCGTATCAGTTCATCTGATCCTCTGGGAAAATATCGCTTCTACCCTCCAACCAATCTCCAAATTCCGCTTTAATGATATATAATTCCCTTCCTGCTTTTGCAGCATAAAAAGGTGTATCTCTTAAGAATTCGTACAGCTTGGCTTGACTCATTTTCATTATCTTTAAGTGTTCGGGCGGAGTGTCATAGGTAAGCTGTCCCAATTAAGATTTTGTTTCTCGGTTATTTCTTGCAAATATCCTTGCCCTCCTTATTGAGTTCTTTTTCTTATACGAGTTTCAGCTCTAAAGCCAACTTGTAAAATGCTCTCCACCTAAATTTTAGTATAAGTAGGTGCGTTTAGTAACCGCATCGCACATCTCCATATCCTTTTGTCAGTCCCTTTGTGTCATTGGGCTTCCTCCCCCTCAAACCAGGTGAAATTGTCTCCGATCTGTTCCCAAACTCAATCTATATAAACCTCTTGGATGTCTTTTTCTGTAGCTTCATCGTTAAACTCTTGAACTTCCGTGTATCTACTCTGTTCGCCCCAACCTCTGTTGTTTACGAAAGTTATTTTCCTCATTTCTTATATCCTTCTTGTGGAAGAGGAGGACTATTCCCCTCTCTGTCCCTGTATCTTCGGTAACTTACTTCAAATAGATCAAGTTGCATATCAATCAACATCCTCTTTTCTTTGCTCCTTCACGATCTGTGTCTTACTGGTTCATATCTTCGTGCAGTGCAACAATTAATATGACTTTCGATGAAGATGCTTCTTTATGCTAACTGGCAGTATAGTTTAACTTAAAATAAACTTTCCGTTCCCCGCAGTTAACTTAAGATGTAATCTGAAAGCACCTTTTTTTGAAAGTGATACTCATCAAGAAACGTATTTATAAAGGAGTGGCTTAATGCAAGTTATTAAATCTATAATAGAGTGTCCAGAGCGTTATATAGAGTTTGCTGAATATGTTAAAGAAAAATGGCCAAATGTAAAGAAGGTAGTCCTCCCTAAAATTGACGAAAGTTTATCGGCTAAAGATGGTTTGCCATTTACATTTCTGCTATTGAAAAACGACAAAATAATTGGATTTTATCAATTGATTGTGCAGGAGTATATAATTCGTAAAGATTTATCGCCATGGATTGCACCTTTGTTCATTGACGAGAATGAGCGAGGGCAAGGTTTAGGTTCAGTATTGTTGGAGCATGCCAGAAAAATGGTGGGGCAATTAGGATATACGAAGGTTTATATAACGACCGACCATATTCGTTATTATGAGAAATATGGATTTAGAGAAGTCGGTTTAGATAATTTCGAATGGGGACGACCCACCAAAATTTATGAGCACGACACTATAAAGTAATTTATCGCAACATGGTTTGTTTTGGACTTAACTAACGAGGAACGTTAGTTAAGTCCTGTCACTTCTGGTGCGCTACATGCGTCTGCTTTGTCATAACCTTTATGTGAGAAGGGATACGCCTACTCCCTTAATGATCTGTACCTTCGTACTGTGCATCATCTAGCGGCCAGGATAACGTGGAAACATAATTCTCATACTTAAATTGCATGTTATAGTAATCTAGTGTTCGATTTAGAACTGTTCTCTTTCTAGCGTGTATAATATGTTTTCTCGTTAAGAATGGATGAATGTTAATAATACATATGGAGGGAATTAAGTTTGAGTACTCACTACTATTTCAGTTGGTTTAATAATTTTTTTCCAGAGAAGCTGGTCCATTATTTGCATGAGGATATACAAGACAGAAAATCGCTTGTTATGATTAGCGCTGATCCGTCTGGTTATACAGGTGAGCAAATTAACTTTGATGATGTTTCTGAATGGACATGGTTGAATCAGGCTAATATTATTTTTGAAGAATATCATTTCATTGATTACCGCATGCAGAAGGAAGATGCCCGGCGATTAATTCAAAACGCTTCTGTCATTTTTTTATGCGGTGGGTATCCTGTTTTGCAGAACGATTTTTTGGCGGATTATGAATTATCGGATGTTATTAAGAACAGCAATGCCGTTATAATGGGTGCCAGCGCCGGTGCGTTAAACATGGCTGCAAAATGGTTAAGCTTGAATAACACTGATGAAGCTGAAACAAGTACTATTTATGATGGTATTGGCTTTGATTATTTTGCCTATGAATCTCATTCTCAACGTGACTACGCCACGTTTGTTCAAGGCTATCTGTTCCCCTTATCTGAAGAGATTGATGTTTACGCGGCAGAACAGGAGAGCGCTATACGTGTAAAGGACGGCAAAATAGAAATAATGGGTCCTTTATATTTAATTTCCCGCTCAAAGATTCAGAAATTGGTTGAGACGCTCTAATTAGGATTGTCGGGCAGAAATGATGAATTTTTTAGACCGCCTTCAATGGCGGTCTTTCTATTTCCGGCAGATGCTAGTTGCTCATTTTATTGAACTAACGGGACAAGATAGTTCAATTAACCACTCAGTCGTAATTCTACTTGTTACACCAAGCATCAGGGTTGCATGATAGCTGAAGATAAGTCCAAGAAGAGGAATTTAGAAACATCGTAAGAGTTCGCGGAAAAACCCAAATGAAGTCTTTTTTATACATTGGAAAGAACTCCGATATTATTTTGAACGCATCAATAGATATAGGAAGTAAGGCACACTCAGCATTGTTACAATAATCCCTGCCGGAATATCCGACTTAAAGCTGACCGTCCGAGCAATCGTATCCGCTACAAGCAGCAATAGCGCACCAATAAGTGCTGAAGCTGGCAGAAGTACTTTGTAGTCGTGACCTACCAGCTTGCGAGCCACATGCGGACTAATCAATCCAATAAAGAAGATCGAGCCCCCGAGCGCTACACAACCAGAAGCAATGCCTACAGCCGCAATCGCCAGACGCAAAAATTTCTTCTTTACAGCGACTCCTAAGCCTATCGAAATTTCATTGCCTAACACCAAGACGTTCAATGTCCTGAAATTGGAAATAATATATGCGAATAGCAGCAATACCCAAGGTGCTAATAAGCTGATATAAGACCACTTGTCCCCCCATAAATATCCTGCTTGCCAACGCTGCGCAAAATCATACTTCTGGTCATCCAGCTTTAAAGTCAGGAATAACGACAGAGCACTTAACCCCATATTAATCGCAACACCAGTCAAGACAAGTCGTGTAGAAGAAATCAAACGACGTTTTCTATAGGCTAGAACATATATCAGAGCTGCTGCCAGCAAACCACCCAAGAATGCCATAGCTGGTAGTAATAATGTTATAGCGGTGCCTTGAATACCTACTGTTGAGATAATCAGCAACACCATAAGACCTGAACCTGAGCTAATACCAAGCATGCCGGGATCAGCCAAATCATTGCGCAGCAACGCCTGCATAACAGCACCTGCCAGTGCCATCCCAAATCCAACAAGTATCGCTAATACGATCCGAGGAAGACGAAACTTATAAACAACGAGATTATGCTCTTCTGGACCTTGTCCAAGCAATACTTGAAATACTTCAAGTGGATTAAGAGACACCTTTCCCATATTAAGACTAAGAATAGCTCCTGCAATGAGCAGTATTATGAGAGATAGAATCCATATTGTAGCCTTATGCGATTTAACAACATTCATTTGAAGGCTCTCCTCTCTTTGCTCGCAATTAACAAGAAGAAAGGAACACCAATCATTGCAAAAATAATGCCGAGTGCTGTCTCTGCCGGACGATTAATCAGCCTTCCTGCGATATCCGCTACAACCATAAGTGCGCCGCCGTAAATGGCTGATGCCGGAATAATATAACGATAATCTACACCTACAAAAAAACGCATGATATGCGGTATAATCAACCCTACAAAGCCGATTGGCCCAACAAGTGCAACAGCTACACCCGCTAGTAAAAGGACCGCAAGCGTAGCTATCATCTTAACGAGAACGATCCGTTGCCCGAATCCTTTCGCGATCTCTTCCCCCAAGTTTAAAACAGTGATAGAGCGTGCAATGAATAATGATAAAGCCAGCCCACCTAAGAACCAAGGAATAACTAGCTTAATTTCCATCCATGTTGCTCCAGCCACACTTCCCGAGGTCCAATAAGCAAGGGCACGACCAATTCCATAGTTTAATGAGATAAATGATCCCACAGCTCCAAATAGCATTGTAATGGATATTCCAGCTAGCACCAATCGTTGAGGTGTCATTCCTGAACGATTCATTGAAGCAGCAAGATACGTTAATCCTGCACCAAGTCCTGCGCCAATAAAGCTAACTAGCAAGGTTGTCGTCTGCAATTGCCCTGGAAGGAAAACTAATGTAACGGCCATTGCAAGAGCAGCTCCAGCATTTACTCCCATTAATCCCGAATCGGCTAAGGGATTTCGCGTATAGCCTTGCATAACTGCTCCTGCTACCGCGAGACACATGCCCGCAATAATATCTGCCGCCGTACGTGGAATACGAAGGGCATGGATAATCTGATGCTCGGTCAGTTCAGGATCAAAATTAAAAATCGCTGCCCATGCCATCTTCAGGCTCATGGAAGCAGAGCCAAAAGAGATAGAAGCCGCTACTGAAAGTAGCAGCAGCAATATCCCTAGGAGTAAAAACAGACCGAAATATGATTTCCCTCTTAAATTAGGAATAACAGCTGTTCTATCATCTAGCTTTCTATTTTTTTTCATACGCTGATACTAGCTTCTCAACTACAAAATCTAGCTGCTTATCAAGAGAGTAGATATCTGAATAATATGAAAAATCAAACCCAATTTCGATCAATCTACCTTCTTTGATTGCTGGAATGCTGTTCCAAATGGGGTTGTCCGACAAATCATCAGCCCCATCCCATACAGAACGGAACACGAAGTCTCCTATATACTCAGGTAACACTTCTAAGGAAACAAACCCTCCAGTAGCCTTCTCCCTGCCATCAATCTTCTTCTGAAGAATCTCTGGTGCTTTTAGTCCTAAGTATTCGTAAATAATCTGAGAACCTCTTCCGTAAAGCTTGCTATCGATTACCGCCATCTCTTTTTTGCCGCCCTCGATAATGGTTACTGTCTTATCTAAAATTCCAAGTTCATCAAGCTTCTGCTTACTTTTCTCCAACTTCTCGTGGAAATTGTCTAATAAAGCTTGTGCCTCCTGCTCCTTGCCAAATACCTCACCAATCTTCATTATACGTTCGTCTGTCGCCATTTTTTCATAAGGAATTGGAATGGTCGGTGCAATATCCTTAAGGATTTCGTAAGTTTCTTCAGAAGCAGCTATGATCAAGTCAGGCTTTACTGCCATAATAGCCTCTGGATTAGGTTCATACCATGAACCAAGATCTTCAATACCCCCCAACTCTTCTGCAAAGGCCGCTCCTTCAAAGACACTCGAAGTACCTACTGGCTTAATGCCGAGGGCAACAAGATCCCCTTGAAGGTATAACACGACAACTCTCTCTGGATTAGCTGGAACGACAATATCTCCCTTTACCGTAGAGATAGTTCTTGTCTGAGCCTCTTTATTGTTATTGTCAGTTGCAATTGAATTATTAGCTGATGATGATGTAACTTCAGAAGCTTTGGATCCCTTAGAATTCGTGGCATTAGAACCAACGTTTGCAGATCCGCATGCACTTAAAAGCAAGGTAAAGCTAAGCAGCATCGCTACAATAAAACTTGATGTCTTTGTTATTCGCATAGGTGAAGACCCTCCGGTTATTTTATTATGATAACAGTAGTGATAATGATTATCATATTCAACAACATTATATCGGGAGGATATGTTCTCGCCAATGGAGAATCTGGCGGTGGTAAATGGACGATTCTCCGATAAGCTCACCTGCCTGCTTTCCTTGCGGAATCGGATGGGAGATTGACCATTGTATTTACTAAACATACGACTGAAATAATACACATCGCTATATCCAACTTCTTCTGCAATATCGCGAAGTGGAGCATCGGTACATCGTAATAGCTCTTCTGCATGTTCAAGCCGGTATCGTATCAAATATTCGATCAAGCTGAACCCCGTCTCTCCTTTAAAACGCGTTGATAAATGACGAGGGCTATAATTAAATTGCTCCGCTATAGATTCTAGTGATAAATTGTGACGATAATGCACCTCAATATAACGGACAACCTGCCCAATGACATCCGGTTGCCTGAGGTTAATTCCATCCTTTGTAAACTGCTTTAATAATTCATGTATAAACTGATAGAACAAGCCTTTAACTTGAATTCTTTCCAATAAGCTTCCTTGTGCCCAGAGTTGTTCCATTGCCATTAGTTGATAGTGCAGTGGCAATGGCTCCAAAGACTCGAAGCCATACTGCATCCGAAATGGGTTGCTTCGTTCCAAAAGTCTTGCTAAATCCTTTCTTCCTGGTAAGGAGGCTCTATAGAATAATAAATAGTATTCAAAAATCTTCCCTGCCTCTATGCTTAGTCTCATACCCTTGCCACCATGCACAATAAAATGACGGTCTGCTTCGTAATCTATACCGTTGAGATTCAAGCTGGCCGCACCCCGCACACAGTAGATAAATCCACATGCAGGTAATATATAGCCTTGCAGCTTGTCCCCAGGCTCCATCACAGCATGTCGAATATCCAGCACTTTAACGGCTGCATAATTCCATGCGGCAATATGATCTTCCAACTTCATCTTGCATTTCACTCCGATCCGTTACACAATCTATTTAAGTTAATTACATCTTAAACATTGATAATGATTATCAATTAGTATTAGGCAGCTCTTCTATTTTGTCAATCGCTGTTTAGTGATTTCTTTTATAAATGTATTTGAACTAAACAGGAACAATCTCTCAATATTGCATCCCCTATAATTTAGCATTAATATAAAATAATGAGACTTACTGAAAATAGTTAATGAGTATCGTATTGAGGACTATTGCATTTTCGCAAACTCACTAAGGAGTAGGAGTGTTTTTTATATGTTATAGGGGGAAACGAATATTGGGACCAATGACTGAAGCTGATGCTCTACGTGAATGGTTTACTCTTTCCGGTACAGTGAAAGACATTTATATTATCGAGGTTGATGAGAACAATAAAGTAAGGCGCCAGATCGGACCCACAAAGAAGAAAAAGAAATAAGCTTAGCCTGCAGCAACCTACTATAACTTGATTGAAAAAGAGATAAAACGTAAAAAAGCCCCACCGACCTTTATAGGTTGATGGGGTATTTTATTAAAAAGGAAATTGAGTAAGCGAGAATATTAAGAGTACTATCCCAACAATCGAAGACAGAGCAGCCATTTTATCTTTAGTTTTAAAATAGGTAGCTCCGCCATTAAAAATCAGAGCTCCGCACATCCCCATCATTGTCCAAGACATAATCACTTGATCCTGATCACGGAAAAAAAATATTGCCAGAATGATTGTTGCTGCACTAAATAGAATACCGAACAGCCTTAGAGCTTTCAGCAAAAAATCCCCTCCCGAAATATTATGGGCTAATGAATTTGCAGCTTACTCGATATTACAAGAAAAAATGTAGCCAATGGGCCACAAAGCAAAGAAATTAACCTTGCGCTAACCCGGCATTTATTAATGCTAACGTGCCCCAACCCACAAAATACCCGTTATCCATCACGCACACGACCTTTCAACATCATTTTATAGGAATACGAATATCCAATATAATGGTTTCATCATACATAGATTACCATTCCTATAATAGAATCAGCTGATTATACAGACAAAGATGGTGGAAAAGATAAAATCGTCCTAATTCAAGGTGAAAAGTCGTCCTCCAGTAGTGAACTTATAATTTTTATTAAGGATGATAAAATTGGTTGGGGATATTCGTCTAATGACAAGAATAAAGAACCCTTTAACGAAATGAGAAAATTCTTCAAAGAGCCTGTAAATAACACATCTGATTCAGGTACAACTGAACAGTCTCCTGAAGCGACACTTAAAGAAATTAGTAATTTTGTCATTTCAGATATTTGGAATGTTGGATTTGTTGATATCAGTTGGTATGCAAGTTCAGGAACTAGCTCTACAGGTGAAGCCATAGATATAGATTTTACAATTGAACAATTAGGAAAAGCGATGAGTACAAAATTAGAATACGATAATTACATCAACAACCTGGGTGCAAAATACGATTCAATTAAAAACATCTGGTCTAAGCTCTCTGGTGAGATTGATCGTATGTACAAGCAAATCCAAGATACTCCTCCTATAGCAAATGATGCTACCACTAAATTAGATACAGGAATATTCAATCAGTACCAGGATGCTTTTAGTGATGAGGTAGATAAATTATCCAATTCTTAGATAAAAATAAATCCCTGCCAACCCCTCAGGTTGCAGGGATTTGTTATACATGCTGAAATTTCAACAACTACTTTATTCTTGTGGCGATAAGCTGGATCGTTTCATCAGAGTCTTTTACAAGACATTTCAAAGTAATGCCCAGTACAAGTGAAAATAAAGAGATCATAAAACAAATGACTGTGATCAGTGCTCCTCTTAAGTCATTTGTGAAATTATAACGCAAGATTTCTGAGAAGCTGCTAGTAGAAAAGAAAATTATAATCAAAATAAAAAACAATCCAAAAACACAAAATAAAATGTTTGATATTTTATTAACTCTTTCAAAATAACTCATTTATTCAACTCCTCTGATCAAGATAATAATCCACCAAGACATAAATGGTACCGGCAATACCAAAGGATTTGTGAACAACCCAAGAGAAAGGAAAAATTATAATTGGGTAAAGAACGGCTGAAAAAAGAAATGCTAAGAAAATAAAAACAAACCCTATATTTTGAACCCCATAGTATTCAGTCGTGTTGATTTTATTTCCTTCCCATAGCTCTAATCCAAAAGTGGCCAAGGTGAATAAAATCGTCGAAACAAACCATAACATAATATGCTTAACTACACGCAAAGTAATCCCACCAATTTCAAGCTTTATATATCAGCCGTTTCATTCATAAGTTCTATTGTTAAATCTGCTTCCAATAATCATTTAGTACTTGGTTCTATTGAAGTTAAAAAAGGTTTTTGCCCTATTCTACTATTATAGGAAACAAAGTACTCCTCATTTATATTAATCAACTTAAATATTCCTTTTGGGATTGTGACTGTAGTTTGATCACTGCTCATATTTTGTACTACTATTTCTCTTTTATCTACTGACACTACATTAACAACAGCAGATGTACCTGCCATCAAAAGGTACCATATTATAAATAAAAATATGATCAAAGGAAGAAAAGAGAAGATTTTACGATTATTCATATCTATCTCCTCAGAGTAAGGATCATATAATGGACATGATAGTTACCTCCTATCCATTCCCGAACAATTCTTGTATATATTTTTCCGACATATATTCTCTAAACTCTTTATCTAATAAGTATATTTCATCTTGTTTTATCCACTGGTAGTTAAAAACAGTTCCACAGTCTTCTCCTTCACCCTCTCCAGTGAATCTCCACTTTTCAGGTAATCTTGTTTCTGGAATCAGAAGATAGTCATGTCTTTCAACATTTGCTTCTATATAATCCTTATAATAATATTGTGTTCCTATTTTCTTTACTAATTTAAATTGTTTAAGTCCACTTTCTTCTTGAATTTCCCTGAATAAGGCTTCTTCTTCTGTTTCCCCGGCATCGACATTACCACCTACTAATCTAAAGGGTACTTCTGGTACATTCAGATAAACTAATAAGGTTTTTACTCCAACTTCATTGTCTTGCAAAATAAAACCGTATACTTTCTTTCTAAACGGTTTCCCTATCTTCATTCATCATGTCCCCCTATTTAGCTTCTTATTAACGATAATAAAAAAGTATTTGATCATTGATCAAATACTCCTCGCGTACGGTATTATGAAATATATACTCCCTTGAGGTCATCAAGTTATACTAGTCGAACATACCATAAATTTACTTTATTGTATTCTGAAAACCTAAATTAAACAAGAGTAACTCTTGTTTTTTGACAGAATACTTCCTCACACTCACTCCGCTTCTGTTTAGCACATTACAATCTATTGTGCATTTTATATAGAGAAGCTTAATAGAAAGGGGTGAATCAGAATGGCAACTCGTCAACCTGATTTAGTGTTGATCACTTGGAGCAGAAATCCTTTGGTTCGTGGCTCTGCGCGTAGGATTATTTCTGTCCGCATCATTGGAGATGCTGAGCCTTGTCGACCTAGCTTAAGACCCAACGGGCTACTTGACACCGCCTTAGCTTGTTTATTAGATAATGACGTTGGTTTTAAAGTGGTGTTTCGTAAAAAAACTTCAAGGATTAGCGGCTATTTGCTGCTACAACGCCATTAATATTTTTAAGGGGCAGTTAAGTTGCTGCTCTTTTTTTTAGCGTTAAATAGAATCTGAATCTGATTGAAATTAGGTGAGTCCATGAACTTACAAGATGTAAAAAAGAGCTATGATTTAATTGTAAGCTTAGGTATGTCTTGTGCTCCTGCTATAAATATGCAAAGAAATAACCTGAGAACATTCTCCATGCCTCTCGACTGGATGATTTCTTATTCATTAACTGATGTAAACAGACTTTATAAAAATAGATTTCAGAATTTCATGGAGTTAACAAATCTGCAAATGCTCGAAGAGACACATTTTTTTCTAGAGGATGGCGTACCTGCTTATCCTAATGGGAACAAAAATGCTTTAGTGAAATCATATTTTATTCAGGACACCTTTTATAACATTATCTCGGTACATGATTTTCCAATCACCTTGGGTAAGCATTGGTCTACGACCTATTCATCTTATAAAGCAAAGCTGGATCTACGAATTAAGAGATTTTGGGACAAATTACTATGCAGTAAAAAAATTCTATTCATTAGATGGTTCGCCACATACGAACAGGCTGTAGAGCTACAAGCGATTTTGTCTGATATATTAAAGCCGAACGAATTCACTGTCCTTATCCTTTATCCCGTTCGTGAATTAACATCAGTACGAGAAATCCATTGGAATATTAATCATATTTGTGTGTTAGAATTTCCTGATGATATGAACGATTATGCTAGCTGGGATTATATTTTGAAAGATATACAAGTAACGAGCGATTAATTTATCTCCTATTTAAAAATGACCCTCTCATGGGTCATTAATGTTGACGGCTTCGGTCCATCAAATGATTAATCATTTCTTGCGCAGCAAAAACATATGGGTTCAGATATAACCTACTGATACTTACAAATATAGCAATAGGGTTACTGACTCCAAAATCACTTTGGCTCCAAAGTGATTTTGGATTTATAAGTTCAGGCTCTGCAAGATCATACTTTTCCATCAGCCTTTCCTTTGTTCCACTATCCATTACAGCTCCGTTTTCTTTATCCGCAAAAACTGCTCCTGATGAAAAATACGCCATGATCATTACAAAGGAAATGATGAGTATTGCTAGTTTCTTTTTACGCATAATACATCTCCTAATTCTTTCTATGTTCTATACTAAACTCTAAACCTTATACCAACTCAAATATTTCTCGGGTAATCGCAGGAAATCTATGTATTCGACAATCTTGATCATATGTAGATAATATTCTATGCATTAAATGGAATAAATAGGTTCAAAATCTATAATACACCTTACTCCATATAAAAACAAAAGCACCCCACAGCTAAAATTAGTAGGGTACTTTGTATTTGTATGATTCGCTGATATTTTACTATATCCAAATTCGGCAGAGTATTTTTATGGGGTTGGAGTTCCTCCGTTGGCATTTAGCGTTTCGCCACTGATATAGCTTGATTCCTGGCTAGCAAGAAATACATATGCCGGAGCCATCTCTGCAGGCTGTCCCGGACGACCTAGTGGTGTGTTCGCACCGAACTCCTTCAGCACCTCTTCCGGTTGTCCACCCACCACTTGAAGAGGTGTCCATACAGGACCTGGAGCCACTACATTCACTCGAATCCCCTTATCAGCGACTTGCTGGGCGAGAGATTTACTGAATGTATTGATAGCAGCCTTGGTCGTCGCGTAGTCCAATAGAATCGGCGAGGGGTTATAGGCTTGGATGGAAGAAGTGTTGATGATGGTGCTGCCTGGTTGCATATGCTTCACTGCCGCTTTGCACAGCCAGAACATGGCATACACATTCGTCTTAAAGGTATCGTCAAAATGCTTGGTAGTAAGATCAGCAATATCGGGGACGAATTGCTGCTTGCCCGCGATATTGGCTAAAATATCAATTCCTCCTAGCTGCTTAACCGCAGTATCGACGAGCTGTTCACAGTATTCCTCATCTTTTAGGTCACCTGGAATGGCGATTGCGGTACGTCCTGCTTCCTGCACCAGCCTGAGAACCTCTTTAGCATCTTCTTCTTCCTCCGGCATGTAGGATAGAACAATATCTGCGCCTTCACGAGCAAAAGCAATCGCAACGGCACGACCTATCCCGCTGTCCGCCCCTGTAACAATCGCTTTTCGACCTGTCAGACGTCCGGTGCCTTGATAGGTATCTTCACCTGTATCAGGTACGGGGTTCATCTTCTTCTGGAGCCCCGGCTCTTGTTGCTGCTGTTGAAATTCAGGTCCTGCCTTGATGTACTGAGTGGTAGGATCTTGCATCGTATATTGGTTAGACATCGATCAATTCCTCCTTTATTTTTAGAAAACCATTTTTATTTAAGGAACTCTTTGTTATGTAAACACAACAGTACACCGCTAAACATACCTCCTCGATAGCACAGTCCTGAATATTTCCACAAAAATACCCCAACAACCTGATAAGGTGCAAGGGTATCTCATACTCTAAGTATCATTGATCATTTAATGGCCTTAAATTTCCTCAGACCTGTCTGGAACCGACTCATAACGAGTACGTATTTCATGATTTTTAGCGTAGATATATAAATCTAAAGCCACTATTCCTCTACGTGTCAATTTTACAAGCAGGACGAAAAAGTAGATTCCCAAGCCAATGGATATCATCCAAATTAAAAAGAACAAAACACCTACTCCCCCTCCGAAAAAAAGACCTGTGTGTTCCATACGATTTATCCGCTCCTTAGGAAATTCCATTTTTTATCAGTCTATATTACATAAGATTAAATAAATATATGGAAACTCACACATGAATCGGGACACCCTCCACACAGTTTCGCGTATACATTACATAAAGGAGTGATAAATCATGGGCTTTTTTATTTTCCTCTTTGTTCTGTTAGCGCTACTTAACATCTTTTTCCCACGATTCGGATGGTACATGAGATACGGTTGGATGATCAAAGGCGACGTTGAGCCGAGTGAGGCTTATTTATTAATGACCCGCGTCAGCAGTATAGTGGCACTTATTGTCCTCTTTTTTATCTGGTCTAGCTTCTGACTTATCCTAACGCTCTTAATACATCCTCAATCTTGCGCTGATGCGACAATACGCCGTAATTCATCCAGGCCATAAAATCCACCTCATATACGCAACCGTTACGCACAGCAGGCAAGCTGCACCAGAGTTGTGTATCCAGCAGTTCCCGTCCTCCCCCTTCAAGCTGATCAAAGGTAATAAACAAATGGTCCGCCGTCAGATTGGCAAGCTCTTCTTTTGTCAGGTTCACCCGATTCTTTCCACGGGTCAACTTCCGAACCAAGCTATGGGGCTGCAAGCCCAAATCATGATGAAGCACACTTCCTGTATATCCCAAATGCTCACATCCATAAAGAGTGATTCCATAGGCTGATATTCTTAAACAAGCTATGGTCTGACTATGGACGGAACGGGTAAGCAGCTGCTTGGCTTGCTGTGCCCGATGCTCATAATTGCCGATCACTTCCTGGACACGCTCCGTTCTGCCAAAGACCGCTGCTGCAGAATATAATGTGGCACGCCAATCCTCTTGATGAACAGGCAGCTTGAACAACGGAGCGATCCGGCTGCACTCCTCCAGATGCCAGCGATGAAAGCCATTATCCAGCAAGATCAATTCGGGCGTATACCGGGAGAGCTCCTGCCAATTACGAGTCGAAATATCTACCGCAGGCACATCATGGAGAGCCAGGTACTCTTGCTTCCCCCACTCAGCGTGAGAATATTGCGCCACAGGAGTAATATCTAGAGCCAGCAGATAATCTTCCAAAAAAGGAGCGAACACCCTCATTCCATCCTGATGGAAGCTTCTGTATTGGCCGGGCGTAACACCAACCGATCTTTTAAAACGCCGATTAAAATAATACTCATTGCTGTACCCGACGGATAACGCGATTTCATGTAAGCGGTCATTCGTGAGCAGCAACTGCTGCTGCGCCCTTTCGATACGAAGCCCGTTCAAATGCTCCAAGGGAATCCGCCCTGTCACTTCTTTAAAGGTTTGTGTGTAGCGCGCACGTGTAATGCCTGCAACTTCAGCCAGTTGATCGACGGTTACAGCTTGATTATAATGTTCCTCCATATAGTGAATGGAACGCTGGATTGCCTCATGATCACCTGTGATCTGAACGACAGAGGAATTTGCACGCATGATTAACAGCAGCAGCTCCTGAAAGCGCGTATGGCCTGCGAACCATTCGATCTCATCTGTGCTTCTACGGCTATTGTAGATAGCCTCTAGCAATAATTTACATTGTGAAAAGGGTCTACAGCTTAACAACCCAGATCGAAGGATGTCCTCTTTAGTCCTTCTTTCTATTTCACTCTGCCTGTTTTCCCCGGTTTCGATGATTTCAAAAGTAAGCCGATAAAAGCTAAGCCCCCGCTCCTCGGCATTGATTTTGCTTAATAACCCCGGTTCGAACAAGAACCCAGTACCTTTTTCCAGTGGAAACTGCCTCGACTCAGCCTCAACGTACCCCTGTCCTTCCGATACAATGAGTAGCGTATGATCCTGAAATACTTCACTCTGTCCGCTTACTGACAGGGATTGGGTCTCTATATTTATCAAGCTATAGAATAGCTTCCTTCTATTGCTGTCTTGCAAATCTTTTGCCATTCTCCCGCCCCCAATTGAGAATCATTTTCATTCACTTCAGTGTAAAACAAAAAAGAAGGTCTATCAAGGGTGCTGATAGACCTTCTTTTTGCTATTCCTTCAAGGCGGCTGCCGTTTATTTCACCATAGCTTCCAGCAGGTCATCAAGCTTCATCGAATTGGCTGTGATGGCACCAGTCTGCCAATGGGAACGTTCCATTCTATAAACATTCCCGTTCTTCACTGCGGGCAGGCTCTTCCACAGCGGCCCATCAAGAATTTGGATCGCTTCCTGATTCTCTTCAGTATCCCAGCCCCCGTTGTCAGGGAATATGATGATATGATCCGCTTCGAGCTGAGGAATAAGCTCTTCGGAAATAATAGATTGATATTCGGTCATTTCTGCAGCCATAGGCACGGGTGTCAGGCCAAATTGAGAATAAATCACACCGATAAAACGGTTTTTAACACCGAACAAAGCAAAGGTCTTATCCGCTACGTTGAGCCGGATCACTGCTACTTTTTCTTGCCCCAGAGCTTGTTGCAGTTTAGCTTTTCCATCTGCCACTTTCTGATCATACTCGGCGAGTACAGCCTCAGACTTCTCCGGAATACCGAGCGCATCTGCAATCGCTGTAAGCACTTGTCTTGAGTCCTGCAGTGCCGCCTCAGGGAGACGATACGTTGGTGCTATCTTGGAATATTGTTCATACCTCGCCGCATCCGCGCCTCCGTCCGCAATAATCAAGTCAGGGTCTTTCTCCAATAACGCTTCCAAGCTTCCGGTAATATCAAATTCTGGCACATCAAGATTTAAGTAATCCTGTTTGCCCCAGCTTGGATGATACCACTGAACCACCGGGGTAATCCCCAATGCCTTCAAATAATCTTCAAGGTAAATCCCGGCCACCCGTTTAGGGTTGACTGGAATCTCAACATCTCCGAATTCCCCTGTAATCGTCCGAGTTGCAACCTCTTCCGAAGCATTTGCACTTCCTTCGCTCGGTGTGCTGCTAGCTGAGGTTGATTCCTCTGCATTCTCTGTTTTAGCAACATTATCTTTCGTAGTATTGCTATTCGTTCCGCATGCCGCCAGCGCGGTCAATGCCATAATAAGTACTGCTGACCATAAAAACTTCCGACCCCATCTTACCATTATCCCTTCACTCCAATGCTATATTTTCATTGATTATCATTCTCAATAATCATTATCACAATAGTAGCATGACTTTTATAGCTTTCAATGCACTTTCTCCGCAAAAATCTTATACAAACTATTAACTAGTTTCTTCCCTTCCTCACAAATTTCTTTTTATTTACGATTGATTTATACCATGCTTTCGCTTACAATAAACTCATAAACGCGCGTTTATGAAAAGAGGGGAAACATGCGCAGCGAAGACATAGCTAAGTTGGCCGGGGTTTCCCGAAGTACGGTATCCCGCGTGATCAACAATTATTCTAACGTCCCTGAAGAGACCCGGGCCAAAGTGCTGCGGGTGATTGAGCAACATCAGTACGAACCGAACAGCTTTGCAAGGGCTTTAGCCGGTAAGAAGACCGATACGATCGGACTCTTCGCCATCAGTATGAACGAGAAGGAGAATACTACCCGAATTTATCAAAACAATTACTTTGCTCCATTCGTTGATGCCGTAGTCGACACCTCGAATGCCCGCGGATGTTATGTACTGATTCATACGGTGTACTCTCCCGACGATTTCATCAAGGTAAAGCAAGCTTTTCTCCAAAAACGGATTGACGGCGGTATCATTGTCGGCACTCAAAAGGATATTAATATCGTCCGAGAAATGGTAGGGCTCGACTCTCCTCTCGTATTAATTGATTATGATATTTCTGAGATTATGTCGGAGCATCTGGACCGCAATCATCTGGCCATTGTGAACTCCAAAGATTACGAGGGCACCACAGAAGCAATTGAATATTTGATCTCTCTGGGTCATCAAGAGATTGGCATCATCTGTGGTCAAATGAATACGTACTCTGGACGAGAGCGTTATACGGCTTATGAAGATACACTGAAGAAACATGGCCTGCCTGTAAATGAGAGATTTATTCTGAAAGGTGATTTTCTGAAAGAGACTGCTTATGAAGAGGTCAAGAAGCTTCTTGCTTCTGGAGGATCTTTGCCAACGGCCTTCTTCTCCTCCAACGATGATATGGCTATATCAGCGATGGAAGCGTTCTCCGAGCACGGAATCATTATCCCTGAGGATATCTCCATTGCCGGATTTGATGACATTCAGCTAGCATCCCGTATCCAGCCTAAGCTGACCTCTGTACGCTTGCCGATCTATGAAATGTCTAAGGCTGCAGTTGAAAAAGTAATCGAGCTGTGTGATTCACAGCAACCTACGTTCAGCACGATCAGCTTTCCAGCTCGTTTAGTGGAGAGAGATTCCTGTCAACCGCCGAAGAAATAGCTTAGGATCAATTCTTCACTGAAGAAATCTACATATTTTTTCGTGAAGCTGCTATGATTCGGTATCGATGATTGAAGTTACTGTTTAATTATCCTGCTTGAAGCCAATGAAAAAAACTCCCTTCCCTCGAGGGAATTTTTTCTGAAACTTATAAACGCGCGTTCACAATCGAAAGGAGACTTTCTCACATGAAATTCGGTACCTTTGACGACACTCGTAAAGAGTATGTAATTAACACACCTAAAACCCCTTACCCTTGGATTAACTATCTTGGTAATGAGCAATTTTTCGGACTTATTTCTAATACAGCTGGTGGTTACACCTTTTATAGAGACGCTCGTCTCAGAAGATTGACCCGCTACCGTTACAACAATATCCCACTGGATACTGGCGGCCGCTACTACTATCTTTATGACGATGGTGATTTCTGGACCCCAGGCTGGATGCCCGTAAAACGCGATCTCGACTTCTACGAATGCCGTCACGGTCTTGGTTACACTTCCATTACTGGCGAACGGAACGGAATTTCTGTGAACCAGCTTGCTTTTGTACCAATGGGTCATAATGCTGAAGTTCATCGTCTTATCGTGAAGAACACTGGCTCCGCTAAAAAGTCCGTGAAACTGTTCTCTTTTGCCGAATTCTGTCTCTGGAATGCACAAGATGATATGACCAACTTCCAACGCAATCTCAGCACTGGTGAGGTTGAAGTGAAGGATTCCGTTATCTATCACAAAACAGAATATCGTGAGCGCAGAAATCACTATGCTTTTTACTCCGTAAATAAAGAAATCGCTGGTTTCGATACGGATCGTGAAGCTTTCGTAGGGATGTACAACGGTCTGGAAAGCCCGCAAGCTGTAGTTGCAGGTGAACCTACTAACTCCGTAGCTAGCGGCTGGTCCCCTATCGGATCACATGCACTGAACATTACGCTTGAACCAGGCGAAGAACAAAGCTTCATCTTTGTGCTCGGCTACATCGAGAACCCTGAAGAAGATAAATGGGAATCCCTGAACGTACTCAACAAAAAACCAGCAGAAGCTATGATCGCGCAATTTGCTACAGATGCTCAAGTAGACGCTGCACTCGCTGCACTTGCTGCTCACTGGGATAATCTGCTGTCTAAGTATCAAATCCAAAGCGGCGACGAGAAACTGGATCGCATGGTTAACATCTGGAATCCATATCAATGTATGGTTACCTTCAACATGTCCCGTTCGGCTTCCTACTTTGAATCTGGTATTGGCCGTGGTATGGGCTTCCGCGACTCCAACCAAGACTTGCTCGGATTTGTGCACCAAATCCCTGAACGTGCTAAAGAACGTATTCTTGATATCGCAGCTACTCAATTTGAAGATGGCAGTGCCTATCACCAATACCAACCGCTCACTAAAAAAGGTAACAACGAAGTCGGCACCGGCTTTAACGATGATCCGCTTTGGTTGATCCTAGGAACGGCTGCTTACATTAAAGAAACTGGCGACACTTCGATTCTTGATGAGCAGGTTCCTTTTGACAGCAATCCGGATAACACGGCTACTCTGTTCGAGCACTTGAAACTCTCCTTCGAGCATGTAACTAACAATCTCGGACCTCACGGCTTGCCGCTGATCGGCCGTGCGGACTGGAATGACTGCTTGAACCTGAACTGCTTCTCTACAGAACCAGGCGAGTCTTTCCAAACTACGGCCAACATCGAAGGCCGCGTTGCGGAATCCGTATTTATCGCAGGCCTGTTCGTCTTTGTTGGACCGGACTATGCTGAAATCTGCCGGATGCGCGGACTTGACGATTTAGCTGTAGATGCCGAAGCTAAGATTGACAACATGCGTGAAATCACACTGACTCACGGCTTCGATGGCGATTGGTTCCTGCGCGCTTATGATCACTATGGCGACAAGATTGGTTCCAAAGAAAACGAAGAAGGAAAAATCTTCATCGAACCACAAGGGATCTGTGTTATGGCTGGTATCGGTGTGGAAGATGGCCAAGCCGAAAAAGCGCTGTCTTCCGTTCAAGAGCATTTGGATACTAAATATGGTATCGTATTGCAACAACCACCATATTCCAAGTACTATCTGAACCTCGGTGAAATTTCTACGTACCCTCCGGGCTACAAAGAAAATGCCGGTATTTTCTGCCACAATAACCCTTGGATCATGATCGCTGAGACGGTACTCGGACATGGCGACAGAGCGTTCGAAATTTACGCAAAAATTGCTCCTGCATACCTGGAGGATATCAGCGAAATTCACCGCACAGAGCCTTATGTCTATTCCCAAATGATCGCAGGGAAAGATGCCGTTCGTCACGGGGAAGCTAAAAACTCCTGGTTGACTGGTACTGCTGCATGGAACTATGTAGCGATCACTCAATCGATCCTTGGTATTCAAGCCGATTTCAATGGTCTGAAGATCGATCCTTGTATTCCTACAGAGTGGGACAGCTTTGAAATCACACGTGTCTTCCGTGGAGATACTTACGTGATTCAAATCCAGAACCCGAACCATGTCTCCAAAGGTGTAGCTAGTCTTACCCTGGATGGCGTAGCTGTAGAAGGTAACATCATCGCTCCTGTTGGAGATGGCGCTGTTCACCAAGTAGTTGTACAACTGGGTTAATGCTTTTATTTAAAAAATCCGCTCAACCGTTCGTTTGAACGATTAAGCGGATCTAAACTAAACACTAGATGACTCCTGAGCTCTTCGAGACCGCTGAAAAACCTGTATTATTAAAAGTTATAAGAGTGCCTCAAATTAAAAAGGCGACATTTTGTTCGATTTTGAACGAAATGTCGCCTTTGCTTTTATACTTTCACTTCGATTCTTTCATCAAATTAATGATTCGCTTGAGATTAACAGAAAATATCGCCATAGCGCCTTGCATCTGCATGCCAATTAGACCCGAGGAAGATGCAACATCATATCCGTGTCTATGTTTGAGTTCACTATTTTTTGCCTCGATTTTATAACGCTCTTTCGCTTTTTCTTTGAATTCATCACTATTTTGAAATGCTTCTTGTTCTTTATGTTCTGTCGACTTGATGGTTACTGAATAGGTTTTACTATTCGCTCCTTCATAACACCCATCCTTCATAGTGCAAATTTTGCATTCTTCAATATCAAACATGTAAGTATCTTTTTGGTTTTTATGGATGCCTTTTTTTCCTGTGCGCGCTTTGCGAATCGCCATATGTCCTGCTTTACATACGTACATTCCAGCATCCTTATTAAACTCAAATTCATCCTCCTTCTTACGAACACCTTGCGTAATATTAGGATTTAATTTAGCCACTAGTTGCAATCCATTTTCTTTGGCATACTCAATATTTTCTTTTTCAGAATAGGCTGTGTCGCCAATGACTGTATTGATTTCCATGCCTGTTTTGCGACTTTTTTCGATTAGTGTTTGGAGTTGTTTCCCGTCACTTTTTTCTCCGGTTGTAACTACGGCAGCTGTGATAATACGTTCTTCATTCATTGCAATATGTGTTTTATAGCCAAAAAAAGAGGAGTCGGCTGTTTTGTGACCCACGCGTGCATCTGGATCATTAGAAAATTGAAGGTGCTCCACGTGATCTTCTACGATTTCCTTTAAGTAGTTCAACTTTTCCTTTACCTTTGGGTATTCGCGGATGGTTTCTTCTTTTTCTACAGTGTCAATTAATTTTTGGCAGTAGTCCAGTTCATCCACTAATTCGTTTGTCCTTGTTTTTGGCGGGAATTTATCTTTCATGTTTTCATTGATTTGATAAACGGCCTTCCGCAACAACTTAGACTTCTCCATCAATATTTCTTTGGGTGACTGCTGATTGAATCGTGATTTCGTGTGGGTCGCATCCACAATAATTGCGCCGCTCTTAATGATTTCTTTTTCTAATGCAATTTCTACCGTTTTTTGAATCAGCATGTCGAGCAGGTTCACATCTTTCAATCGAAGTTTACGAAACTTCGTGAGTGAACTAGGATTGATTACCTCGTCTTCTGGCGCCATATCTAAGAAGTATTTGAGGAACATATCATATTTAGAACGTTCTACAACATCCACATCGGACAAATCGAAGATCGATTTTAGTAATAAGTACTTGAACATTCGAATGGGAGGCAC
>NZ_NFVA01000149.1 GCF_002264395.1 Paenibacillus sp. VTT E-133291
CTCGCCGTGATCGTGTTACTGTTCTCGCCAATTTCTCCGTTCTCCGCGAGATTATAGAGCTCAAGCTCATACATAGCGTACATGCCCCATGTCATATAGTTCGCATCATTTATCTGTATTCTCAGCTTTAGAGCATCTCGTACTTCAGGAATACTAGCAAAGGTGTGCTCCATAACGCCGTCATCTTTGCTGCTTTTCCATTGGATCGGTACCCCCTGCGCTATGGTTTCAAAGTTTATTCCGTCTGTAGAAGCCTGAACATCGATATTGGAAATACCCTGGATTAATCCAGATGTCGTAGCCATGACGATGGTGTTAAAGGTTTGCTTTTGATCCCAAGTAAGATTAATTTCATGCGGAAACGGATGTTCGTTATTATAGCCTCGCGAACTTGCGAACATGGTATAAATAATACCGTCAACCATTTTCTTGGCACTATAGTCCTCGCCTTCACGTTCTGCCGTTGCTGTAATCTCAGAATAACTTCTGGCAATATTGGTACCTAGCCCATCCTCATTTCCTTTGAGAAAATTCAACGTGTAGAGCTTTGTAGTCGTCCCGTCGCTTGCGGTAGACCTGATATGAATCACACTTTTTCCGAATGGAATGTCAAAAGTCTGCGCTGTGTTATTGGCGACAGTCTTTCCGTTGACCTGCAAGGTACCCGCTCCGTCCGAAAGCGTTGGCGTAATCGTGATGGTGCTTACATCATTAGGAATCATTACAGGGTAGGTCGTCGTGCTATTGTCAAACTTAAAAGAAGGAACATTAGGGATTATTAAATTACTCAGCGTTCCGTCTGCTATAGGGTTAATCTCTCCGTTATCTGGAAGATTATAAAGCTCAAGTTCATATAAAGCATATATTCCCCAATACGTATTGTTGGCGTCATTGACCCGTATCCTCAGCTTCAGCGCGTCATTAACTGTAGGGATATTAGCATACGTGTATTCCATCTTGTTGTCGTCTGTGCTGCTATGCCATTGAATCGGTACCCTCTTTGCAATGGTGGTCCAATTCGTTCCATCTGAAGTAGCCTCAACATCAATATCCGTTATCCCCTGTAATAACCCTGATGGCGTAGCCATGACAATCGTATTAAAGGTCTTCTGTTGATTCCAAGTAAGATTGATCTCATGCGGGAACGGTACGATGCTCGTATACCCGCTAATACTCGCAAACATGGAACCGTAACTGCCGTCAACCATATTTGAAACACCATAGCCGGTACTGTCTTCCCTGGCAGCTGTTGCTGTAATCGCTGAATAGCTTCTCGCAATATTGGTGGTCGGTTCATTTACATTGCCTTTGAGAAAGTTCAACGTATAGAGTCTCGTGGTTTCCCCATCACTTGCGGTAGAGCGAATAAGGATCTTACTTTTGCCTGTAGGGATGTTGAAGGTAAGCCTCTGACCGCTGCCGTAACGTTGCCCGTTGATATCGAGAGTGCCATTTGCATCTGCAAGCGTTGGCGTTATCGTGATCACGTCTACATCGTTCGGAATAATGGCCTGGTAATTAATATTGTTTTTATTAAAAAGAACCGAAGGCGCGTTAGTCAGGTCCAAACTTTGCAGCGTTCCGTCATAGAGCTCCTGTCCTTCATACATGCTTACTCTGAAGCCGTCAACGAATAGGTTTTTGTTCTCCAGATTCACTACCTTGATCGTATGCTTGCCTGCTGACAAGTTATGATTGCTGTATACCGATATCGAATCGAGTTGAACTTTTTCATATAGGTCTATAATCACTGGCGCGGAATCGTCGATGGATACGGAAATTTTACCAGAGCCTTCATTTTTCTCCGCGATAAGATCGATACCAGCCCCTGTAAAAGTATAGGTCAATTCATCATCCGCTTTTAACGTGCCTTGAACGCCTCCCATATAAGCGTATTTCCGGCTTTTTGCAAACCATTCACCATCAAAAGTGATCTCACCGGTCGCGTTATCGGTCATGTAAGTCATAGGTACATCCTGCCCATCGTAGGGACTAGTTGGCACAGGAATTTCACCCAATGTTTCTCCGGCCGCCGCTTTAACCAGATAATCATGAAGCTTGCTGATATATTCATTATCCAGGGTATATTTTCTCGGATCAGATGGGTTAACAGCGCTATCTACTATACGTTTTGCAAGCCCAGGATTGGTTTGCTTGAGTTGGTGCATCAGTTCGTATTCCTCAAGTCCGTCTCTTTGGGCCTCGTAACGCAGTGAGCTCTTAACCGTCATATGTTCCTTGTCTGGATATACGATCGTAGAATCTCCATAATGAGGGACATACCATACGTTCCATCCCCAATGTAAGTGTCCTTGTACACCGTCTTGACTAAGATTCCAGAATAACAGCCTGCCAGTCAATATGGGCTGCGTCCAGAATCTGTTCAACCACGGAGCCGGATTGGCATCGCAAGTATACACCCACAAGTCTTTGCCTGCCGCCTGCTCTGCTTGATATAGATTTTTCTTATCCTGGAAAACCGGTGTTAATGGGACCCAAACATCCACATAAGGTTTGATGGTTTCGTTCATTAGCGTACCGGCCGCATCAGCGTCCAATGTCTTGAAATCCGGAACGATCTCTTTTATTTTTCTAGCGATATACGTCATATAGTTTGTAATGCTAGCACCATTGGGTTCGTCCTTAGTATGCTGATACCAAGTGAAACCATTAAGCCAACCCTTTTCCTCTAAATGATCGTGCAATGCCGTCAAGTAGTTCGTAAGATAAGCATCTGTAACAGGTAGTGAATCGAATTCGGGTATGGACGTTTTCCACGGATCTTCGGGATTATTATTGTTTGGTCTCTCATTTTGTGGCATTTGTTCTAACGCATGGATCAAGTGAATGTTCGCAAAATGAGTAATTCCTCTATCCATAAAGGTTTGAACATATCTATCGAACAATGACCAATCGATATTCTCCGGTATCCCGTCTTTAAAAGACACCATCTTGGTACCCTTTTCGTTTAATAATAAGTCTGTACGAACCCAAATCATGTTCTGGCGATAGTTGGTCATAGTTTTGGCGAAATTATCCATAAGGTCAAACCACTCATCGCTATACGTATCCACTCCATAATAGTTCTCGCCAACGTCATAACTAGACTGAGTTAAAGGATCATCTACAATCTCAGGTGGATTACCTCCAATCATAAATCCATTCGTCATCGACCATTGATAATTAACGAAATTAGCCTCAGAGGTTGGAGGGATTGCAGCGTTAGCAACTTCAACGTTAATAGGTACTTGATAATCGCCCAACGTCGTTTTCATCGTAACTATACCGGAATAGAGGCCCGGAACAGCATCGGCAGGGACATAATTCGTTATTAAGATGGGCTGAGTTGAATTTGCCGCCACATGTATAGAGGTATCGTTCGAAAGCGGATCGGGAATCTCCGATAAGGGGTAGATTTGCGTGCCTACTAAATCCGGTCGATATTGATTGGGCTGCACGGTATCCTCAAGCACGTATTCTTCAAAATGATAGCTTAAGTTGCTGTTTGAGATCGTATTTCCAGGAGATACAAGATCGGAAAATTCAATTCCTGTAATCTTAAAATCGCTTGCACCTCTTACAGCAATTTGCTCACTTTCGTATTCGTTTTTGGCTGAAACAAGATCAATGCTGTTGTCAGGATTTGCAGGGATCGTGCTGGTCCTATATACGGACTTCAATGCATTAACCACCCACACATCCAGGTTGCTGCTGTCAGCATGGACACTAGGCGCATTGCCCTGGAAAAATGTACTTACTAGAATCATGAAACAGATCATTGTATACATTGCCCGTTTGAACATAGATCAACCATCCTTTCATACTTTAATTAATGTTAGAACACAATTAAAGCGCTCACATTATGCATTATAATCTCAATTGAATTCTTGCTAAATAAGAGTATTTTTTGAAATCTAACAGATTTCGATTGTAAGTAAGAAGAAACGCCTTTGGCGTCCTAATAAGGACGCCAAAGGCGTTTCTGCGATCATGAATCTTCTTCTCTTATGTGACGATACTGCGGTATGCGTACGATAACGGAAGTGCCAATTCCAGGTTGACTATGAATATTGATCCCGTACTCAGATCCAAATAAGAGCTGTAATCTTTCTTGCACATTCTTAATGCCATAGCCGGAACTTTCTTGTTCAAGAATACGCGCGATCATATACGGTCCCATTCCGACACCATTATCCTCCACGACAAAAACAATATCCTCACCGTCGAGACTTGCCCGCAGGATGAGTTTACCTCGCCCCTCCCGCTTCAGATCGATGCCATGCATAATCGCATTTTCAACAATCGGCTGTAAAATCAAATGAATCATTTCAAATTGAAATACCTTGTCGTCGGCATCAAATTCTACGTCAAATCTTGAATTGTGCATAGCTAATTGAATATGTATGTATGCTTGAACGTTGGTCCATTCATCTTGAATCGCAATAATCTGCTTCCCTTTATTTAAAGTCGTTCTGTAATAACTAGAAAGGTTATTTACCAAGTCACTAATTTCTTGAGCATCGATTCGCAGCGCTTTGGAATTAATTAAAGATAAAGAATTATATAGAAAGTGGGGATTGATCTGAGCTTGCAGCGCTTTGAGTTCAGCTGACTTTTGCGTGACTTTTGTTTGATATACTTCCGAAATGAGTTGATTAATTTGTTTAAGCATAGAACCGAAACGATCAGTAAGCTGCCCGATTTCATCTTTGGAATTCGTGGATACAACAACCGTAAGATCACCATCTTCCACCATCTTCATTTTGGTATTTAATTTCTCGATTCCTCTTAACAGCGTCTCTGAGAACAAGAAGATTATGATACTGAGGAAAACCATACAGATGAGTACAATGATACCCGTGGCGCTTAAAATATTGCGAATGCCTGTATTGTATTGATCATCGGAAACCAAATAATGCAGGACCCAATCGGTTTGCGGAATATCTTTGTTTATAACAAGGTAGGATTCGCCACCTAAGCTTGCTTTTGAAGTACCACTCCTTGAAAGGGATTGAAGCTGAACATCATCCATCTGCGGGGCATGCTCTGTTAACACCGGCTGATTCTTTTGATCGGTAATAATGATGCCCCTACCTTCATTCATCTTGCCAATGAAATCACCGAAGATTTTATTGTAATCAAACCGGACGTAAAGTTCAGCGCTCACGATTTGAAGATCGATATCCCGAATCACTCGAGTGGAAAACAATTCTCCATCCTCGAACCACCACTTCGTTGACTCGCTGCTCTTTGTCGCTTCATACCAATCCTTATCCTTAACTGCTGAAGAAGGCGTAATGAAGTTTCCTAATTCAGATTGCCGATTCTCAGAATACAACATAATCTCAGTCATATCCCCAACCATATACATTAAATTAAAAAAAATAGGTTCAATTTTATCATTCAACGTCTTAAATTGAGCGTACAAATCCTGATCTGGATTACTCATCAAATCAAGAAGCGCAGGATGAAATACAATCGATTTCATGGATACATCCTGTCTCTGAAGACGGTAACTAATTTCTAACGCCAGCTTCCTCGCCTCGTTATCCGCGCTTTGCTGAACCTGGCTTTTCAATGAAGCTTTGGAACTTTGATAGGCATACAAGCCCAGTACAATCGTTGGCAGGAAGATAACAATCACATATGAAAGCAATAATTTCTGACGCAGGCGGATATTACGAATAAATTTGAGCAGACTCATCTTCTTCCGCCACCCTCCCGATATTGAATAGGAGTCAGGCCGTTATGCTGCTTAAACATTAAATTAAAATAGGAAGTATTCGCAAATCCAACTGTACTGGCAATATCAACAACTTTAATCGTTGAATCTCGCAGCAGCTCCTTCGCTCGCTCCATACGTACAGCTGTAATATATTTGATTAGGCTTTGACCTGTACTTTTTTTAAACAGGAAACTTAAATAACTTGGCGATAAAAAGACGCGATTCGCTAAATAGTCAACCCCAATATCATTTCCGTACTCCATCTGGATGAGCATCTGTACATCTTCAATTACTTTGCGGCTTTGATCATCTGTATTTGTTTTGATTTGCAGCAAATGCTCCTGAATAACAGATAAAATGACTTGCCTCAACTCAGCAATTGAATTGCAAAGTGCGATTCGCTCCAAACCTTCCTTTAGTAAACTGCTGCTTTTTTTACCTTGAAGCTCTACTACTTTTTTCAATATTTCTGTAAATAAAAGTTTCGCATACATAGAACTAAAGCGCTTACTATTTCTCATACCCGCAATGAGATACTCTATTTGATGCTCGAGTGTACGATATTCATTTCGTGCAATGGAAGTATAAATCTCCTTAAGCATAAGCTCTAACGATTCGTCGTCTATCTGGTCATGAATGCTTTCGGCATCTTTGGAACAAACGATACTTCTATCCATAAAAAACCGAAAATTCATTAACTCTTCCATTTGGGTGAACTCGTTATGAAGCCCCTCTAGCTTATCTACCGGACTACCGACAATAATTAAACATCGCCGATCGAAGCTAGTCTCCAGCCATTCTTTAACCTTTTCTCCATAATTTATAAGCTCTTGCCCGTTAGCACTGTTCTTTGAAGCGGGATCAATAACGACGAGCAGGATGCTTTGGTATTCATTGATATGTAATAAAAGAATCTCATGTTTACTAGTCGATTGAAGAAATTCAAACGCTTCTGTATGATGTTGATCAAAAAAGTGACTTTGCAATCCAATCATAATTAAATACATCCGCTTATTTTCCAGATGATTTAGGCCAGCAAAAGCTGCCCGTTCCTCGTAATGGACGTCACTCTCACGACCTTGAATGAGATCAAACAGGAGCTTTTCTTTCTCATACGCCACTCCTTTATGAAAGCCCTTGATCAGCAACTCGTCCTTCTCTCTCTGAAGTCGTTCGTCATCTAGTATAGCGATTATGGATTGGAATATTTTGAGGAATTCCTTCACATCGATTGGCTTCAACATATAACTAACCGTTCCAAGTTGAATCGCTTTTTGTGCATATTCAAATTCCCCATAAGCACTGTAAATAAGCACCTTAAGGTCCGGTATGACTATCTTTGCCTGCTTGATTAACTCTAGACCGTCCATGAATGGCATGCGAATATCCGTGAATAACAGATCTACATGATGGCCCCTTATATATTCCAGCGCTACTTCCCCATCGTTGGCCTGAGCAACAGAAAAGGGTAGAGCATGCTTCTGAATAAGCCATTCAATCGCATCGATTTCAGCTTGTTGATCATCGACTACTAGAATATGATACATATTTTCCTCCTATCCGTTCATCGGGCGGTATTTACTCGCTTCCAGAGGATACTCACTACAAACCAAAGCATAGCACACTAGGCATTCCTATTCATACCATGTTACATTAACCACATGATTTGGTTTCTATTGTCAGATGGATTCTGTTAGATTTCGAAAAAATCTGTTATTTCGATGGAAATGGCATTTACATTACAATGAAATCTATACCGAAAAACTTATTTTCTAAATTTGGGAGGTCTTTGGATGAAGAGAACGTGGTTAGTTCCCACTACCGCTTTACTCACCTTGTCAATTCTTTTTACAGGCTGCAGTTCGAACAGTACGAACAACAGTAGCGCTAAGGAAAGCGCAACACCAAATAATACAAAGACACTGGAAGAATCAAAGGCTCCAGAAGCGGTAAAGAAAGTAAAGGTCAGATTATCGTATTGGAACAAAGAAGACAGTGTAAAGGCACTTCTGCAATTATTCAAAGATAAACTTCCCGATATAGATGTGGAGTATCAGTTCATCGATAACAAGACTTACGTAGATGTCATCAAGACACAGCTAGCAGCAGGCGAAGGTCCTGACATTATTGGTGGAGTAATCGACGCAAATACCGTCAAGACAGGGTATTTCGAAGATTTAACAGAACGTTATGCCAGCAAGTATTATGAAACCGGTACGTCCACCGCAACATTTGATAATAAACTGTACGGGTTGCCGCAAGCTAGTTGGTTTAACGGGGTTTACTATAATGTTGATCTATTTGCCAAATATGACCTGAAAATACCAACAACACTTGATGAGTACTTCCAAGTAGCAGACGTGCTGAAGAAAAATGGAATTAAACCCCAAGCGATTGGCCTAAAGAATCCTAACGTAGCAGGCCAGTCCTTCCTTGGTTTGGCCCTCAATGATTTTATCGGCACAGCAGAAGGAAAACAATGGAACGATGATTTTGGTAAAGGAAACTCAAAAATGGTCGATGCGCTGGAGCCTGCTTTGACGACATGGACCGAATACTTGAAACACGGTGTCTTCACTAAGGATATGCTTGGACTTGAAGAAGAACAAGCGATTGACGAATTTACAAGCGGCAAGGCGGCGATGTTCCAAGCAGGACCTTGGTATATGGAAACTTTTAAGCAAAAGGCACCTGACATGAAGATTGATATGTTCCCGAACCTGGGTACAAAAGGCGGCCCGGGTTGGATGGTCGGTGGTCCTGGGGTATCGTTTGGTTTGAATGCGAAGTCCAAAGTCAAGGATGCAGCGTACAAGGTGCTTGACCTGTTATCCACACCAGAGGGTCAGAATGCTTACTGGGTTGATAATAAAGGAGGTTCCTCTTTTTTGAAAGGGGTTACTTTTGAAATGCCGGCAGAGTACAACGGTGCTCAAGAAGCTTTCAAGGCGGGTAATGTCATGTACCCTGTTAATAATTGGGGCGTTGCTGGTCCTGCTTTCTCAGATTTAGGAAAAGGTATTCAAGAAATCATAGCAGGTACTAA
>NZ_NFVA01000209.1 GCF_002264395.1 Paenibacillus sp. VTT E-133291
AGAACTGGTTGATCTCATAATACGAACGGGCAGTTTAGTTGAACAAGATAAGTGGAGGTTTTATGTCCCATTTGACGCAAACGGCGCAGTAATGGGGGGAATGTTGGCCAAAAATTTTAATCGACGGCAGCTCTGAACGAGAAAATAGAGTCATAGGCTGTCACTGTTTTGTTGAACTAACGTTCCCCGTTACTTCAATAATTATAGAGTCTATTCACTTTTCGATGATTGGTACCCACAGTTCATGTTTTATCTTATGTCCTGGTCCTAAAAAATGCTCAATACAAGGTTGATTTGCAAGCTCGTATCCGGACGTAGGAAGCCATTCTGAATATAACCTTTTCCAAGCATCAATAACATTAGGGAATACAGCATATGTGCTTGGGGCAATTCTAATTTCCTCCATATCGGAAGGTGTTTCAGTGTCATATCGTACTCCCATAAAGTAATCGAATACCTCATCAGTGATAGCCGCCTCTTTGCCGCAAATGCCGACTAAGCTCTCCAGCTTGCATTTAGGTTTTACCCATGACATGTCAATCAAAGCTTGTTTGAAGCCATCCTTATTGGATTTTCTCCACAAAGCGGGAATCTCCTTAAATGCACGAGATGTTTTTACACTTTGACGTTTTCCTACAAAACGCAATTCAGTATCCATTCTTTCAATTCGATATGCCAATTCTACATCCCCTTTAATTGTAATTTGAAAGGAGATTCGAGGATAGGCTTTTAACTGCACACCTGTATCTCTGACTGAATTGGGCGTGACACTGTGAAGCTTCTTGAACGCCCTTGTAAAAGCATCAGATGAGTCATACCCATATTTCAAAGCAATATCAATGATTTTGGCATTACTTGTTTGAATATCAAAGGCTGCTTTGGTAAGGCGTCTACGACGAATATATTCTGAAAGAGATATTCCTAATAATGATGAAAACATCCTTGAAAAGTGAAACTCAGAGCAGCAAGCTGCTTGAGCAACCGAGGAATATTCGATTTTATTATCTAGATTGTTTTCAATATAATCTACAGCAGCATTAAATCTATCAAGCCAATCCATATTCGATCCCCCTTTCAAAATTAATTATAGTGGGATTATTTTTAGTATACCCTGCAAACCATGCCTGAAAATGCAGGAGGTAACAGTTCGACTCTTCGAACACGTTTCATACTTCTCCATACTTTCTTCACTAACATTTCGCTAGCCAATCATTACAATCCTGCCAGTTAGCTTAATACATGTTTTTCATCGAGAGTCATAGCGATTGTTGCGCAGTACGAAGATAAATGTGTAATAAAAGAAAGCGTGCTTGTTCAACTAACGGGACACGATAATTGAACATAAAGGGTTTCACATATTAGTCA
>NZ_NFVA01000192.1 GCF_002264395.1 Paenibacillus sp. VTT E-133291
GGGAATGATCGTGTCCTGCATGGGAATGATTGTGATCGCTGTGATCGTGATCGGAGTGTTGCACGTCTACATGTTCAATCTGAGGGTTGTGATTATTCTTGTTCTTATTCATGATTTACCTCCTATTTACCTTCAGCAAGATAGTATTTGTATGCGCGCACAGCGGTATTCAAAAGCTCCAGATCATAATAACATATGAATAAGTGCTCATATGTTATTATGATCTGGATTTTTCTTCTTGTCAATAACAAAGCAGAAGAGGGACATCCTCAGCCAGAAGTCTCTGTCTAAGCTAATAATACAAAGAGGATCCTCCGCAGCTCTACCTGCATGAAGGATCCTCTGAAACCATAACCGTGAATTAAATCAAATCTGATTGTTGTAGTAATCTTTGAATGATAGCCGCAACTTCCGCTCTCGTAATAAAGGCTTTTGGCGCGAGTACATTTCCGCTTCTACCTGTGATAATTCCTGCTTGCAGAGTATCTGCAATGCCACTCTTAGCCCATCCCGATGCTTCAATCGCATCCGTGTAAGAATGCAGCAGCTCACTCGCTTCTATGGAAGGAAGCTTAGCTTTCAAATCGGTAATAATCATAGCTTTAGCAATCATACTCATCGCCTGTTCGCGAGTAATTTTGTCTGTTGGACGGAAAGCTCCATCTTCAAAACCATCGATTAGTTTATAGGAGTAAGCTGTCTGTACCGCATCATTATACCAATCTGAGATCTTTACATCTGTAAAGGTTGTAGTGCCTCTCTCTAACTTCAATCCCAATCCACGAACGATAATAGCTGCAAATTCTGCACGTGTAATTTCCTGACTAGGGTTGAACAACTCGTTGCCGATACCATTAATAACCTTACGTGATGCCATTTCATTAACAATATCCTTAGCCCAATGGGTGGTGACATCCTTGAAGCTCTGCGGATCTTGAACTATGAAATACGTACTGTTCGTTAAACTGTGTATTTTCGCATAACCTTTACCATCAATAACAACGATCTGCGTCGGTACATGACGGAACGTGCCTCCCGCTTCAAACACTAGTCCAGTTGTGATCTTCTTCAGGTCTACGCCATCCGCAAGAGGAATCGTTCTTTCTACATAAGTATTAAACTGAGTGACTTCAATAGTTTTCCCAGCGTAAGTAACCTTTACTGTGAAATCTAATGGCTGAGCTACCAGCGTTAGCCCTTCCTTTTCTGACAACATTTCTATCCTTTTCAGTACATCCGCAGTAGGAACAGAAATTGAAATTTGCACTTTCATATCTTTTAGAGCAATGCCTGTGCCAAACTGTTCTGAAATAGCACTGATATCAATCTGTGCTGCTGACAACGTATAAGTTCCTTTTGGAGTACGAATGATTAACTGTGCCTGTTTTTGCTCCATATTCTTGATAATTTGACCATTTAGCTCTCCAATGATCACATCTGAGGTAGCAGTTACAGGAATAGTTATAATTGCATTCTGACCTTCCTTGTCGATACGTTGCTCTATTTTCGCCTGATCCACAACAATCGTTGTAATCGTCTGTCCATTTTGCTCAGACACCGTTGCTGTTCCGGCATTTTCAACCTTACCGTTCACCAATACCTCAACGATATTACTTGATGGTGTTGGTGTTGCAGTTACAGTTGGAGCCGTTGTTGATGTTGGTGTTTGTGGTGTAGGTGTAATCTCAACCTCCGTTGATGACTTCGGTGTCACGGAGTTCGAAACTTCAGAGGCTACACTACTACCAGCGCTATTAATCGCTTTAACTGAAAACGAATAAGTTGTTCCATTCGCTAGACCTGTTACCGTTATTGGACTTGTTGCCCCAACCGTTACGATATTACCCGGAGAAGCAGTAACCTCATAATTCGTAATTGGGGTTCCCCCGTTCGAATCAGGAACTGCAAATGTTACAGTTGCCTCGCCATCTCCGGCTACTGCTATTAAGTCCGTAGGTGCAGATGGTGATGTTCTTGGTTTCGTGCTAACTTCGTTAGAAGCTGCACTCTCCCCTCCCGGATTAGATGCCTTAACTACGAAATAATAGGATTCGCCATTGGTTAGCCCTGTCACATCATAGTTATATACCGATTCGCTCACCGTAGCTACTTTCGTCTCGTAGATTCCAGAAGAAATCCCCTGGTAGATAGTGTATCCTATTGCACCCTTCACCGGATCCCATGTTAAGCCGATGAGGCCATTACTTGCCACAGGTGAATGAAGGATTGGCGCACCTGGTGCTGGAACCTGAGGCGTTCTAGTTACTTCATTGGAAGCTGGACTGATACCGTCAGGATTAACAGCCTTAACAATAAAATAATAAGCAGTTCCATTAATTAACCCGACAGCATCATAACTGTTCTCAGAGCCACTTATAGTAGCTACCTCAGCTCCATAAACACCTGAAGCTGTAGACTGATATACAGCGTAACTATCGGTACCATATACGGGACTCCAAGTAATACGAATATGTCCGTTCCCTGCCGTCACAGTCTCAATACTTGGCGCAGCAAGTTCAGGCCAGGTAAGGTCAATAACTGCACTAGTAATCTCTGCATGACCTGCCGCATCAAACGCCAGCTGTGCCCCTGTAAT
>NZ_NFVA01000090.1 GCF_002264395.1 Paenibacillus sp. VTT E-133291
TTTAAGCGAGAAATATAAGACATAAAGTATGGTGTGAAACTTATACTTTCTTATATTTCAGAGGAACAAGCTGTGCTCTCCTTGATTTCATTCCTATATGTACCGTAAATCTGTAAATTTTTTCATAAAGTTACCCAACCATACTTGATCGAGTTGATTACTGCTTGGGTACGATCATCCACTTCCATTTTTTGCAAAATACTGCTAACATGGTTTTTGACCGTTTTTTCACTAATAAACAAATACTCACCGATCATTTTGTTACTCTTACCTTCCGCCATCAACCGCAGTACTTCTGCTTCACGACGTGTTAGAGGATTGTTGTCACCGGCCACAAACTTAACACCGGCTTCCTTCACTACCGTATCTGCAGCTACGCCAGTCTCATTAAGGTAAGTCATGCGCCGCAATTGATTGATTAGCTTTCCGGTAACCTTTGGATGAATAAAAGCGTGACCCTCACAGACCGAACGGATCGCATTAATAAGGGACTCGGCCTCCATATCCTTCAATAAGTAACCATTAGCGCCCTTACGAAGGGTTTCAAACACATAACTCTCATCATCATGAATCGATAAAATAATTACCTTAACCTCCGGGAACATTTCCCGCAGTTTTTGAGTGGCCTCCACGCCATTCTCAATAGGCATATTAATATCCATTAGTACGATGTCTGGTTTAGTTCCGTTACAGAACTCTAATACCTGGATACCGTCACCACATTCACCGATGACTTCGATATCCTCCTCCATGTTCAAAATACGTTTCAGCCCTTCACGAAAAAGCTGATGATCATCCGCCAAAAGAACTTTAATGGGCGTTTTAGTAGAGTTTAAGTTCTCCATCACATTACTCCTTCCCTTTCTCCACGTTCGTCGGAATGTGGATCACGATTGTTGTCCCCTGATTCTCGGCTGATATGATTTCCATTCTGCCTTCAAGCAGCTCTACACGTTCCCGCATACCTACTAGCCCGAAGCTTTCACGATTGCCCTGCGGATTTTTTAATTTCTGCACATTAAAACCTAATCCATTATCCTTAATCACAATCTTAATTAACTGCGCTTGGTAAGTAATCTCTACCAATACGAAACTCGGGTAGGCATGTTTAGCTGCATTAGACAAAGCTTCCTGGACCAATCGGTATACCGCTGCCTCCATGGCTGAAGATAGTCGATGTTCCTGACCTCTGGTTTCCAAGGTCGTCCTCAGCTTCGTCTTCTCCTCAAAATCATGCACATATTTCCGCAAAGTCGGAATTAATCCAAATCATCGAGAGCCATCGGTCGTAAATTAAAGATGACCTTACGCATTTCTTCCAGGCTGTATCGAACCTGTCCTTTCAAATCTATTACTTCGTCCTGCACCAACCCAAATTCCTGCTTTACCAGCATTCTTTCTACAATTTCCGTCCTAAGGACTAGATTCGCCAGCATTTGAGCAGGACCATCATGAATTTCCCGGGCAATTCTCTTCCGTTCTTCCTCTTGAGCCAGGATGATCTTAAGTCCAATCATCTGTCTGTTCTTCGCAGATTCGACAATTCTCGTCACCTGACCTAGTTCTCCCGACAAATATTCGAGCACTACGCTCATTTGCGAACCAATTGACTCTGCACGCTCTACAGAATTTTCGACACTACGTACTCGCATTTGTAATTCATCACGTCTTGATCGAAGATAGACCTCCCGCTCACGCGTCATCATGAGTTCGAGCTGTAACTCCGTAGCCTTCTCATAGGCAATACGGATATCCTTCTCCGAGTAGCGGACAAAGTCCCGGCTGACCTCTGTCAGCCGGATTCTGGAGCGATGATACTGCAGCTCCAGCTTGTCTACTTTTTTCAATGTCTCATCCGTTTCGTCCATGACCCGCTGCAGTTCTTTGTTGAGTGCAGTAAGTTCATCACGCGCAACCTGCAATATTTCAAAAATCTGATACTTGCTGCTCTCCATCACGTCGATGGTATTTTTAATCACGCGATCAATCGCATCGGTTTGAAATTCCACGGATGCTTGCCCCTTTTCTATCGAATCATTTTAAAGGTTTTCCTTTATATTAACATATCACGATTCGATAGTTACGGTCTTCGTTTTCTGTTCCCATTTTACAGTTAATCCTAGCTGTTCAGAAACTAGTCTTAACGGTACTAAAGTCCTACCTTGTAAAATGATTGGTGCTACTTCAGCACTCTGACGTTTACCGTTCAGCAGATATTCCTTTTTATTTACGGTAAGATCCAGTGCCTTGGCTCCGCGTAATACCATGATCTTCTTATTCACCTGATCCCAAGTAGCGCTGCCTCCGAAAGCATCAAGGACATACCGAATTGGCACATAAGTACTGCCGTCTTTTACAATTGGAGCTACGTCAATAGCTTTCTTTGTTCCGTTTACGGTCATTGCTTTCGAGCCAATGCTCATGGAAGCCGTACCTTTCGGTAAGCCTGCATCACTAGAAAGCGATGGCATTGTAAACTTGATATTATCAACGGCAACTGTACCCGTCTTCGCCCGTTCATCTTGGCCTTCCTCTACGTTGACTACATAGAGTCTCTTCAGCGTTGCTGGGAATTTAATGCCTGAGCCTGACAAGTCAATGTTAATGTTCTTCCAACCATTCCAATCGATGATCTTCGCAAGATCCACATAAGCTGTAGCTCCACTGTTGTCTACAAATTCAGCACGCAGCCAATTCAAGCTCATATCGCCCATCACATCAACCGACATCGAAGTTGCAAGCGCTGGAACTGTTTTTCCGCTTGTACCATTAAGCTGAGCATAAGCATACATTTTGCCGCTGCCAGCAGTCATATCATAACTGAGTGACAGCACCTTGGACCCTACTCTTTCAGCCGTTCCATCCACTATTGTTGCAGTACCCTGTACCGCTGGAACATTGGTAGTAAAGTCGATTGGATAGCTTACCTTCTCGAAATCTTCCCATGTTGTAGCTGCTGCTGTTGATAATACAACCACTGCACTAAATCCATCATAACGGGCAATAGCATAACCTGTAGTAACCCCTGCATCCACAGCGTTTACAGTAAGCTTGCCATCTTTCACGGCTCCCTTAAAGCCTACAAACTCCCACTTCAATGCTGAATCCGGAACATTGATAGTTGTTCCACTCTTCGTTGCCGCTGTAACAGGGACAGACACAGTATTACCGGCTGTCAGTGGCGCTGTAGCTGTTCCTACACTCATACTGGATAGATCATTACCACCTAGAACTGTAACAGTTGTAGAGGCGCTTGCGGCACCGCTTTTAGCCGTTAAGGTAACGGTACCTGGCTTCACTGCCGTTACTTCACCTGCACTTACAGTCGCGCTTCCGCCGCTTGATACCCAAGTAGGATTACCTGCTGCTACATCAATAGGGTTGTAGTAAGTGTCATAACCTTTTAAAGAATACGTTGCCTTTTGTCCAACCAGCAGTGCGGAACTTCCGCTAATTTTGATTCCTTTCACTTCACCTTGCGGTGCGTTAGTGTAGACACCAAGCCCGTTAACGATGCTACGCTGCTCTGTGCCATACTCTGTATTAAAAGTGAGTGTAGTAGAGGTTTCACCGAGGGGCCGGTCTACCATCGTTGTAGAGCCGCCTCCATCGAGATTAAGACCTTTCCAGACTCCGATATTGGTCATAAATGATTGCAATTCGGTTAAAGACATCCCTGAACTATTACCATTTTTCTCAGCAGCTATGATATATACATAACGTCCGTCTTGAGAATATCCTAAAGCTGTGCGTGCACGATAGCCTCCAATGCTGCTAGTAGAACGAGAGAACGTTGCTGCTTTTCCGTTATTTACTAGAATCGTATGTCCGCCGATCATGGTTTGCAGATTCGCAGGGTCTAGCGATTGCTGTGTAGTCTTAGATTTCAGGGAATACACACTTGTTACAGGTTGTCCTACCGTCAAATGGGCAGTAACATATCGTGCGGCTAAGCCATGTGCCCGCAAAATATAAGCTCCCTTTGGAACCGCCGTAGGGAGTGCAGCATTTTCTGAAATTTGAGTAACTACACCATTCTCAACAAGTACCTCTGTTGGAGTGGTAGAGCTATTTTTAGGGCGGTCGAGTGCAGTCCATACATCTGTGTAGATATACATAGCATTAGCATGACTATAAGTCGAGCTTCCGCCTTCAGGGCTATAAGCACCTTTATTGATACCGGAGATCTCAAACTGTGCGCCATCTGGCGCGGTTACCATCCCCTCAAAACTGTACTCGTCAATAATAGGTTTGCGGTCTTTTGTCACTGCAAAGGCATACATTCCATCCAATTGTGAAGGGGTAGACACCAGTACTCCACCTGATACTTGTCCACCAATAGGAGCACCCTCTCCACCGGTATTAAAATAATCGCCATTTACTGCCGCCACGGCTCCAGTTTCCTTGGCCATTCCGCCTGTACTTTGCCGAGTAGTCAGGTTTCCACCTTTTCCAGTCATCACATCTAAAGAAACGTATGGATTGTTAAGATCTATACGAATGACATCCGCAAGCCCAGAAGCACTCGCCCCAGAACGTGTAGTAGTATATTTATATTTCATCATAATGGCGCCCGAAGTAATCACTTCTTCTCCCAGCTTACTTACTTTAAAAGGAGCTGTGGCTGCAGCTGCAATTGGTGCAGACCCCTGACCAAACAGCATCATACCTTCACTGCCGATTACCGGCATAATCCATAACACACCAGCCAATGAAGCAGCAATCCACTTTTTAGTGGAAGATAATCTTATTCCCCGTGCAACCTCGCTACTCTTCTTCTCCAAAACTTCATTCATTTCAACGTAACTCTCCCATCTCTTTTGTACTCTATCAGTCCGTATCAGTGTCTGGAAACTGGTTCCTATTTTTCTAGTACTCTTTTAATAGACTGAAAATAAGCCAAAAAGTTGCGAAGTTGAGAGATTTCAAGCTTTATAGAGTCAAAAATGTCATTATTAAACGACAAAAAAAGCCCGGTATATTTACCGGACTTTACCAATTGTTTCATTGTTTATGAGAGTTGCTTACAAGTAATCTGCCTGTTTCAACATCCGCTGCAGCATCACAGCAGCTTGAGCACGTGTGGCATTTCCTTGGGGCTGGAATTCACTTGTTGTCATGCCCAGAATAATGCCAGATTGCACTGCCTTTGCGACGAACTCAGCGCTTTGATTCTGAATCTTCGACTTATCCTTGAATTTTGCAAGTGTTGAGGCAGAAGTGCCGCTTAGCGTAATCGGATGATTGGTATATTCCATCGCACGAATCATCATAATCGCCATCTGTTCACGTGTTATATTATCATTCGGACGGAAGGTCCCATCCGTATTCCCAGTAATAATACCGGCTTTAGCCGCTGCGCCAATATAGTCTCCAGTTTGTGTGGAAGGCTGCACATCCCGGAAGCGTTGCGCGGTCTCACGATCTCCTAGCAGACCAAGACCACGACTAAGCATTATAGCAAACTCAGCTCGGGTGATTTTTTTCTCCGGATTAAACGTACTACCGTAGCTGCTATCAATGATATTCTTAGCGCTAAGTTCAGCAACAATTGCATTACTCCAATGCTTACCCATATCCGTGAAGGCTCTGGTGGATAAGAAAGTCCCTAATATCTGATTACCAGCGGTACGAGCACGAATAACCGTATAATTACCAACCGTACTGACTTTTGTAGGCAGATAAGCCGCATCGTAATAGGAAAGGTCTAACCTGGCCGCAGATGTCTGCGCACTATTTAATGAAGAAGTAGTACGTACGGTATATTCTCCTGGTACTGTCAGTGCCTTGGCATTCGCATAATTATCACTAATTATCGCAGTCACCCGGACATCCATAAGACTAGTAATGGTTCGCATCCCCATCGTTTGTAGCTTTTGCTCAAAAGGTGTAAATGTGCCTGCTGGAACTTTATCCAAGCGGAACACGAGCGAAATATTTTTACTGTCCGAGATCAAGCTACTCGCAAGTCCGTTCATATCAATATCATTGAGTCCCACACTAAATAGGTTATCTCCATGTCGAATCATAAACTTTGTATTTTTATTACGGTTCACCGCGTCGAGCAATGGTTTTAGCGGAACCGTCACAAAAGCTGCTTGTTCCGTGGAAGGAACCTCAAAAGCTAATACATCATTATTCATCTTATACAGATATTCATAACTGGCAGCTATTCGCTCTGCGTTTAAAGTATATCTTTTTACCGATTGATTATATACAGAACGATCATCCACAATTTGCGAGGAATCGCTCTTTAATAGTGCATACTCTTTTCCAAATTCACTCGTTACAAGTGTTCCTAGATAGGATGGACGATTTCCAGATCCAGTGGTCACTCCGGTTAGATTCTGAACAGATAATGCTGAGAATGAGGATAGTGTATTCCCACTCAAATCCTTAATCGTACCGGTACCAGACATATAGGACAGGTCCACTGTTTGACCGGTCTTTACAACCGAGGATAACGTTATTTTTAGAATATTGCCTGAGATATAGTAGGATTGCACTCCCAAGCTGCTGCCATCTGCTCTAACTCCAAACTGATTCGCGTAAAGGGAACCGGATGCCTGCATATTCTTTGCAAAAGTAACGGTTAACTCGTCACCTGAAACGGTCGCTGAATTAATCTCCGGTATAGTAGTGCCGCTGTTTTCTGAGATGGATACAGGCTGCAGGTTAATATACGCCGCTCGGTTTCCATTCAAATCGCTCACCCCTGCAGAGCCCGGCACATAAGATATAGTCACATTCTGATTCACCGTCAGCGCTGTCTGAAGTGTCAAAGTAACCTGAGTGCCGCTGACCGATACATTAGTTACATAATTAGGCGTGCTGCCCACTAAAACAGAGAATTGGCTATTCAGTGGGAGATTGGTTGTAGACAAGCCTTCATTATAATTCAAAATGATTTTAGTCCCGCCTCCGGTAGCACTTTGAAACACTGGCGCAATCGTATCATTACTGTTACGGATATTGAAATCAGTAAAGTCCGCAATATTTTGTCCATAAGAATTTAGCAAAGGATACGAACCTGCATAGTAGGACACCCGAACGTTCTGTCCATTCGATGCTTCACTGCCCAATGTTAAATATACTGTATTGCCACTGGAACTGATCGAGTTGACCCCGAGTGAGCTTCCATCTGCTGTCACTAGGAACTGGTTATGAGCGTAATAGGAAACCGATTTTAGTGTGTCGTTAAAATTTAATACTACAGATCTCCCCGTGATTCGCCCGTCTTTAGGTGTCGGCATCGAGGACTCAATGGAGTTCGTGATCTGTTTAGAGCTAAAAGTGCTCGCTGCATTTCCGCTTGGATCCTGAATCGTCCGCAGTCCGCCAGTATAGCTGACCTTTACAATCTGCCCAACAGCTACACCTGTACTCAGCACCAGATAAGCGCTGTCTCCCTGAATATAAACACTTTCAATCGCTCGATTCTCGTCGTTCACCGTAACTCCAAAGCTTGAGGTTAACAGCGCTATGGATGAATTGAGAGACTCATTATATTTCAGACGAATGGTTCGGTTGTTCTCAAGCTGTGCAGATGTGAGCTGTGGAGCAGTTTTGTCCAGAGACAAGGTCTTGAAGCTCCATGAATTTTTACCACTTAATCCGTCATATAGAACGTTAGCATCACTTGCGTCTACAAAAGCCCCTTTAGCGATATCAATGTAATAAGTTGAATCACTATCTAACGCTACAGAAGGTGTGATGATAAATTCTTTAGCTGTAGTGGTACTCCGAGTAACGTTAACCGGCACCTGAGATCCTCCGCTTTTATATAGAGCCACACCATTGGCCACTGCACTGTTGTAATTCACATCCCGATTAAACGCGATCGAAAAGGATCTGTTGTTAGCAATAGATTCACTTCGATCAGATGGATTCAAAGCACTTACGCCAAGTCCAGTCAAAGATACCGTTGTGAAGGTCCAAGTGTACGGGCCCGAGGCAGGAAATACATTTCCATCTTGATCATAAAAAGCACCTTGGGGGATCGTAACTGTATATTGTGTGCCGTTTAGCAGAGGTGAGGCTGATGACGCTGGATTCAATGTTATGGTTCTGCTGCTTCCTCCTGTAACGGCTGGGGAGTTCACATTAAGCCATCTTGTTCTAGCATCGTTAGCTGCCCCTGGGGACACCGTAATTACACCCGATGCAGGCATCATAGGACGGTCAAAAGTGAGCTGTAGTGCTCCTGTGGTAGATATACCGCCTGCACCGTTAGCTGGTGATGGAGTCATTGGAATTTCAGCTACACCTTTCGTAGAGAAACTCCATACATTCCCGCTAGAAATCCCAGCAAACGTTCGATTATCAACATCCTTAAAAGCATAGGCATCAATAAGAACATAGTAATTCCCTCCGGCTGCCAATGCTTTCTCCAACGTTAATTTAACTGTAGTAGAGTTAGCATCAGTCAGAACGTTAACTCTAGTGTCATCATCCTTTATTCTGAACTCTTGCACGGTTGTATTATCTGCTGAGGACAGGATTCGGATAGAGCCCCCGCCTTTTAACAGCTGCTTATTTAGTGTCAGACTAAGTTCCTTTAAACTCCCGGCATCTACTCTTGCATTACTAGCCGGTGAAAAGTTGCCTGCCGTGATCGCTGTATTACTCTCAGGAGCGGTGGTAAATGCCCATGAAGTAAGTCCTGATTCGTTCCCCTCATTATCTTTGAATAATCCTTTGGGAATTGTTACCGTGTATGCCTTATTCGGAATGAATCGTTGATTTGGCCCTAACTTAAGCTCATATTCTTTTGAACTACCAATTAAGCCATAGCTACCAATAGGAATCGTCACAAAAGGTGTACTATCACCCTGACCTGTAATCGTAATTTCTCCAGCCTGGGGATTCACTTGACGATCAAAGCTTAATTTAAGAGATGACCCAATATTTACAAAGGTTGCTCCAGGTGCTGGCGACACACTAATGCCAAATTCCGCTGCAGCATGTACTGCCGATATTCCAATTCCGATAGAAGGATACCCTGCTCCAAGTACCAGTTCTCCCGCTAGGAAAAGTGCCGTCCATATTGAAATTTTTCTTTTCATGCTGTGATAGACTCCTCTCAAACCATACTAACGTCTTTATGTATACTCTTATATTTCGGTTAAAGGGCTTACAAAGTTTAGTAGTCTACTTCTCTATGAATAGAATCAATAGCGATTACTATCCATTCCATAAAAATAGCCCGTAAGCCGACACTAAGTGCCAGCTTACGGGCTTAAATGATTATAAGAACGTATGATTAACTTCTACAGTCCAGCCTGACCTCTTAGTAATTCTGCTTTATCTACGCGTTCCCATGGAAGATCTACATCTGTACGTCCAAAATGTCCGTATGCTGCTGTCTGTCTATAAATCGGTTTACGCAAATCAAGCATGGAAATAATGCCTGCAGGGCGAAGATCAAAGTTGTTGCTGATCAGTTGAACCATCTTTTCCTCACTGATTTTACCTGTTCCGTATGTATCCACATTAATCGAGACAGGAGTAGCCACACCAATGGCATAAGCAAGCTGGATCTCACATTTATCAGCTAGACCTGCAGCTACAAGATTCTTCGCCACATAACGAGCTGCATAAGCCGCAGAACGGTCCACTTTAGTTGGATCCTTACCAGAGAATGCGCCACCGCCATGACGGGCATATCCGCCATACGTATCAACGATAATCTTCCGTCCAGTCAGACCGGCATCCCCTTGAGGACCACCAATAACAAAACGTCCAGTTGGGTTAATAAAATACTTAGTTTCAGCATCGAGTAGTTCCGCAGGAACAACCGGCATAATTACATGCTCTTTAATATCTGCCTGAATTTGTTCAAGAGAAATTTCTTCCGCATGCTGTGTAGATACTACGATAGCATCCACGCGTACAGGCTTCTCATCTTGATATTCAATCGTAACTTGTGTCTTTCCGTCAGGACGCAGATATTCCAAAGTTCCGTTCTTACGAACCTCAGACAAGCGACGAGCAATACGATGAGATAAAGCGATCGGTAGCGGCATCAGTTCTGGTGTTTCATTCGTAGCAAAACCGAACATTAACCCCTGATCACCCGCGCCAATATTTGCTGTTTCTTCAGCCAGCTGTGCTGGATCACGATGCTCTAGGGCAGAGTTTACACCTTGAGCAATATCAGCCGACTGTTCATTCAGCGAGCTCAAAACTGCACAGGTATTATAATCGAAACCATATTTTGCACGTGTATATCCAATTTCTTTAATGGTATTGCGTACGATGGCAGGAATATCTACATACTCAGATTTGGTACTGATTTCCCCGATCACCAAAACAAGACCAGTTGCTACTGCTACTTCGCAGGCTACACGTGCATTTGGATCATTAGCTAAAAACGCATCGAGTACCGCATCGGAAATCTGGTCACAGATTTTATCCGGATGCCCTTCCGTCACGGACTCGGAAGTAAACAAATGACGCCCTTTAATAGACAAGTATAACAACCTCCCTTATGGTTAGTCTGACACTGTATAAGGAGTTCCTTAATAATCACAGGCCAAATTATAAAAAACTATAAAACTAAGAAACTCAGGAGCCTGTTCTTTTTATGAAGGATGATTGCAGTATTTCATGTTTATATTCACTAAACTCTTCAAAAAAATGAACCTTTCCCATATGGAAAAGGTCTAAGGCTTTCCTCAAAAGTCATATTATCTTATTTGGGAGGTGGTGTCAATTACTCCGAAGCCCCTCCATCACAGTATAAATATTGATCCCACAGTATTAAAAAGAAATATCAGATAGGATTAATGAGAATTCCTTCACCCTGATATTTTTAAAGAAGAGACTGTTCAGCTTGCTTAATGAGTCTCTTCGTGATTTCTCCGCCAACAGAGCCATTATCTCTTGAGCTAAGATGTCCAAGATACTGGCTACGGCCAGAACCACTACCTACGATTGCTCCTAATTCAGATGCAAACTCTGTGTCTGCTCCGCCTCCATAATGCGCTCCATATAAACCAAATTCAGCTGCAATTTCATATTGCATTTGCTTTAGCATTGCCCGACTTTCCGGTACCACTGTACGATTGTTACGTGCCATGTTACAGCACCTCCTGTGAATTTGTAAGATTACAGGAATATTGTGCGTCCAACATCTACTCTTCAATCGCGCCAATGATTTGTAACTTTGGAAATCAGTTTGAAGGTATGATCAACTACGTTTAAGGGCATTATGAATATATATAGTTACACATTATTTTAATGTATATCCACCGCGAACCATGACAACAAGACCAAGGGTTTGTCCTGCTTGGACAGTAATACCACGACCATCGCGAGGGAAGGATAATAAATGGTTAGATGGCGCAGCTACTCCATTGGCAAGATCTTTACCATCCGTTAAATCAGCAACACCATTTGCATCCTGAGAGTAGATAACCGCTTTACCCGCACGGACGATAAATTCAGCGCCTGCGGAAGCAATTAAGGTTTGTCCTGGTTTTACATCGACAATTACGGATTCATTACTGCTAGTAGTCGGGTTTGTTGTAGCTGTTGGAGCTGAGCTTGGACTCGGAGTAGCTGTAGCTACTGGAGCTGTTCCTGTACCACCTGTAAGTGCTTTCTGAATTTGCTGATCAACATAGCTTTTGGTAACTACAGGGTCATCTGCTGTTCCAGGCTGTGAACCTACACCTGCACCTTCAGCAGTAACATTCAACAGTGATCCAGCCCATACACCACCAGCCAGCAATACAGCTGCTGTTGATACTTTCCATACCGATTTCAATGAAATTCCTCCTTTTATGGGGGTAAATGCCTATAAAAAAAGAATAGCCTCCGAAGAGGCTATTCTTTGCATCGGTAATCGGAGATTACTTAGCGTACTGTACTGTACCAGTTGTGATGTCATTGGAAGCTTCATCAGTAATCTTACTAGTAACATCAAGTACTTTAACTTCAATATTATTGATGTTGTTAGCATTCAGGTTAGGGTATTGAGTAAATGAAGCGTAGTATTTACCAGCGTCACTTCCTGCACCTTTAGTAACTGAAATGCCAGATGTTACAACTGTACCGTTGATTGTGAATTGGAAATCAGATCCATCACCTTTAACGTTTTTAACATTTTCAGAGAAGCTCAATACCAAGATTGAGTTATCGCCTGAAGATACAACAGCACTAGTAAATGTAGGAGCTACTCTGTCAGTCAGAACAAGATCCTTATCTTTAGCATAGCTACCGTTACCAGCAGCGTCAGTAATACCAACCGCTACAAAGTTATAGGTATCATTTTTGCTAATTGAAGATTTAGGAATTGTAATTTCAACTGTTGCAGTAAGCGGCTTAGTAAGATCAGAACCAGTAGAATGGGTAATTACTGTAGTCGAACCAACTGGAAGTGCTTTACCAGCCAAAGTATAGCTGTTCAAGTCACGCAATGATGCCACGTTCAAACCTTTATCATCAGATGCATTCACAGTTACTTTGACATCAGCACCATTTTTAACGCTATCTGTATAAGTAATTTCACCAACAGTTGGTCTAACAGTATCAGTTGTTGAAGCTACTGCTGCAGTCACTGTAACAGAACTTGCTACAAGAGTGTTTCCAGCAAGGGAAATGTCTTTAACCAATTTTGCTGGCAGACGCAATGTGTACGAACCACTTAGAGCAACATTTGGATAAGTTACAGTAGCACCGTCAATTTTAGCACCGCTAAAGTCAGCACCATCTTCAAATCTAACCAACTTACCAGTAGTATCGTTGACCAAAGTTGGAGATTCAGTAGTACCAAAAGTACTATCAATATTTTCGGAGAACGTCACTACCATTCCTTTACCACTTGTGAACACAGCACTTACAACTGTAGGAGCTGTAGCATCCTTAGTGATAGTTACTGGTTGAGTAACAGCTGCTCCCAAAGTGTTACCAAGAGTATCCTTAATTGTTGCACCAAACGAAAGGGTTCCAGTGAAAGTACCAGATTCTGGAAGTTTGAATCCAGCTGGAACTTCCAATCTGATTGTATCACTATTAGAAGTAGTTTTAACGCTCAAAGTTCCTTTGCTTTCGCCATAAGCATCAAGCAATTTCACATTAGCAATAAAGGATTCATAATTCACTTTTTTGTTGAATTTAACATCAAGGTACTTGTCACTTACTGGTGTGATGCTCGAAATTGTTGGAGCTGCAGTATCAGAGGTTACAGTTACAGTAGTTTTAATCGGGTTAGGATTAGCTACGTTACCTGCAAAGTCAGTAAGATTCAACAAGGAAACATCATAAGTTTTTCCACTGTCAAGAGTTCCCGTAGTCAAAGTAATAGTGTCATAAGTATCGTTCGATACTGTTGCAGTGGAAGCAACACCGTTAACATAAGCAATAATCCCAGCTCTCTTAACAGGTTCGCTCACTTGAATAGTAACAGTGTTAGTTGTAGTTTTAGCTACAGCTGTTGCACTTGTTACTGTAGGAGCAATCGTATCAGCTACAGTAATAAGATTTGTGTAGGTAGCGAAAGATGTTCCGCTGGAAGTTTTAACAGCATCTGTAACAACTACAGTGTATTGACCCTTCAGATAGTCAGTGTTAGGGAAAGTAATAGTAGCTTCGTTAGTAGTTGCGTTAAAGCTAACATTTGAACCTTCAACAGCAACTGCTGGAGCACCATTAACTGGAACTACTTGCACAACGCCTGCTTTTACTTTGTCACTAGAGATTAGTGAAGAAGTATCAATAGCACGATTGAATTTCAGCACCAATTGTTTAGCATTTGGAGCTGTTGCAGTAAGAACCTTAGGAGCTGCCAAAGTTACTTTAGTAGTGTAGTCGTGATTGTTGTGTTTGAAGGAAATTGAAGTTTCAACGCCTTCTACAAGTGCAGTAGTCAAAGTTACAGTAGTAGTAGTTTTGTCAGAGAAAGTTACAACTACGCTAGTTGGGCTTACTGCTTCAGCAGAAGCTACAGTAGGAGCTGCTTTCAATTGATCAACTGCATAAGCTGTTTCAACTACCAAAGAACGGCTAGCGTTAGCTTTGAAGTTAGTGTCTTTAGCAATCAGACCAGCATTGATTACCGCTTGAGCATAACCTTTAGCCCATGCAGATGCAGTGTTGTCAGATGTAGTTGGTACTTCAAGTTTCAAAGCACGGAACAATACAGCTGCTACTTCTTCAACAGTTACTTTACCGTTGTAGTCGAAGATACCTTTAACAGTATCTTTACCTTGCATCAAGTTAGCTGCAGTAACAGCTTCGATGTAAGGAACTGCCCAGTTCTTAGCGTTGTAACCTTTGTCTTTGTATGACAATTTGTTAGTTACTTCAGTAAGATCGAACAATTTAGTAACGATCTTCGCGAATTCAGCGCGAGTAAGATCTTTTTCAAGGTGAGCTTGACCATCTGGGTACCCATTGAGAATACCTTTTGCTGCCAAAGCGTCAAATTTTTGTTGCGGAGTTGCTGCTGCGTCACCAAACGCTACAGAGGCAAACATCGAGAATGCCATTGCTGTAGATAATGCTACGGATAAAATTTTCTTCATAACCTTTTTTTCTCCTCCTTGGACGTTCATAAACTGAGATTTTTCTTTAGTTGAGTAGCTCGTGTCACTCATTAGCCGATGCACCCCCTTTCCAGAGTTGAGCAAATTAAGTATAAATAATGTCTGTGACGGGTATCACAGAAACTGGTAAACAATGATCAGGACATGACAATACTAGATTCCTAATTATACCTAAGTATTATACAATGTGCCTCAAGTCACGTAAAGCTAATTTTTCCATTTTGTTAAATTCGCTTTACCACCGGTTAATTTCAACTGCCTGTGTAAATGACTCTACACCTTAAACGCAGAAGATTTGGAAAAGTTGCGGTTTCTCAAAAAAAACTTTTCTTTTTTTGTTTCCCGGTACAATCCCAATAGAAGATACATATGTATGTTCTACTAACTATTGTTAATCTTGGGTTGCCACGGAAATTAGTATACCATAGTCGTTTTCAAAACGTCATTATGCAATATTTACTAAGTATCATTAACACTAGTGCCATTTATTTAAACATTCCTACAAAATTTGAGTATAAAGGGGCAGAAAGACCTGATTTCTCTCATTCACCGTAGGCTGTTTATTTGGCAGTTCCCCTTCTGAGCTACAGCCCTTAAAGCTATAACCTAAAAACCTTCGCTTATAGGTTTGATCAAACATGTTCTTTTTTGGGTTCGCCTCCTGGTTCATTGCTTTGATAATTCGTAAGCTAATGGCCACTACTTACCATCACCATCCGGAGATCTGCTCTATAGATAGCATCATGCTGAACGCAACAAAAAAGCGCCGTTTGCCGGCGCTTGCTTCTATTACAGTAGGGTCTAACGAATCTTCATAGATAACTGGATCAATTCCTGACGCTTTTCAGGACTTGAGTTTACATTGTCGTACATTGCATCAATAGCTGCGCGATTCTCGCGGTAGCTCTTTTCATGCTTAATCGTAGTATGAGACCATTCGATAAGGGCATTCTCAGCCACAACAAGCTCGTTGTATGAATCATGGAATCCTGTAGCCTGCACAAGCTCCTCCATGACCTCTTGTGTAATTTCCTGTAGTGCCCGTTTAGCCGCGATTTCCTTCTCTAACACTTTTGCTCTATTCTCAAACATATTCTTGGCTTTCATGTAATCCAACTGTGCTTTTGCTAAAATCGGTTTCATGGTTGGCTTTCACCTTTCAGAAAATAATATTTTCTACGTTATTGTAACGTAAATCTAAGAAGAATACAAAATATATGTCTTTGGTAATTGCTCTCATTACATTAAAACACCGGTCTGCGAATATTTTTTCGCAGGCCGGTGAACATTTTATTTGCTTTAGTTAAAGTTCTTCGGGAAGATGCTTGTACTCTTTTGCAAAAGTGCAACTGTAATCTTTCCAGCCTCCGCTCTAGTCAATTTACCCTTTGGATTAAAGTTATATACAGGTTTCTTCTGTCCTGTAACCGTCACGGCGCTTCCTTCCATAATCTTAGCTTTAGACACAGCCTCAATGGCAGGGCGTGAATAGAAATCCATATTACTTGTATCAACAAACGATTTACTTAAGGTTGCCAAGAGTTTATTGTCATTCAAAGACATCTTCAACTTCAGCGCCCTAGCGATCATTACTGCCGCTTGTTCACGTGTTAAAGCTTGGTCAGGTCCAAAGAAGCCATCACTTAGTCCTGTAACAATACCCGCCCTAGCAGCAGTCTCAATATGTTTGAAATCCCAGGTAGCCGAAACCGCTTGTGGGACAATATCGAAGAATGTTTGCTTATTGGCATCATAGTTTAAAGGAATACTCAGAGATTTCACCAGTAATGTAGCGAATTCGCCACGTGTTGTTAAATCATCTGCGCCAAATGCATCTGCACGAAGATTAGTCATGAACCCTTTCGAATACAATCCATTCATAATATTTCTACCCCATGGGTGATTTGTAATATCAACAAAACCACGACGTAGCTTCATAACAGTGTAATAACCAAACTCATCAAATGGAACTGTGATGGTGTGCTTCTTCGTATCAACTTCTCCACCTATGTTTTCCCATTTCCCAGCATCGGTATAGCGGAATACTGTTATTGTCGACCCCACTTCATCCACAATGCTGGAGTTAAAAGTAAGCGTCAATTCACCGCGTTGAGAAGGTACAGTTTTACGAGTTTGACTGTACTGCGTAAAATACCCCGTCTTCCCGCTAGCGTCCACAAAATGCGGAGTAACGCCATTGGTTTCAATATTAACACCATCTTCTCCTAGACCACCACTGAGCCAGTAGATATCAGATACTCTTGAAAAATTATTTGTAGAGACGGTTGATGTAAAGCGCAAAGCGAGATCCTGCGGGATCACAAGTTGGCCTCCCCCACCTTCTGTTCTTTCATCGCTACCAGTGACGTTAATTATATTCCCGTAATCATTCTTTCGTTCAACGACACCGTCAGCGGGGTCAGCAATACCAAACAATAATTTTGTATTAGGATAATATTTCGCAGCACCAGAGCTCGTAAATCCCTTCATAATAGTCCCTTTAGGGAAATTCAATTCCAGAGCTTTATTGAAAACACTATATTTCGTAGCTACCTTCTCTGCCATATACTGTGTATCGATCTGTACCGCACTGGCATAATAGACATCTATAGTATCGCTAATTGTAGAGTTAGCACGTACGATTTGTATCTTAATTGGCGTGGATTTGTCTGCCTTCAAACCTACATAATCATAGGTAAAACGATCTGAATTCGGAAAATCCGTACGTTTTTTGGCTTCATCCTTACCAATTATTACTTTGGTAGCGCCTTCTGCCTCAATATCAAAACGAACAAAGTTCTTGTTAACAACAATTTGTTTACCTACCGTTGGTACAGGTGAGAGAAGACGATATGGAGCTACTTCACGTACTACCTCAAGACGCTGTGTAGTTCTTGCCCCAGTCTTATTAATAAGCTCAAGGGTATAAACTTGACTTCCTGGAGCATCAAATTTAATGTCACGTAATCGTAAGATAAAGTTCTTAGCGCTTCCGATGTACTCATAGTACAGGCCATTTGCAGCCAACTCATCAGGGTAACGTTTTGGCCCAATAGGTTCCTGTTCAATGTCTGTAAGCAGCTTATCTTGACCCGTCGAAGAAAAGACCAACGTAGAACCTTGATACAGATTCAGCGTCGTAGCACCGCTACCTTGTAGCACCAAGTCGAATTTATCTTTGCTCGTTGTATATTTTTCATCCTTATATACAATTTCTGCTGGCAATGCCAGAATTGCATTACGCTCAACTTCATTAGAAAGCGTTGTTCTTGTAAAAGGTAGACGATTATCTCCCAAAGTAGGGTGGAATTGTTTTATACCAGAAGTATTGGTATCAATAATATAAATCTTCAATTCTTTTTTAATAATCCGCTGATTCCCAGCATTATCTAGTGAGACTCCTGTGAATACGATTTTATTCTCACCATACACAAGAGGCCCTGTCTGACTGATTTTTAAGTCGAAATTGAAATCTGGTTTTGTCATTGATACTTCAAACTTAGGTTTTTCAGGTAATGATTGACTATCAATACCATTAATCTGCACTTGTGCGTTTGTGATATTCTCAAATCCAATATATTCGCCGGCTACAGTTAGTCTATTATTGGCACTTGAATCGAATTCATAGGTTTGTCCATCCTGCAAGTTGCTTACGTAAATATAATTTTTAGATACATATGAAATATCAGCATTATAATAAGACTCTGATCCTGTATATCGGAACTGTACTTTCTGCTGACCGTTAGAGAAACCCGTTATTTTATAAACGTATTCGTTTGTACCGGTAACCGCTTCTGGAACAGGAGGTATACTTAACGGTTTATTACTCAAAGGTAAATAGTTAGCAGTTAAAATAGCTGAAGTTGATTTATTTGTTTTTGCTAAAATATAAAAGGTATCACTTTCTAATTGTTGACCATTTAAAGGCAATTTAGAGATATTAGTAAGAGCTCCTGAACCTGTATATCCAGGGAGATAGTACATTTCTGTTATAACAGTCTCATCTTTTAAGAATTTATAAGAATAGATATGAGAACTACTGTGGGTACCATAATCAACGGATAGCTTAAAGTCATTTACACCTGGGAGAATATCTAGATTTGTGTTAGTCGTAAATTTAACCAATTTGTACGTTGGAGTAACGCCATCAGGACCAGGAATAGTTAATTCCTCATCCACGCTTTTTATCGTAACAACTTTTTCAGTACTGGTAGTACCTTTGTTAAGAGTTAGTACAGCACTTGTTTTGAATGGAGCTACATTGTAAGGCACCAATATTTGTCCTGTAAAACCTGCAACACTAGGTGTCAGGTCAGCAGTTAATGTCGGTACTTTGTCATTTAGAATATTATAGTCGACTGAATTATGATTGATGTTCAAAGAAGCAAACGGTTGATCCTTATCAAAGAAATAAACCGATCTGTCTATGGTTATTGAATCCGAAGCATTTTGAATTACGATTTTAAGAGTACTTAATCCCGGATTCAAATTCAAAGCAGGTGTAAAAAATGTTCCGTCTTCCAATAAGGAGGTTTGCAGAGCTGTTCCGCCATTCACGGAGACACTAACTTTCGTTGCATTCGCTACTTTACCTTGGAGAGTAACTGTAGATACCGGCACAACTACTTGTGTTCCTTCATTTAAATTAAGTGCAGAAGGTCCACCCAATACTTTTAATTCGGTTACGTAAGGAACTTGATCATAAAGCACATAGAAAGATTCTGAGCGTTGGAGATTACCTTGCATACCAGAGAAAGTAATCTTATTAAAGCCTGTATACAAAACAAGACCAGACGCTACGAAGCGATTGTCCGGACTATTGTTATCTGTTGTAACTGTTCCCGTAGTCAATCGAGTCGAATCCGTTACCCATTTTTTAGATGAGCTATCCTGAGTCAACTGCTCAACAGTAACCTTCATTGTAGATGAAGTTACCTGTGAGTAAGTCCCTGTAATCGAAAAGGTAGGATTACTTATTTTGTAGACACTAGAACGACTAATTAACCCCTCTGGGTTTTGATTATCTGTTGTTGGCACAACGTCCTGCTTCAACAAAACAGTATTACGTAATGTGAGATCATCCGGACTGAAGAAAGTCGTAGAGCTCGTGGTAGCCGCTGCCGCTATCGGCGTGTATTTACCTGGGAACATAGAAACGATCAAAGCCGCCAGCATCAGCCAAACGAACGGTCTCTTAAAGCGTTGCATGTGTTATATCTCTCCTTTGAGTATAAGTTCTCGTAAACCTTCACTTTGTTCTTTATCGGTCATAAGTAGCGATATTTTTAGGGAAAATAACAAAAAACTCATCCGAAATCGGATGAGTTTTGTTAAGTTTAGAAAATTTTAGAATAATTGCTTAGTCGTTTAAGACTTAGAGCCTCTTTCCGGATCAGCCTTCATGCGCATTCTTAAAAAGAAATCAATCAGTGGACGTTTAGTCTTACCAATCAAACCTGTGATTTCAGCACCGATCTGCAAGAAGAAGAGCATGATGCAGATAACCACGAATGTAACCCAGTTTGCTTCATAAAGAGCTGCGGATGATTGAATAACAGCTAAAATACCGAAAAATGCAGCAATACCATAAATAATGAGTACAGTCTGGCGGTGGCTAAAGCCAAGCTCGCGTAGACAGTGATGCAAGTGACCTTTATCTGGTGCAAAGATTGGTTTCTTCTGCAGCTTACGGCGCACGATCGCAAAGAACGTGTCCGACAAAGGTACACCGATAATAAGCAAAGGTGTAATAAACGAAACTACAGCGATCTGTTTAAATCCTAACAAAGCAAGTAATGCCAAGCAAAAGCCTAAGAACAGCGAACCCGTATCTCCCATGAAAATCTTAGCAGGATGGAAGTTAAAGAACAGGAACCCGATGATGCTACCCAGAAGCAACAGACACAGCATTGCTACCATGGTGTTTCCCATCACAAAAGCCATTGCCGCAATCGTAGCAATTGCAATTCCTGATACACCAGCCGCAAGCCCGTCCAGCCCGTCGATCAGATTAACGGCATTGGTAACACCGACAATCCAGAAAATCGTAAGCGGGATAGCAATCCAACTCTCCAGTGAGGAATACGTATTGTTAAATGGAATATTCACAAAATCTACAGTAATACCAAAACCGAAAACAACGATACAGGCTGCGATAATTTGGCCCAGTAGCTTCACTTTTGCTGATAATTCGAACCGGTCATCAAGTGCCCCGATAAGTACAATCAGTCCGCCACCACACAGCAGCGCTTTGATGAAGTTGACCTCCCGCGGAGTGAACTCGTATGGAATAATCGGCAATACGGCAAGCAGGCCTAACACAAACGCTAGAAAAATAGCTAATCCGCCAAGGCGGGGCATAATTTTCGTGTGCACTTTACGAGCATTCGGCACATCTGTTGCACCAATCTTGATGGCGAATTTCTTCACCAAAGGTGTGAGGCCAAGTGCGAGTCCCATGCATACGATAAATCCAGCGATGTATATGATTAACATTTGATCAGTCGACCCCCATTTCTCTACCGCATTGAATTATACGCTGTTACAAAAACAAATTCCAATCCTTTATTTAGGCTATTTATCTCATTTTCTAGGTGAATATCGGCATTTTGCTAGACTTTTGTTACTTTATCTTTCTCACGCACCACTTTTAATGCGAATTTCGGCAGTGCAAGCATTCGTTTGTACCGTGTAGGTTCTTTTAGGAGACGGTACAACCATTCAATTCTCATTTTTTGGAACGCTATTGGCGCTCTTTTGCTCTTCCCAGAGATCACGTCAAAGCTGCCGCCGACCCCCATCATGATCGGAACGCCAAGTTTGGACTTATATTTAGCAATCCAAGGTTCCTGACTATCTGCACCTCTGGCCACAAATAATAAGTCAGGGTTAGTATTAACAATTTCAGCGATAACCTCTTCGTCCGCATCCGAACCAAAATAACCGTCATGATATCCTGCAATGATAACACCCGGATATTGCAATTGTAACCTTTCAGCGGTTTCCCGAATCACCTCAGGCGTAGAACCTAGAAGATATACCTTCCAGCTATATCTTTCACCCTGTCGCATCAATTCATGTAACAGATCATAACCTGCTACCCGTTCGGTTACCGGTTCATTACAATAATTAGAAGCCCAGACAACTCCTGTCCCATCGGGGACAACCAATTCAGCCGATTTCATAATATCCATATAAGCTGGATCTTCCAGTGCAGCCATAACCATAATTGGATTGGCCGTAATCACTTGATGCGGGATACGGGTCTGAACAGCCTCCGTCAAATAAGCAACTGTAGCTGCCATATCCACTTTCGAGACTCTAATCCCAAAAATAGGAACTGTAGGTACCGCGCTGTCTGCTTTCACTTTAGATCATCCTTTATGGTGAAAATATTCTACAATTTGCCGAGCTGGTGCCTCTGCTGCTTGAATCAACTTGGTGATGACCTCATCCCGTTCGTTTCTCCATTCCTTTGCGGTGTTCAAAAGATGGACAATCTCGTTAGCAACATGTTCAGCATCTAGTGTGTTTGTCGCTCCAACAGGATGGCACTGGATTCTCTTCAGAAAATGATCGATCTTCGGATCATAAGAAATACCTATCAGCGGAACACGTCTTCCAGCCGCATAAATCAAGCTATGAAGTCGCATTCCGATTAAAACATCACATTGTCCCACTTCCCGTAACATTTGTTGCGGGTGAATAGCATCCTCACAAATACTAACCTGCCCACCCTGCTCGGTTATACTTCCTTTCAGCTTCTCCATCACATAACGTGAAGCCTCATTATCCGAAGGAGTGTGAAAAGGGAGAAATCGCAAATGCAATGGAATCTCACGGTTGGCCTTAATCAGGCCTTGCGCAAGAGTATCCAGTTCTCTGCGATCTTGCTCCCAAAAACGTACTGATATCCCGATCACCGGAAGCGAGTCTGCTGATGCCGAAGATTGTACAGCAGCAGCAGGGTCTTCCTCCGGTAGAGACAAGCCCATAACCGGATCGGGAACAACTTCTACGTTCTTCTGTTCTAGTCCCATAGATAGAAGAAGCTCGCGGGATTGTTCATCCCGCACAGATATATAGGTACATTTACGAAACACTGATTTGATAAAAGGGTAAAAAAGTTTGCGATTCACTGGCCCAATGCCTTGAGCATAGATAAAGGTGGGTCTCCCCATCCATTGAGCAAGCTTGATAATCCCTAAATAGTACGGAATACTCTTGCTACCTGTTACATCCTGCAACAAGCTACCCCCGCCACTAATCAGACCCGCGCTCTCATAAATCGCTTGACGGACTTCAACAAGCTTCATCCGGTGCACGGATTTGACTCCATAGGTCGCAGTTGTCCACTCAGGATCAATGGATAGTACTATAGGCTCAATGGATATACCCAAAGCTTGAGACTGTTTCTGCAGTGCAATTAGAATAGACTGCAATACCGCCTCATCTCCACTGTTACGAAAACCATAGAAACCAGAGATAACTATCTTTTTAGGAGTGGCGACCATCGTTTCCAACACCCTTCTGCAATCTGCCATACGATTACGGCAATTACACCAATGATCAGTCCGAGTCCAAGACCTAACAGTCCACGTACTAGCGAGATCAGAACTGGTGAATGAATATGTGCAAAGGTATCCACCATGGAGAGCTGACCAATTACGGCAATAATCATGATAAACGCTGCACTCCGGTATCTAAAGGCTAAGAATGCACCCAGAATTAAGAGTGGATGAGCTAGTAAAAATTCTTTATTACGTGGCCGGACACCGACTGTATTCTCAAGGAATGTACGGAAGGCCATCTCTAAAGGTGTTACGTTGCCCCCATTTCCGGTTCGGCTCAAATAATACATACCCACTACTCCAAGAACTGCAGCGGCAATAACCCAAGCTAGTGTAATAGGTGTCCGCAGCAGCTTGCCCGTCTTGTTGAACACAAATTCCCCACGGTACAAAAGTACATATAGTGCCACAAGGCCGATAGGTGCCATATGAAGCAGACTAACACCACGGAACTGGTCCAGCACTAGACTATAAGTTATGTTGTTGAGCAGTGCGATCACAAATGGCACGGCGCTCAAAGAAATTAATGAAGTCTTCAGATAAAGCACCAGACTATGTGTGAACCGACGTTGCGGGCTCATAGCCTTATAGGTAAGGTTATTGCTCCGTAGAGGAGGCCCCATTTCATTGACCTTACGAATGGCCAGTACAACAGCAAGAGTCGGCGCACTTATCGCTGCTGCTAGTGCCAGCCCCTGCTCAAACATTTCTGGTTTCAAGACCAGCAGTCCTGCACTTCCCAGTAATCCAAGTACCCATGCAGGAATCGTAAGCCATGGAATAAAGTAAGAAATCAGCAGCGCTACTAAAGAGACTGCACCAACTACCGCAACTAGCTTGAAGTAACGTTGATAAGACGAATCTACAACCTCAAATGCCGTAGCTTGTCCTAGTTTAAAGCCATTATCTTTGATCTGTTCAACGGCGCCTCCAGGTTCACTCAGACTGGTGACAAGGTTGTCTAGCGTATCTGTAATCTGTGCCTTTGCCGTATTCCGTGAAGGAATTGTATTTAAATAAATCATGCGAATATTGCGATCTTTTGTTGCCAAAGCGAAACGATCTGAGATCACTTTTGGATCTAAGGCAGAGTCCCCTTCGCTAAGGGAATACAACCGTGTTACGTTATAGTCCAGCAAATAAGCAAGCTTGTTAAAGCCCTTCTGCTGCTTCTTAATATTCTCAATCGCTGCAATCCCGATTCCACGTTCTTTGAGGAGATTTGCAAAGTCAGTGATACTAGCCGTATCGGCATCATCATTAAACCCTTTAACGGACTCTCCCTCGAATAGGATTCGTTTCACACCCAATTCTTCATAACGATCTAACAGCTTCTTAACGGTCGCTTTATTATAAGTCAGAGAATCCACCAGACGCGGCACAATGGTAAATCCTTTGTCATGCAACATCTCCAGTGTAAATGGATCTGGCTGAAGTGGCTTCAGTGTAGCATCTTCTATTGGAGTCTCAATAATAAGACCTTGTTGTCCGCGGAAACTCCATTCCTTCGAAGTAATCCCAAGATTACCGAATGCCTCTTTAATGACAGGCGCCAGGGCCTGGTAGTAATCAGGATTAGTAAAAAGAATATAAGTATAGTTCTCATTCACCGGAATAATTGTATCCGTAAGATTAGCGATATCAGCCGCTCCCCACATCATGAGACGACGTGCCTTACGATAATCTTCCAGCGTGCTTTCGTAAATCGCCATACTCTGAACACCAGCATCTTTTAGACGATCTAACTGTTCGGAAATATAATCCTGCGGATTTGCACGATAGCTTGCTACTTCAACTAAATCCCGGTAATCAAATACAAATTCCACTGTCTTGGAAGACTTCTCCGTCTGCAGACGGTCATAGACAACTGGCAAGGCAGCTAAAACGCCAACCACAACTATGATCCACAGCCACTTCCGGGAAGAAATATTCCAACGTTGCCATTTTTGCTGCACCAAAAGTACCTCCTCTTTCACTTCAAAACTCTTTTTACAAAAGTAGAAACGGATCGTCATCCTTTAGAGACGGTACCCGTTTCTATGCAAGCTTAAACGCGTTCGGCGTCCTTCCAAGGACGGTAAGCGTTTATGCGAGAAATAT
>NZ_NFVA01000257.1 GCF_002264395.1 Paenibacillus sp. VTT E-133291
ATTTTAAAGCGTTCAGATAAAGCGGAAGTAACCGCGCCAGAAGTTCCGGTAATCGACCCCAACGTAATCCAGCTCGGAGATAGAACGGTGAAGGTACGCAAAATACCAATCGACGGATGGATTCAATTGACCGGAGTTATTAACACGCTACCGGAATTGGTTATGGGCGTTATTACAGCTCCGGAAGGAAGTCGCACAGCGTACTTATTCGCGATCCTCGAGCACGCACTTGAGGACATCGTACAGGTGGTTAGTGTTCTTACCGGATTCGAAACGCAATGGATTAAAGAGAACGTAGCGCCTGACGAATTGATGGCGTATTTTACCGCCGTTGCGCGC
>NZ_NFVA01000274.1 GCF_002264395.1 Paenibacillus sp. VTT E-133291
TCTCCGCTAATAGTTCGTTGGTGTACGTAAAACGGTCGTCGAGCGCGATATCCTCCAGCTTATCGAAGTAAAACGTGCCGACGCTTACGACTTCCGCGCCGTGTTGATTGCGTACGAGTTTAACCGCCTCGCTAAAGCGGCATTTTTGCGTATAAGGGACACCGTACGACGGCTCGTTATAATCCGGATCATATCCGGTAAACGGCGTAATTGTGACGGTTTGCCTTAGCGGTATGAGCGCCATTACATCGTCACCCACT
>NZ_NFVA01000269.1 GCF_002264395.1 Paenibacillus sp. VTT E-133291
AACGGCGGCGCTACGTCAGTTTTTAGAGCGACAGAAAACGCGAGTACTTGACGGAGCGACCATCGGATTACACGACGCTACCGACCACTTACTCGCGGCATCACGTAATGAGGCTCCGTTAGATACCGGCACTTTACGGATGACAGCCGGTAAGGAAGTCGTAAATAGGGACGGACGAATATACGGCGAGGTATTTTACTCCGCTACGGAAACGGGTTCCTCTGGTGCGCGCTTTAATTATGCGCTACGTGTACACGAGATGGGCGAGTATAAGAATCCGACAACT
>NZ_NFVA01000284.1 GCF_002264395.1 Paenibacillus sp. VTT E-133291
AGTTGGTCCATGGTATATTGAATGTACAAAAGAAACCTCTCATTTGAAGTAGCTGGGTGGTACCTCCATTTTACCAAAGGATGGTTTCTTTTTTTGGTGTTTTTTAAAGATTGTAGATCCACTTCTCGCTTAAACAGCGGAGAGGACGGACTGATTGTGGAAAAGCGGTAGCGTTCGCCTTGGTCTCCGGATTTTCACCGCAAAGGGGAATGAAAAAAATCTGGAGAGCACA
>NZ_NFVA01000213.1 GCF_002264395.1 Paenibacillus sp. VTT E-133291
GATCGTCGGTTCTTCGATTAACGTTGGTAATGGAATGTTTACCGTAACGAGTGGCGGAATCATGAGCGCGGTTGACGGTAACTTTAGCGGACGCATCAGCGCCTCGACTATTACGGGCGGTACGGTGACTGGCGCTAAGATACAAACGTCAGACTCCGTTTATCCGCGCGTAGTGATCGATCCGACAAGCGTTGCGTTCGGCGTATATTCAAGCGCTGATAACGGTATTCAGATTCCGGCTTTTGATAACGGTCTGAGTAAGATTATATTTAACGCAGGAGGCGGGCGTCAGTCTACGTTATACAACTCGCCGTCATCCGGGTTAACTATAAGCGGTGATCCTGACGTGACACTGAGCGGAACAAATATTAGGTTATCTACATCATCGTCTGGCCAGGTAATACTCGCAGGATGGGGGCGTTTATATAATGGGGCTACAACACTCGCTGATGAGTTAGCCGCTATTTGGTCTGAGCTAAACCGCAAGTCTAACATAGGTCACACACACACCGTTACGCTGCAAAATCACAATCACGGTAGTACAACGCTTACTCCATCTGGTGGCGGAACCTTTCCAGTCTCATGACGTAATGGTACTATTAGGTAAATACTATTACGGAGGTCATCATATGAAAAAGTTTATTTCCGGTATAATCGTCGGAGCGCTTTTATTTTCGGGCGCTTCGGTTTTCGCGGGTTCTGCTAGTTTAATAGGACAGAAAGTACAGGGTATCTTTGTAATAGAAAAAGGCGGATCGAAAGTAGCGGAGGCTGTCGTTATTAACGGCACGGCTTACGCGCCTGTACGTGCAGTTTCCGAAGCTACCGGAACTAAGCTATCCGTGGAGGGGAAGAAAATAATAATGGACGAAACGACTTCTGCGTCATCTGGCAATAGCGTTACGGAGCGTGATCGTATCGTCTCGGAAATCGCGCGCTACGATAAGCAGATTGCTGGATATAAAGCGGATATCCTGCCGACGTATAAACTGCAGGCGGAAGAACTCGCTAATAACGGTGATCTCGGAAAAAGAGCCGCTGAGACATACGCTGACTTTAAGGCGCAAGTTGACGCTTGGGAAAAGGAACGCGCGGCGCTACAGGCTCAACTCGCTGAGATCGACGGTAATAAATAAACGAATAAATAACGAAGAGTCTCGCAGCCATTGCGGGGCTCTTTTTACGTAGAGGAG
>NZ_NFVA01000182.1 GCF_002264395.1 Paenibacillus sp. VTT E-133291
CCAACTTTGCCTGCCAATGGATTTAGAAGAAGATATTCCAGCAAACCATCTCCTTCGTGTCGTTAACGCAGCCGTGAATCGGCTAGACGATTCCATCTTTGACGCCGCTTATCCCGGCGGTGGACGCGACAGCTATCACCCTAAGATGCTTACCAAAGTTATCATTTATGCCTACACTCAGCGTACCTATTCATCTCGCCAAATCGCCAAATCCGTTCGGGAGAATATCCTCTTTATGTGGCTGGCCGGACGGCAGCAGCCAGACTTTCGCACCTTGAATCGATTCCGTTCCCAGCGGATGAAAAGCGTCCTAGAGACGGTATTTACCGCCGTGCTTCAGTTTCTGGCTGACGAAAAATATGTTTCTTTGGAGCAATACTTTCTGGACGGAACCAAAATTGAGGCGAACGCCAATCGCTACACGTTTGTGTGGGGCAAAGCGGTCAGCAAACACAAGGCCAAACTCCAAGAAAAGGTACATAGCCTGTTTGCGACCATCGAAGCCGCAGAGCATCAGGAAGAGCAGGAGTTTCAAGGCAAGGATCTCGCTGAACTCGGCACGGGTACCGAAGTAAGCAGTGAGAAAATCGAACAAGCTGTGCAAAAACTTGAAGCTCAGCTTATCGAAACACCGAAAAACAAACCTTTGAAAAAGGCTATTCGGAAGCTGCGTAAGGATTTGCTTCCCCGGCTGTTGAAGTACGAACAGTACCAAAAGCTACTTGGTGACCGAAATAGCTTCAGCAAGACCGATTCAGATGCGACGTTTATGCGAATGAAAGAAGACCACATGCGAAATGGTCAACTTAAACCGGGTTACAATGTACAGATTGGGACCGAAAACCAGTTTATTTTGGCCTATAGTCTACACCAAAGACCGACCGATACCCGCTGCTTACAGCCACACATGGAGAAAACAAGGCAGATCCTCGGGAAACTTCCGAAGACAGTGATTGCGGATGCGGGCTACGGCAGTGAAGAAAACTACGCCTACCTGGAAAAGAAAGAGATTCAGGCGGTAGTCAAATACGGAAGCTACCATAAGGAAAAGAGAGCAAAGCATGGAAAGCGAATGTCGGAAAGATTGAGAACTGGACGTACGACGAAGCCGAGGATAGCTGGAAATGCCCGGCTGGACAAACGCTGCATTTCCGCAAAGAAAGCAAAGAAATCTTAGAGAGTGGATACGAAATTCAGAAGCGTCATTACCGAAGCCAGAACTGTGAAGGGTGTTCGCTAAAAGAACGCTGCACGAAGGCAACCGGTAATCGGGAAGTCGTGGTGAGTCTAGAGCGGTTGCGGTACCAGAAGCAGGCTCGAGAAATGTTACGGAGCGAGGAAGGTTACCTCTTAGCCGTACGGCGAATGACGGAACCGGAAAGCGTATTTGGACAACTGAAGAACAACCGGGGATTCCGGCGTTTTCTGCTTCGCGGCATAGAAAAAGTGACGCTTGAGGTCGGTTGGCTTTCACTTGCCCATAATTTACAGAAACAAGCTGCAAATGACCAAAAACGCAGAGCAGCGATTCTCCAATAACAGGAGAATCGCTGCTCTGTTGACGTTTTAAACTTTTAAGAGGATAGAGAGACTATCTCCGCTAGTAGAATATCTACTTATGGGACAGCCCCATCATAAACTCTGTAAATACTACTAAGGTGAAAATTACTAGCTATTAAATGAGAAGATTAGAGGAATAAATAATAGCAAGAACACAACGAAAAAGAGAATCTTGTATTTAACCGGGAAATGATTATTCTTCTTCTTCGTTCTTAAGTATAGAAGGAAGTATAACAGACTGATCAAGATAAGTATTATTGATAAGGTGGTTTGAACGCTACTGTTCAAAGATGTTAACCTCCTTTTTCAATATTATATAACATTTTATAATGGTTCAACATTAAATGCAGCTACCCAAGTTACACCAATATATACACCATTGCCCTTGTTATTCGCATCTACACGTGCGCTGAGCAGAGTAAAGTATCCTGTTGTGACTCCAGCAATAGCGGCCACCGGCGGAAAGAATGAAGTAGCGCCTGTAACTATTCCTGCCCCCCCAGCTACTGAATTGCAGTAATCTATAAATTCTAGGGTTTCACTGTTGCCAAAATTACGATCATATCCCCACCAATGATAGTCCCAACTACCATAAGTTGCCCTTGCAGACATAGATTGATCAATGATATTTAAGTCGCTATTGATAATAATTCTACCATTTGTAACCATTGTATTGAGGGTATCGAAATGCTTTTGTAGTTCACTAAGGTTATAGCTATCATAGATAGCTTGAGGAACATCCTTGAATTGTAACAGTCCATCCTTATTTACTTCTACGTATGGTTCTACTATATCAATAAGATTTTTGGTTTGATTTACCGAAACATTCTTTTCTAATGAGCTAAATTCTTGAACAGGAGCGGTAGGAGCAGCAGAAGCAGCAGGAACAACTAACGTTAAAGTTATTGCAGTGGAACAAATGACTGACATAAACTTTTTCATACTAGTAATTACCTCCATTTGTTTGTGATAGATACAATTAAAATGTTATCATGGAAAATATATACAAGTAAACCAATATGATAGAATTAAATGGTATAATTTTAAAATTAGTCCACATAATGTTCAAATTTACATTTTTATAGAAGGTGATAATTATCTAATTGGTAAACACTTATTAGTTCGAAATCAATGATATAGAACCTTGTTTTGATTATAATTCAACATTTTTTCTTATAATTGAGGGCGCAAAAGATTAAGGACGTAACGAGTAGTTCTGATTAAAATAGAGAATGTTATTCAGGTAACTATATAAAAAAATGCCCCGGAAAGCTTTCCCCGGGGCATTTTTATGTTCCTATTATTCTTTGCTCCAATATCCGTCTAAAAACTTATCGAAAGCTTTTACTAATGGTTCAAGATCTTCGAGCTCAAGGTTGTTCTGAACGTTCACACATTGACAGGAATATACTTCCATCCAGGTTATTCCTGTGACGGCTCTGCTACATGTTCTAATATTTCTCCTATGCTTACACCAAGGAACGTACACAGCTTGTCCAGCGTATCCAGATCAACGCGTTTAGAGGTGTCATGATATAGCCCGGATACGGTATTGATAGCCAAACCTGTTCCACGGACTACATCCCTAACTTTCAGCCTCTTCCGTCCCAATATCTCACTTAAATTATTTTTGATCATGTGCAAACCTCCTTGGAATAAGTATATACTAAATAATCATTTATATCAACAAACTGATGTTTTATATTCATTAATTAATTAACAGATAATATATTTATATCAGGAAGTTGATACAAATTACTTCCTAGAAAGGAGAGTGACAATGAAAGATTGGGTACAGCTCCTAACAGCAATCATACAACTTATAACTGCAGGCTTGTTGTTTAAGGACAAAAAGAAAGGAACCAAAAAACGCCGCGGACCACGCAAACGTAAATAGGTTCCCGGAGGAAGGGGTTCACGGCCCTTCCTCCATCCAATCATATCATAAACGGCAAATAAATATCCATTTTCAAATAACAGGAGGGATATGAATGTTAAACATAATCACCTGGATTGTGATTGGGGCTGCATTGGTCTTATCCATGGCTGCACTGCTCAAAGCTCGGGGGCGGCGATAATGCTGCCCGCACACCTTCGCCTTGCGGAGCTGTACCATATGCATAAGAGCGGCACACTCACGGAAGCGCATGGTAAGGAGCTGCAGCAGTGCCTTTAGGCAAATGCCCGGTATTGATGGGATATGATGAAGCTGCAACAGCTCTCCGCTCTAGCTGTGAATGTACGAGATGATGAATGGTTTGAAGAACTACGAATCCGGATAGATGCACTTCGAATAACGGGTAGAGCCCCGAGGAGCGGAGGGGTATAAGTCCAATGATTTTCTTCTACCATTTCTTCTACCGTCATGCAGGACTTTAAAGAACCTCAAAGAACCTCAAAGAACCTTATAATGATTAATACCGTGTTGCTGTAATTGTATAGGGCCTTAAAGAACCCTATAGAACTTATGTGGGTCGCACTCGTAATGCGTAGGCCGGGGGTTCA
>NZ_NFVA01000236.1 GCF_002264395.1 Paenibacillus sp. VTT E-133291
ATCCATAACGTTCGGCGTCTTACCGTTCATCTTCTCTTCGCCTTGCTTAACGGACTCCTCGAACGTATCAGCTTTTGCTCCGGACACTTTCGCCATAGCCTCGATTAGCAGCGTATAGTTCTTAATCTGCGTCTTGACCGATTCTTCTTGCGCCTTATTTTCCTTCGCGAAGTTGCGAATACGTTGCGCAGCTTGGTCGGCGGCGAGATCCGTAAATTTCTTGTCTGCGGCAATCTGCGCGATAATTACGTCGATATTGTCTGCGCGTATGCGTCCGTCCTCGCCTTGGCGCGCATTGAGCTCCGGGTATTGTTCTATAAGCGATTCTGTGACGTCGACGAGTCGCCCTTTTTGCGTGGCGTCTAGCGTTTGAGAACCGGATAACTCCTTAAACTGCGTCGCCAATGCGCTCATTTGTAGGAGCGTTGCCTTCTTCGTTGCGAGTGCAGAGTACTCCGCTTTATCCTGCGCGGATATCGAGTCTACGGAATACTTGAGCGCTTTGTTCATCTCTTCG
>NZ_NFVA01000246.1 GCF_002264395.1 Paenibacillus sp. VTT E-133291
AATGCATAAGCTAGCGGAAGACGCACGCAAGAAGCTGAAATCCTTGGGTATAGACGAGGTCCAGTACCAGGCGGGTAAGGATCTAAGCACTTATTTTAAGAAACCAGTGGTTAAGGCATGTGATTATGATCCGTCTATCACTAGTAGAAGCGTACCACTAGTTCAGAATGAAGCGTATCAGTTGCTACTACGGACGGCAATGGAAAAAGGGGAGAAGGGAGCCTGGGCAAAAGGTCAACTGGAAGGCATTCAAACCACCATGGAACAGATGATTGCTACTGGAGTAAGTCTGGGTGTGCACGTGATGACAAACCAAGGTGGAAAGGCTTGGGGAGATGTTATAAAATTGACTTCATCAGTCGCCCAACTGGATTCCTATAATCTGTTTAGAACGAATAAACCGGAGGATCAAGCAAAACCCGAGGATTCTA
>NZ_NFVA01000214.1 GCF_002264395.1 Paenibacillus sp. VTT E-133291
TATAAAAAACGGCTTCGGTAAATCAAGCCAGAAGTTTTGTTCGTTACTCATATTATCTCCTCTTGTTGTAATATATAAAAACGATATAAGGATAGCAAAGTCCTATACCCATCATACATAGTATCATTTTTTTTCGTTTGATGCACAGAATCAATGATGTGAGCGACAGCCAAATTTATGGTTGTAGTGTTCATCAGTAATAAGGCCATGGCTTGTTTGTTTATAATCTGTTTATTGATACTTGTTATAATCCTGTAGATGAAAAGTTTGTAATTTAAAGTCGAATTGTGTTAACGAATCGATTATAGACAAACGACATAATGCATCCAATGAACAGGGGGACAAGTAAGTGAACAAAAAGCAATGGATAAGCTCTATATTGGCTGCTGCTGTATTATCAAGCCCTATCATTATGCCGACCAAAGGATCGGCTGCCGCTTCCTTTATTGATATTGATAGCTCATATGCAAAGAAAGCGATTGTTGAGCTATTCGATCAGGGGATAGTGACCGGTGTTGAAGAGAGTAAGTTCTATCCTACGTCAAATATTACACGGCAGGATTTTGCAATTATTTTAGCAAAAACATTGAAGCTGGATATTTCGAACCCACCTGCGCTGCCTACCTTTCTGGACGTTACCGCAAGCAACTACGCATACAGCTATGTAGAGGCAGCTGTCAAAGCCGGATTGATCAAGGGTACCGGCAGTAATCTTTTCGGTACGGGGCAAAATTTATCACGTCAGGATATGGTCGTCATGTTCGTGAGAGCATTGGGAGTCAATCCTACCGGTAAAACTGGAACTTTGCAATTTGCTGATAGTAGCCAAATTGCTGATTATTCCAAAGATTCTATAGCTGCCGCTGTGGAATATGGATTGATTACCGGATATAATAATTTTTTTAATCCTGAGGCCAAAGTAGATCGTCAGGCTGTAGCTCTAGTAGCTTCCAAGTTTCTAAAGTTTAAGGAGAGCGGGAATACTGAGCAGCCAAGCGCCACCCCAACTCCTCAGCCGGGTAAAGAAGCGGTAACTGTACCTACTCCTGTTGTTGGAGGGTCTTCCTCTTCACAAAGTGGGCATAGCAGCAATTCAGATATCAATGCACCTTTGGTTGTTAGCACCAAGTTCGAGGCGGTGGATAACTACAACGGG
>NZ_NFVA01000216.1 GCF_002264395.1 Paenibacillus sp. VTT E-133291
GTTTTCAAAGATCAAGTTCTCGTTGGCGCCTTTTAATGTCTCAGCAGCAACTCTTATAATATATCATGTTGTTCTCAGTAATGCAAGCTTTATTTTTCGAAAGCCGTTTATATCACTCTCTCAAACATTGCCTGTACGCTTTCCAACAACGCTTAACTATAATAACCTATCTATTCATAGAAAAGCAACCCCTAATAGAAAAATAAACAACTAGCTTAATAATTAAGCTGGTTGTTTATTTAATAGAGTTATGATTCTAGCGATGCAAATTAATAGTATTTTGCTGCAGTATACTTACTTGAAGCCTTAATAAAATCTGCATTCTTCTTACTCTTCGCTGCCGATGCATCTACCGTAGTATCAATAGTAACCCATTTCCCATCCATCAGTACTTCATTCCATGCATGATATTGGGTAACGTAGCTAGTATTCCCCATCACCAACTTAGCAGGCACATCTACACTACGCAGCATTGCGGCAAAAAGAGAAGCATAGTCATAGCAGATTCCTTTTTTAGTATTCAAAGTGTTGTTAATGTTCGGAATATAATCTGTTGTTACGTTATTAGCAAGAGAATAATCGTATTGTACATTAGCAACTACATAGTTATAGATTGCCTTAACTTTTTCTTCATCTGTTGTTTTGCCTTTTGTAAGCTCTTTTGCCTTAAGGATCGCTTTATCAGAAGAACTCCATTTCACATTCTGTACGGAGCCCAAATATACGGAATTCGAGTCACTCATGGTTACATCTACTACTTCGGAATATAACGATTTGTATTTATTTCCTGTTGTGTTCTCAAGAACAGAAACCTTATAAGTACCATTACCTTGTTGTAAAGGGAAGTCCTCAGCTTGTCCAGAAGCATATAAGTTATATGTATAGCTGCTGTTGTCTTTAGTGATCATGAGTTTGATTCTTTTATCTTTCGGAATATCATAGTTAATCCCAATAACACCTTGAGCCACTTTTGATGTAATCAACCAGCTCGCATCTACACTTGCGGCTTGAGCTGTGCTTACCGGAACCGCAGTAATTAGTACGAACAGCGCCATCATCATAAAATAAACCTTTTTCACGGATAAAACCCCTTTCGGTAGCTGGCTGCCATCCTTTCGGGAAGGCCCTTT
>NZ_NFVA01000224.1 GCF_002264395.1 Paenibacillus sp. VTT E-133291
ATCAACGACGCCATCCGTATTCGCGAGCTTAACCGTATTGTCTTCGGTCTCCGGCAACACCGGCAAGTTACGTTCGTATAGCGCGGCTCCGTGCTCCGATAGCCAAACGCCATTTACCGCTACATCGTATGCCACTATTCCTTCACCCCCATCGATTGCAGGCGGGATAGCGCGCGAGTCCGTTCGTCGTAAAACGTAGCGATATCGGCTTTATCCGCGAGTGTAACTTCATCTACGCCGAGATCGATATGCTGCGTAATATTCGTAACTGACGCAGGCGCTTGCGGTGAAATGCGCGGGCTTGCGATCATATCGAACAGCGTCGCTTGCTGCTGCGGATTAAGATACATCTCGCTCGCGTGCGCTATAACCGGAACAGCCACGCCATGTGCGCCCTTAACGATGCCGCCGTCCTTAAACGCCTGCAACGCGCCAGTATCCGAAGATACTCCGTATAGTTTCCGTAGCTCCTCGTTACGTGCGTTAAGCCGCGCCATCTCCGCCGTATTACCGCTCGCCTTCGCCGCTGTCCATGCGGTTTTATTCGCGTTATATTCGGCGAGGTCGGACGCCTTCTTCGACTCCGCATTGATCTGCGTAATCGACGCCATTTTCGCGCGATATTGCGTAAGGAATCCGTCGAGCTCTGTAAGGATCGCGTTATTCGCGCTGCCACTTGCGCTAACACGGTACGCCGCGATTCCGTCCTCTATCGATTTAATATCGCCTGAGTACGCATCAAATGCCGCCGTTAACACGCTGTATTGCGCTTCGGCTGCGGTCTTCTCCGCTTCGTACGCTTTCGTCTTCGC
>NZ_NFVA01000173.1 GCF_002264395.1 Paenibacillus sp. VTT E-133291
GCGTCTGCCAATTCCGCCACGACCGCACATTATGTACACCAATGAAATAATCACTGTACATAAGACTATACATTTTTTTCGGATAAATAGCAACTTATTTTTAAATTGTTGTACAGATGAATCCAACAACAACGATATAACCGATTTAACATATTCAAATCCCCATAGGCATAACCAATCACAGTTATTCAGTTTATATATTTCACTTATAAGAGGCTGGTATGATACAACATAATTAAAGAATGTGCTACATCAGAAATATCACTGTAATTCCAAACCAGAAAGGACGAGTACGTATGAACCACCAGTGGAATACCGGAATCTATGATGCTGATATGGCCTTTGTATCTCAGTTTGGAGAATCCTTAATTGAGCTGCTTCGCCCCCAGCCTGGTGAACAGATTATGGATTGGGGCTGTGGAACTGGCGATTTGGCAGCAGCCATCGCGGCTAGAGGTGCAATTGTAACAGGAATTGATGCCTCGGACGAAATGATTCAGACTGCCCGTGACAAGCATCCTCAGCTAAACTTCATCTTAGCAGATGGGCAAAATTACACTGCGGAACAGCCGGTCGATGCTGTGTTCAGCAATGCTGCTCTACATTGGTTGACCGACGCGAATGGAGCTGCCGCTTCTATTGCAGCTAGCCTGCGGACAGGTGGACGTTTTGTCGCTGAGTTCGGTGGGCTGGGCAATATCGCTTCCATCGTCACTGAAGTTCCCAATGCTTTTGCCGCTATTGGGTGTAGTGATAAACTCCAGCTACCTTGGTACTTCCCAAGCATCGGGCAATATGCATCACTATTGGAACAGCATGGACTGTCAGTAGACCTCGCTCTTTGTTTCGACCGTCCAACCCCGCTAGAGGCTGGAGAGCAAGGGTTCCAGCGCTGGTTGAACACTTTTGCTAATGGAATCTTAAGTGTCCTCACCCCCTCTGAACGAGAGGAAGTCCTCACTTACATGGAACAGAAACTGAAGCCCACGTTATTTCAAGCTAACCGTTGGGTGATGGATTATCGAAGAATCCGTGTGTTAGCTTACAAACGGGTCTAATTCTGAGGGGAGTTTCTTCCTATGCTACAAAAAAAAAGAGTGTACCGGTGCAGTGTCGCACCCATACACTCTTTATTAATTACAATAGATGTTACCTTTTATCTCCAATATATCGATCACTACCAGCACCAAGTCCGACAACCAGCAGCAATACGCTTGCACAAAGCAATAAAACTAGCGGCATTGTCCAGCTATTCGTAACATCATGCAGCCATCCAAATAATGCCGGACCCATTGCAGCAAGCACATAGCCCACGGATTGCGCCATACCCGACAGTTCCGCGGCTTCTTGAGTGCTTCTAGTCCGTAGACTGAAGAACATCATCACTAGGCCGAAGGCGAATCCTCCGGCAATCCCAAAGCATATCGCCCAGACTGCCATTAAAGCACTGCTGCCCAGCCAAATTCCACCTATTCCTATGAAATACAAAATAGCCGTGATGATTACCAGAATACGTTGGTTCTTCATCCGACCTGCCCACAACGGCACGAAGAAAGTAAACGGCAACTGCGCCATTTGCATCAGCGATAGTAACCAGCCTGCATGGCTTGATGACATTCCTCGCTCACCAAGGAGAACAGAAAACCAAGCTATAAAGACATAATAGAGCAGTGACTGTAGTCCCATAAAAATCGTTACTTTCCACGCAAGCGAAGAACGCCACATATTCCCACTGGAGACCGAGCCCTTAGCCCCAGTCCCTTGATCAAGCTTACGCATTTGCGGAATCCAGAACAAAGTTGCCAGTGCAGCGATCATAAACCAAATTGCCAAAGTCCCTCTCCAGCCAAATCCAGCATTACTGGCTAGCGGTACACTAATTCCTGAAGCGATGGCTGCACATAAATTCATAGAAACCGTATAGACACCTGTCATTAATCCAATTTTGTGGGGAAACTTCCCTTTAATAAGCCCTGGAAGCAGTACATTACACACTGCAATAGAAAGCCCGAGTATCGCCGTACCTGTGAACAACAATCCCGTTCCAGATCCAGACCGAATTAGAATCCCCATAGCAAGCATAACCATGGCAATCAATAACACATTAGCCATCCCGAAACGGCGGGCTAGCTTTGGAGCAAACGGGGACAAGATCGCAAAAGCCAACAATGGTAAAGTGGTAATAGCTCCTGTTAAAGTATTCGATAAGCCTAGATCATCCTGAATCATTTGTACCAGTGGACCGACGGAGGTGAAGGGCGCTCTAAGTGCCGCTGCGATAAACACAATCCCCAACACTAGCAGCCAGCGATCATATTTGGTGTCCGTTAAACCTCTATTCTGAATGTTTCCTTCTCGTTGCGATGCTTTCATCATGTATCCTCCTAAATTACAACAAGCATAAACGCCCTTGACATCCCTGTAAGGACGGTGAGCGATTACGCCAGAAATATATAAATGTTTATTACATGGCATTAAGACCTATCATCCACTATTATTATAAAAGTTACAAGCCTTAAGTAATTTCATAACCCTATTATTGACAAAATCGAATGACATCTTTAGTATCCATATAATCAAGACAATTGAGAATCAATTTCATTCGATCCCTACATATTCCTATAGAAAAGAGTGAACAGAATGCTTCGAAGGTTTTTTTCCTACTATCGTCCGTATAAAAAACTATTTATATTGGACTTCTCCTGCGCTGTTTTTGCAGGTCTGCTAGAACTAGCTTTTCCGGTAGCTGTCAATAAATTTATTGATGATTTGCTCCCCGGTCAAGATTGGCCGCTGATACTCATTGCTTGTGTCGCGCTTCTAGCTATTTACGCCTTGAATACGGTAATGCAATATATCGTTACTTACTGGGGCCACATGCTTGGTATTAACATCGAGACCGATATGCGTAAAAAAATGTTCAATCACATCCAGAAACTATCCTTCCGATTTTTTGATAATAATAAAACAGGTCACCTAATCGGACGTATCACCAACGACCTAAATGATATCGGCGAGGTGGCGCACCATGGTCCTGAGGATGTATTCATTGCCATCATGACACTCGTCGGAGCTTTTATCCTGATGGCTGATATTAACCTGAAGCTGGCGATTATTACTTTTATTATCGTTCCAATTATGGCTTGGGTGATCATCTACTTCGGACGCAACATGACTTCCACCTACCGCCAGCTATTTGGGAATGTAGGTAGTTTCAATGCCCGTATCGAAGATAATGTGGGCGGAATCAGGGTTGTGCAATCTTTTGCCAATGAGCAGCATGAACAAGAGCTATTCGCCGTAGATAATCAAATGTTCCGTAAAACTAAGCTTCTTGCTTATAAAACCATGGCCAAAAGCTTATCCGTCAGCTATATGATGACCCGCCTCATTACGATCCTTGTGATGATCAGCGGCGCTTGGTTCTTCATCAATGGCGAACTTCAAATCGGTGAGTTTGTGGCATTTATTCTGTTGTCCAATATCTTTTTCCGTCCGATCGAGAAGATCAATGCCGTTATCGAGAGTTATCCAAAAGGAATTGCGGGATTTAAACGTTATCTTGAGATTATTGATACAGAGCCGGATATCAGCGACAAGCCGGATGCTGTAGAGGTAAGCACTTTACACGGTGATATCATCTTCCAGAATGTCTTTTTCGGATACGACGAGGACCGTCCGGTTCTGCAAAATATTAGCCTGAAAGTAAAAGCTGGCGAAACGATTGCTTTTGTGGGACCTTCTGGTGCAGGTAAAACAACCATTTGTAGCCTGCTTCCTCGTTTCTATGATGTCACTGGCGGGGCTATCACCATAGATGGCATCGATATCCGTGACATGAAACTAGAGTCGTTACGTAAGCAGATCGGGATCGTGCAGCAGGATGTATTCCTGTTCTCCGGTACGATTCGTGAGAATATCGCCTACGGAAAGCTGGATGCGAAGCTGCCTGAAATCTGGGAAGCTGCCCGGCGTGCCCATCTGGAGGATCTCATTCAGAATCTACCCGAAGGCATGGATACAGTGATCGGTGAGCGCGGAGTAAAGCTGTCCGGTGGACAGAAGCAACGCTTAGCGATCGCCCGCATGTTCCTGAAGAATCCGCCGATTCTGATTCTGGATGAAGCTACTTCCGCACTGGATACAGAAACGGAAGCCGCGATTCAGCAATCGCTGGCGGATCTGTCCGTGGGTAGAACCACACTCGTCATCGCCCACCGATTGACGACGATTAAGAATGCCGACCGGATCATGGTCGTGAACGAAGAAGGCATTGCCGAGCAAGGCCGCCATGAAGAGTTAGTCCATGCCGGTGGCATATACAGCCGGCTGCATCAGGCGCAGTATAACGCTTAGGGATGTTATATCTAGCTCCCTAGCTAAATGAAGCAAGCCTAGTCGCCAATAACGTGGCGACTAGGCTTGCTTTTTAGTGCATCTCGCTGCTTCCAGCGTGAGATGCTAAATTGGGCATCCCGGGAGTTATGGAGTTAGCGAGTATTGGCGTTAGAGAGTATACGGAGTTACGGACTTATGGATTCGTGGGAATGAATTTTAGGGAAATCCTCCCCAATTTCATCGGTATTACAGTCCTGATTTCAACAATTAGGGAATTTCTCCCTTTAAATTCACCTAATTAGCTCATAACAGTGGATTTCAGGCGATTTATAGGGAGAAATTCCCTAAAAAGCTTAAAATCCAGCGAAAATCAGTAATTTATAGGGAGGTTTTCCCTATAAATCAAACAAAAACACAACTCTGTGCATAATAGTAGCTCTCCGCTCTGATAAGGTAACCATGTTCAATTCCCCGAAAAATTCCTACGGCTTACTCAGCACGTTGTACGGGATTTTTACCGTTCTTTTCCGCGTTTCCAGCTGAATCAGCTTCATGAACGGGATTTCTACCGT
>NZ_NFVA01000189.1 GCF_002264395.1 Paenibacillus sp. VTT E-133291
AATGCATAAGCTAGCGGAAGACGCACGCAAAAAGCTGGAATCCTTGGGTGTGGATGCCGTCCAATACCAGGCGGGGAAAGATCTGGGTGCGTATTTCAAACAGCCCGCGGTGAAGGCGTGTGACTATGATCCGTCGATCACGACCAGCAGTGTACCGCTAATGGAGAAGGAAGAATATGCATTTCTGCTACGAATGGCGGTGGTGGAAGGATCGAAGGGAGAATGGGCCAAGCAACAATTGGAGCTGATGAAGCCGCAGGCTACGATAGGACCCGTTGACCCGTTTAACGCGGTGTCGGAAGCAGACATTTTAAACCGGGACGACCCCAAGGTGATAGAACGGCTGAAAGGGACGTATTGGTTCAAGCTTTCGGTCGAGGAGCAGGACCGGAGGTTTGCAGAGGTCAAGGCATATTACGAAAAGCAGGGAAAGGAAGCGGCAGACAAAAACCGTCTGCTGGGAAGTGGTGTAGGCAATCAGACGCTGGCCAATATTCTAGTAGGCGGAAGCAATATGGTAGTCCATGCAATCGATACGGCGTCGTTTGGAATGGCCGGGACGGTTACGGACTGGATCATGGGGCCGGAACCGGAAGGTTATGTCGATCCGCTGGATAATCAGTATGGGAAGAAGGCCGGGCAGTTTTTAGGAACAGTGGTCAGTATAGGCCTCCCTGTAAAGTATTTAAATGCAATAAAAACTGGGGGAGCGGTAGGTAAGTTTTCACCAACCTTATTGAGGTCAATGGTAGCGGGAGCGGTTAGCGGAACCGTGGGCGAAGCGTTTGACGCATTCAATGATTACAGGGGGGATGGAAAGCAAAACTTAGGAGAGCGCATAACGGCAGTCGGAATCAATACGGTCATTGCAGGTGCGGGAGATGCATTGATTACGGCAGGCAGCAAATTGGCTGTCAGTGCGGTAAGATTTGTGAGCGGGAAGCTGCCGACGAAAGCAACTCAGATAGAGAATGGAGTTAAAGGGGCAGTATCAGACGCGGGGGGATTTAACAAAGGGAATTTAAAGGACATTTCTGGTTTTACCAATGAAATTAATTCACTTTTGTCTAAACATAATATTTCTCTTGGAGAGTTTAATGACCTCCGTCTTAAAGATGTTAGTTTGTTATCCAATAGTGAAAAAATTATGGTGAAGTCCATACGAGAGAGTATACCCATGCCTGATAACACGACTATAATGCAAAAGGTTATACCTAATGAAGACATTTCAAAATATCTTGAAGGAACATATAGCCAAGTAGGAGGTTATATTACCAAGGCATCAGATGTAACTCAGTTAGAAGATTATATGAACATTTATAAGAGCCTACGATTAGATTACACTGACACAAAATTTAATGCTGCAACGGATGAAGTCTTAGGGGTCATAAGATTTAAAACACCAGAGTCTTCAAATATAAAAATTCCATATAGCAATGAAATGGGAGGGATTGTTTCCGAGCCACAACCGTTTACTGGAAATGGCTTTACTAAAGCGACAAATGGACAGTCGATTCCAGAGTATAAGTGTGATGGATATTTGTCCCTTTTTGATGGGGCGGAATTATACACAGTAAGTAAAAAAGGTTCAGAAGTCTTATTAGCCACTTACGATGTGATCTTGGGGCAGTTTATAAAAGTTAATCCTTAGGAGGCAGAGATTTTATGAAGGAAAATATATACGCTATATACAATGGAACCGAGTATGAAGCAGGAGTCGTTAATGACCAAGAAGTAGTTTTGCGTTCGGATGACCCGGCAGTTCTAAATCGAGGATTTGTTTTGTACAAAGGAATAAAGTACATCAAAAAAGTTAAGAGAACTGAGTTGACAGATATATATAAGAAATATTATCAAGCGACATATCAGAATTACCAGTTTGTCGTCACTGAGGATTCAGGTGATAAATTGTTAATTATTGCAACTAACATGGATTATAAAATTTGCGAACAACTGGGCATGAAAATGGTAGATAGAGGTGTGTACCAAAAGTGGATTCAAAAAACTGAAGTGGAATTAAGCATCTCCCGGAAACCGTTATAGATGTCCTTGAGGCATTATAAACATGTTTCAGTTAAGGGAGGAAAACATGGCATCGACGAAGCTGATATTCAATGCAGATGAAGTTCAGCGCCTGCGAACGAAAATAGGACAGGTGAGCCAGGACACCAACCCGCTGTACTTACAGCTGAGAGGTCAGGCCAACAGTTGGAGCGGTATCCCTTTGGGCCAGAACCTCTGCAGGCAGGTGTTGACCAACGAACTGACGGTAGAAGCAGAAAAACTGGAGGATTTCATTCGGTCTACGGTCCAAGGTGTTCAAGATGTTCGGGACGAGAACAAGCGGTAGGCGAGCCAATGGGGGCAGCAGTTCAGCCTCTTTGCGGGCAGGTTTGGAAGCTTTGGGGGAAACGCGAGCCAAGGATGATTTACGATTTCGGCCGTTGCACAGAAGGCGGCTACCCATCTGATTTCTTCGATTACCATTTTAGAGGGTCGGGATGTACTGAATAGTGATCCTATGGTGAAGAAGCTCCGGGATATGATCGCGAAGGTAGACGGACTACAAGGTCTATGAGGCGTTTGGAAACCAGGCTCAAATGGAGACCGTACAAAAGATCATTTAGGGTGAAAAAAGTACTTTTTGAGTTCATTTTTATATAAAAACAATCACTTAAAGGAGAGGTTAATAATGGAAACGAATAAAGTTACATTGAGTTATGATGGATTAGCTGGACAGGCGAAATAATTAAAAATTACGGTACAGAAGTAGACGGTTTAATTAAAAAAGTTATGACTACAATGAAGAATCTCAACAGTATTCTAGTATAGTTTTTAAGTAAAACAAAC
>NZ_NFVA01000118.1 GCF_002264395.1 Paenibacillus sp. VTT E-133291
AAATAGTTATCAGAAAAACCACCCACATAATCCGTGATTCGAAATACTTCTTTGCGATAAATATTGCTTTTAACTTGATACAATAGATTAATGGCTTCCTGCATCGCTTGCTCAATAGTTAGAATAAGCCCTTCCATAGACTCAGATTGTGAAATATCACTCTCAAAACTCTCTAAGAGTGTGGTTGCCCCTACCCTATTTTGTTCAGTGGACGGTAGTACTTGTGTGTTCCATTTTAAGATCATGTTGTCTAGGTCAGATAATAAACCCAAAAGGTGAAATTTTAAGGCTGACGGGTCCCATTTGATTTGTTTTGCCTCATTAAATAATATGCTTATGTTCTCCAATACTAGCGTTGTATTCCCTACTTCAACTGCTGCTTTGACTTGATCCAGCCATTCCACATAGTTAATGGAGTGTAGTGACTGGGTTAACTTTGAATGCCCAGCAACTAAGACAGATGCAGGCCCTGTATAAAAGTTGTAAGTTGATGCTCGCAGACACAAAGTGTATCGTTCTCTCAACTGCTTCAAACCTACAAATGCATCACTTAATGTAATGCTGACACTTAAATTCAAATAAAGCTTAAGCATCTGCACTAAGTTATTCATTAACAGTAACCAACTGGGTTCTTCAAAATAACCGCTCTGTTCATAAACTATAACAATATACTGATGACTCTCCATCTCTATGAAATCAAATGCAAAGTGATCTGACACGGTTTCTTTCACAACATTCGCTATAGAAAAGCTAAGTAGTCTCTTGTTATTAATTTTACCGTTACTTAGCGCCTCCACATAATCATCGATTCTTATCATAATATGATTACCAGCAAGTCTATCGAAGGGTATCCCGTACTTCTGTGTTTCTTGCATCAAATAAACCATGTCCTGCTCCTGATCTAAAAGAAGCTCTCTCCATATGCTGTTCCGTTGCTGAAGCTGCGTTTCATTAAGCTTAATTTTCATATGAATATCCTGTTCTTTAAGCTCTCGTTCCGTTAATAACTGCTCCGTGATCTTAGTCAGCAGAAGAATCAGCTCATCTGGCTTAAGCGTCAGCTTCAACATATAATCTTCTGCTCCAAGTTTCATGGCTTCCCTCACGTAAGCATAATCATCATAATTACTAAGCACCACAAACTTCCCAGTGAATTTCCGTTCGTTGAGCGTTCGAATTAATTCAAGTCCATCCATGTTAGGCATCACTAGATCCATAATCACGATATCGATCGGTTCTGTCTCTATGACCTCAAGAGCTTTGTATCCATCTGCAACAGCACCCATTAATTTAAAACCATATTCATCCCATTTAATTAGTGTACTGAGTGCAATCCTCACTATTTTCTCATCATCCACAATTAGTATCCGCATCAGCTGAGTCCTCCTGAAGTGTAGAAATATAAGGTATCGTGATGATAACATCCGTGCCTTGATCAGGCTTACTCCAAATCTCTAATCCATAGGGGTCTCCATAATGTAATTTGATTCTCTCCCGCACATTTCCAATACCGATATTTGCTAATCGATTCTCTGAATGATTATCTCTAAGCTGTAATATCTCCTGTAACTTTTCAGCACTCATCCCTTTCCCATTGTCGCTTAACTTAATCTTTAACACCACTCCGTTCAATTCAGCAGTCATTGTAATCCTAGGTTCCATATTCTCACCGCTTAGTCCATGAATAATCGAATTCTCTACAATGGGCTGAAGCAAAAATTTCAACACTTGAGTATCTAATAACTGTTCAGGAATTTGCACATCAACCTGTAAAGACATCCCATATCTAATTTGTTGAATAACGACATAGTTCTTGATGTTCCGAAGCTCTTCCCCTAGCGTTATCCGTTCATTCTTCTGAACAATTGTACTTCGAAGTAATTCAGCCAGTGCACCTAAACCATTGCTTACACTATCCGCTTGACTTAGCATCGCCGTCCATTTTAACGAACTCAATGTGTTAAATAGAAAATGCGGATTAATTTGTGCCTGCAACATTTGCAGCTCAATCCCCCTCTTCTGTGCCTGTTCTTGTTCCACACGCTCGATCAATAGTTTGATTTCCTCGATCATGGCTTCAAATTTCCCTGAAAGATATCCGATTTCATCTGGATGCTTGTCGTTTATTTCTACCTTTAAATCACCTCGCATGACCTGGTTCATTCCACTCACTAACTTCTTAAGGGGTGTGGAGATACTAATAGAGATGAAGGTTGCAAATAAGGATGAAACAACTACACATATGACGGCAATGAAGAACATTTCATTTCTAATCTCCACAGACCCCATATTCAAATAGGCTTGTGGAATTAAACTAATTACATTCCAATGAAGTACCTCATTATGTGTATTTAAGAAAAAGTAGGGTTCCGCCCGCAGCGTTACTATCCCCGTCTCCATACGGGAATTAATCAAATGATTTAAAGTACGATTAGCTTCCAAATCTTGATCCGAATGAAACAAGTGATTGTTGCTCGTCAATATTTCTCCTGCATCATTCATAATGATTTGTTCACTACCCTGTCCCATATTAATGCTTCCAAACAAAATCTGTGAGAATAATTCCTCATCAATTCCCATAATGACGAACCCCACAGTTTCGCCTGATCCATATGAAAGTGGAATCCTCCTAGCCAATGAAAGGATATTATCACCAGCTGTCGTATGGGCTGTGGTCCAGATATCCGCACTTTTATTCTGTTTGGCCAGAGCAAATATTCGCTGTTTATCCTCTGTAGTAAATTCTTCGTATCCATAATCGTACAGAACTTGTCCATGATTAGTTAGAATCTGTAGTGTTTTGATTGTAGCAAACAACCAAAATTTATCGCTTAACACAGTGTCTTCAAACTTCTTATGTATGTTACTAATATCAAGATCACTCAATCTATTGTAGCGGAGGAGGGCTTGCTGAATATCTCCATTCAACATGATTTGATCAGCGAAAGTCTCATATTTTGCCACTTCTGTTCCGATCTTGCTTCCTAAGAGGCGTAATATATCATTAACAAAGGTAGTTGTCTTAGAGGTGATTGCTTCATTCGATTTATGGTAAGCCAGAAAGCCGAAGGTACATAGTGGGATAATAGCAAGCAGCAGAAATGAAATCATTAAGCGTCGCTGAACTTTTGACTTTCGAAGTAATTTAATCATTAGCGTACACTAAAGTTAGATTCATATCGTAAAACCTCCTAATAACAGATCATCTGAGGTAAGTATTCAACGGTGTACCATTTAGCCCTTTCACATTAGTACAGGGTCCCGCATGATATAGGAATCTCTCCCTCGTCCCCCTAATATAGTTTAGGAAGAAGGGCGGGATACACATGGGTACCAAAAATGATCAAGAGCAAAGGGCTATCTTTCTAGCTGCTATCTGCGGACAGACCTATGCGCAGTTCTCAAATAAAGACGGTTCGTTCGTCGTTCCATTAGATTATCAGATCGTGGATACGATTGAAGCAAGATCCATCAGCGAGGTGTGGGAACGCTTTGGATTTATTTTGGAATCTCCACAAGAGATTATCGTTGCCTTCCGCGGAACCAGCTCCACAACCGATTGGATGTCAAACGTTATGGCCTCACAAGAGAGATTCAATTACATTAAAGAAGATACCCTTACCCACCGGGGTTTCACGAATATCTACTCATCAGCGCGCGATGGGATTATTTCTACACTCGCTAAGTTATCTCCCGATAAGACCTTATACATTACTGGTCACAGTCTTGGCGGAGCACTCGCCACTTTATGTGCTATTGATCTTGCGGCCAACACCTCGCACATCTCACCTATTCTGTTCACCTATGGCTCACCACGTGTAGGCGATCCGAACTTCGTTAATGCTTTTAAACAATATGTCCGCAAGAGTTACCGTTATGCCAATCTCTTTGATGTTGTTACCTACGCGCCTCCACATGTATACAGGCTACCTAAACGGGAAACGAAGTACTATTACAGTCATGTCCATACTTTTTTATCACTGTCATTCCAGAATGGATCGGCAAGTAGTAATCATATGATCAGCTACTATTTCACAGAGCTCTCCAAGCTTCAACCGCAGTACTCCGAGGAACTTTGTTTAACAAACTCTGGATTCTGTCCAGTTGTAAATCCCCCCATCATAAGCGCATCAATTCCACCAACTGCACCTCATGTGGAGACAATTTACTAATTAATGAATAGGTGCTCGTTATTTCGACTTGTTCAAAGGTCAGTTGCGGGCAGCTCGCTTGCTTCAAATAATTAAGGGTGTCAGCATCAATAGGATGAGGCGCCCCCATTCGTACCCACAGGTCGAAAACGCTTCCATTTTGTCTGTTTATTGTATGTCTTTTGATAGAATACGAGCCTGGATGAATATCTGTAAGCTCCAACGTCAACTCTATATCTCCAACTTCTTCGAACACATCGTATCTATTCGTGCGATTAATGAGCGAGGCATCACCTTTTTGGTACAATGAATCGATATGCGCATAAGCATACATCAACACCTGCAGCCCCATATCACTGCTAGTAACGTAATATCCTTTCCCTTGATGAATGAATTGGCGGCCTAATTTTGCAAGCAGTTTAAACGCATAGAAGGATGGCTTTGGTATCCCGTTATACGTCATCAGCCCCAGACCTCCATGAAACATTTCTGACGACATTTTGAACTCCTCTAGCAAATCCGTAGCCGTCCAATAACCAAAACTATGGAGACCATCCATATTTTCCAGAACATTTTTCACGATATAGGCTGCCTTAAAGCATGTATCATTCACTAAATCGCGGTGAGAGCCTGTGGCATTCCATTCTGTCATATGCAGTTCAGGAACATCCCTTCCCATAGCTTCAGATACGCTTTTCTTCAATTTAATAATGACTCGCGATAAATATTCTGTATCTGCTGAAAGCTCTATTTTCTGAAACAACACATCCGGATTCTCTTCATAATCCACCTGAATCACTTGAGTTGATCTTAACGATTCATCATACGGATAACTGTGAAAGGATATAAAATCAGGCTTTACGCCTCGTCTGCACACATCGTTCATAAACCTTGTCAGCCAATCTGACTGCATTAACGTAAAAGATAAAACACCTGGCCCCCCTACACATAGCTCAGGATCTATGGATTTGATGATTTGAAATGTTGAAATGAACAGCTCACAGTAAGCTTCATAAGTATCTGGCCAAAAAATATGGATTTCCGGTTCGTTCCACACCTCGAAATACCACTGCCTCACTTCATGAATGCCATATCTATGGATGTAATGCGTAATAAACTGATGGATCATCTGATTCCACTTCACGAGGTCCTTAGGACTACCCACCAAGCTCTTTTTATAAAAAACAGAAGTAGCTTCCTCTCCCGCAAGCTGGCGTGGTAAAAAAGAAAGCTCTAAAAACGGTTTCAATCCGGAGCACAGTAAAAAATCAAATAATGAATCGCTATAAGCAAAGTTCAGGCTTACTTCTCCCCGCTCATTCTCGCCATAAATCATCATCTCATCATCAAAAATACCGTGAAACCGTATATACTGAAACCCAATCTCCTGTTGCATTTGCTTGATATGTCTTTGTACCTCTGCAAACAATACCTCTTTGGCCTTTCCCACCGTCATGAGCTTCTTCCAAGTATGCGCAAGCTCCTTACTTTGGTTAGACTTTACCGAAATCTCATGGGTCTGCTTATGTATAGGAAGGGCCACTGGTAGATTGGAAGCAGCTGACAAATTTTTGTTAGGAAGATATTTGAATAGCGACTCAAACGCCTGTGTGGGATTCATGTCAAAGTAGTTAAACTGGGCCACACTGCTTTTCTGAAATGAACTGCGTCCGTCCAAGATAGTCCTCCGGTATTCTCCAGGTGTCTGTCGATAGAACTCTTTAAACACCGCATTAAAGGATTTCAGATTGGGAAACCCATGATCATGAGCGAACTGTGTAATCGATAGATTGGTAAGCGTCAAATCTTTTACAGCTTTATCCAAACGCACCGCATTCACATATTTGGTAAAGGAAGTACCCATATACGCTTTGAAAAAACGCGACAAATACGGAACAGTCAAATACTCCTGAAGGGCCAATTGCTGGATGTTAATTGCCCGATTGTAGTTCTCTTTGACATAAGAGGTAATTCGCAATAGCCGTTCTCGATGCTTATCATCCTGTTTCTCAGGACTTTGATCCTGTTCACGAAATCCTTGCATGAGTAAATAAGTTAAATTAAGAAGACAGGACTGTATCCGTAAATGATACCCTTGTGGGCGCTTATTGTGGAGAAGCATCATCTCAGCCAGCAATGTACGAAGTTCATCAAACTTAGATTGTTCTTCATAGCTAGAAGCCGCAGAATTACAATTGAATAACATTCTTTCGATCTGAGGTTCAATCAGAATTAAATAAGAAACTGGAATTTGCAGCGCTAGCACCAAATTATTCTCTTCTGCTTTAATCGCATGAATTTCATTAGCATTAATCAAGAACAAATCTTCTTCATTTAACTCTCTAAATCTGTCTTTTGTGAAAAGCTCAAGTTTCCCCTTGAGCACGAATAATATTTCAATGCTATCATGCCAATGATTCGGGACCTGATGGGTACTGTGCAAAAACATGTGGACCGGAAGATGATCGTCCATCTCAATATTTTCGTAGGTGTAGCTTTGCAACTAGCACCCTCCTCTCACTCTCTCAATAGATGTCTTTTGTCCTATTATATTATAAAAAAAGCGATTGAATAGAACTATCCTATTCCATCGCTTGATACTATTACAGATCTCTATAAATTCTGATTATAGTTGTGTATCCCAATAGCCACAAAACGGATCCACAGGATTAACTCCTTTAAAGGAGGAACGCCCCACAAGCTTCTCAATCAGAGCATCTACCACATAATTACTTGGTGAATAGGCATTAATAAACGTTGGTATACGCGGGACGTCGATCAAATGATAGGGATTCGCTACAGAAATGAAGATTGTTGGCATTTCTTGAATAAACCATGGCATGTCTGCCCCAAATGGAGGTGCCCAATTAATCCGTACAACGGTTTGATTACTATGGGTTTCCAAATTTGAAATATAGACCGCAGCATCATAATGATCCGTTAACGCTTTTACACCTCCAAACATGGTACTGAAATCTACTTCACTCTTATTAAAGAGCATTACCTCGAATCCTTCCTCTTTTAGCTTGGAAATGAAGTACGGTGCAATATCTGCCCCTCCGAATAAACCTTCCTCGCCCCCTAGTGTGAATACCAGTAGACGTTTGTGACTCTCAGGACGGATTGGGAGCATCTCCTGTGTATCCTTCACCAATGTAACTGACTCATCTGCACATTCCTGAGCCCAACGCACATGCTCTTCGCAAGCAAGGGTGGCAAGGGCTTCTTTTCCTGGAACGAGCGTGCCTTGTTGTTTCTTCTTATGAAGTCCCAACGCAGCTTTCACTGCAAGAATACGAGTCACTGCTTCATTCACGCGCTCCTCTGTCAGAATGCCAGTCTCAATTCCTTTCATCATATAGGCAAAGTCTTCTTCTAAACTCTTGTTAAAGAGGAACATATCACAACCCGCAGCTATGGATGTCGGAACCGCTAGCTCCCGCTTCATGGCCATTGTGAATCCTGCCATTGGTGTAGCATCTGTTGTAATCAATCCATTAAAGCCGAGCTTGGTACGCAATAAATCATTTAAAAGCTCAGGAGCTAACGTTGCAGGCATAATTTCCAAATCTGTAATTCCCGGACGTAATTCTCTGGAATAGGCAGGATGAGCGATGTGCCCTACCATGACCGTATGTGCGCCAGCTTCTATACAATCCGTATATACCTTCCCAAAGGTAGCATCCCACTCTTCCACTGAAAGTGAGTTAATAGAGGTCAACAAATGCTGGTCCCTTTCGTCAACGCCATCTCCAGGGAAGTGTTTAATAGATACCGCCATGCCATGTTCTTGAATCGCTTCGGTATATGCCTTGCTCATGCGAGCTACTCTCTGCGGATCAGAACCAAATGTTCTAACGTTGGTTATCGGGTTACGAAAATTATAGTCGATATCGAGAATGGGTGCGAATGCCCAGTTACAGCCTACAGCACCACCCTCCCGCGCGGCAATGATGCCAAGTTTACGAGCCATTTCGGTGTTATCCGTTGCCGCCACTTGCAGCTGCTTACCGAAGAAAGTACCCTCTGCCGCAGAACCATTACCTCCTGCTTCAAGATTAGCAGCAATTAGAAGAGGAATATCTGATGTATCCTGCAAGTAGCGATGTGTTTCTTGCACCATCTTGCCGGGACCGGGACGGAACATAATCCCTCCAATCTTAATCCCTTGTGTCAAAAGTGCCAGCTGCACCTTATCATCGGTGAAACCGATCGGGCAAAATAACTGCCCGACCTTGCCTGCCAAATCCAGAGAGGCTAAGGTTTGTTCTACCCATTTAATCCCTTCATCATCTAGATGAAAAGGCTTTGCCTTCAAATCAATCATTTCTCCAACCTCACTCTCTCCGATTTATTTATTGGAATTCATATGTTTAAGCAGCCATTCGCGATAGAAGAATTGCGACGTTCCTCGAGCTCACGCATCATAACGGGTTGATCCTTGTCAAGACGATAGAACAACAGCAAAGTAATCATAATAATTTGGCCAATAATCGGTGCCCACAAATAGTTAAATGAAATCGCAGCTAATGCTGATTCTGGCTGCGCCGTGGAGTTAGCTACATAACCACCCATCGATAATATCACTCCACCAAGTGCTCCACCGAGTCCCATCCCCACCTTAACCCCAAAACTAGCAGCTGAATAAAGTAGGCCTTGTGCCCGAACACCTGATTTCCACTCCCCATAATCAACCGTGTCGGCCATCATTGCAAAAATCAGACCTGCTCCAACTCCCATGCCAAGCCCGCTTATAAGAAGCCCTGCCAACAGCACCGGAACAGAAAGGGAGTTCCCCCCAGTAATTGCAATAAGGTAGCCAAGGATAGAAACCACTGATCCCATAATAATGGTGTTCCTTTTCCCAATTTTCTTTACTACAAAAGGAGCGATCACCATTGAAAATATCATCAACAATTGCATCGAATTTACGATAGGAATGAGTTCAGGCTTTTTCATATAATAAGTCATGTAATAAATGCTGGTCTGTCCTTGTATCGATGTTGTGATCCACAGGAACAAGCTCATCAGAAGCATGATCAACCAAGGTACATTGCCTTTGAGCGCTTTAACACCTTCTCGCATCGGAAGCGGTTTTTCATCAATGGCTTTTACGCGTTCTTTAGTGTTCGCAAACATGTTTAGAAACAGCAGCAGTGCAATGCTTGAGAACAGGATCATGGTGACCAGAAACCCCTTTGCTTGATCGCCGCCACCAAAAGCTTTCACAAGCGGCATCGTTCCAGCACTAACTGTAACAACTCCAATCACGGCGAATATCATACGAACCGTATTGATCACTGTACGTTCATTAGAATTACTAGTCAGACTTGGCAGGATTGCAGACAGTGGTAGATTAATACCAGAATACATAATACCAAGCACGGTATACGAAATGTATGCGTATACAAGTTTACCCGTATCACCAAAATCCGGCGTCAAAAACATAAGTACTGCAGTCAAGCTGAAAGGAACAGCAAGCCAAAGAAAATAGGGTCTGCATTTCCCCCACTTTGTTTGCGTACGGTCAATCATGACACCAATGAACGGCTCGACAATCGCGTCGATTACCCGTGCAACAAGAAATACCACCGCTACCGCACCTGGGTTCAGACCAAACACATCCGTATAGAAGTACATGAGGTAAAGTGTTGTCATCTGGAATATCAGATTTGACGCAGTATCCCCTAGCCCATAACTAATTCGCTCTCTCCATGGCATTTGATTTTCATTCATACTGCTATCCCCCCGCGTCGCATTTTATTAGCGCTTTCTTAATTGCATTGTACTGAAGCTGATTCTTTTACACTGTCCGTATTTTAACGGAAATAGGGGGCATTTTTATCTTTTAACAGAGCGATAGCGTTAGGCTAACTATTAGGATACAGATCAACCTTAAAGAGCCTACAGAACAGCAGCATGCCAGTAATTGTAATAAATGCTCCAAATAATACATCCGTTGCAAAATGATCTCCCATAATCACGCGGCTAGTCGAGGTGCTGATTCCCCACACTTCCGCACAGACAAGCAGAATCTCCGCAAATACCAGCCCATACCCACGCGTTAAAAGTATAAAGCTCCATTAATGAATTCGGATAGGCGAATAATAACTAAAACTAGGGTAGATTATAACCCTCCTCTTATGTGAAAAAGTGATCAATAAATCAAAAGGATCGTTTATCTACAATAAGCAAAAAAGCCTAATCCCTTGTGCACGTTGGCAGGAGGTTAGGCTTTATGGTTCAAACGATTAGAAAAGGAAATAAACTAACACCACACCTTCGACTACTAAAATCAGTGAAACGATATGTTGTTTCGTATGCTTTAAAAATTTCCAATCAATAAATGACTGAAATCCTAGGGCAATAATTATAAATACAATCCAAAACCACTTCATTCCCGTCCCCTGTACACCATCAGCTATCATTATTACAATTACTGAAATTAATCCAATAAGTCCGATTATTAATTTGCCTTTTATATTTAGCTCATTGCCGTCGTCAGAAAGTTTTTCTTTATCCGGACCAACAATCCATATTCTAAGAAAATAACCAGAAAAGGCAAGGATTAATATTAAAAATGGAATGATCATTCCTGTTGCCCCCATCCTAAGAATTTATTCATATTTATTTCTTATCATTAATTCTTTGATTTCTCTTAACTCATTTAATATTTCTTTTGAAATTTGTGTACTTCTAGAGTTATCGATGCCTAATTTAATCACGAATACTCCAAGCAAAAAATAGATGACTAGCATTACGATGATACTCAACTTATCTCCACTCCCCTCTTTATCGTTTGATTCTTAAAAGATGTAGTTCGTGATAGCGTAATTATTCCTATGATACCATAATAAGGGTGTTTGATTAACGCATGAGAACTTGTTGCTAACTTGACAAAAGATCTGCATTTTCGATAGTATGGATAATATCTTGATTATCAAGATATTCAATTTACGAGGGTGGTTTGAAACCTGAACAATTTAAACTGAAAAGAGGGACCACAATGGCAGTACTTATTCTATACGCTACAAAATCAGGGGCAACAGAGCAATGCGCAAAGGTATTATCCGACGAGCTCCCTCAGAGTAAGATCTGTAATATTGAAATAGAGAAGCCAAGTCTTGAGGCATTTGATAGCATTATTTTAGGTGCTGGAGTAAGAGACGAGAAGATATATAAAGCGATTCGTGATTTTATCAAAAAAAATAAAGATGAGCTACTAAATAAGAAGATGGGCTAAGGCTCCCAAAGAAGGTACTGATCAGCTCAAAGGGATTTTTGTAGATAAAATAAAAGAGTTTTCTAAGAATTTTAAATAGAGGAATATAGAATTTTCTAATAAAAATCCTGTTACCCAGATCAATGATCTGGATAACAGGATTTTTTTATAAAATAGAATTGAATGGTTTATTACTACTTGATTGTCAATTCAAACTTCGCACCCACATCGCTTACAAATACAATTTTCCCGTTACTCGGAAGTTTAACTTGCGTAAGACCACTGACAGTAGAGAAATTTACACACACACCATTCGCATCATAAACAGCAAAGGAACCTTTAGGTGGTAGCCCTACTGTCATCAACTTGCCTGATGCTGTCTCAGGTATTTCATACCATCTTGCATATCCATCTGCTTGAATGGTTACCAATGATTGCGGGCCGGCATAGATAGGTTTAATCGCATCCTGTGTAATAAATAATTGGTTTCCAACCTTGAGATACTCCACACCCTCTTTATTTTCAAAAACAATATCCGCAAGATCGCGCCCACCTAAAGTTGGAATTTGCACGGTCATTTCAGCTTTATTCGGCCCGGTTATTTTATTCGAGCCCATATAGCCCGGTGCATCAGGGAACATAGCAATTCCAGCTACTGGCATACTCATGTAAAATTGTGAGCTATACTTCTCGCTGACATCAAAATACAATTTCCCTTGACGATGCTGCCAAGCTGACAAGACCTCATTGGATAAAGCATTCGCCTCTAGCTTTTCAGCTGCATATTGAGAAAGAGCAGTCTCACCAAGCCCTGGAATGACCCCGTACCCTTGAATCCAAAGGTAGATGCGACCATTGCTTTCCTTCACAAAGCTAACTTTATTAGCACCCGCTGCATCTAAGAATTCACCGTTTGTATTATACGAAAATTTCTGAGCTGGAAATGTAGGTGCCATAATCGAAGATATACTCAAATCCCCAGCTTTTGTAATCTCTATCTTCATCAGTTGTGTAGAATCAGCATAGACACCAGCATAATCCAGCAATTCCTGCGGCATAGCCTCTTTGTTCGAAGCTTTAAATGTAGGTGTAGGTTTTAGTTCCTTGATAACACCCTTTTCTTGTAGCGCACTGAGCAATATTTCGTTAGCAAGCATCTGATCAGTTGAGCTATCCCCACCAGAAGATACCACAGCTGCTGCCATCTGCTGATCAGGCAATATGACAAGTGAAGTATGATACAGAGTTGTATCCCCTCCCTTTGTCAGAGCTTTGATCTCGTACTGATTGAATGGATATAAATTCACACTGTCCCAGCCCAATCCGTACGCAAACGAATTATCTTTTCCTTTCGGCCACATTCCACGCTTGTACTCCTCTTGCTCCATCGCTTTTATTGATTTTTCTGACAGAATCCCCTTCGATCCTCCAGTGAAAATAGTTGCAAAACGCACCAAATCTTCAGCCGTAGAATAGATGCCCCCTGTTCCAATCACGTTAATCGTCTCTTGGGGTAAGGCGGCAGGGTAGGTAGCATTATATACACTTGCCAGCTGTCTAGAATCCACAGAATCTACTGGCGTTTTCGTATGCCCAAGCCCTAAAGGACCTGTAAAATTCTGATGGATGAATGTGGTGAAGTCCATTCCACTGACTTTCTCAACAATCAACTCCGCCAGCGTAAATCCATCATTACAATATACTGAGTAGGCTCCTGGATCTGCCTTTAGACGCTCAGTTGTCAAAGTCGCTAGCAAGTTATCTTTGGCGATAGAATCAGAATCATTGAATAAGAAAGAGTTTGATAAGTTCGAACCCCCTAGACCTGATGAATGATTCAGCAGCATTCGTACGGTGATTTGCTTATAACGTGAATCTTCCATCGTAAAATGATTCAGATACGATACGACAGGTGCATCCAAATCTACCTTTCCTTGATCAACGAGCTTCATAATAGAAGCGGTCGTATACATTTTACTCGTCGAGCCAATTCCATACATCGTTGTAGTGCTTGGTGCTGTCTTGCTCTCCACATGGCTGTATCCAGCTGTGCCGCTCATAACGATATTATCGCCATCGATAAGAGCATATTGGAGACTTGTCGTCCCTATCTTTTCCGTTAAGAATGCTGCCTTCTCTGCCGCGACCTTCTGAGTGTTCACATATGTTTGCGTTTTGCTACTATCTGCTGCTAATGCATTCGTAGGAAGATAAACTACTAAAAGTAAAGATACCATCAACAGGGATATTATTTTCTTCTTCATACATTCCCTCCCGCTATGAATTTTCCATTCCTTTAAAGGGTAAATTATCCACATGGGAATGTAAAGGAACGTTTATATCTTTATCTATTCCATTAATTCTACTTTGTCTCCGATTCTGATTTCCCCTGTCTTAACTACAGAAGCGTAAACTCCGAAGTGTAGTTCAAACTCTTGGTTTAGTTTTTTCAATAATTTAGGGTCTCTTTCCTGACTATCCGGGTCCATCGTGATAACCATACATCGCTCACAAAAACTATCTACCTGTAGCTGAACATCTCCTATGGAGAGCTGCCGCCCGATCCAATCCCCTTCGAAAAGAGATTCATCGCTTAGAGCTATAACAAAGTTCCCACGAAACCGGCGCTGATCTAAGGAATGTCCCCACGCAGCCTCTAGCTTCTTCAAACTAGCATCCGTAATGAGCAATATGCTGGCACCATCCACCGATAACAGTTGCGGGTGCTCTGGCTGTGGATGTGAAGCTTTTATACTAGACATGGAAATTCGCGTTTTAGTTTGGTTTTGGATTTCTTCCAATAAATGCTCATCCCACCCAAAGGTTCGTCCATCCGAAGCCCTTACATGAATTTCTCCATTGATAAATTGCGCTTGGTAGGTAAGCATTTTAGGATTATTTCTAGCCGTAAAATACCGCCACCAGCCCTCTTTTGACTCATCATAAAAGGCACAGAAGCGATCCCCTAACATTCCATACGGTTCTATCACACAGGTTTCCAATCGTTCACCTGCAAATGACTTGACTGGATAACGATTAATATCTCGGATTTCACCAACGATTGATTGCACGGTACAACCCCTCCACTTTCTAAAAATACAACATATCCCTACATTCTACCTGAAGTCGTTTGACTCCTGCACCCTTATTTTCTTAACAACACATAGCTATTTCAAACGATTCTTGTTTACATAAAAATTTATATATTTTACTAGAATATATGTTTTATACTATGACTATTACAGATAGTGGAAACAATATGAGAGGTGAACAGTAGTGCGGCCCATTGAATTCCAAAATTTTGATTTTGCTTTTACTCATGCTGTAATTGGAATGGCTCTAGTTTCGTTAGATGGAACGTTCCTAAAATGGAATTCAGCCCTAAGTAACCTGTTGGGGTGCGATCATAACGAGTTAATAACACCTTCACCATCTGTCCGAACTCTTCTAAGTCAGATCCATGACATTGCTGAGCTTGGAAAGTCTCTTTCCTCTATGAACATCCATCCGCATCGATTCCAACAGGCCTACTACTTGCCAACCGGACAGCAGTTATCCATAGAGATCTCCATATCTATCGTTTCGGATGCTAATGGTGCACCCCTATATTATTTCACTCAATTTGAGAACAAGACCTTGATCAGGCAAATAGAAACTCAGCTGCAAGAAGCGGAGTGCAGTCTATTAGAAAAAGATAAATCATTCCTGCAACTCCTGGAGGGATTACCTCTGACCGTTGTTGTTACAGTAAAAGGAATTATTCAGTATGTGAATTCAGCGGGCTTACAGTTAATCCATGCGGAGAGCCTGAATCAATTAGTGGGTACATCCACTACTAATATTGTAGACCTTACCAATCATGGAATCCTTCAAGAACGAAGGGAAAGATATTACAGTGGTGACACGATTGGCTCTGTTTGCTACTTAATTAATTGCTTAAATGGTCAGCAGAAATTTGTGGATGGATTCACACTACCGATTATCTTCAATGGAAGCATGGCATTTATCGGAATATTTAAAGATGTCTCTCAGCAAATGTTGGAAGAAGAAAGGCTAATCCAATCCGAGAAATTATCTACCGCAGGGCAATTAGCAGCTGGAATCGCGCATGAAATCAGAAATCCCCTTACCGCCATTAACGGCTTTATGAAGCTGCTTCGCTCTTCCGAGCGCATGAACGATAAATATTTTTTCATCATCGAATCAGAATTGAAACGTATCGAATTTATCGTCAACGAGCTGCTGGTCTTATCCAAGCCACAAACGACTCATATCAGTAAACCTGTGGATTTATTATCTTTACTAGAACAAGTCACCACACTAATGAATGGACAAGCTGCACTGAAAAACCTTCAGATCCTCCCTGTCTGTACAGATCACTCCATTTGGATCCATGGTGAGGCTTATCAGCTGAAACAGGTATTTATTAATTTACTTAAAAATGCGATGGAAGCAATGAATAGTGGAGGAAATATATATATTCATGTGCTTACAAATGAAAGTGAAGCCCGAATCAGCGTGCAAGATGAAGGTTGCGGGATGACAGAGGAACAGATTAAAGCACTTGGTAAACCATTTTACACGACAAAAGAAACAGGAACAGGTCTTGGCTTTATGATCACGCAGAATATTGTACATAATCATGGCGGAGCGATCACTGTAGAAAGTGTTCCTGAGCAAGGCACTACATTTACGGTAACCATTCCAAAAATTTTAGAGCCAGAGGAAGCTGTCATATAACATAAGAAGTTCGGCAATGAATGATCCTTATTCATACTAGTATCCATACCTTCGTAGTGAGGTTCCGCTTAACGAACCATAGTGCACTTATTCCTAATAACAAGCCCATTCCCGGGTAATTTGGGGAGAATAACGGTGCTCGCTCGTTTACGTTACGGCGGCACATTATATTCGGTTTTTCGCATACATTCGGCTCGT
>NZ_NFVA01000007.1 GCF_002264395.1 Paenibacillus sp. VTT E-133291
GAATGACTCCATAATTAAGGGGCTGAACCGCAAAACTTCATTCAATAAATATAACTATACACTTGAAGCATTATTAGAGACGCACATTCATTTAGAGCAACTTTTTATCGGTTTTAACCAACTTTAGCATTGTTTGCTTTAGTGCTTTGGAATCCCGAGCCCAGAGAATGGTGTTTCTAGGTGATTTTATTGAGGAGTGAGTGTGTATTTGTTTTAAATATACCCTGAACTTTTCCTTCAGTTTATTTTGACAAAAACCCCCGCAGCGCTTACCATTCAATATAGAAAGAAAGGAGAGGGTAGCCTTGAATTGGCTCGGATCATTGCAGCAATTGGGCAGAGCCATAATGCTTCCTACCATGGTACTGCCGGCGGCAGCCATTTTGCTTAGTTTGGGCAGCTTACCTTGGTCTGCATGGGGACTTTCTTCGGTATCCGAAGTGGCTACATACGCTGGGCAGGGAATCTTTTATTTTATGCCTTATTTATTCGCTGTGGGTGTAGCATGGGGATTATCCAATCAAGCTGGAACGGCGGGTCTTGCCGCATTGGCTGGAATGTTCACTTACGACCGGATTGTTACCCATATGGGAGACGGGCTTGTACAACCTGCAACACTTATCGGAATTTTGCTGGGTATAGTTGCCGGTATCGCTCAAAACCGGTTCAAAAATATCAAGCTTCCAGAGGCGATACAGTTCTTTGGAGGGTCGCGTTTTGTTTTGCTGTTCATGGGATTGTTTTCGGCTGGCTTTGCATGGGTGATGTTAGGGATCTCTCCACTGCTGCAAAGAGGAGTGGATGATCTTTTTCAAGGAATTTTGCAGACAGGCGGATTTGGCGTTTTTATTTATGGAGTGCTATATAGAGTACTAACAGCCTTCGGTCTTCACCATATTCTCAACAATGTGTTTTGGTTTCAGTTTGGAAACTTTACAACTCCTGATGGTAGCACTGTCGTTCAGGGGGATTTGCCACGTTTTTTTGCAGGCGATCCTACGGCGGGCATTTTTATGGCGGGTTTGTTTCCGATAATGATGTTCGCACTGCCAGCCATTGCTTTTGCAATTATTCAGGAAGCGCGCGAGGACTTGAAGCCTAAAATTAAAAAGACTTTCATGCGAGCGGCTTTGGTTTGTTTTCTGACCGGGGTTTCAGAGCAGATTGAATTCGCGTTTTTGTTTGCTTCTCCGTATTTATTCGCGATACATACTGTAATGTCTGGTCTTGCTATGGTACTGACCTATATGCTGGGAATTCATCACGGGTTCTCTTATTCGGCAGGAGCGATTGACTTCTTTTTGAATATGCATCTGTCGCAGAGGGCTTGGCTTTTGATTCCGATCGGTATTGGTTATGGAATTGTATATTATAATTTATTCCGCTGGGCGATTCGCCGTTTTCAGATCCCGACACCAGGGCGTGAAGAAGGTTCCGAACTTGGTGATTGGGCAGGCAATATCCCATATCAGGCACCACTGATCTTGGAGGCGCTTGGTGGCAAGGAGAATATCGTACAAGTACAATCCTGTATCACTCGTTTGAGGCTAACCGTCCATAATGATCGATATATAGATACGGGGGCGCTAAAAGGTCTTGGCTCTGCTGGGATTATCAAGCTCGGTGGCGGGAATGTTCAGGTAGTATTTGGTACGTATTCAGAGCTTATCCGCGAGGAGATTAATAAGCTAATGCTTCGTGATTTGCCGCAGGTGTTGTTCAGTTCTCCGATGCAGGGTAGAATGATGCCCATTGAGGAAGTACCGGATCACATCTTTGCAGCGAAGCTAGTGGGTGATGGAGTTGCATTTTTGCCGGAAAAAGGGGAGCTTACATCACCTGTATTCGGGAAAGTTATGCACGTCTACCCTACAATGCATGCCGTTGGTATTGCTACACCGGAAGGGCTGGAGGTACTTATGCATATAGGGATCGACACTTCGCAGCTTAAAGGGCCATTTGAGGCGGTTGTAAAAGAAGGCGACAGTGTGGAACCAGGTCAATTGCTTGTTAAATTCGACCTCGCTTATTTGCGTGAGCATGCAGCTTCACTGGCTACACCAATGGTGATTACGAATCCTGATCGAGTAAAATCATGGAGCTATGCTCCATTTAAAAATGTTAAAAAGGGGCAATCTTCAGTAATGTCCGTAGTCTTACATGAAAGTAACGTTGGAGGGATAGAAGGATGATACAAGGCATAGGCGCAGCAGCAGGTGTAGCTATCGGGAAGGCCTTTGTCTTACCGAACTGGGAGTGGAGCTTACCAGACACACAAGTGAACCCAGTGGATCTAGCTAAGGAGTTTGAGCGTTTATACGAAGGTATCCGTACCTCTAAGGACGAGATTGAATTCATCAAAAAAGAATTCAGAGAAGTAGTCGGTCCAGAGGAATCCAGCATTTTTGATGCTCATCTGGCGATTTTGGATGATCCGGTGTTTATGAGTGAAATCCGGGGGATTATTGAACGCCAGTATAAGGCGGCGGAAGTAGCTGTTAAGGAAGCGATTGATCATTTTGTAGCGATGTTTGATCTGCTGGATGATGAATACATGAAGGAGCGGGCGGTTGATATCAAGGATGTCGGTAACCGTCTGTTAAAGCATCTTTTAGGTGCTCCTGAAGTCACGCTGCCATCGGATACACAGCCATATATTCTCGTCGCGAAGGAGTTGTCTCCTTCCCAGTTAGCTCACTTGAACCCAACTTATGTTCTAGGTATTGTTACTATGATGGGCGGTAAAACCTCACATTCCTCCATTATGGCTCGTGCGCTGGGCATTCCGCTCGTAGCAGGCTTGGAGAATAATTTGTCTAACCCAATTCAGACCGGAGACATGCTCGTGATAGACGGAGACACCGGATCAGTGCAAATTCATCCTGATGAGGTAACGATCAATGAATATGTTACACTTCGGAATAAGCAGCATAAAAAGAAAGAACAACTGGAATTGCTTGCTACAGTCGATGCCGTCACTAAAGATGGCGTTAACCTGCGATTGGCCGGTAATATCAGCTCCGTCAAAGAACTTAATTTAGCGCTCAAGTATGGAGCCGAGGGTGTAGGTCTATTCCGTACAGAGTTTCTTTATATGGATCGCAGCTCTTTTCCAACGGAGGATGAACAATTCGAAGTGTATAAACAGGTTGTCGAGAAGGTAGGCAGCAATATGGTTGTGATCCGTTCGCTGGATATAGGCGGGGACAAGCATCTGGATTACTTCCAGCTGCCAGAAGAGCAGAATCCGTTCCTTGGCTATCGTGCCATTCGAATCAGCTTGAATCGACAAGATATGTTCAAAACTCAGCTAACCGCCATTTTGCGGGCGAGTGCGTATGGGAATGTAAAGCTAATGTTCCCTATGATATCTTCCGTAGAAGAAGTACAAGCGGCAAAAGCTGTATTGGAAGAAGTGAAGGCTGAACTGGAGCTTCGGGGCATACCTTTTAATCGGAATATTCCAGTAGGTATTATGATTGAAGTTCCAGCTGCGGTTATGATTGCGGATTTACTGGCTGAGGAAGTAGATTTTTTCAGTATTGGTACGAACGATTTGGTGCAATATGTACTAGCCGTAGACCGTATGAATGAACAAATTGCGCATATGTATCATCCATATCATCCAGCGGTTCTGCGAATGATCCGTATGACTGTAGAAGCAGCGCGTAATGCAAAAATAGATATAAGTGTATGTGGTGAAATGGCAGCAGATGAACGTTCTTTGCCACTTTGGCTGGAGCTAGGGATTAGTGATCTTAGCATGTCGCCGCAGGCACTGCTTAAGGTTAAACACCGTACTCTGAATACACTGGCTATAGACGCTACAAGGGTTGCCAAAGCTTGCTTCCATCATCGTACAAGCTCGGAGACGGAAGAAATCCTAAGTGCTTATGCTCAAAAAAGCGGTATTACACTTGGAACGAGCGTGGAAACAAAGGAGAAAGCTTCTTCATAGGTTATCAAGCGCTACATCATCAAGTCCACACTCAAGGTTCGGCATTCTTGCCGGGCCTTTTTCTTTTGTACTAGATTGTTATAAAAAAACAAAACCGTTTGCGCTTCGGCGCAGTCTATACATAGAGCATGTTGTACAGGAATGATTTATGCGTGAAAGCAAGGGGGGAGGACAAAACAAGCATGGAACACATTATTAAAGACGAAATGGAAATAGTTGCTACGGAAGAAGATACATTCTACGAGCTGGTAGCTGAACAGAAAAAAAAGCTATACAGCATTGCTTACAGCTATTTGCGAAACGAAGCGGATTCTTTAGAAGTTTTGCAGGAGGCAACCTGCCGCGCATGGATTAAACGTAAAAGCTTAAAGGACTCCGAGAAGTTTGCTCCTTGGTTAACTCGTATTCTGATCAATTGCTGTAATGATGAGTTGAAGCGCAGAAATAGGAACGCTGTCACAGAAGTTGCTCGAAGTGATGTAGGGGTTATGGAGATGAAGAGTGACCGCAGGTTGGATATGGAACAAGCGCTGGATGGGGTTAAGCCGAAGTATCGGCAGGTGCTTATACTCAAATATTACAAGGATATGACTCTTTCAGAAATAGCAGAGGTACTCGATAAACCGGAGGGTACCGTGAAGACTTGGCTGAATAAGGGATTGAAACAGTTACGTGAAAGAATGAAACGGAAGGGGGAGCTATTTTATGGCTGAGTCTGAAGAACAGCTGCTGAACGATTATTTTCAGAAAATCAATATTGAGGCTGAGGAAATCCCGGAAGTTAAACTGGACATGGCGATCCGTAAGGGGATGTTACAAGGTAACCGTAAAAGGTGGTCTTTTAGAAAAAGATACGCTGTTGTTGCGTTGGCGGTCTTAACTATTGCCTTATTGATTATTGTCCCATGGGTACATCAGATGGCCAATCCTGTTCGTGCGCAGTTACCACCAAAAAGCTGGGGGAAGCTTGAGGTATTTAGACCCATTATCGCTAATAATCTGACTATAACATCAGCACTTGATGCGGGAATAATGAAGGAAGTAAATATTTCTTCAGCTGAGGTGGACGGAATAAAGTGGACGGTTAACGGAATTATGGCCGATCGAAGAGGAATTGCGGTTCTGTATACAATTGAAAACAATACAGATCGGAAAATGCAACTGTTTGGACTATCCTTGAAAAAGACTCCTGAAAGTAATATTTATCGCACAGGATACAGCGGGTTTAGCACTATTAACGCACAAGAGGTTGGATCTCCTGGGACAACTCGTATGTACGAGCAAATCGTATGGGATGAATATCAGGATGAGTTGGAAGACCCGTTGAATATTTCTCTAAGGTTGCTTCCCGCACCTGATGATCCAGCTTTATCAAGCGGTGAGCTTAAATCTTTAAACATTCAGATTCCAATGGATACCAACAAGGTTTATATTCAAGGAAAAAGAGTTGATCTAAAGGATAATCTGTCCATCGCCGGACAGCAAATTAACATGGAGAATATCTATATTGGACCTACGGGTATTTATATGCGGGAAAGATATGACCAAAAGAATACAATGAGGATATTTAATATGCTTTCACCTAAACTTGTCATCGGAAAAGGAGAGCAACAAGAGGAGTTAATGTGGGTAAGTGGATCGAATATTTATCATAATGATAATATGAGACCTGATGATCCGATTAAGTTTGAAATTGAAGGGATTTCTGCTCTAGATCTATCTAAGCTGGAGCTTGTGATTAATACCGAAACACAGCAGATTCTGAAGGTACCCGATAACAATCTGACGATTTCCAAACGAATGGAGAACGAAGAGCAGGGAATTTTGGTGTTAGATTACTTTATTCCTAAAGAAGAGGAGGACTCGCTTAATGATAGAGGTTTTGGATTGAGCGATTATTTTGAAGATAGCTCTGGAAGCGGGCATATGATGGAAACTATCAAAAATGATTACTCAGGGTATAGAGAGTTTAATGAAAGTAGTAAGGGAACTACAATAACCTATTTCTTCAATGTAGGTAAGGAGAAGTTACCCCAACCGTTGACTTTCTGGTTTAATTCTTATCCAAACGTAATCAAGGAGAAAGCGTCCATACGAATGAAGTAAGTAACTCGGATGTCGAGCGAATTAAATCTAAAGCCCTGTTCTTCACGTTTAGTGAGAAACAGGGCTTGTTTAATTGTTAGAGTATAAATCTTCCGTATTTTATTCCCCAGCTAACGCATCGCAAAAAGCTTTACCATAAGGCGGCAGATCTGGCGGGCGGCGAGCAGAAATAATATGTCCATCCGTAACCACAGCTTCATCCTTCCATATCGCTCCGGCATTCTCCATGTCATCACGGATGCCAGGTGTAGAGGTGACGGTTACACCTTCGAGAATTTTAGCAGAAATTAATACCCAACCTGCGTGGCAGATTTGCCCAATAGGTTTCTTAGCTGCATTGAAATCCTGCACAAGCTTTAGTACGGCACTGTATCTGCGGATTTTATCAGGGGCCCAGCCGCCAGGAACTAAAATCCCGTCATAATCTGCGGCATTAAGATCGTCCCAGGAGTACTCTGCTTTTGCAGGCACACCATATTTGCCGATATATGTTTTATCTTTTTCCAAACCTGCCAAGTGAACCTCAGCGCCTTCTTCTCTTACTCGGTACACGGGATACCAGAGCTCCAAATCTTCAAATTCATCGTCTACGAGTGCTATGACCTTTTTTCCAGCTAGTCTCATTTTGTAAAGCTCCTTTCGCATCACATGATCCTTCATATTCTATCAAATTTAAAATACGAAGTCATCTGGAGTGTTGTAAATTATAGATGAATTGCCAATTTAATCATTATATGCAATTAAGGAGGGTTTTAATCGAGAGAGGTCGAATATAGAAATTGAAAAGTCATACTTTGTACTTAATTCATTTCTTGCAAGAGGTGTAGAAGATGTATACAGATAACTTAATGGAGAAGTTGTGCAGCTGTGGTGGCCTCATGAACTTACATATGCATTCATTGATTTTTAATACGAAGGTGAAGATTACAAATGTCCCTGTCTATACTTGTCCGAAATGTACTAGTTATGAGCCCTTGTCGTTAATTAAAGCAGATCTAGGAAAGCTAGTGAAAGAACTGAATGCGGATTTGCCAAGACAAGATTTTTCGTTTACTCAAAGAAATGAATTAGCTAGTGTCCTAAAAGAATCTTTGACAGAGGTTATTGTCGGCGGATTTCAAGAATTAGAGTTGGCTATCCGAGAGACAATTCAGGCTAGAGTGGATATGTTACTTGATCTATACCGACTAGCTGAGGGGCTCGAAGACCAGAATTGGATGGAAGAAACTAGTCGAAGGCTGTCTCAATTAACGTTGCAAACGACTAAAAACGCAAATTATTAAAACATTCTGTGAAAATAATGAAAAACTTTCACGGAATGTTGGATTTTTCACTCACTTTTTGTTACGATAGATAGAAGTTACATTATTGTGCTCGTGAATAGGGAGACCTACACTAGTCAAAAATTGTAATTAGGGGTTACGTCTTCATCCTTGAAAGAAATTTTGAAAGGAAAATGAAGCGTTATCATTGCACAATTGTACAAAGTGTCGTATCATATTTTTAATTAGTCGAACGATAAAATTTATCGCAATGGAGAGAGTAATTTGACGGTAACCATTTACGATGTAGCTCGAGAAGCAGGCGTATCTATGGCTACGGTATCACGGGTTGTGAACAATAACCCTAACGTGAAACCGCAGACCCGGAAGAAAGTTTTTGAAGCGATTGAGCGTTTGGGATATCGTCCCAATGCCGTGGCGAGAGGACTTGCCAGTAAGAAAACGACAACCGTTGGGGTTGTCATCCCTGATATTTCAAACTCGATTTTTGCAGAAATTGCACGCGGGATTGAAGATATCGCGAATATGTATCATTACAATATTATATTGTGTAACGCGGATAAGCGTAAAGAAAAGGAAATCCGTGTCATCAATACCCTTTTGGAGAAACAGGTCGATGGTCTGCTCTTCATGGGTGGTACGGTAACTGATGAACATATTCAAGCTTTCCAGACTTCTGCAGTTCCGATTGTCCTATGTGCTACACGGGATGAGAAGGGGACTTATCCTTCCGTTGACATCGATCATGAAACCGCTGCTTTTGATGCAGTGAATACATTGATCCGTCACGGTCACCGTGAAATCGCAATGATCAGTGGTACACTGCAGGATCCTGCGAATGGATATGCGCGTTTCCATGGTTATAAGAAAGCCCTTGAACAGGCTGGAATCGAATACCAAGAGGATTTAGTTCGTATCGGTAACTACCGCTATGAATCTGGTGTCGAAGCCATGAAGTATTTCCTTGGACTCAAGAAGAAGCCAACCGCTATTTTTGCCGCAACCGACGAGATGGCTATTGGTGCAATTCACAGTATTCAAGATGAAGGTCTGAAAGTACCGGATGACTTCTCCATTATTAGTGTGGACAACATCCGTATGGCTTCGATGGTTCGTCCATTGTTGACGACAGTAGCCCAGCCTATGTATGACCTAGGTGCGGTAGCAATGAGACTTTTGACGAAACTCATGAAGAAAGAGACGGTTGAGAATCCGCGGGTTATCCTGCCTCATGAAACGATTCTCCGCCTGTCTGTTAATCATCTGAATAAGTAATTTAAGAACTAAACAGTATTTCCGTAAAAAGCTCCTTTTGGAGCTTTTTATGTTTTTTACAGAGTAAATCAGCGGAGGAGGCGTTATCTTTGCCTGAAATAATCGGATTAATTGGTGCGATGGATGAAGAGATTAAGCTATTACTAGAAAGGATGGAAAATCAGGAGACGAAGGTCAAGGCAGGCATTCATTATTACATAGGAAATATATTTGGAAAGTCTATAGTGCTGTGTAAATCTGGGGTAGGTAAAGTGAATGCGGCAGTTACGACACAAATTCTAATTGATTCTTTTGGTGTGACTCATGTGTTGTTTACTGGGGTTGCTGGTGCTGTGCACCCTGAGTTGAATATTGGAGATATTGTTATATCATCTACTTGTGTTCAGCATGATATGGATGCTACAGCACTTGGCTTTTCAAAAGGTGAAATCCCTTATCAGGATCATTCTGTCTTTCAGGCAGACTCTTCATTGGTACGCCTTGCTGAGAGGGCGTGTAACGAGCTAGGCCAAAAGTACTTGATCGGCAAAGTACTTTCAGGTGATCAATTCATTTCTAATGCGGAGATTGTAGCCAAATTAAGAGAGGAATTGGACGGAGCGTGCGTGGAGATGGAAGGGGCGGCGGTTGCACAAGTGTGTGTGATGAACGCCACTCCCTTTGTTATAATTCGTTCGATGTCTGATAAGTCTGACGGGTCAGCAAATGTGAGTTTTAAGGAGTTCACGGTGGAAGCCTCGGGGCGCTCACATTCTATATTAGAATATATGCTGCAGCATCTTTAATACTCGTTTAGTACATGAAGCGCTGTCTAAAGCGTACTCTGTCGAAAGTCTCCTGTGAGGACATAGGTACCTCTTGTCCAATACGAACCATTAGGCAGTTTGCTGGATGTGAACAGATTTCGGGATCATCTGTAGCATACCAAACCATATTTACAGTTTTCATTAGCCGCTCCATCATTTGACGATAAGCCCACACATCAAGTCCACTTCCTTTTAAATCCCAGTGCCAATAATACTCTGTTGTAAAGACGATACAATTCTCTAATTGCTCTTGCTCAAAAGCAGTGGAAATCAGCAGCCGGCCTAGTCCGGCTCCCCTATAATCATTACTCACCTCAATAGCTCCAAGCTCAATTAGATCCATCATTCCACCCTGTGACCAAAGCTCCATTTCATCCGGATAATGAAAGGTTACATAGCCTATTATAGTGCCATCCTCTACAGCTGTAATTATTCGTCCTTCTGGCAGGCTGGCAATCTCTATGAGAGCTTCATGCTGTTCAATCGGCTTGCGGAAGGCATCAAGATCATGATGCATGTGGAGGGCTTTGAGGTCCTCTGGAGATCGGGGGCCACTTATTGTTAGTGTCCTGCCTTTATATGAAAGCGTATGGGAAACAGGGATTTTACGATGTTCCATAGCCGTGCTCCTTCCGGATGATAAAATATGGAATGTAAACGTTTGCTATGTTATACTAATTCAGACATAAAAAATTCACATTCAGTGCATTGACATCATTATCTAAGAAAAGAGTCTTACCCTTAAAGCTTAAATCAAACGAGTGAGGGAGGCAAGAGTGATGGGTCAAGTCCATAGCGAAATTTTGCCTGGCCGTGTGCAGAGCTCCAATATGTCTGATTACACCCAGGCAGTAGCCAATTTTAAGTGGGAGGATGTTGAACGTAACTTCTCATGGTATGACACTGGAAAGGTTAATATGGCACATGAAGCAGTGGATCGCCACGTTCAAGAAGGACGGGGAGCGGCAACGGCCCTGCTCTACAGTGATGCGGTGCGGGATGAATCCTATACATTTGCCGATCTGCTGGAACGGTCGAATCGGTTCGGAAATGTATTGCGTAAATATGGTATCGGTAAGGGAGATCGGGTATTTATTTTTATGCCTCGTCAACCGGAACTATATTTTAGTTTACTAGGCATTCTGAAGATTGGGGCAATAGCGGGCCCTCTGTTCGAAGCCTTTATGGAGACAGCAGTTAAGGACCGGCTGGAAGATAGTGGTGCGGTTGCTTTGGTTACTACACCGGAGCTACTTCATCGTGTGAAGCGAGATGAGCTTCCGAATTTGCGTCATGTTTTTCTAGTAGGCGGCACCACTGATATCGAGCAAGGTAACTTAGGTTTTACTGAGGAGATGGATAACGCATCTTCTGAGCTCGAATTGGAATGGCTTGACCTGGACGATGGCCTTATCATGCATTATACATCTGGTTCTACAGGAAAACCTAAAGGCGTTTATCATGTGCAAAGAGCAATGATTCAACATTATTATACAGGTAGAGTGGTGCTGGATCTACGTCCGGATGATATTTACTGGTGTACAGCTGATCCGGGCTGGGTGACAGGAACATCTTACGGAATATTTTCACCCTGGTTAAATGGGGTAACGAATGTCGTGAGAGGGGGACGTTTTAGTCCTCAGGATTGGTATAAGACGATTGAACGAAATAAGGTTAGTGTTTGGTACAGTGCACCTACAGCATTTCGTATGTTGATGGGTGCAGGCGAGAGTTCCATTCAGGGAATTGATTTGAGCAGCCTGCGCCATGTCCTGTCTGTTGGTGAGCCATTAAATCCTGAAGTGGTGCGGTGGGGAGATAAATTCTACAATCAGCGCATTCATGATACTTGGTGGATGACCGAGACAGGAGCGCAACTGATCTGCAATTATCCTGGAATGGATATTAAACCAGGCTCTATGGGCCGTCCGTTGCCAGGCATTGAAGCAGCAATTTTAGATGATCGAGGCAATATTCTCCCACCATTTTCAATGGGGAATCTTGCAATACGGACGCCTTGGCCATCCATGATGAATTCGATCTGGAACAATAAGGCGAAGTATGAGGAGTATTTCCGCATTCCTGGTTGGTACATTTCTGGTGATTCTGCTTATATGGATGATGATGGATATTTCTGGTTTCAAGGACGGATTGACGACGTTATCAACTCTTCTGGTGAGCGTATAGGACCTTTTGAAGTGGAGAGTAAATTGGTAGAGCATCCAGCTGTGGCGGAAGCGGGTGTAATTGGTAAACCAGACCTGGTGCGTGGGGAAATTATTAAGGCTTTCATTTCACTGAGAGAAGGCTATACTCCTACAGCTGCTCTCAAAGAGGAGATCGCGGCATTTGTTAAAGCCGGACTATCAGCGCATGCTGCACCGAGAGAGATCGAATTTAAGGATAAACTTCCTAAGACACGATCAGGTAAAATCATGCGGCGCGTATTAAAGGCTTGGGAGCTTCATCTCCCAACTGGTGATCTATCAACGATAGAAGATTAGAATGGATCATAAAAAAACACCGTTCCCTTATGAATTAAAGGGAACGGTGTTTTGCTGTGTGAAGTTATTCTCTTGACTACCGGTTAATGGTTTCCAGTCGTATTGCCGGCTTTGCCACTATTACTGTTTCCGTTACTGCTACCTTCGCCAGATGGTGTTGAAGTAGGCGTAGGAAGAATGGTTCCTGGAATCTCAATATCCTCTCCTGGTGTACTCTCAGAGTCTGTAGGAGGCGTTGTCTCCGGTTGTTGATCCGGAGTTGGTGTTGCTTCCGGAGTCGGTGTAGTGCCTCCAGCAACGCTGCCAGAAGCTGTCTCATTACCTGCGACATCAACAGCACTGACATAGAATGTTGCATTGGCACTTGCAGGCGTTCCTGGCGAGAATACCTTGCTCTCGTCAGCCATAATTACAGCTTGCTTCTGGAATGACCCGCCGTTTAAAGAACGGTATAAGCGGTATCCGACGACATCTGGAGAGCCGCTTGGAGAGAAGCTGATCACAGCTTTTCCAGTGCTGTAAGAGACACTGACATTTCCAGGGGCAGTAGGAGCAGAGCCATCGTCCACACGTGGATCGACTTCAGTAGGGAAATCTGTTTTGGCATCCGCTGGCATATAATACTCCAGCGATTTATGCTCCTTCATTTTAGGGAAAGCTGCCAAGAGCTCCTTAACTAATTCCTGGATCGGTTTATCGCGTTTAACTACGATTTTTTCTTTTAGGAAATCCTCCGGTGTACCTTCGAGCGGGATATAATTGACGCCATTGTAAGTAATATATTTGGCTTTGGATATCCCGTCGTCGCTCTCTTTAGGTACATATTTCACATTGAAAAGATCCGTTGTGAATTTGTCAGTTAGGGCCGTTGGCAGTTTACCGCTGTATGCGGAAACTGTCTTTTTGATAATTCCCTCAGGTTGTGCGAATTTGTCTGTAACGAACAAGTCTGGCTGCTTATCAATAACAGCATTCAGGACTTTAGCCCATAAGGTCTGTGCTTGTCGTTTCTGTGTATCTCCTGTAAGGGTATTAATTTGTTCCTTATAACCAACCCACATGCCAAGTGTGACATCAGGGGTGTAGCCCATGAACCAGACATCTCCGTAGTTCTGAGTGGAGCCAGTCTTACCTACAATCGGAACGTCTTTAAAGTGTTTATAATCTCTTCTTACTGTACTTGCAGTACCTTCTGTAATTACTGTACGCAGCATATCGGTCATTAGATAAGCAGTCTGCTCAGAGAATACTTGTTCAGGATTAACCTTGTGCTGATAAACGATCTTGCCTTCCGAATCCACAATCTTCTCAATCATATAAGCATCATTAAATGCTCCCTGATTGCCAATGGCGGAATAGGCATTGGTTAATTCTTCAACGGATGTACCGTATCGAAGACCACCTATAACCCCAGTCTGCGCTCTGTAATCATCTTCAGTGAGTGTAGTGATCCCTAGCTTTTTAGTAAAGGCCCAAGCATCCTCTATTCCGACCTTTTCGTTAAATAGTTTAAGTGCCGGTAGGTTGAGGGATTTATTAAGTGCATAGCGAGCCGTAACTAAACCCTGATAGCGATTGTTTGCATTTTTAGGAATATGGAAGCCTTTCCCGCCATCCTTCAAAATGATTGGAGCATCATCTAAGATCCCGGCAGGTTGAATCAGTCCTGCATCTAAGGCAGGTAAGTATGCTGAAATCGGCTTCATTGTTGAGCCAGGTTGCCGGACCATTTGGGTTGCATAGTTCATTTGCTCGATATTAAAATCGCGGCCCTCAATCATACCGAGAATGGCTCCGGTCTTGTTGTCGATCAATATACCAGCCGTCTGTTCAATACCTTTTGTTTTGCTGTCCTTGGTGAAATTACTGCTATCTTCGGAAATACTGTGCATTGCACTGTATACTTTCTTATCAATCGTGGTATAGACTCGGTAACCGCCAGTCATTAACTGTTGTCTTGCTTCCTCAAGAAGTATGGCATTATCACTAGAGCTAGTGGTATCGGTTGTACTGTTTTTCTCTTCATTTAGTGACAAAATAATCTCAGCTGCTTTACGCTCCGTCTCCATCATCAGGTATGGATATGTAGCATAGGCTTTCTTAGTGTGAGGAGCGAGAGAGCTTTTAATATCGAATTTGAGTGCTTCATCATATTGGGAGGTTGTGATCTTGTTCTCCTCCAGCATACGACGAAGTACAAGCTGTTGACGATCCATAGCTCTGTTGAACGCCTTTGCGTTAAATTCTCCAACGCCATTGAATGCTGAATAAGCGGAAGGGAGCTGTGGAAGGCCGGCCAAATACGCCGCTTGGGCAATATTCAGCTTGTCTAGATCATCCAGACCGAATATACCTTTGGATGCAGCTTTAATCCCAAATACGTTATAGCCATTCGAGCCATTACCGAACGGAACCTTGTTCAGATAAGCCGTTAAAATCTCTTGCTTGGTCAAGAAGCGCTCTAGTCTAAGTGAAAGTAGAATTTCTTTTGCTTTGCGATCTTCTGTTCGATCCAGATTGAGAAATACACGTCTTGCGAGCTGTTGAGTAAGAGTACTGCCTCCGGTCTGAACAGATTCATTTAATATCTTTTGTTTGACGGCACGTAAGGTGCCTTTGAAATCCACGCCATTATGCTCATTGAAATTATTGTCCTCTATAGCGAGAACTGCATCAATAATAATCTGGGGGATATCGTTGTATTGAATGAGCCTTCGATCTTCTTCTGTACGAAGCTGGCCGATCGGTGCGCCATCACGGAAGTATGCGAATCCGGTAATTGCATTTTGTCCGACTTGCTGTTGAATCATTTCCTCGGAGCGAACAGGTTCATCTTTCACCATGGAAGTGACATATCCTGCTGCTGCACCACCGACGAACAGAATGCCTATTATGCCAAGAATAAACATCCACTTAACTACAGAGCCGAACCTGCTAAGCCCAGATCTGCGGGGTGAAGGCTTCTTTACGTTTTTTTTCTTGTTCTCTTGAACCATCGACGATAATTCCTCCTTTTAACGGAATTATTATAGCACAAATTGGCGATTTTGAATGCAGTCTGAGTGTTCATTACCTATTAGAATAACAAAAAGCCTCCGGATAAATCCGGAGGCTTTGGCCATACTCGCTATAAGCGAGATATTAACGGTTGTAGAACTCGACGATTTGTTTCTCATCGATATCCTGGGAAAGCTCGGAACGTTCTGGCAAACGAATGTATTTACCTTCGAAAGATCCTTCAGCATATTCCAGGTAAGCTGGAAGGTGGGAACGGTTAGCAAGAGCTTCTTTGATGGAAGCCATGCTTTGGCTTCTTTCGCGAAGACCGATAACGTCGCCCAAGCTTACACGGTAAGAAGCGATGTCGACTTTTTTGCCGTTAACAGTTACGTGTCCGTGGGATACCAACTGACGTGCACCTGCACGGGAGTTAGCAAATCCAAGACGGTAAACTAGGTTGTCCAAGCGGCTTTCAAGCAAGAACATGAAGTTTTCGCCTGCAAGACCTGGAAGCTTTTGTGCTTTAGTGAAGAGAGTTTTAAATTGCTTCTCTCCCAAACCATACATGTGACGCAGTTTTTGTTTTTCCAAAAGCTGCATTCCGTAGTTACTTACTTTTCTGCGTTGGTTAGCTCCGTGTTGTCCTGGTGGAAAAGGGCGTTTCAAGTCTTTTCCTGTACCGCTTAGGGAAATGCCCAGACGGCGGCTGAGTTTGAATTTAGGTCCGGTGTAACGTGCCATGTTATAGTAGACTCCTTTATAATTGAAATTTCAGGGTAGGGCCTATTTGCGCCGCATTTCGTATCCGTGATTAGCATTAATGGCTTCCACACTGCCAGGGAAGTTCAGCCGCTGCCCTGGCAGTAACGAAATGCGTGAGGGTGACACAACGTTACGCCCAAGTAAGACTTGTTACAGTCTTGTTCAACAATAAATATTATATGAATACAGTATACAAAGTCAAGCGCTTATTAAAAGAGTTTTTGTCAATCTTTGTCGATAGTTCTTTGGTCCTAAAAAAAAGTCCCGGAAATGATGAAAATATAATGCAATGCACAAAGAAAGGGAGTAAAATATAGTTAATTAGTTGTTACTAGTGAAGATAGTTTTCTTAATCAAGATGCAAAGGGGATCTTCGTTATGTCAGAGCAGAAAGCATACGTCCATAAAGACAGCCGTATGCTGTTACAGGACAACATACACGCTAGTAGAGATTCCGAAGATCCCACCGCCTGGCTTAGGGAAACGGAAATAGTAACGCATGACTTCCCTTATCTAGCAAATCTGATTGCAGACAGTTTCAATGAATGGTTTGGTGGGCTCGATGTCCTCCCATTCTCCAGATCTTGGGAATGGTGTGTACTGAATTTTGAAGGTAAATATTTAAATAATAATTTGGGTCAACAAGAACTATGGAGGCAGCACTGGGAACAGGCAGCGGCTTCCAGCTTGATTTCAGGATCAATCTCTGCCATTCCGTTAACCGTAGAAGGTAAGGATCTGAGTTTTTTTACTATACCGCTATTCACTCGCGTCGATAATGAAATTTTTGCATTTTTGGGCTGTTCTATGCCAACGCAACAATATGAAATGGGTGGAAGAGATACTGCAGAAGCTATGTCGCTGCATTACCGCACCTGTTTTTATCATAAGTTTGAACATATATTTGTAGCTGATCTTGCAAGTACCCATATTCATGCAGAACGTGAAAGCAATCGTCGTTCATTGTTATTTCAGATTGTCCAGCGGATGCATGACAATATTGATGTTGATGCTGTACTTTCGGAAGTCATTGATAGCATCTCTGCGATGTACCCTGGAGCCAGACTCGACCTGTATATGTCACAAGATCATCGCAGCACTAATCCGCAGGTCAAACCCTTACCTTTCCACATGTCCAGTGATGATGTCTGTGCCAGGGCGTTCAAGGATGGACGTGTTGCACTGAACACTAGTGATGAAGATCACCGAAATGTAGAAATAGGGCTTCCGTTAGGTGGTAAGCAGGGGGTTTATGGGGTATTCCATATGGTGATGGATAATCCAATCTTCCCTGACGTTGATTTAAGGTTTCTTACAATGGTAGCCGATACGGCTGGAACTGCTTTTGAGAATGCCAAGCTTTATGAGCGCTCCAATCAGCTGATCCGTGAGCTTCGCATGAGTAACGAACTTACCCAGCGTTTGAATCAAAGCTTGCGATTAGGCGATATTTTTCAATTTGCGTTTGAAGAGCTACTTGAAATGTTTGGTGCAGATTACTGTTGCATCTTACATATGAATGAGGAAAAGGGTGGCCTAGAAGTTATTGCCTGCAACCATCCCTCATTGCAGAATGAAGTATTAGAAGTAGGGGCAGGTTTAGGTGGAAAGGTATATTCCACAGGTGAATCACTGATTATGTCTGACTACATAGATAATCCTAAGACAACTTCCCGACTAATGAATGCTACCGGTTCACAGTCGCTGATTGCTACACCTCTTAGTGTGGGGGGAGAAGTGCGAGGTGCGATTATGCTGGCACATCGAGATTCACATTATTTTTCCTATGACAACTACAGGCTGTTGCAGGCGATGGCGGGACATATAGGACTAGCAGTAGGTAACGCCAGGCTACATGCTGAAGTCAGACGTCTTGCGAACAGAGATAGCCTAACAGGTCTCTATGCTCGTCATTATTTGGACGAAGAGATAAAAGAAAGACAGTCTACGGACTTCTGCGGCTGTTTAATTGTTGTGGATATTGATCAGTTCAAAATCGTGAATGATACCTATGGTCATCAAAAAGGCGATAAGATTCTAAAAGAGGTTAGTGAAATTGTGAAATCTTCCATCCGTCAAGGGGACATTGCCGCGAGATGGGGTGGGGAGGAGCTCTCCGTTTATTTACCGTTGATGGGAATGCAGCAGGCGGGTTATGTAGCTGAGCGTATACGTAAACGCGTTATGGAAGAAACTGAACCTAGTGTAACGGTATCCTGCGGAATAGCGGAATGGAGCTGGATGGACGATCGAGTAAGTGTTGAGTCATTATTTTATCGAGCGGATATGGCGCTGTATAAAGCTAAGAATAACGGTCGGAACCAAGTTGTTTTTGATACCAAAGAAAATGATAGCAATATTAAGAACTCGTGAGGTAAGTCTCAGGGGTTCTTTTTTATATGCGCATTTATTATGGCTCTAATTGCGGTATAAGGCTTGCAGGAAGGGAGAACCCTATACGCGTGGGTTGTACTTAAGTAAAATACTCCGAGAAAGGCCTGAGGTCCGTGAGAAAGCTATTATTACTTAAGGGAGGACTCCTCCCTATAGTTCTGACACTGTATTGCCTGTTATGTAGCGGCTGTAGCGTCATAAGAGACAAACCTGCGAAGGAAGATTTAAGTTTGGCGTTGGCAGGGATGGCTGGAAGTGATGAGGTTGTTTTTGAAGGGGCGAATATGCTGACACGAGGGGGAACAACGGTTCCTGAATCCTTATTGTTCTACGGAGGCACAGTGCAGGATCATAAAAAAGTAAAGCTGTACACCCTTCTTCCAGATAAATCCACGATCCAAAAAACAGCTGCTGGTGGCGTTAAAGACTTAAAGAGTAACGCATATGCTATGAAACCTTATTACAGTCAGTTAGAGAAAAAAGAGGGCAGATGGGAACTTCAGACCACTGAAAATTCCTCGGAGGAGGGAAATCCATTACCTGCGCTAAATCCGTTAAAGCAACTTGAGGAACTTGAGTCCATGGAGAAGAGTGTAACCGAAGAGGCAGGAGCTGGCAGAGGGACAAGTGTGCTGCGAATCGAATTGACGCCTTCAGAAGCTAGGAAGCAGCTGTCTGCTGAATTGGAGAAAGAAATGCAGAACCTTCGTCCTAAAGTTCCTGAATCCGCAGAGAACAACGCAGAGGCTGATCAGGCAGTGACGGAAGCTTTGGAGAAGCTGTGGCAGAAGAAAAATAATGAGCTACAGCAAAAGCTGAAACAGGCTAATGTAGAAACGGTCTACCACCTAACGGTTGATAAGAAGCATAATCTTCCCAGAAGGCTTACCTTGAATCGAAAAGTAAGCTATTCCGGTGAAATGATGAATAAATCTGAAAATGAAACTTATGTATCTAAAGTGGATTTCACAGGTTACCGTTAATCTTTACATTGTTTAGCAGGTCTTGCGCTCCATAAAGGGCGTGCTACAATAGAACAGCATGCTTATTTTTCAGACAGAGGAAGGAAGAGTACACAATGAAAGATCCCAGAATTCAAAAGCTGGCGGCAAATCTTGTAGGTTATTCCGTAGATGTTCAGCCAGGTGAGAACGTGCTTGTAGAAATGATTGGCAATGAAAGGGATTTAATCAAAGCTGTTGTTGAGGAAATCGGTAAAGCTGGCGGTCATGCTTTTGTACAGTTGACAGATCGTACCGTCCTACGCAGCATGCTTAAATATGCAACACGTGAGAGTCTTCAGACATGGGCTGACATTGACTTGAACCGGATGAAGCAAATGGATTGCTATATCGGCATCCGTGCAGGTGAGAATGTAAATGACCTGTCCGATGTTCCAGAAGAAAATATGAAATTGTATAATTCTTTGTATTCCCATCCAGTGCATAGTGAACAACGCGTGAAGCATACAAAGTGGGTAGTATTACGTTATCCCAATGCGAGTATGGCTCAGCTTGCAAATATTAGTACAGAAGCATTTGAGGACTTTTATTTCGAAGTGTGTAATTTGGATTACGCCAAAATGGACAAGGCTCAGGATGCATTGGCTGATCTCATGCGCAGAACAGATAAGGTACATATTTCAGGTCCTGGAACAGATCTTAAGTTCTCCATCAAAGGAATCGGTGCAGAGAAATGCTCTGGACAAAAGAATATTCCGGATGGCGAGGTTTACAGCGCTCCTGTTCGTGATTCTGTAAATGGAATGATCAGTTATAATGCACCGTCCGTTTATAACGGAGTAACTTTTGAAAATATCAAATTCAAATTCGAGAATGGTAAAATTGTTGAAGCAACAAGCAATGACTCCGCTCGCTTGAATGAAATCCTGAATTCAGATGACGGCGCACGTCACATTGGAGAATTTGCCATAGGCTTTAACCCTTATATTTTGCACCCAATGAATGACATTCTGTTTGATGAGAAAATTGCAGGCAGCCTGCACTTTACACCAGGACAAGCATATGATGTTACAGATAACGGAAACCGGTCCTCCATTCACTGGGATCTTGTATTAATCCAACGTCCAGACTATGGCGGCGGGGAGATTTATTTTGACGATGTATTAATCCGTAAAGATGGAATCTTCGTGTTACCAGAACTGGAAGGTCTGAATCCTGAAAACTTGAAATAAGCTGTAAAAGTAAGAAAACACCTTGCACAAGTAAGCGGATTCAAGGTATCATAAGAAATGGTTACAAATGACTTATGTTTCATAATCAAGTTGCGGAGGGATTTCTATGTCCAGTAACAATGCGGCAATCGTTGATATTGCTCAAACGGCAGGCCAGTTCAACTCTTCAATCGTTCTTCAAGCGGACAACAAGTACATTGATGTTAAGAGTATCCTTGGTTTGTTCACGACTTTGGTATCAAGCCAAAGCTACGAGCTTCATGTTCACGGAACAGATGCAGAAGAAGCTAAGAAGGCAATGAGTGAAGTTTTTGCTAAACACGGTTTGAACTTTACAGTTGTAGCTGAGTAATAGTTGTATGTAAAGACGTCCTACCGATTTACGGTGGGGCGTTTTTTCTAGAAATAGATGAGGAACTAATGCTATCCCTTATAAACAACATAGCTGCTTCTTTCAAATAAATGGTTAGTATAAACAGAATTGTTGTATTGATATCCGATTTCGACTAATATTAAGTAAAATAGTAAAAGCAGCTTAACTTTTGGACATGGGGGGGAAGAGGCATGACTTCGTCGGAATTACAGGAACAGTTTAATCTTAAAGCGATCAATCTTCTACAAGAAGATGCCGATAAAATTCAGCAACTTATTGAAGTGCAGATGGAAAATCTGGCAACACGCTACTGCCCTCTCTATGAGGAAGTGCTCGATACCCAAATGTACGGTTTCTCAAGAGAGGTCGATTTTGCGGTTAGAGCAGGTTTGGTGCCAGAGATTACCGGTAAAATGGTGCTGAGTAAGCTGGAGCGGAATTTAGCAGTACTCTATGAGGCATTGAATAACAAAGCAAAAGAAGAATAAGTTTTGATTTATAGTATTCATAGAAACGCACATGAGGACAGATCGTCACTCATGTGCGTTTTTTTTTGAGAATTATAGAATGAATGGGGAGTTATTTAAACTAGATAAAAGGAGACTCCGAGAATTAGATAAACCGTTAATAGCAAGAGACCCTCATACCAGTTGGTCGAACCATCCTGAGTGATTGATTTGGCAATAAAGACGGCCACGCCAATGGCGACAATTTCGATCGTTGTAAACACAATGTCCATAGTGTCTCCCATAAAATAACTGGCGAAGATAAGTACAGGCGCTACAAATAGTGCAATTTGAAGACTACTCCCGACGGCGATTTCTACTGCTGCACCGATTTTATTCTTCATAGCCAGCATAATGGCTGCACTATGTTCTGCGGCATTACCGATGATTGCCACGAGGAAGGCGCCTACAAACAGTTCACTAAATCCAAAGCGCTCAGTTAGTGTCTCAAGCGTCCCTACCAGCCACTCACTCACAAAGGCTACCATTACGGTAGCAAGAAGCAGATAAAGGATGGATCGGTTTCTGGACCACTTAGGCGCATGCTCATGAGCCATTTCTTCCTTACCGTCTTCTGTAACGTCCTCTAGATGTTTCTTGTGCGTAATCATAGAGAAGATTAACCAGGCCATGTAGGAGGCGATGAGCAGCCCGGCAACGATTAAACTGAGCACGTCTGTATCTTTTTCAGTAATGGAATGGGTATTGAAGAACATAGCCGGTACAAATAAAGCGATCACCGCTACGATCATAAGGGAACCGTTCATACCAGCGAGGGTTACGTTAAAGTTCTGCACTTTGAACTTCATCCCACCAGCGAAAATACTTAAACCTAGGACAAGCAGCAGATTGCCAATAATGGAACCGGTAAGACTGGCTTTCACCATGTCGAACAGTCCTTCCTTCACTAGGAAAAAGGCAATGATTAGTTCTGCGGCATTACCGAAGGTAGCGTTTAGGAAGCCGCCTAACCGCTGTCCAGCATAATGTGCTACACTTTCTGTGGCGCGGCCCAGAAATCCAGCCACGAACACAACGGCTACTGCAGAGAGAACGAACTGAAGCGTGTGGTCCCAATCTGCATAATGGCCTATGGCACTAAGGATAAAGGTGATTGCCAGCAAAGCTGGTGAAATCCATTTTTTCAATGTAAAGTACACTCCAATCTATGTATTCAGGATCAATTCATAATCAATATACCCAAATTATTCCTAAGTGTAAACGAGAAAGCGAGAAACTGATTTGCTTTTTAGCCTGTTTAGGAATTACAATAATTGATAATGAGTTTAGGGGGGATATGGCATGGCAGAACAACTTCAATTGGAAATGGGAAATATTCGAATTTCAAATGACGTCGTCTCGAAAATTGCCGGATTGGCTGCCTTGGAGACTCCAGGAATTGCAGCCATGTCAGGTGGCCTATCAGAAGGCTGGGCGAAGCGTCTAAGTGGTAAGAACGTTCAAAAGGGCGTTACCGTTGAAGTGGGGCAGCTAGAAGCAGCTGTGGATCTGCGTATTATAGTTCTCTATGAAACACCGATACATGAAGTGTGCCGGATGCTTCAGCAGAACGTACGCGAGGCTGTGGAGAGCATGACGGGACTTCATATTGTTGAGGTGAATGTCAAAGTTGAAGGCGTAGCCTTTAAGAACGATGAAATTGCTTAATGCTAAAGAGCTTGTACATAAAAAAGCAGTCCAAGAAATTTAACTTGGACTGCTTTTTTATATATGCCGTCATATCCGGATTTATGAATCTTACCGGGAACGAACTTGTCTAACTGTAGTTACAGATTTCGTGACTTCCTCTTTAGCCGGAAGATTGGTTTCTCTTGAAATGCTCAGCATTATTCCCATGGACAGCATACTCACAAGAAGTGAAGAGCCGCCATAGCTGATAAATGGCAAAGTTACACCGGTAAGCGGAATGGTCTTCGTTACACCACCAATATTGACAAAGGCTTGAATAGCAATAAGCCCCATAATACCAATGCCAACAAGCGTGCCAAAGGGATCCTTACACCTTAGTGCGATTAGAATACCTCGCCAGATAAAATACAGGTATATCATCAGAAATAATGCCGTTCCTATAAATCCAAATTCCTCACCAATCACAGGAAAAATAAAGTCCGTATACGGGTATTTAAGATAATCCAGCTTTTGAATGCTTTTGCCAAAGCCAGAGCCACTGACTCCACCTTGTCCGAGAGCGGTCAAAGACTGAATAATATTATACCCTTCACCTTCAGGATCCTGATAGGGGTCTATGAAAGCTTGAATTCGACCTTTTTTATAGTCTTGATTAGCGACTACTTTTTCGGAGGCAGGGGCAAGAGAATCAATCGCCGCTTTAGCCCCCATAACTATTCCTACACCTAACACCAAGAGAGCGATAGAACCTAGGATATGCTTCATACTGGCACCGCCTGCATAAATGACAAGTCCGCTGGTAGCCACGAGAATAAGGCAAGACCCCAAATCTGGCTGCATCATAATAAGCCCGGCAACTATACCTACGATAACCATTACAGGGATATATCCAGTACGGAAATCTCTAAACCTTTCACCTTTTTTGGTAATCAGTGCGGAGAGATACAGGATAATCGATATTTTGGCGAGCTCGGTAGGTTGGATTCCTAGCTTTCCGATACTTAACCAGCTTTTGGCGCCATTGATTCTTTCGGAGAAGGCTACAAATAGCAGAAGGATCACGGTGATGATAAAGATAGGTACATACCACTTCTTGAATTTACTGTAGTGAATGTTCATGGCTGTAAACATAACAACGATTCCAAGTACGATCCAGATCATTTGGCGTTTCATGAAATATAGAGGGTCATTACTGAACTTCGAGCTTGCTAAAGTCAAACTGGAGCTAGCACTGAAGACCATGACTAGACCGAAACCCACAAGTAGTAGTGTTAAGATAAGTAGTTGGAAATCGGGTGTTCCTCTTTTGGGCAGGCTGACATTTTGTTTCGTCTTTCCCTTTCTGTTACTCAAGCCTCCAACAGCTGCTTTAATTCGAGAATCCGAGTAGCAGCAGTGTCCAATACTGGTTTAGGTACCGGGGAGTCATAATCGAGGCCATGGGGGAATGTTGCTTTCCCTAAGTATACGGCTTCAATTGCAAGTACGGCATCAGCTTTCTCCAGCTTCCCCTCGACAGCGCGAGTGTTGATGCGTAGAAAGTATTCGCCGCCATCCTGTGGGTCTTCAATTTTGCAGTCGTAAGTGGCACGATAGTATTCCCATTGCCAGCGAATGAAGCCAGCCTTTGTCGCACTCTCGTCCAGATAGAGAAGATCACTCTTCAATCCTACGAGGCCCGTGTTCTCAAAAATCATAGCACGCACATCCCCCTTATGAAGTATAATGATGAATTCATGATCCGTTTGCTGATGTTCTACCTCATGATAGTATGTTTCTAAACGTTGTGCAAGAGTAGCCACCTCCTAACGATACCCAGTTTTTTGCGTTTCTGCTACAATAAAATAATTATAGCCGTGTACGGCTGGAACAAAGTGTCCAGGACTGCTGTCGCATGCTGTTGATGCGGGTTTATGAAGAAGGGGATGGAGAACGTATGAAGAGCTTAGCGGTTGATTCTCTCATGCCGGAGATCGTGGAATGGAGACGCCATTTACACCGTCATCCGGAGTTGTCTTTTCATGAAAAGGAAACGTCAGCATTTATAGCAGACAAGTTAGCAGAATTCGGCATTGAAGTTAGGAGAAGCACGTCTGGGTATGGTGTAACAGGTATATTGCGGGGACGTCAGCCGGGGAAAACGGTAGTCCTTCGCGCGGATATGGATGCACTACCTATTAAAGAGGAGAATAAGAATGACTACGTTTCGCAAAATGAAGGGGTTATGCATGCCTGTGGGCATGATGGACACACTTCAATACTGCTGGGTGTAGCCTCATACTATAGCAGCCGCCTTGAAGAGTTAGAAGGGGAGCTGCGTTTTCTTTTTCAGCCAGCGGAGGAGGTATGCCCGGGTGGTGCACAGGGGTTGATTGCCGAGGGTATGCTGGAAGGCGCGGATGCGGTGTATGGTTTGCATTTGTGGACTCCGCTTCCAATGGGGACTGTGGGCAGTGCGCCAGGACCTCTTATGGCATCTGCTGATGAATTTTTCATTGATATTATCGGCCGGGGCGGACATGGTGGTATGCCGAATCGTACGGTAGACAGTATTGTGGCCGGGGCGGCGCTTGTGACTCAGCTTCAGAGCATCGTAAGCCGCTCTGTGAACCCGCTGGAGCCCGCTGTTCTTAGTGTAGGAACCATTCAAGGGGGATTCGCCCAGAATGTCATTGCTGAGCATTGTCGCATTACTGGAACCGTACGGGCGTTCGACGAGGAGACCCGTTATCTGATCCGCAGCAGAATCGAAGAAATGACAGTTTCAATAGCTGGCGCATACGGTGCAGAAGCTAAGATAGACTATGTTATGGGATATCCGCCACTCGTAAATCACGAGGGGGAATACCAGCGTTTTTCCGAGGTGGCACCAGGAGCACTAGGAGAAGCTGTTCAAGTGATTCGGATGGAAAAGCTGATGCCAGCTGAGGATTTTGCCTACTATGTAAAAGAAATTCCTGGCTGTTTTATGTTCGTAGGGGCTGGGAATCCGGATAAAAATGCAGCTTACCCGCATCATCATAGCAAATTTGATTTTGACGAGGATGCTATGTTGCATGGGATGAAATTATTGATCGCTATGGCGAATTCCTGTTTGCAAGAGAAGACAATCGTATAATTTCGTTTCATAGAGGAGAACCTATTCCATAACATGGAGATTATGTTTAGGAGGGTTCGTTCTTGAAGACAGTGAAAGAGGTTATGACGAAGGAGCCTGTAACAGTCACACTAATGGATAATGTATATGAAGTCGCTGTTAAAATGAGAGATCATGACACTGGATTTATACCGGTCATTGATAATGAAGACGATAAGACATTACTCGGTGTAATTACAGATCGTGATCTAGTAATTAGAGGTTACGCGGCTAAACACCCTGGATCAACAGCTGTGGAAAAGGTAATGAGTAGAGAAATTCAGTCCGTCTCTGAGAATACATCTGTAGATGAGGCTGCAGAACGGATGTCGAGCTGGCAAATTCGCAGATTGGCTGTGACTAGTGGCCAGAAGCTGATGGGTGTAGTATCCATCGGTGATTTGGCTGTGCGCAACATTTTTGCGGACGAGGCTGGCGAAGCACTTCATGATATTTCGCAGCAGCATTTACATTAAATAGTTTAATAGGGAAGCTCATGACCGTTATGCGGGGATGAGCTTTTTCCTGTTCATATATCAGAAAATATAGATTTCGCACAATACATTATCCTTATATTTCTCGCATAAACGCTTTCCGTCCTTTTGGGGCGTCGAATGCGCTTTTGCTTGTATGAATGTAAGCAGATTACATAGCGCAAGCTTGAATAAAACGAATGATTGGGGAGGGAACGTTATGAATGAAACAGGGGCTTGCATTGTGCGAAGGGATCGGACGATTTTACTGGAATGTGCACATCCTGGTTTTGAGAAGGCAAGAAAAGAACTAGGGACCTTTGCAGAGCTCGTAAAGAGTCCCCCGGCTTATCACACCTATAGAATCACTCCATTATCATTATGGAATGCAGCAGCGCTTAATTATACAGCTGAAACGATTATTTCAAGTCTGCATCAACTCGCGCGCTGGGGTGTTCCTGCCGGGCTGGAGGATGAGATCGCAGCTCTTCTCTCTAGGTATGGGATGCTTACCCTTCACGGTCAGGAGACTACGAATGAGATCATTACGCTTAAGGCTGAGACAGCTGAAATTCTGAATGGATTAGTTAATGAATCAGGTCTAAAGGCGTTAGGTTTGCAGAGAATAAATTCACTAGAAAGCTCATGCCGTGCGGAGAACAGAGGGCTTTTAAAGCAAGAACTGATAAGACTAGGCTATCCTGTACTGGATTATGCTGGTTATCATGTCGGACAAGCTCTAAGTTTGGCCTGGAAGGATTCTAAAGATCACGTAAAGGATGGAGCAAAAGGTGAAGCTTTTGGACTGCGTGAATATCAGCAGGAGGCTGTTCAGATGTTTCAAGGCATTGAAGGGCAGGGGGGCAGCGGGGTAGTTGTGTTGCCTTGTGGAGCAGGTAAGACGGTAGTGGGATTGGCCGTTCTTGAAAGTCTACAATGCGAAACACTGATCTTAACTTCAAATACAACTTCGGTAAGACAATGGGTAGACGAGCTGCTTGAGCGAACCGATTTGGATGATGAGTCTATTGGTGAATACTCCGGTGAAAAAAGAGAAGTGCGGCCTGTTACTATAGCTACCTATCAGATATTAACGCACCGTCAATCCAAAGGCGGTCCTTTTCTCCATATGAAGCTGTTCAATGAACGCAACTGGGGTTTGATTATTTATGACGAAGTTCATCTGCTTCCAGCTCCAGTCTTCCGGGCTACAGCAGATATTCAGGCAACTAGAAGACTAGGTCTCACTGCAACTCTGGTTAGAGAAGACGGGAAGGAAGGGGACGTATTCTCATTGATCGGGCCCAAGCGTTATGACATGCCTTGGAAGGAGCTGGAGCAGCAGGGCTGGATTGCAGAGGTAGAATGTGTCGAGATGATCGTACCGATGAGCTCTGAGCTGAGACAGAAGTATTTGTATGCTGAAGCGAAAGAGAAATTTCGTATGGCCTCATGCAATCCTGCAAAAGCTGAGGTTATAGTCGAGCTTCTAAAAGCTCATCAGGGATCATCGGTTCTGGTTATTGGACAGTATCTCGACCAATTAATTGAACTGGCAGAGAAGATCGGTGCACCTTTGATTACGGGTAAAACGAAGCAGCGGGAAAGAGATGAGTTGTATGCAGCTTTTAACGAGGGAATAATACAGGTGCTTGTTGTCTCTAAAGTAGCGAATTTTGCGGTGAATTTGCCAGACGCGACGATTGCTATTGAGGTTTCAGGAGCTTTTGGATCCAGGCAGGAGGAGGCCCAGCGTTTGGGACGAATCTTGCGTCCGAAGGCGGGTGAGAACAAGGCGTACTTCTATTCGCTGGTATCTGAAGATAGCCGGGAGCAGGATTTCGCTATGCGCCGCCGGATGTTTTTGACAGAACAGGGGTATGAATATGTCGTTAAAATGGTGCCGAACGGAAAGGGGCTAACGATCCATTGAACCAGCTATCAGCGGAAGCCGTAGAGGTCTTAAAGCGATTATGTGCTGCTCACGCGTCCCAGCCGTTTGACGAGGGAAAAGAAGAGCGTTTGCGTCCTGCGTCGCTCTGCCGGGCAGAGCAAAAGCTTGCAATGAATGAACTGCGGCGCGCCGGACTGTTAACTGCGAGGCATAAAATATTGGGGGAGAAGCTGTATCAGATTCCTGTTGAACAACTATCAGCTCTAGAGCAAGAATTCTTCCCATACCAACCTAAGTTTATTGAGGGTTATTCAGTGAATCTATCCATGGAGGCGGGTGCTGGACTGGCAGTAGATCTGTTTCGGGCTTTGCTGTTCACCGCTCGTGAAGGCTTACCTTTAACCGCTAAGGGAATTATTCATAAAAAGAATTTAAATCGTTTAGCGTCTCAGCTTTCTTTTCAGGAAAAGCATTTAGCGGGGCTCTCTATGGGCGCTCCATCGAATGAAATGGATGCTCTGTCAGCGGCTCTTGTAGTAGATATTATGTTGTGTCTTGGGCTTATTACCAGACTGAAAACCGGCTATAGACTTGACAAGGATATGCTGAGACGTTGGTTGCAACTTCCTGAGACAAGAATGACTGACATCCTGTATGGGATTGGTATTCATCGTTTTGGAAGCATTGGGCCTGCCGATCAGCATTTTCGCTATTTAATATCCAGCAATGCTTTTATATCAGAGAAATGGACAGCGTTGCCTGAGCTTCTGGACTGGATGGCAGAAATGAATTTAACTGGAACAGTTACCCGAAAAGAGCTGGAACAATCAAGCTTGAACTGGCTTCGTTGTCTAACAGGCTTTGGATGGTGTGAACTGGGGAGCACGCCTGAGGGTATCCAGTGTTTTCGCTGGACTGCTTCAAAACCGAAGCTGTTGTACAGTAGCGAGTCCTTCCCTGATTCTGTGTCAGAGCATTCGAATGACCAGTTTATTGTGCAGCCCGATTTTGAAGTCCTGATTCCACCTGATGTTCTCTATACTGTGCGCTGGGTTTTAGCTGAATGCGCTGAACTTCTGCAAACAGATACGATGTGGAGCTTCCGGCTGACTCGTGAGATGCTAGTGCATGCATCAGAACGAGGGATGCCTCCAGAAGAAGCGATAGCTTGGATTAAAGAACATGCACTGGGTGGTCTGCCATCTGTGGTGGAGCTGTCTTTAGCGCAATGGGGAAAGAGCATTGGCCGAACATCACTCTCTGAAGTGATTCTGTTGACTTGCCAGACGGAGGAGGACGGAGCGGCTATTGCCGCCCATCCGCGACTGCAAGGTAGCCTTAAACGTATTGGACCGCTTCATTTCCTTGTAGCTCCGGAATCTGTGGAGCAGATGCGTAAGGAGCTGTTCTTAGCAGGATTGGCCCCTTCCAGGATGATTGGAGAACGTGAGGAAGAGGTGGACACTGATTGGTCTTCATTTCATCAAGCAACCGAAACCGAGCCAGAGCTGTATTCACTTCCAGTACTAAATGTTGAACTTAGGCTACTCGACAGAGGGAATCCCTTTTTAAACCTACCTGTAATTTCTCCTGAGCAGGAGGAAGATATCTTATTAGGTGGAGAAAATGTGCCACAGATCTGGAGCAAGGAATGGCGCCATTATCATAGCTCAACCGCTCAGAAAGTAATGGAGCAAGGGCTGAAATGGGGAATTAAGGTGCGGTTTTCCTTAAAGGACCAAATGTTAGATTTCATTCCCTCCAGAATAAAAGGTAATCCTTGGAAAGTGGAAGGGTACCTGCTGTATAACGATGGTGAAACGGTTGAGGAAATAGAGCTGACTCCTGAAGATTGGAAGGAAATGAAGTTAGTAATTCCCAAAAGACGAAGAAATTCCTCTTCTGCTGAAGCGAGTGATTATGGTATGATAGAAAAGTCTACTGAATTCGGTAGAACATTAACGTAGAAAAGAGCTGAGTTCATGAGCGTAGCGGAATTAAATACGGTCGATATGACTGAAGTGCTGACATACGCCTATGAATTAGGCGATATGATTAATCAATCCGCTGAAGTGTCGGATTACTTATACTGGAAAGGACGGGTTGATTCGAACCCGGAAATTCAGGCCATGGTCAAACAACTTCAAGCCAAGAAGGAGCTGTTTGAAGAAACACAGCGATTCGGACATTTTCATCCGAATTATCATTCAGCGAAGGATGAGGTTTCGGCAGTAGAAGCGGAATTGGAGAAGTTTGAAGAGGTTGCTCGTTTTAAGCTGGCAGAGATGACTCTTGATGACATTCTGCATTCTATGTCGGAAGCGATTGCTTTTTCAGTATCGGATAGCATTAAAGTACCAAGCAATGATCCTTCCCCTAAAGGTGGATGCGGTAGCGGGGGAAAATGCTCCTGCGGATAAGCTTCCCTTAGGATTTAGAGAGAGAAAGGCGGTTTAGCTTATGTTTGCGGAACGGACAGGATACATCATTTGGGTAAGTGACGTTAAAGCGGCACGTAACCTTGAAAAATACGGAACATTACATTATGTTTCTCGGAAAATGCATTATGCAGTGATGTATGTAAATGCAGAACGTGCCGAGGAAGTTATGAAGAATGTCCGCAGACTCTCCTACGTTCGTAAGATCGAAAGATCCTATCGTAACGAAATTAAGACAGAGTATACTAGTAATGGGCCGGACAAGTCCCGTAATTACGGTATGTAATTCTTGGAGATGAACAGGTGCTTAAGTAGCACCTGTTTTTTTATGCTCTGATCTGGAGCGAACACGGTTTCTACCGTGGTATGGAACTTGTACAACTTTCAGCAATGAGGTAAGATGACAACATTAAGTACATACAAAGACCCTTATGGTGGAGTGTGATGATGATGCGCAACAAAGGGACGGATTGGCCCAGCTCTTACGAGCCCTTCCACATCATGCTGAACGACTACAGGGTCGCTGACATCGTTATAACAAATCATGCGAAGAGTCGTTATTTGGACCGGATCAGTAAAGGTGTAAGCAATGACGAAGAGGTCGCCGCATGGATGTGGCAATGCCTGATGCAGAATCGGCTCAAGCCCTTTTCAGACAGTGATTTTAACGCGTATTTAATTGACGATGACTCTGTAGTAATCGCTGAGTTCACGGAATTGATAGGTGAAAAAGATATTTCAGGTCAGCCATTATATTCTATGATCATCGTTTCGTTTCTTGGGAGAATCTCTGCGACACCTCAGTTGAGAGATTTAAAAACTTACTTTTCGCTGCTGCGCAATTCCCGCCGCACTAAGCTAACGAAGAAGAAGCGTAAACGCAAATAGTGTATAAAGAACAGACAGGAGGCATGCGGCGTTGGCTGCATGTCCTTTTTGAAAATAAGCTTTTATAAGCTTCATATCGTACTGAATCCTTAAGATTCTTTTATAGATAGCGCAAGGAGTTGCAGAGCATGAACTTTCATCAATTACATATTTTTTATACTGTCTTAGAGCGAGGGAGCTTCTCGGCAGCGGCACAGACATTACATATGACTCAACCGGCAGTGACCATGCAAGTACAGGCGCTGGAGGATTATTTTGGAACCAAACTCTTCAATCGTTCTACCAAAAAAATCGTGCTCTCCGAAGCTGGTCATACGTTAATGCCATACGCGCTGCGCAGTATTCAATTGATGCGTGAGACAGATCAAGCGATGTCGGCGTTTACGCATATGTTGGAAGGGCGCTTGCAGCTTGGGGCAAGCCTTACCATTGGGGAGTATATGCTCCCACGGCTCTTAGGTCCTTTTGGAAAGCAATATCCGAACATTTCAATCATGATGAAAGTTATGAATACCTCGCAGATTATGGAGGAAATCCTAAAACATCAGTTGAATTTTGGTTTAATTGAAGCGTCGGTAACACATCCTGATATGGTGATTGAGCCGGTGATGGGGGATGAATTGAAGTTGATTGTGCCCCATGATCATCCGCTTGCAGAGCAGCAAGAGGTCACTTTGGAGGATGTGCTTCAGCATCCCTTCGTCCTGCGTGAGCAGGGCTCGGGAACGCGGCGTGTGATGGAAGAACAGCTGTTCTCGAAGGGGCTTGATCCGGGATCAATGAAAATAGTGATGGAGCTTGGTAGTACGGGGGCTGTGAAGTCGGCAGTGGAGGCGGGTCTTGGGGTTACTATTATCTCGACTTCTTCTGTTAAACATGAGGTTGCGCTTGGACTACTGAAAATCGTGAATATCTCGGATGCCTCATTTAAAAGACAATTCTACGCCATTCATCTAAAATCGACACTGCTGCCAATTTCTGCGGTGACGTTCTTGACTTTTCTGCGCGAGCATTCGAATGATAACTAAAGTTATATGACCAGAGGCAGGAAACTTAGAAACTAGCGGTAGAGGTGATAGGAATGGAGAATGAAACTAGAGTGGATGAACTGAAGGGCGACAGAATGGAGAATATTGACGCCTCACGATGTGATCTTCACACGCATACTCAAGCCTCTGATGGCATGCAGCCACCGGAGGAAAATGTACGTCTCGCTAAAGAGAAGGGACTAATCGCAGTTGCCATTACGGATCATGATACTGTGGCTGGTGTGAAGGAAGCTCTCGAAGCAGGAGAGAAGTACGGAATCACTGTTGTACCGGGTGTAGAGATCAGCACTCGTGCTGGAGGAAAAGATATTCACGTCCTTGGATACTACATAGATCCAGCAAATGAGTTGTTTCTTTCCCGTTTGGAAGGGCTAAGAGAAACCCGGGCACTAAGGAATGAGGCGATCATCTCTAAATTACGTGGACTTGGGATTGAAATTACGCTTGAGGCAGTTGTCGCTGGGATTGGACGGGAACTGAAGCCTGATGAGAGTATTGGTCGACCACATATTGCTGATGAGCTTGTTCGTCTTGGAGCAGCTACGGATATGAGAGATGCGTTCAATAAGTATTTAGCCGAAGGTGCAGCAGCTTACGTGTCGCCTCCACGAATTACGCCCGAGGAAGCCTGTGATTGGATTATAGAGGCGGGTGGGTCTCCAGTATTGGCACATCCAGGCTTATACGGTGAGGATCAGCTGGTACGAGAAATTGTGGAGCGGGGGACTTTTAAAGGGATTGAGGTCTATCATTCGGATCACGAACCCGCTGATTCAGAGCGTTACCTAACAATGGCTGAACAGTATGACCTGATTATAACTGGTGGTTCGGATTTTCACGGTGCCCGCCAAGGGGTTGTTTTTCACGGAGATATCGGTAGTGTTACGGTATCTGTTGAAGTGTTGGAGCAGTTGAAGAAGGTTGCTGGCATGTTACGTTAAAACTAAGTTCATTCAGTTGCACATAATACACTGAAAAAAGAAAACCGGTTGTCATCCATACCAGGACGACAACCGGTTCTTTTTTTTGTTTAGCTTCTCAAAGTATTGGGAAGTCGCTTAATTCGATCCTCATCCGGTGTGACAAACAACGTCTTCTGATGATCATAGATCACAAATCCGGGTTTGGAGCCACTTGGTTTACGGACATGGCGGATCAGCGTGCAGTCTACAGGTACACTGCTTGACTGCTTCGCCTGGCTGAAATAAGCCGCAATCTGGGCTGCTTCTTCCAGGGTGGCATCCCCAAACTCTTCACTTCGGATGACCACATGAGAGCCAGGGATATCCTTGGTATGCAGCCAAGTGTCATTGGGTGAAGCCAGTCGGTTGGTGACGTATTCGTTCTGTAAATTGTTTTTTCCGACATAAATGTCGATGCCTTCAGACGAGGTGAAGACTTGCAATGTGGGTCTGGTTGCTTTTTTCTTCTTCTTTCCTTTTTTGCTTCTGTCGCGTAAATATCCTTGACTTACAAGCTCGTCGCGGATCTCCTCAATATCATTCAATGAGGCATGAGCAAGCTGCTGAAGTAAACTTTCCATGTAGGTGATTTCCTCATGGGTCTTAATCAACTGCTCATTAATGACTAGAAGGCTGTTCTTATATTTGTTGTACTTTTTAAAATAACGTTGTGCGTTATCCGATGGGCTTAATAAAGGATCGAGTGGAATGACCAGTTCAGCCTGATTTTCGTCATAATAATTGACCAATGAGGCTTCTTTATCTCCTTTGGACACGACATGTAATGACGCGAACAGCAGCTCACCCCAAATGCGATAGCGATCTGCGTCCTGCGCTTCGCCTAGATCCTTCTGCAGATTGGCAAGCTTCTTAACATTTTTACTTCTTTCGTTGCTCAGGAATCGGATTAAATCACTGACCCGTTGTTTCACCGTATCACGTTCGGCTTTATCCCCGTAATAGTCCTCCATGCACTCACTGATCGAGTTGTATGTCTTCGCATTTTCACCCAATAGAGTTAAAGGAATCGCGGAGAATATCATTTTTCCTTTCGCATTCGCACCTGAAACTGGAGAGAATTCGCAACGATGTACGGGTCCCATAACAGATTGGAAGCTGTCCCATAATTTTGTTGGAAATTCTGCTGTAGATCCCTGTGTACCGCCTGCCGCCAGGTCATTTCTGAGGCGCAGAGCAATCTCTCCGGCAACAAGTGGGCTCATTCCGCTGAAGGCGTGCACCATCCAGCCTACAGGGTCAGCCGATGGGGAGGGACCGCCTGAGCCGTCTGGTTTTTGCTCAACTTCTTCTTTTGTAATCAGATTAGCCAGTTCGCCTTCTATGATTTCTTCCGGTTCGCTCTCCTTCGCATCATCTTCCAGTAAAGCGGCTTCTTCAGCAGCCGAGATTAAATTGAGAAATTGCTCTTTGTCAATTTCCAGAGGGTTCAGCTTATGCTGCTGGGGAGGCTCTGTGTAAGCGACGCCGGGCATTACAATCCGGTAGCTGCTGATCGATGGAGTAACATGATGAATGCCGTCTATGATCGTACTAGTGCTAAGATCTGTAAGGATGATATTACTGTGACGTCCCATGAGCTCTATGATGATCTTTTTGGCGGAGACGTCTCCGAGCTCATCTCTAGTCTTAACGTTTATGTGAATAATTCGTTCCATGCCTACCTGAGTGATACTCTCGATAGCCCCACCTTCACAATGCTTACGCATGAGCATGCAGAACATAGGGGCTTCTGATGGGTTTATGCTGCTTCTTTCTGTAAGATGCAGACGCGGATATGTCGGATTAGCAGAGAGCAATAGCTTGCCACCGCCGCCTGCACCCCGCAGGTTGAAGATAAGATCGTGATTATTCGGTTGATATATTTTGCCTATGCGCGCACCGATGAATGATTGCAGTTCGTGCACGATAGCTCGGGTAACAATGCCGTCTAATGCCATGATAAAGTTCTCCTGTCGACGTGAAATGAATTTCTGGAAATATAAGAAAGTATAAGTTTCATACATTACTTTATCCCTTATATTTCTCGCTTAAACCCTTACCGTCCTTATAAGAACGACGAGGTCGTTAAAGCTTACCTCTCTATGATGCCATACTTTGGGACATTCGTGCAAAAGGGGAATTGGTTAAGCGGTGATATTATTGGACGACCTTGAATACACTTGGTCATGAACAGGTGGAAAAGCTGTGCGCCGCCGGAAGTCAAGAAACGACCGGGAGGGAAAGAAAAGTCATGGAACAAAACAGTTGGCACCGGCTCGGTGCAGAAGAGCTGCAGAAAATGTTCAATGTCCATCCGAGGACGGGCCTCAGTGGAGAGGATGCCGCGGAGCGACGGAAGCAAAATGGGTTTAACGAGCTGTCCGAAGGAAAGACGGTATCCCCGTTTACCCTGCTGTTGAACCAGTTTAAGGATTTCATGGTGCTTGTGCTCATGGGTGCGACGCTCGTGTCCGGCTTGCTTGGCGAATATTTGGATGCCATCACGATCATCGCAATTATCCTTCTCAACGGAGCCCTTGGGTTTGTCCAGGAGTTTCGCGCCGAACGTTCGCTAAGAGCTTTAAAACAGCTCTCCGCACCTTCTGCCAAAGTGCTGCGCGGGGGGAATAGCGAGGTAATTCCAGCCAAGATGTTAGTCCCTGGTGATATTGTCTTGCTGGAGAGCGGTGATCGAATTCCTGCGGACATACGATGGCTGGATTGCAGTTCTTTATATGTGGAGGAATCCGCGCTTACTGGGGAATCATTGCCTGTCTCGAAGCATTCGGATATGATCCACGCAGAAGAGATTCCGCTTGGCGATCAAAAGAATCTCGGGTTCATGGGCACAATGGTAACCAGGGGGACTGGTAAAGCTATCGTGGTTCGAACGGGCATGAACACAGAGATGGGTAAGATTGCAGATCTGATCCAAAATACGGAATCTCAGGAGACCCCGCTTCAGCATCGGCTCGAACAGTTAGGGAAAATTTTGATCTATGTATCACTAGGTTTAACGATTGTGGTTGTAGCCGCCGGTATTTTACATGGACAGCCTGCCACAGCTATGTTCTTGGCTGGGGTAAGCTTGGCAGTCGCTGCGATTCCCGAAGGGCTTCCAGCCATTGTAACTATTGCACTTGCACTGGGCGTTCAAAGGATGATAAAACGTAAGGCCATCGTTCGTAAATTGCCTTCGGTCGAAACCTTGGGCTGTGCATCCGTAATCTGTTCGGACAAGACGGGAACATTGACTCAGAACAAAATGACGGTGACCCGATTGTGGACGGGTGGACGTGGGCTTGATGTAACAGGTGAAGGTTATGCTCCGAACGGACAGGTTCTGGAGAAAGGGAAGCCTGTAGATCTCAAAAATGATCAAAGTTTACGACGGATGCTACAGGTTGGTGCTTTGTGCAGTAATGCGGAGATTATCGAGACCTTTCCTGCTGAAGTAAGGGGTAAGCGTAAAGGAAAGGATAAGGATATTGTCGTTGATAAGTCATCTGACAGCTCGTCCATCTGGGAACTCAAGGGAGATCCAACCGAAGGAGCGCTTGTGGCACTTTCAGGGAAGATGGGTTTAACCGCACAGACGTTAGCCGTCACTTACTCCCGGGAGAAGGAATTTCCTTTTGATTCCGAGCGGAAGTTAATGTCAGTGATTATTGGTCATCCCGGAGGACGAATGGTATGTACGAAAGGCGCGCCTGATGTACTGCTTAATCGCTGTTCTTATATGCTCTGGGAGGGCGGTGTGGTGCCTTTAACGCCAACTTTACGGCAGAAGGTGCTTGAAGCGAATGAGCAAATGGCCTCGGGCGCGCTTCGTGTACTAGGTATGGCTTATCGTGATATGCGCCCAAGTGAACATGTAAATAGTGAAAAAGATGCAGAAAGCCAACTCGTCTTTATCGGATTGGCTGGAATGATTGATCCACCGCGGCGTGAAGTTCGTGATGCCATTAGCATCACACGCCGAGCAGGGATTAAGACTGTAATGATTACCGGGGACCACGGAACAACTGCAGAGGCCATTGCGCATCAATTAGGAATTTTACAACGTGGGGGCACGGTACTGACAGGGGCTCAACTGACTCGGATGGATGATGATGAGCTGGATAAAGTATCGGATAATGTGTTTGTATTCGCCCGCGTATCTCCTGAGCATAAGCTTCGTATCGTGAAGTCTTTGCAGCGCCGGGGTCATGTTGTGGCTATGACCGGAGACGGTGTCAATGATGCGCCAGCGATTAAAGCAGCAGATATAGGTATTTCTATGGGGATCACCGGTACAGATGTGACCAAGGAAGCATCTTCACTTGTTCTAGGGGATGATAACTTTTCAACCATTGTTGCCGCTATTGAAGAAGGTAGAAACATCTATGAGAACATTCGTAAGTTCATTCGTTACCTGCTCGCATCGAATGTAGGAGAGATCTTGACCATGTTCTTTGCGATGATGCTCGGTCTGCCTCTGCCGTTAGTGCCTATTCAAATTTTATGGGTCAATCTGGTGACAGACGGACTTCCAGCGATGGCGCTTGGTGTTGACCAGCCCGAGAAGGATTTGATGGAGCATAAACCGCGTGGTGCGAAGGAAAATATTTTTGCCCGCCGTTTAGGCTGGAAGATCATAAGCCGTGGTTTTTTAATCGGTTTATGTACGTTAGGTGCATTTTGGCTAACCTTACGGGTGGCACCAGAGAATCCAGCGCAGCTGATTCGAGCACAGTCCGTAGCTTTTGCGACACTCGTTATGGCTCAGTTGATTCACGTCTTTGATTGCCGCAGTTCCCGTTCGGTGTTCCATCGAAATCCGTTCCAGAATAAGTACCTGGTTCTTGCAGTATTGTCATCCGTAATTCTGATGCTGGCTGTGATGTACGTACCCTTTCTCCAGCCTGTCTTCAAAACGGTGCCGCTTAATTTCCGCGAATGGTGTCTAGTATTTGTGACAGCGGGGATCCCGACCTTCTTGATGGGTGCCGGAAGTGTTTGGGGTGGTAAACGTAACAAAGGACGTAGCGGCAGTAATTCGATGATAAAAAGTACAAAAATTTCAGCATAAAGTCAATACTAATGCTCCATTCCTAAAGGTATACTTGTTGCAGTTAACAGCTCGTATACGTGCGCTGGGCTATATTACACAGATCATTTAGCCTAAGCGAATGCTAACATAACATAACCTTTAGGAGTGGACGTTTAATGGAATTCACAAAAATGCACGGCCTTGGTAATGACTTCATCGTAGTTTTTGGTGAGCAAGAGCTTCCGAGCAATGCAGCGGAACTTGCTATAACACTATGCAATCGGTTCTTCGGAATTGGTGCGGACGGACTTGTCTACATCCTGCCGTCTGAACGTGGCGATTTTATGATGCGCATTATGAACTCTGATGGTTCGGAAGCGGAGCAGTGCGGAAACGCCATTCGATGTGTCTCCAAATATGTCTACGAGCATGGCTTGGTGAACTCCGAGCAGATTGTTATAGAAACGATTGGTGCCGGAGAACAAAAGGTTACCTTGAATGTGAAAGACGGTGTAGTTGAAACAGTAACGGTGGATATGGGTGAACCTGTATTGTCCGGACTTCAAATTCCGGTAGCGATTGATGCAGAACCAGTGCTCTCAGAGCCGATTGAATCAGACGGAACCGTATTTAAGTTTACTGCAGTGTCTATGGGTAATCCTCATTGCGTTATATATGTCGAGGATGCCGTAGCCTTTGATCTTGCGACATGGGGGCCGAAACTAGAAGTGCATCCATTGTTTCCAAGAAAGGTTAACGTTGAGTTCGCGACGGTTCTGAATCGAGGCCGAGTAGATATGCGGGTATGGGAACGTGGAGCTGGACCAACCTTAGCCTGTGGGACTGGAGCCTGCGCAACTCTAGTGTCTTCTGTGCTGAACGGTCTGACAGACCGAGCGGCTTGGATTAGTCTAAAGGGTGGTGATCTCTACATTGAATGGAATGAAGAGGATAACCATGTGTATATGACGGGACCGGCTGAAGTTGTATTCACAGGCAGTGTGGCTCTTTAAAGATTTCTATTTTCGAATCATATCATTGGAATAAACGGCAGTCTAAGAGATCGTTCTTGGATTGCCGTTTTTTGTTTTGTATAAATGAAAACACTGGAGCTGGAACTGGAATTGGAATAATGGAAGACATAACCGAGAATAATACTTCCAAGCTTGAGAACAAAAGGGAGGGATCTTGTTGAACATCAAAGGATTAAATAGAAGATATAAATCCGGTAAAAGCAAACAAGATTCTCCGCCATCGCTGGGTAGATTATCGATCATTCTCACACAAACGTTAGAACAAATAATAAACGAGCTAGGAGATAGTCCCGATCTAAAAATACGCCATTTAAAAGTGGGGGAAGATTCTTCTGTATCGGTAGCGGCTCTTTACCTCAGTGGTCTAGTGCAGACAGACGCTGTTGATGAATTCATCGTGGGTTCATTAGTCGGGGTAACGAGCGAAATGATAAATGAAAAAGTCCCTGCGTCTGGAAGTTTAATAGAGTTTATTTTGAATCGCACTTTGGAAATTGGTGATGCGGTGATACAAGAGGACTGGAAAGAGGTTCTGCTTGCAATTCTTTCGGGAGAAACAGTGATTTTAATTGACGGGTATGCCAGTGCCATTGTGTGTGGTACCCAAGGTGGCGAAACACGTTCAGTCACTGAACCGTCCTCTCAGCTTGTTGTCCGTGGCCCGAAAGACAGTTTTGTAGAATCCCTAGCCACGAATATTTCCTTAATCCGGCGGAGATTAAAGACCCCTAATTTAAGACTGGAGTATATGAAAATTGGTGAGGTATCTCATACATATGTGGGTATGCTGTTCATTAAAGGCATCGTTGATGAAAAGCTGGTCAATGAGGTTAGAGAACGGCTGAATGAAATCCAAATCGATGCGATCTTGGAATCTGGGTATATTGAAGAATTGATACAGGATAAAACCTTTACTCCATTTCCGACCATTAATAACAGTGAGCGCCCAGATGTCGCTGCTTCTAATCTGTTAGAGGGTAGAGTAGTGCTGGTTATAGACGGAACCCCTTTTATTTTGATTTTGCCGGCGGTATTCACACAATTCTTTCAGTCTTCATCGGATTATGCTGAAAGGTTTGATATTTCTATATTAATGCTGTTCATCCGGTATATCAGCTTTATTATTCTAATTCTTGGACCTTCCATTTATATAGCACTGACCACGTTCCACTATGAGATGATCCCGACAACCTTACTGATTAATTTATTGTCGCAGCGGGAGAATGTCCCCTTTCCTGCCTTCGTGGAGGCAATAGTGATGGAAGGTGCGTTCGAAATCATTAGAGAGGCTGGGGTGCGGATGCCTCGCGCAGTGGGGCAAACCGTTTCTGTTGTAGGTGCTCTGATTCTAGGTCAGGCTGTCGTAGAGGCCGGAATTATCACACCGGTTATGGTTATTGTGGTAGCGCTGACCGGTATCGCAAGTTTTGCTATACCTTCGTATAACATGGCGATTGCGGGCAGGCTTATTCGTTTTGCTTTTTTAATATTTGCCGGGATGTTTGGATTTTATGGAATTACACTGGGTCTTATTATACTCGTTGCGCATATGAACAGCTTGCGTTCATTTGGTATTCCTTATTTGTCACCTATAGTGCCTTTATCTGTGAAGCGGCAAAAAGATACCTTTTTAAGATTACCTATGTGGACACACAGTGTGGATCAATCATCAACTCAAGGTAAGCGCAGAAATTCGCCGGAAGGTGAGAAGTTAAACGCAAGTCATCCAGAGAATCTTGCTCCAGTCATCGAAGATAAGGCTGATGATACAGGGAGGCAAAAGAAAGGAGCTCTTGATGAAGGATAAACAATCAGTGTATATAAGAATCGGGTTAACCTTAGTGATGTTCCTTATGCTTACTGGCTGCTGGGACAGCGTTGAACTAAACAGAAGAGCGATTGTTTCGGGTGTGGCGATTGATAGGGGGGCAACGGAAGCAGATAAATATGTCTTATCGTTCCAAATTATTGTTGCAGACGAAATTTCAGGTGAGAACGCTAGGGGGACTTCTCCTGTTGCTATATATAAAGGGACTGGTCGCACTATGTTTGAAGCCTTAGCTGATGCTTCGCGGCAAACCGCGCGATTTTTGTCATTAGGGCATATTCGAGTAATAGTGATTTCAGAGAAATTTGCCCGGGAGGGGATTAAGGATATTATGGATGTGCTGGAAAGAGAAAGTGAGACTCGTCTGACGAGCCTTCTCTTTATTTCCAAGGGGCAACCGGCAAGTGACAGTATGACAACTATGACCGTGTTCGGAAGGATCCCAGCTAACGATCTGGTGGAAAAGCTGGAAACTACCTCTAAACAGTTTGGATACAATTATCGAATGGAGGTGGATGATGTAGTCCGTGGGATTCAGATGCCAAGCGGGGGACCGATGATTAATGGCGTTGAAGTCATAGGAGATGTCGAGCAGAGAGACTCGAACGATAATTTAAAAGCGATAAAACCGAAAGCTACTTTGAGGGTGACAGGAATCGCAGTTTTTAAAGAGGACAAGCTGGTGGGTTGGCTTCAAGGAGAAGAAGCGATCGGCACCTCGCTTTTAAAAAATAAAATTACACAAATGCCTGCATTCGTATCTATCGGAGAGAATAAGTATTTGTCTTTTAATATTTATCTTTCTCAGGCTCGTATCGTTGTTGATGCTAAGGATACTGAAAATCCAGTCTTTACGATAAAAATTACACAGCAAGCAGGGTTAAAAGAATCGCCCAATCCTTTGGAGTTGACGAAGCCTGATGTGGTAAATAATCTTACGGAGCTTCTGGAAAAAAACATTCGTGATCAAGTATGGAAAGCAATAGCCAAGTCCCGAGCATTAAAGAGTGACTATATAGGTTTCGGGGAAATAGTAGAACGTGAAAATCCGCAAGGATGGAAAAAAGTCAAAGATCATTGGGAGAAGATATTTGCTACATGCGAGATTAAAGTGGAAGAGGATGTTGTGATCAGACATACCGACATGCGTAGCGATTCTTTTCAGATCAATAAGTAATAATGAAGCTAAAAGGAGGGGCGTATATGCATAGTGGCAGTATAAAAATTGGTTTGCTCCAATTCTTCACCTTAACATTATTGTTCGAAATGGGGACAGCGTTAGTGGTGAATCTGGGAATGGAAGCGGGGAAAGATGCATGGATTTCAATATTGATTGGAAATGTAATAGGTCTTGTAGTTTTTGCTGGATATGCCTATTTATATAGAAAGTTCCCGAAGCTGCCGCTAACTGCGTATACCCGAAAACTAGTTGGAAAATATTTAGGTTCGGTGATCTCGGTGCTTTACATTATTCTGTTTATCAATTTGGCGGGTCGTGATTTAAGGGACGGAAGCTCTATGCTGGTAATGGCTACTATGCATCATACGCCGTTATTTATCGTCTCTTCCCTGATGATATTATCCAGTGCATATGTGCTTCATAAAGGTGTAGAAGTCCTCTCCAGAACCTCTTTGGTTTTTGCAGCTCTGGTGATTTTGATCGGTATCTTTTGCTCGATGATGCTGATGTTTTCAGGGTCTATTCATTTACAACAGCTGCAGCCCGTTTTTGAGAATGGTGTTAAGCCTGTATTAACTTCTGTAGTCAAACAGAGTTATATGTTTCCATTTGGTGAAATGATCTGTTTTACTATGCTTATGCCTTATTTGAACCATACGAAAAAAGGACCTTGGGTGATTGCCGCGGCAATTTTCGTTTCTGGGTTACTTCTCAGCCTTACTATGGTTTTGAATATATCGGTACTGGGGTCAGATATTATTAAACGTTCACCACTGCCGCTGATGCCGACGATCAGCAAAATCTCCATATCAGATTTCATCCAACGCGTTGACATTCTAGTTGTCATGGTATTAATTATAGGTGTGTTTTTCAAAATGTCTGTTTTTTTCGCGGCAGCGCTTATAGGCATATCGGAGTTATTTAAGATTCCTTATCGGAGAATGATCTATCCGACAGCTTTAATTATTTTGTTTAGTTCTATGCTGAATGCTCGCAGTTTTATTGAACATCTTAATGAGGGGGGGAGATTATTATACACGGTTTATCCTTTGTTCATGGTGTTGATACCGGTTATACTTGTGATTATTGCCGCTATAAAAAGTCACTTTTCAGCTTCACGACCGGGTTGACTTCCTCGAATCCAAGAAATGATGTCAGGAACAAGCAGACAGAGTAATAAGAAGACGGCTGTTGTCTTTTCAGATGCAGTATACAGTAAGTAATTTAGAATATATCCAATGTTCCCAAAGCCATAACCGAACATCCAGTCCGCCAAATAAAGATAAAGCAAAGAGAGCGTGGTCAGAAATACTAAGATCAGATATTTTTGCAGTAACACTTTCCTGTTTTTTTTCTTCATCTGATTCATCCCTTCTTTTTTACGTAAATAACAGATTTATTATTAGTATGTAGTATTTAATCCGTGACCATGCAATGCGCATAAATGTTGTTCTTTTCTTTTATAGTGAAAGCTTATCATCCCTACCGATTTATGATACATTAGTATGAAACTATTGTGTCAGGGGAGGATCTTGCAGTGAAGCCGGATTTACGTTCCGCATGGGGAAACAACGTATTGGTCGGAGACGGAGCGATGGGTACCTATTTATATCAGAAAGGCTTCCCTGTCGGCATTTCCTACGAAGAATTAAATTTGACTTCTCCAGGGGTTATTGAAGATGTCCATCGCAGCTATATCGATGCAGGGGCAGTGCTTCTAGAAAGTAACACGTTCTCTGCGAATTTTGACAGGCTGTCCAAATATGGTTTGGAGTCCAAGGTTAAAGAAATTAATCGCGCCGGCGTAAGCATCGCTCGTAAAGCTGCTGGAGATACTGGATATGTAGTAGGTGCTGTAGGCTCTATTCGCGCCGGTAAGCGTGCAAATCTCTCATCCACAGAGTTGAAGAAGTATTTTACACAGCAGATTACAGCATTGTTAGAAGAAGAAGTAGACGGCATTATGCTAGAAACCTTCTACGATGTCGAGGAATTGCATCTCGCACTAAGAACAGTACGTAAACATAGCACTCTCCCAGTCATCTGCCAATTTGCTGTGGATGAATCGGCACGGACATTAGATGGACTGACGTTGCCAGACGCTTTTCGCATTTTAGAAGCTGACGGAGCGGATGTCATCGGATTTAACTGTAATACGGGTCCAAATGGAATTAAGAGAGCGCTAAAAGCTGTGCAGGGTAATCTGGTTTTACCTACCTCGGTCTATCCGAATGCGGGTGTTGCGGACTATGTAGACGGAGAATACCGGTATGGGGCTTCACCTGAATATTTTGGACAGATGGCAGTGACTTTTGCAGACATGGGTTGCAGAATTATCGGAGGCTGCTGTGGTACTACTCCGGAGCATATTGCTGAAATTTCCTCTGCATTGAAAGGTTATGTACCTCAGCCACTTCCAGAACCGACACTTCCGACTGTGGAGCGTGTATCTTTGCAGGAGCATTTTGGCGAAGATGAGGGAAGAAATGGTCGTGAGCCGAATCTGGTTGATCTAGTAAAGGAACGTCATACGGTTATCGTTGAGCTTGATCCACCTCGTGATTTGGATATTGCTAAGTTCATGAAGGGTGCAGAAGCGTTGAGAAGAGCAGGCGCGGATGCGCTTACGCTCGCCGATAACTCTCTAGCTGTTACACGGATGAGCAATATGGCCTTGGGCCATTTGGTGTACGCAAAAACGGGACTTCGTCCGCTGGTACATATTGCTTGTCGGGACCGAAATTTGATCGGTACGCAATCGCATTTGATGGGTTTTGATGCGCTTGGGATTGATCATGTACTGGCGGTGACTGGAGACCCAGCAAAATTCGGGGATCTTCCTGGCTCAAGCTCGGTTTACGATTTAACCTCTTTTGAGATTATTCGGATGATTAAGCAGTTGAATGATGGCATCTCCTTCTCTGGTAAACCTTTGAAGCAGAAAGCAAACTTTGTAATTGGTGCTGCCTTTAACCCGAATGTCAAACATTTAGATAAGGCAGTACAGCGGCTAGAGAAGAAAATTGCCTCTGGTGCAGATTATATTATGACTCAGCCTGTCTATGATCAGGAACTGATCGTGAAGATCGCTGAAGCCACAGCACATCTGGAAATCCCCGTGTTTATTGGTGTGATGCCACTGGCTAGTGGACGTAATGCAGAGTTCCTTCATAATGAGGTTCCAGGCATCCAGCTTACGGATGAAGTTCGGAACCGCATGAAGGGACTTGAAGGGGAAGCAGGAAGAGCTGAAGGGGTTGCCATCGCTAAGGAGCTGCTAGATGTTGCTACAGCCCATTTCAATGGGATCTATTTGATGACACCGTTCATGTTCTATGATATGAGCGCACAGCTGATGGAGTATGTATGGGAGAAATCAGGACGTAAATTGTCCCCCTTGTTTCGCTAGTAATAATCAATTACAATAGTGTAATGGATGTGATTCCGTTGTCATTTAGCATGACCGGATACGGTCAATCGTCCCTGCAATTCGGCGGCTACAAGATTATGTTCGAAGTGAAATCGGTGAATCACCGGTACTGCGAAGTTGTACTGCGGATGCCCCGGGATTGGACGGGTTATGAGGATGTGCTGAGAAGAAAGGTTCAGCAGCACGTCAAACGGGGAAGGATAGATGTTACCATCAATAGAGAGCACGATGAGTCGTCTTCCGGACCGGTTCTGAATCGCTCTGCTGTCATGTCTTATCTTAAGGCGGCAGATCAGCTTAAGAACGAGTATGGTTTGTCCGGTGAGTTGACTCTACGTGATATACTTTCTATACCCGGTATTATGGAAAGCAAAGATGAGGCTGCGGGTGCCGTGTCCGCGGCCTTAGAAGACTACTCTGAAATGTTGGAGACGGGACTTGAGCAGAGTTTGCAGTCTCTGCTGGAGATGCGCGCCCGTGAAGGCAGTTTTCTAGCCGCAGATCTTGAACAGCGCCTCAATCATCTCGAGACCATGCATGCTGAAATGGTTGAACTTGCACCTGTTGTAATCATTGAATATCGTGACAAGCTTCGTCATCGATTAAATGAGTTAAATGATGGGACGTTCGCTTTTGATGAGCATAAATTCGGGATGGAAATCGCTATTTTTGCTGATCGCTGTAATATTGATGAAGAATTGACCCGGTTGTATAGTCATTTCGAACAATGCAGAACCCTCCTGAAGGGGAAAGGACCGGTAGGTCGCAAGCTGGATTTTCTCATTCAGGAGATGAACCGGGAGACGAATACAATCGGATCGAAATGTAATCATCTAACTCTCGTGGGTCTTGTGCTAGACATGAAAGCGGAGCTGGAGAAGATTCGTGAACAAGCGGCAAACATAGAGTAACCGGGAACAGGTAATAGCATAGAACTTTATGGGGGGAACTACCGGAACATGGCAATCAAACTTATTAACATTGGCTTTGGGAATATTGTGTCCGCCAACCGCATTATTTCCATCGTCAGTCCGGAATCTGCACCAATCAAACGTATTATCCAGGAGGCTCGAGATCGGCATATGCTGATCGACGCCACCTATGGCCGACGGACTCGTGCCGTAATCATTACAGATAGTGATCATGTCATTCTGTCGGCTGTACAGCCGGAGACTGTGGCACATCGCTTATCCAGTAAAGATGACGACAACGACGAATAACAACTAAATGGAGTGTATTATGTCAAAAGGATTGCTCATCATATTATCCGGACCTTCCGGCGTGGGTAAAGGTACTGTATGTACTGCACTACGACCGAAGATGCCCGGGCTTGTCTACTCAGTTTCTGCTACTACCCGCAGTCCGCGTGCGGGTGAAGAAGACGGTGTGAATTATTTTTTCAAAAGTAAAGAGCAGTTTGCGGCAATGATAGAAGCTGACCAACTGCTTGAATATGCGGAGTACGTAGGTAATTTTTACGGTACTCCACGTGATTTTGTAGAGAGAACTCTCAATAGCGGCAAAGATATTATTCTCGAAATTGAGGTTCAGGGAGCTCTCAAAGTCAAAGAAAAATTCCCTGAAGGTATTTTTGTGTTCCTTCTTCCACCTTCTATGGATGAGTTGAAGGATCGCATACGCGGACGGGGTACGGAACATCCAGATGTAATCGATCACCGCATGACTGTAGCGGAGGATGAGATTAATCTAATGCAGCATTACGACTATGCTGTTGTGAATGATGAGATTGATCTGGCCTGTAAGAGAATAGAAAGCATTATTATCGCCGAACATTGTAAAGTTAGGTAATGTATGCTGAAGGCCAAATTGTATTACCAGTAAACTATGAAGAGGTGTCCCTGTGCTATATCCATCCATTGATGAAATGATGACCAAGGTTGACAGTAAGTATTCACTCGTTGTAGCGGCAGCACGTCGTGCTAGACAATTGCGTGAAGGTGGCAAGACAGATATGAAGAACCCTAAATCGCATAAATTTGTCGGTGTTGCTCTTGAAGAAATTTACGAAGATCGCATTACTCTTACCCGCGGTGAAGAGTAGTCTCAAGCCTATTTAAATAAGACCCTTTGTAGAAACGGATACCGCCTATTTGTAATTAGGCGATGCCGTTTCTTCTTGGGTTATGGAGCATTTATGGGTCTTTAATGAATGATGATAGCCCAAGACCGGGCTGTTTCTGACAACCGGAAGGTTGTTATTTTTTTCTCAAAATATAAAATATAAGTAGTAAAGAAATAGATCATTCGTTGTAAGAGTAGGGAACAGGGGGGAGATCATGTTGAAGAGCTTGAAGGGGAAGACTATTTTACTTGGGATTACAGGAGGAATTGCTGCTTACAAAGCAGCGGCCCTGACCAGTAAGCTTGTCCAAAAAGGAGCTGAAGTTCATGTCATTATGACAGCTTCGGCAAAGCAGTTCATTACAGAATTAACTCTACAGTCACTGTCGAAGCAACGAGTATACAGCGATACATTCCAGGAACGGGATCCATCCTCTATCTCACATATTGATTTGGCTGATTCAGCCGATCTTGTAATAGTAGCACCTGCAACTGCGAATATTATTGCTAAAATGGCGCATGGCATTGCGGATGATATGTTATCCACTACGTTACTCGCTACTACTGCACCTATAATGGTGGCACCGGCTATGAATGTCCATATGTATCAGCATCCCGCTGTACTAAGCAATTTGGATACCCTTGCTAAACGAGGAATTCAGTTTATTGAGCCAGGGGAAGGTTTGCTGGCATGTGGTTACGTGGGTAAAGGTCGTTTAGAAGAGCCGGAGACGATTGTAAGTCATGTTGAGGAGTTTTTTTCGCTGCAAGAAAGTGTGAAGTCTAAACCGCTTAAGGGTAAAAAGATCGTCATCACAGCAGGAGGTACAGTAGAACGGATTGATCCGGTACGCTATATCTCCAATGATTCCTCCGGTAAAATGGGTTTTGCTTTGGCGCGTGCTGCACGTGCTATGGGGGCTGAGGTTACTTTAATTGCTGCTCGAACAGATGAAGAACCTCCTCAAGACCCGGATCTTTCCGTTATTCGTGTTCAATCCGCACAAGAGATGTATGATGCGGTTACTGCGCTGTGGGACAACTGCGACATTATGATCAAGGCGGCGGCTGTATCAGATTATCGACCTAAGCATAGTGAAACTTCCAAAATTAAAAAAAATGGAGATACGCTAACTCTTGAGCTTATAAAAACAACGGATATCTTGGAAACGTTAGGTAAGAGTAAGGATAAGCAGTTCTTGATCGGCTTTGCTGCGGAGACAGGAAATACAGAATTTTATGCAAAGGACAAGCTGGTCCGTAAAAACTGCGATCTCATTGTTGCGAACAATGTAGCGGCTGCAGGAGCCGGATTCGGATCGGATACGAATATTGTATCGATATACGATGTAGATGGATTGGTGCTCGAATTGCCACAATTGTCCAAAGATGAGGTTGCTCGTCGTTTGCTGACACTCGTGGCAGAGCGAATTACTGGAGCTTCATTATAATGGATATTGCCAAGGTCATTGTGGATGTGCCTGTACGCAGCACTGACCGGCCATTTGATTATAGTATTCCTGAATCACTAAAGTTATGGATTGAAGTGGGCAGCCGGGTAGCGGTCCCGTTCGGACACCGCACAGTGCAAGGTTTTGTCGTTTCACTGGAGTCAGGAGAAACACTAGTGAATCCGGGTCTTAAGCCTATTCAAGAAGTGCTGGATTTGCTTCCGCCTTTATCTCCTGAATTAGTTGAGCTAGCAGACTGGATGAGTAAAAGATATGCATGCAGACGAATATCAGCCCTGCAGGCGATGCTGCCTACCGCTCTAAAGGGGAAGGCAGAACGACTGATCTCGCTGGGAGATGTGGAGGAAGAGACAGCCTTTCCGGATGATGAATTATTCCCTATGTTTGCCGATACAGGGAATGAGGAACGACTAATTACTGAATTTATTGGACGTAATGGCGAAGTATCCATGAAGCAGCTTACCCGTGCATTTCCAGAGGCTGCGGAGACGGTGAAGTTCATGCTAAGGCGTGGAGTGCTTGTAGAGAGCCAATCGATCAAAGATAAGATGGGCAAGAAGAAACTGAAAGCGGTAGATCTTGCAATAGGAATTACGGCTGCTCGTGAAGCGTTGAACAAATTCCCGAAAAAATCGGCGCGACAGAAGGAAGTACTAAGCTTTCTGATCGAAAGGGAAGCCACACTCCCCATGGCGCTTAAGGAAGTCTTATCAGCGCTTCAAGTCACGGCAAGTACCGTGAAGGGGTTAGAGGAAAAAGGCTTTATCGAAATCAGTGAAATTGAAGTCTATCGCGACCCTTATCAAGGACGTGATTTTAAGCCTACTACGCCTCTGCCACTTACAGCAGAGCAAGAGGTTGTATACAATCGTATTTCACGAACGCTAGAAGAACAGATGCATGAAGTATTTCTGTTACATGGCGTTACAGGGAGCGGTAAAACTGAGATCTATTTGCAATGCATCAAACGTTGTATGGATCAGGGGAGACAGGCCGTCGTTCTCGTCCCGGAAATCGCATTAACACCACAGATGGTGGAGCGTTTTAAAGGGCGGTTCGGGAGTGGTGTGGCGGTAATGCATAGCCGATTATCTGTCGGTGAGCGTTATGATGAGTGGCGGAAAATCCGTGAAGGAAAAGCTACGGTTGCCGTTGGCGCCCGGTCGGCGGTGTTTGCACCGTTCTCTAATCTAGGTTTGATTATTATGGATGAGGAGCATGAGACCTCCTATAAGCAGGAAGAAAATCCGAAATATCATGCTCGTGACGCTGCGATTCGCAGAGCCGAACAGTGTGGGGCAGCCGTGATTTTAGGCTCCGCCACGCCTTCGTTAGAAAGCTATCATGCTGCTAGAGCGCAGAGTGATATTCATTTTTCACCAGTACTTCTTGAGATGCCTACGCGCGCGCTTGGCAACGAGCTGCCCAAGGTAAATGTTGTGGATATGCGGGAAGAGCTCAAAGAAGGGAACCGCTCCATGTTCAGTCGGAAGCTTCATTCTGCATTGGCTGAAAGGCTGGAACGTGGAGAACAGACAGTGTTATTGCTTAACCGTAGAGGTTTCTCAACGTTTGTCATGTGCCGGAGTTGTGGTTATGTAGCAGGCTGCCCAGAGTGTGATATTTCGTTGACGTACCACAGCCGTAGTGACAATTTGCGTTGTCATTATTGTGGTCATGCAGAGCCAGCACCGAAACTTTGTCCAGAGTGTGGAAGTGAGCATATCCGCTTCTTCGGAACGGGGACGCAGCGAGTGGAAGAAGAGCTTGGTAAGTTGTTCCCGGGAATACGGGTGATTCGTATGGATGTGGATACTACGACTGAAAAGGGTTCGCATGAGAAGCTGCTGAATCAATTCAGAGACAAAAAAGCGGATGTTCTGCTGGGTACTCAGATGGTAGCGAAGGGGTTGGATTTTCCTGACGTAACTCTAGTAGGTGTAATTACAGCAGACTCCGCGTTGAACTTGCCCGATTTTCGAGCAGCGGAGAAGACATTCCAATTGCTTACACAAGTTGCGGGAAGAGCGGGTCGGCATCAGCTTCCGGGTGAGGTAGTTGTTCAGTCTTATACACCGGAGCATTATTCTATTATTCATGCTAGCGGGCATGACTATCTCTCTTTTGTAAGGGAAGAGTTGAAGCATCGCAGAGGGCTACATTATCCGCCTTATTGCAGACTAATACTCGTTACATTATCTCATGAGCAGTTACCGCTACTCCTCCGGATGGCAGAGAATTACGCTATGAATCTGCAGGGGAAGGCTAGAAATCTAAGATGGTATGGGAGTCTAGATAAGCTAACTACGGATGTACTAGATCTGTTAGGTCCTGTAGCTTCTCCAATCCCTCGCTTAAAGGGTAGATATAGATTCCAATGTATGATAAAATGGCGCGGCGCCATCGATGTGATAGGGCTTGTTCGGCAAGTGGCTGAGGAGTTGGAGGATTCTGTACGGGATACAGGGCTCCAGATCAGCATTGATGTTGATCCGCAAATGTTGATGTAAATCGTTATCATGTTACAATGTAAAAAAAGAGCTAGATCAATAAACTCTAAATATAGAGATGTACAGAACGGGAAGGTGTTTGTAATGGCGATTCGTATGATCGTTAAGGAACCGGATGAAGTGTTGCACAAAATAGCAAAAGAAGTAACTGTAGTTACACCTAATGTGAAGAAATTGTTAGATGATATGGCTGATACGATGTATGACGCTGAAGGTGTAGGGCTGGCGGCTCCGCAAGTTGGTATTTTGAAGCGCCTAATTGTGGTGGATGCAGATGAAGAGCACGGGCTGATCAAAATGATTAATCCGGAAATCATCGGTACAGAAGGCGAACAGCTTGGACCTGAAGGATGTCTTAGTATTCCTGGATTGAATGGTGATGTACGCCGTGCAGAGACAGTTACCGTACGTGGTCTTAACCGTGAGGGAAAAGAAATTACCATTACCGGCAGTGGTTTACTTGCTCGGGCTTTTCAACATGAGATTGACCATCTGAACGGAGTATTGTTTACGGATATCGCAGAAAAAGTATATGAGATGACAGCTGAACTGAGCGAGACTGAGGAGTGAGAATATGAAGATTGTATTCATGGGAACCCCAGCCTTTGCGGTGCCAAGCTTGCAAATGCTGATGGATGAAGGCTATGAAGTTGTAGCCGTCGTCACCCAACCAGATCGACCGCAAGGACGTAAAAAGATATTGGCTCCTTCACCAGTTAAGGAAGCCGCATTATCTCTCGGTTTACCTGTGCTCCAGCCTGAACGGATGCGCAAGCCTGAGGCTGTCGCAGAGCTAGCTGCATATGAGCCTGATCTAATTGTGACCGCTGCATATGGTCAGATTTTGCCAAAAGCTGTATTGGATTTGCCGCGTAATGGTTGTGTGAATGTTCATGGTTCACTGCTTCCTAAATACCGGGGTGGCGCACCGATTCAACGCAGCATCATTAACGGTGAGAAAGTTACCGGTGTTACCTTGATGTATATGGCTGAAGGACTTGACACTGGAGATATGATCTCGCGCGTCGAGGTGGCTATCGAGGATGAGGATACTTCCGGCACGATGTTCGAGAAGCTTAGTCTTGCTGGACGTGATCTCTTGAAGTCTGAAATGCCGCGATTAGTAAACGGCCTTGTTCACGCGACTCCGCAAGACGACAGTCAAGCGACCTTTGCTCCTAACCTGAATCGTGAGGATGAGCGTTTGGATTGGAACGCTGGCTCACGTGATAACTATAATCGAATTCGTGGATTAGTACCTTTTTCCGGTGCGTTTACGCTTTGGAATGGAGAGACCTTCAAAGTATGGGCTTCAAAAATTCCTGCTGAGCAGAAATCAACGGATACTGTGCCAGGAACGGTACTTTCGGTCTCTGAGCAGGGTGTCGAGGTTAAGACTGGAGACGGAAGTCTGCTGCTAACTACGGTTCAACCTGCTGGTAAAAAAGCGATGAGCGCTGCGGACTTTAGCCGTGGCGGTGTCATGAAACCAGGGACGGTGCTAGGTTGAGCGCGGGTGGTAATAAGGACGGCACGGGAAATAAAGGTAAAGCTGTTACAGCTTCTGCCCGCGATATCGCACTCGATATCCTGGTTAAGGTCGAACAGCAAGGGGCTTACAGTAACTTATTGCTGAACAGCAGTCTGCAGAAGTCTGCACTCAGCAGGGAAGATGCTGGATTAGTTACAGAGCTTGTCTATGGTACCATCTCTCGGATGAATACACTTGATTATGTGCTCGAGGAATTTGTTAGCAAAGGGACCGCTAAATTGCAGCCCTGGGTGCGTAACTTACTGCGTCTAAGTTTATATCAAATTATGTACCTGGATCGCATACCCTCTCATGCAGCTGTAAACGAGGCTGTTAATATAGCTAAGAAAAAGGGCCATCAAGGAATTTCGGGTATGGTTAATGGCGTGCTTCGTAGTGTGCTGCGCGCTGGAGATCTGCCGGTAATACCTGATGGATTGAGTCCTGCGAAGCGGATATCTATTCAGTATTCCCATCCTATATGGTTAGTGAAGCGCTGGATTACCGAGTATGGTGTTGACGCTGCGGAAGCTATTTGCGCTGCTAACAATGAGCCACCCGCTGTCAGTGTACGCGTAAATACTACGATGATCAGCCGTGAAGCGCTGTTGAGTCAGATGATTGAACAAGGTCTGCAAGCTTCTGCTTCTGATGTAAGTCCTTATGGTATTGTTGTAAAAGGCGGCGGGAATCTTGCTCTTTCATCCTGGTATCGGGATGGATATTTATCTATTCAGGATGAGAGCTCCATGCTTGTAGCTGAAGCTGTTGCACCTGAGCCTGGAATGAGAGTGCTTGATTGCTGCGCCGCGCCAGGGGGCAAAACGGCCCATATAGGCGAGCTGATGAAAGATGAAGGATCTGTTCTCGCTAACGATTTGCATCCGCATAAAGCTAAGCTTATCTCGGATCAAGCTGCACGGTTAGGTCTCGAAAGCGTAGTAACAGGCAGTGCAGATGCACTGGAGCTGGAGCATACACTTGAGCATTATTCCTTCGACAGAATTCTATTGGATGCGCCTTGCTCTGGGCTTGGCGTCATCCGCCGTAAGCCAGATCTCAAATGGCGTAAGCAGCCTGAGGATGTTGTCAGTGTAGCGTCACTGCAGGGTCAATTACTGCAATCAGTCTCTAAACTGTTGAAACCAGGTGGTGTTCTGGTTTATAGTACCTGTACGACTGAACAAGCGGAAAATAGTGAAGTAGTAGCTTCCTTTTTGAAACAAAATCCTGAGTTTACTTCTATAACATTTGCTTCCCCGTTGTGGGACAGATTGGAAGGTACTGCGCTGGCTGAAGGTGAGGGAATTCAGATATTACCGCACCATTATGGCAGTGACGGGTTCTATATCTCCAAGCTTCAAAGAGTCTTGTAATATAGCAGATCTACTGACAATTGTTGTATCTTCCGCCCGCCGGGCTAACGTACGGCGGGCTATTTCTTTTACCGTCTCTGAAATTTGTGTTAAAATAGGAAGAATGAGAAATAATACGCATATCCTTATGAAAGAACAGGTGCTAATAATAATGAAACCTTTAATATATGATTTTTCTTTAGAAGAGTTACAGCAGTGGGCGAAAGATAACGGTGAGCCTGCTTTTCGTGGTGGACAGATTTTTGATTGGTTGTATGTAAAACGTGTAAGTGACTTCGAATCCATGAGCAATTTGTCTAAAGGACTTCGTCAGAAGCTGAACGAGCAATTCTCCATTGCAGCACTTACTGAGATTACTAAAATGGAATCCAAAGATGGAACAGTAAAATTTCTGTTTGGATTGCATGATGATCATGCGATCGAGACAGTTATCATGAAACATAATTATGGAAATAGCGTTTGTGTAACTACTCAAGTAGGCTGCCGAATCGGCTGTACTTTCTGCGCCTCCACGCTTGGTGGATTAAAACGTGATTTGACCGCAGGTGAAATTGTAGCTCAGGTTGTACGCTCTCAACAGATCTTGGATGAGCGGGGTGAACGTGTCAGCAGTATTGTCATCATGGGTACTGGTGAGCCGTTTGAGAACTATGATGCAACTATGAGATTCTTACGTCTTATGATTCATGAGAAAGGTCTAAATATCGGACAACGGCATATTACTGTTTCCACTAGCGGGATTGTGCCGAGCATTTATAAATTTGCAGAAGAAGATACACAAATAAATTTAGCGATTTCGATTCATGCACCTAACGACAAACTGCGTTCGAAGCTAATGCCAGTTAACCGCCGCTTTCCGTTTGATGATGTGATTGAATCTTTACGTTATTATCAAGCTAAGACGGGTCGACGGGTCAGCTTTGAGTATGCACTCATCGGCGGGGTGAATGATCAGCCGGAGCATGCTGAGGAATTAGCAGGCGTGCTTAAGAACATGCTGTGCCACGTCAATTTAATTCCAGTAAACCACGTGCCAGAGCGGAAATATGTACGTACTTCACGCAATGATATCTTTGAGTTTCAACGTATTTTGGCTGACAACGGCGTGAATGTTACCATTCGCCGTGAGCAAGGCCATGATATCGCGGCCGCATGCGGACAGCTGCGTGCCAAACATATGGAGTTGGGGTGAGGATATTTGATCAGAACAGTTCATGCCAGCGATATTGGCCGAGTGCGCTCTGTCAATGAGGATTCGGTCTGGATCGGCGCGACGCGCCACGGTTATACACTCGGCATAATTGCCGATGGGATGGGTGGACATCAGGCTGGTGAAACCGCGAGCAGGCTTGCTTTGGAGACGATGAGGAATACCCTGGACGGGCTCCTGCCTGAGCTTCAGGACGAAGCACTGCGTGATGCGTTATCAGCTGCTATTTTGGAAGCTAACAGCACTGTCTTCAAGGAGGCTTCCAGCGACGATAAGTACCACAATATGGGTACTACAGTCGTTGCTGCCCTGATGAATGGTTCAAACGGATATATTGGCCATATCGGAGACAGCAGAGCCTATTTAATAAAGGACAGTGCAGCAGTTCAATTAACCGAAGATCACACGCTAGTCAATGAGCTGTTCAAGAACGGTCAGATCAGTGTGGAGGAATTAGATAATCATCCTAGACGGAATGTGCTGACGAGAGCACTTGGAACAGATGCTGAGGTGCTGGTTGATTTAGCCCCTGTTACCCTGCTACCTGGGGAACTTTTGCTTCTGTGCAGTGATGGTTTAAGTAATTTTGTTAACAATGAGCATTTGGGCAAGGTAGCGGGAATACATGAGATACCGTTAGAGGAAAGAGCGGACCGCTTACTTCAGTTGGCACTGCTTGCTGGCGGCGGCGATAATATTAGCGTCGCTTTGTTAGAACATCATGGAGAGGCCGCTGTGCCCGAAACAAAGGAGTGGGATTGATGATCGGTCACGAACTGGGCGGCCGTTACCAAGTCATCGAACGGATCGGCGGAGGTGGAATGGCGCTCGTCTATAGAGCACATGACATTCTTTTAAACCGAAACGTCGCCATAAAAGTATTGCGTAATCAATTTGTTCATGACGAGGAATTTATCCGCCGTTTTAGGCGTGAGGCGCAATCAGCTGCATCTTTGTCTCATCCGAATGTGGTTAGTATTTACGATGTAGGGCAAGAAGACGAAATTCATTATATTGTTATGGAATATATTGAAGGCAAGAATCTTAATGAAATTATAAAAGAACGAGCGCCATTACAGGTTGACGAGTCCGTAAGGATCGCTTCACAAATCTGTGATGCACTTGATCACGCTCATCAGAATCAAATTATTCATCGGGATATTAAACCACATAATATATTGATCGGGCGCAATGGCCGGGTGAAGGTGACGGATTTCGGTATTGCTCGTGCGGTAACATCTACTACCATTACTCAGACAGGCTCTGTAGTAGGTTCCGTTCATTATTTCTCACCAGAGCATGCTAAAGGTGTCTCAACAGGAGAGAAATCCGACCTGTATTCATTAGGGATTGTACTCTATCAAATGCTTACCGGAAGTCTTCCATTCTTAGGGGAGAGTCCGATTAGCGTAGCTCTAAAACATCTGCAAGAAGAGTTTGAAGAACCAAGGCTCTTGAACCCACTTATTCCGCAAAGCGTTGAGAATGTAATTCTAAGATCGATGCGTAAAAATCCGGAAGAGCGCTATCAGTCTGCAAAGCAAATGCTGCAGGATTTAGAAACCTGCTTGCTGCCTGAGCGGCGTAGTGAAGCAAAAGTTCTTTTTAACGATGAGGAAGACGAGGATCGAACGCGGGTAATACCAGCGATTAAACCGATCCAAAGAAGTAATGGCAATCGTAATCATCGCCACGACCGGATGGATACTGATGAAGACGACGATGACGATCCGGTACCTGTGAAAAAAGGTAAAAAACAATGGACTAAGCCTGCGATATGGATTGGTCTAACTTTAGTGTTATTGCTGGCCATGGCCAGTCTCGTGTGGTACGTTAAATCCCAATTAGTTGTTCCGGAGGTATCGGTGCCATACGTGGTCGGTAAACAGCTGGAACAAGCCAAGACTGAACTAGAGGATTTGGGACTTGAGGTTGCTGATCCTATACTGTATGACTACAGTCCGAATTTCGAAGAGAATGTGGTTATGAAGCAAAGTAGGGAAAAGGACGCCAAAGTGAAAAAGGGAGCCTCCCTAATTCTAACTGTGAATACGGCAAAACCATTAACTAAGATGCCAGATGTTACAAATTTAAGCTTTGATGAAGCAGTTAAAGCGCTGATGGCAAAGGGTGTACCCCAGAATCAAATTAAGAATGATCCTCTCTTCGATGAAAATACGGCGGTGGGTAAGGTTATAAAATCAGATCCGGCCTTTGAAAGCGAGTTTGATCCTGAGACGGTTTCAGTCACCCTCTACGTTAGCAAAGGGGAAGAAAGTGTCACGATGCCAGACCTCATCGGTAAGACGGAGAGTGAAGCTAAGGCGCTTTTGGAACAATACAAGCTGGTGCTAGGAGATGTAAAGGAAGAATCCAGCTTCACAGTTGATGAAGGTAAGGTAACGAAAACTTGGGCTTTTGAGAAAGGTACCTCTGTTCCACCTGGAACAGCGATTACGATTTACTTAAGTACAGGTTATCCACCTGAAGCCCTGAATTATACCTTTAATGTACCAGTAGCTCCTGCACAGGATGGAAAGAAGAGCAAGATTCGAATTGAGTTCGTTGATGCGCGCAATAATGGTGAGAAACAAGATTGGGGAACGCGTACCATTGGAAAGAGCCAAGTGCTGTCCGTTAATCTAGTGCTTGCTCCGAATAAAGATGGCTCTGTTATTGTTACCCGAGATGGTGTGCTGTTAGACACTTATGTGATCCCATATATTGATGCGAAGAATGGAACGGTGCAAGAACCTGAACCACCGACGGTTCCGACTCCGCAGCCGACTCAGACACCGACAGATCCTACACCTACTGCTGAACCGACCATTGAACCTGAGATTCTGCCTCCAAGTTCAGACAACGATGGGTCTACTAATACTGGATCAGTCAATCAGACGGGATTCCTTACTAACAATTCGGTGAATAATGAATCGAGCAATAGTGGTAACAACAAGAACAGTAATAAAAATGATGACAAGCATAATAATAAAAACAAAGACAAATCTAAAGATAAAAGCGATAACTAATCAGGGTAGAAGTACATGAATAGTTGTGGCAGCGAAGTGACCCGGGGGATTTTCAAACTTGGGTCATTTTCGCAAAATCAGGAGAGGAAGGCTCACTATGTATGCCTGAAGGAATAATAGTAAAGGCGTTAAGCGGATATTATTACGTAAAACCGCTTCGTGAAGGATTAATTGCAACAGAGGAAGATTCAGTTCAATGCAGAGGCCGAGGCATACTTAAGAAAAAGGGGATCGCTCCTCTTGTAGGAGACCGTGTGATGTATATGCTGACTGAGCATGGTGAAGGGATGGTGGATGAGCTTCTCCCTAGAGAATCTGAGTTAATTCGTCCACCTGTAGCGAATGTAAGCCTTGCCGTTCTACTATTTTCTGTGCGGGAACCTGATATGAACCTGAATCTATTGGACAAGTTCCTGGTTCATATTGAACACTCGGGACTGGAACCCTTAATAGTTCTGACCAAACAGGATTTGGCTAATGATAACGGTGAAGCCACTAAGTATGTTAAAGAGCTCTATGAAGATATTGGTTATGAAGTGATGGTTACAAGCTCAATTACAGGAGCTGGCAGTGATGAACTAAGAGAGCGGCTTACGGGTGGCATCAGTGTATTTGCCGGACAATCTGGGGTAGGAAAGTCGACCTTATTGAATCGTATTGTGCCAGGACTTAAACTGGAGACAGGTGAGATCAGCTTACGTCTGGGCCGTGGTCGTCATACTACTCGCCATGTAGAATTGATGGATATTGGCGGGGGCGGATTTGTAGCGGATACCCCTGGTTTTAGTCAGCTTGATTTTCTTGAGCTTGGGGTTGAAGAGCTCTCTACTTGTTTCCGTGAATTTGCAAACTATGCTGGGGATTGTAAATTCCGTGGTTGTAGTCATCAGCATGAACCAGGCTGCCGAGTTATCGAGGCATGGAAGGCCGGAACTATTGCTGATAGCCGGTATGAACATTACAAATTATTTTTTAATGAAATGAAAGATAAAAAGCGGAGGTACTAAGTTATGATACGAATAGCACCATCTATATTGTCTGCCGATTTCGCGAGTTTAGGTTCAGAAGTTGCAGAAGCTGAGGTCAGTGGTGGAGATTGGATCCATGTGGATGTAATGGACGGGCATTTTGTGCCGAATATAACGCTTGGTCCACCAATCGTAAAAGCAGTCTGGTTACATACCAAACTTCCACTAGACGTTCACTTAATGATTGAGTCTCCAGAACGTTATATTTCTGATTTTGCTGCTGCAGGTGCTAGTGTGATTACTGTTCACGCTGAGGCTTGCGTTCATTTACACCGTGTGGTGCATCAGATCAAGGAATTGGGTCTTAAGGCAGGAGTAGCTATTAATCCGGGCACTCCGGCATCAGCGGTGCGTGAGGTGCTTGAGGATGTGGATATGGTTCTCGTGATGACTGTTAATCCTGGCTTTGGAGGTCAAGCATTCATTCCTAACACTTTGCGTAAAATTACTCAAATTAGAGAATGGGCGAATGAAGTTAATCCCGATTTACTTATTGAAGTCGATGGTGGTGTTTCGGAAGCCACAGCGCCATTGGTTGTTAGTGCAGGGGCAGATGTTTTGGTTGCAGGAAATGCAGTTTTTGGCCGGAGTGACCGTGCTGCAGCGATCCTTGAAATTCGAGAAGCAGCGGAAGCGGCACTTCGTTAAAAAAATAGGCTATTACGACTAAAGGTATAGGCCAAGTCCTTGACGCATAAATATGGTTACATGAGCAGAAATCTCATGTAGCCTTTTTTGTTTTGGCAGGGAGGACTGCAGTACGTTACCGTTAGAACAAGAAGAAAGTCTCCTGCGTACGGCATGAATTGATGGGAGGGTAAACCATGAAATTTTACACGTTTAAGCTGCCAAGGTTTTTGGGAGGTTTTGTTAAAGCGATTTTGAACACATTTCAGAAGAGTTGATCTTGGGCTTGGAACAGAAAAGAAAACATGAAAAAAAGCACCTTACAAATGTAAAGGGTGCTTTTTGCTTCATATGAGTGATCGCTCGGTCTTTAAAATTGCAAAAGACTAAACGCGTTCAACTTTACCGGCTTTCAAAGCACGGGTGCTGACGTACACGCGTTTTGGTTTACCGTTCACGAGGATACGGACCTTCTGAACGTTAACTCCCCAAGTACGACGGTTGCGGTTATTGGCGTGAGACACGTTGTTACCGCTGCTCGGTTTCTTGCCTGTTACTGCACATTTGCGGGACATAGATTACACCTCCTTATTCCTAACACCTGCATAAAACAATACTTATCTATAATATCACAGCAAATTTTGCTACGTCAACCGATTCAAAAACATTTATTTCTTTTAATACTTATAGTACAATGTAAATTAGTGCATTATGTCCTGTTAATCATAGAATGATTAGGCATGAAGTTAGGAAGGGGAATTCTCAATTGAGTAAGCGTTCTATAAACGGAACAGATTTTACCGCTATGGTATTGGCTGGAGCGGATAAGCTGCAACAGCATGCAGAACACGTCAATTCCCTAAATGTTTTTCCGGTTCCAGACGGAGATACCGGAACTAACATGAATTTGACGATGACCGCAGGTGCGAATGAATTGAAGAAAAATAATACAATGTCTGTCGGTCAATGTGCAGGTGTACTCTCTAAGGGCTTGTTAATGGGCGCACGGGGGAACTCCGGTGTTATTTTATCTCAATTGTTCAGAGGATTTAGCAGATCTGCAGCTCAGCATGATGAGCTAAACACACAGCAATTTGCTGCTGCACTGCAAAGCGGAGTGGACGCAGCCTATAAAGCAGTTGTGAAGCCTGTAGAAGGAACTATTCTTACAGTGGCTAAAGAGGCTGCGAGACATGCTGTCTACTATGCTCGCCGAACTACAGATGTTACAGAGCTCATGACAGAGGTATTGGCCAAAGCAAAGGAAGCCTTAGCCTATACACCGGAACAATTGCCTGTCTTGAAGCAAGTCGGTGTCGTAGATTCTGGAGGTCAAGGGTTGGTCTATATTTATGAAGGGTTTCACCAGCATCTGACGAGCGGAAGCTCCGGTGTGTCTGAAACTGTAAAAGGACAACCTCAGGCACCAGTCGTGCCAACACCAGTACCAGTGTTAAAGAAACCTGAAAGCGAACTGTCTTCTGTACAGTCTTCTGCACAATCACAGCTTTCTACAGAAGACATAGAATTTCTATATGATATGGAGTTCTTCATTAATCGCCAGTTAGGCGGTAACGTGAGAACGGATTTTGATGAGGAAGCCTTTAGGAAAGCGTTGTCAGTAAATGGAGATTCCATTATTGTAATTTCGGATGATGAAACCATTAAAGTACATGTGCATTCCAAGGCTCCAGGTGAAGTTTTGAATCTGGCACTCCTCTATGGGGAAATTACGCAGATTCATATTCTCAATATGCGTGAGCAACACCGTGACTTGCTAACAGCAGGGATGGATATTGCACCTATGCCAGATGTTTTCGCTGATATGCCGGATGAACAGAGCCGGGTACAATCAGCTCCAGCCGAACCACCAGCAGATGATTTGGCACCTTACGGATTCATCGCAGTATCATCAGGGGCTGGGATTGCAGATATATTCAAAAGTCTCGGTGTGGATGTTGTCCTAGCTGGAGGTCAGACTATGAACCCTAGTACAGAGGATTTCGTGAACGCGATTTCTTCTATATCTGCGAAGCATGTATACATTCTGCCGAATAACTCCAATATTGTTCTTGCCGCTCAGCAAGCTAAAGATCTCTTGGAGGGCGAACGTGAGATTACGGTTATTCCAAGTAAAAGCATTCCTCAAGGAATCGCTGCAGCCTTTGCGTTCCAAGAAGAGGATTCCGTGGAAATTAATTCTGGGAACATGCTAGAAGCAATCTCACAGGTCAAGTCAGGACAAGTAACAAATGCTGTCCGTGATACAAGCTTTGATGATCTGGAGATTAAATCCGGGCAATTTATCGGAATTTCAAATTCCAAAATTGTCGCTGCCGCAGATGATCTGTTAGCTGCAAGTCAGGCCCTGCTGTCCAACATGCTTGAGAATGGCGATGAAATCGTTACGATCCTTATTGGAGCAGAAACTGATTCTGAGGTCACAGATTCCTTAAGAGATTGGCTGGAAGAGACTTACCCGAATGTGGAAGTAGAGATTCATGAGGGTGGCCAACCCCTTTATTATTATCTTTTCTCCGTAGAGCCATAGATAGATGCTGAGGGTTCTATAACAGTTCAGAAGCAACTTGCTAATTACGTAGTTGGCAAAATTATAGTATGGGGGAGATAATCCATGAATCGTACCATTATCGTCACCGACAGCACATCTGATATCCCGCCAGCAATGGCGGAAACGTATGGCATTGAGGTCGTCCCTTTGACCTTGATGTTCGGCGAAGAGGCTTTCCGGGACAATCTGGATATGACGCCGGAGCAGTTCTATGAGCGACTTCCCCGCTCGTCACAGTTGCCGACTACTTCTCAACCTTCACCGGTTGAATACATGAATGTGTATCGAGATATTCTGGAACGTTCCCCGGGAAGTCCTATCCTTTCGTTTCATATTTCTTCTGGACTAAGCGGTACGTATCAATCAGCACTATTGGCTAAATCGATGTTGGAGGAAGAGGGAGAAGGGATCACTGTAGTAGATTCTCTCTCCGCTTCTTACGGTTTTGGATTTATGGTGGTGGAAGCCGCCAGGTTGGCTGCTGAAGATAAGAGTCCCGAAGCGATTCTTGAAGCTGTAGAAAGTCTGCGCCAATCTCGTAAGCTTTACTTCTTGGTAGATACACTTGAATATTTACAAAAAGGCGGGAGAATCGGAAAGGCCTCGGCCATTCTGGGAACGCTTCTTAATATTAAGCCGATCCTTTCTATTGATGCAGAAGGAATAATATATGCGGTCGAGAAAGTTAGAGGCCGTAAGAAGGCTATTGCCCGTATGATTGAATTATTTAAGAAGGATATTCAAGGTGTAGACAAAATCAATGTGGCCGTGGGTCATACGGCTGAACCGTCTTCTGGTGAAGAGTTCCTGAAAGAGCTGTCAGGACATTTTACACTGGAAGAGAAAGTGCTGACGAACGTCGGCCCTGTCGTGGGCAGTCATGTCGGAAACGGTACATTAGCTGTATTCATTTGGCCTGCAAAATGAGGGATCAATATGACACTGTCATTAAATCAAATTGAAGTAAAAAACATAACTGGCGTGAGTGCTCAAAAGCAAAGCGAGCTTCACGCCTTTGGCGTCTTTACAGTAAAGGATTTGTTAGAATATTATCCGTTTCGTTATGAGGATTATCGCCCGCGCTCGTTGAGTGAAACCAAACATGGGGATAAAGTGACTACAGAGGCTAAAGTGATCGGTATCCCTGTGCTGCAGCGTTTTGGAGGTAAATCACGACTTAGTTGCAAAATGGTTGCGGAGCCATGGATGTTCACAGCTACATGGTTTAATCGTCATTATGTGCGTGAGCAGCTTACTGTGGGAAGAGAAATTGTACTCACAGGTAAATGGGATCAGAAGCGAAATCAAATTACAGTGACGGATTTTGAATTTCCCGATCGTGGGGAAGGGAAGACAGGGACACTACAGCCAGTCTATTCCGTCGGTGGAAAGATCACGCAGTCGTGGATCAGGAAAAGTATTAATCAGGCGCTTCAACAGTATGGAGATCTAATTCCCGAGATATTGCCAAATTCTATTATGCGCCAATATGATTTTATGCCCCGCAAACGGGCGATTGCTACCATTCATAGGCCAGAGGATACGCGTGAAGGGCAGCAGGGACGCCGCAGGATGGTGTATGAGGAGTTGTTTCTGTTCCAACTGAAGATGCAGGCATTCCGGGTGCTCAATCGCGGTAGGATGGATGGTGTAGTTCATACTGTGGATAACGCAACCGTTCGTCAGTTTGTTCGCAGCTTGCCTTTTGAGCTTACAGATGCTCAGAAACGAGTGGAGCTGGAGATCTTACATGATCTGCGATCGTCCTATTGTATGAATCGGCTGCTTCAAGGTGATGTCGGTTCCGGCAAAACTGTACTAGCTGCCGTCGCGCTTTTTGCTACCGTGCGATCTGGTTTTCAGGGTGCGCTTATGGTGCCCACTGAGATTTTAGCAGAGCAGCATATGCGTTCACTTACGAAGATGTTTGAGCCGTTTGGAATTACGGTTGGTCTGTTAACAGGGAGTGTAACTGGACGGAAACGTAAAGAATTGTTAGCTTCACTACAAATGGGGATGCTCGATATTGTGGTAGGGACGCATGCGTTGATTCAGGAGGATGTATTTTTCCGTGATCTGGGTCTTGTTGTTACGGACGAGCAGCATCGGTTTGGTGTCAACCAACGAGGTGTATTGCGGCGTAAAGGATACAATCCGGATGTACTTACAATGACTGCAACGCCTATTCCACGAACACTCGCGATCTCTGTTTTTGGAGACATGGATGTATCCACGCTGTCGGAAAGACCGAAAGGTCGAGTACCTATAACCAGTTATTGGGTCAAGCATGATCTCATGGATCGTGTCCTGAATCTCATTAAGCGTGAAATAGAGCTGGGACGTCAGGCTTATCTGATTTGTCCGCTCATTGAAGAATCGGAGAAATTGGATGTGCAGAATGCTATAGATTTACATATTCAGATGAGCCAAGCTTTTCCTAACTATAAAGTTGGGCTTTTGCACGGGAAAATGTCTCCTGCTGAAAAAGATGAAGTGATGCGAGCATTCTATAACAATGAATTGCAACTCCTAGTGTCCACAACGGTTGTAGAGGTGGGTGTAGACGTTCCTAATGCCACCTTAATGATTATTATGGATGCAGACAGGTTCGGACTATCTCAGCTACACCAGCTGCGTGGGCGGGTTGGTAGAGGGGAGCATGCTTCTTATTGTGTATTGGTGGCTGATCCAAAATCTGAAATCGGGCGTGAACGAATGACTGCCATGACCGACACAGACGATGGATTTGAAATTTCACGGAGAGATTTGGAGCTGCGTGGTCCAGGTGACTTTTTTGGAACTAAGCAGAGTGGGTTACCGGAGTTCCGCTTGGCGGATATGACCGCTGATTTTGAAGTGCTGGAGCAGGCGCGTGATGATGTGGCAGAGCTGCTCAAGGATGAGAAGTTCTGGACATCTCCTGAATATGCACCTCTTCGGCATTATTTACAAGGCGAGCAAATTTTCCAAGGGGAATTAATTGACTAAGTAGGCACATCCAGCACCTAAGCCTCATATACTGTGAAAGATTGGATATGACGGGAGGTGCTACACTTGGGTTATCAACAATTCGGAATTAGCCCTCAGCTCGTGGAACGCATCAAGCTGAAGATGAAAAACGCGACTGTCAAAGATCGTATTAAAAATATGATTAACGGCGTCTCGAAACAAGAATTACAGGACACTGCGGTTGTTCGCAGGCTGGTACGGAATGCGTCAGGTGTACTGAACGAGAAATTGACCTCGACGCAGGAAGACCAAATTGTGAAATTTATTATCGCTCAGAAAATTGATCCGAACAACACCTTCCACTTGATCCGTTTATGGGGAATGTTCCGTTAGGAAAGTGTGCTAGCTCAAAAAAATAGAAGCTGTCTCCAAAGTAGTGAATGCTACTTGGGACAGCTTCTATTTTTGATTTATGCAAATCTGCAGGAATTCTTGCCTCAGAAGAAGCTTACGAGCGATAATTGAGGATATTCCTGTACTTTTGCAGAAATTCTCTGTTCTAGTGAAAGAAATGGGTAAATAAGAGGGGTCATCACTTGATTGTCAGTTATGATGGCAGGTTACTCAATCTTTGATCACTGGCAGCTGATTTGAGCACAATTTGGCTGTTGGGATCACAATCAAGGACGATGGTCCGCAGTTGATGTTCCTCCATTTTGTTGATGAGACAAAACAATGTGCTAAGCTCTCCGTTTTGCCCTGAGCCTTCAGCAAGGCCGACTTCTCGATGTAGTGAGTTTTCGAGCGCTTCCTGGACATCCTTACAACGATTGCTGGTAATCCATGCAGCGCGTGAATCGGACAAGCCTCGGAGTGAGAATCTCACACCTTCGAAGGCCAATAAGTAAGCAATAATGGAGTACATGGCTTGCTCCCAGCCAAATAGTGTGCCTGCTATAAGCAAAATAGCACAGTTCAGAATCATGATGACGACTTCGGTTGACTTTGGCGGTCCACCACTCAGAAGTGAATATCCTTGATCACTTGCATGTTTGTTTACACCACCGAATCGGACAGATATACCGATACCAAGTCCTAAACAGATCCCACCTGTCATAGCAGCAGGTAAAGGATCACTAATCACTGCAGGAAAACGGTGTAGAGCAAGAGAAGCGATGGTCAAGCAAGTCAATCCTAGAACGGTATACAGAGCAAAGCGAAGATTCACTTGCTTTCGAGACATGAATATAAAAGGCAGATTGAATAGGAAAAGAAACAATCCCAGCCGCATTTCAGTGGTATGAGCGAATAATGCCGATAAACCTGTGATTCCACCAACTACAAGCCCATGTGGTATGAGAAATAACTCTAATCCTACTGCGGCAAGTAGTGCTCCTGCAATAACGGTTAGAACTCGGAATACTGAATTTTTACGTAGTTGTTTATGTTGTGTTGTCTTAGTCTGCAATGTTTTTCCTCCTTTAGCAGGGGAAACAACTTTATTCATTTTCGTTACCTACATTTAGGTGTCTTATAATCATTTCACTTTCTTCGAATATTTATCAATGGAAGTTCTAAATGCCTTTCAGCTAACATTCATTTAAGGCAGAGATGAACTTCGCATGGCGTATTGATATTAGAAAGTGAGAAGTGAATTTTAGCAGGTACAGCCGCAGTCGAAGCAAAAATTTATAGATCACAGGACGGAATACTAAAGAAAGTGCAGGGAGTATTGCAGCTACTGCAATAGATTTAGTTCCCCACTGTTCAGTTATTTTGATGGCTCCTATTTGAGGAGTTATTTGGGGTGCCGTCCTTACGGGAGGTATAAACTTTCGCTCGTAGCGTTCAATTTCGGTTGTCGTTGATTCTTGCTCCGTAGTGAGTAATCCTCCAGACCAAACCGGCGGAAAAGAAAACATCATTCCTAGAATTAGGACGATACGAAGAAACCAATGTAGTGACAAACGCGCTATATATTGCACCGAAATAACACCTCCCAACCGTATGTAGTATAAAAAGCATACCATACCTTTTCATTTGATTCCAAATGGTTTTGTGAAAAAAATTCATTTGAAAACGATGAAAACATGAAACCGAACGGGAATAATGACGTATTTCGTAGAAAAGAAGACTTTTATTATCTTCTATCAGTCAGGAGGAATAAATTTGAGCGAATGGCAGGATTTTAACGGTTTTGATGAACAAAGCTTTTTCGGGAATTTCATTCATGAGATGCCCCTATTTTTTAAATTATTTGCTTTGTTAATTCTAGGTATTTTCGTTTTTATAATTTATAAATCAGTGAGAAGCTGGATGTCCAACAACGCAAGTCCCTTGATAAAAGCTAGCTCTAAAGCTGTGACGAAAAGGACTGAGGTATGGGGTGGATCGGGTGAATCGAGCGCACATACTAGCTATTATGTGACATTTGAGTTTGAGGATGGTGGACGTTTGGAACTGCAGGTTAGAGATCAGGATTACGGTCTGATTGTAGAAGGGGATCGAGGAGAACTCCTTTATCAAGGGACTAGATTCAAGAGCTTTGATCGAGTCAAGGAGACTGAACGGCTTAATTTCTAAAATTGTACATAACGTTCTAGAATCACTATGCCTTTTTTGGGTAAGACTCATATGAGAGGTTTTACCATAATCTCAATCCCGGAAGGAGGCTATTGTCTTGAACTCAAAGGATCCAAAATCGCAGGGGCAGGTACCTTTTCATACACTAAGTGAGGAAGAAGTGCTCAAAAGGCTGGAAACAAGGAAAGATGGTTTGTCTTCCGGTGAAGCCGCTAAACTTCTGGAGCAGTATGGGAAGAACGTACTTCAAGAAGCAAAAACCAAATCTCTGCTAGGGAAATTTATTGAACAATTTAAAAATGTAATGATCTTTATTTTGCTAGTAGCGGCAGTATTGTCTGGGGTTTTGGGAGAATGGACAGATACAGTCATTATTTTGTTGGTAGTCATCCTGAATGCGGTACTTGGCGTTATTCAGGAAAATAAGGCAGAGCAGGCGCTAGATGCCCTGAAAAGTATGTCTTCTCCACATGCCAGGGTGCGACGTGGAGGTCAGGTCTCTGAAATTAAAAGTGAAGACCTTGTACCTGGGGATATCGTATTGCTGGAAGCTGGAAATGTAGTTCCGGCGGATATTCGACTATTAGAAGCTGCTTCATTGAAAACGGAAGAAGCCGCATTAACCGGAGAATCATTGCCTTCAGAAAAGAAGGTAGGTGTGCTTGAGGGAACAGATATTGTTATCGGCGATCGCACCAATATGGCTTATATGAGCAGCAATGTAACTTACGGTAGAGCGGTTGGTGTAGTCACAGCTACAGGAATGCAGACTGAAGTCGGCAGGATTGCTGGGTTTATCTCGGAGGAAGAGAATGATGTAACACCGCTGCAAAAGAAACTGGATGAACTAGGAAAATATTTCACCTTTATTATTCTTGGTGTCTGTGTAGTCATTTTTGCCGTCGGTATATTTGAGGGTAGAGAGCTGCTGGATATGCTTCTCACCTCGATCTCACTTGCAGTTGCAGCGATTCCTGAAGGGCTGCCAGCCATTGTTACGATTATCTTGGCACTCGGTGTGCAGCGGATGGCTAAACGAAAAGCGATTATTCGCAAACTCCCCGCTGTAGAGACACTCGGAAGCACCGAAATTATTTGCTCTGACAAGACAGGTACTTTGACTCTAAACAAGATGACTGTCGAAAAAGTGCATGTCAATGGAACTACGAAAGAAGCTGCTGAAGGTCTTGAAGGGACACCGGGTGGTGAACTATTGCTTCAGGCTATGACGCTTTGTAATGATTCCAGCATTGACGATGGGAATTCCTCTGAAGAACCTGGAGGGAATGAAGGAGCTAAGGACCCACAAACTAAGAGTGGTAAAGCGATTATCGGGGATCCTACGGAAACAGCGTTAGTGGACTACGCGCTCAGTATAGGTACTGACAAAAGGGATTTAGAAAAGAAATTCCCACGTAAAAATGAACTGCCATTTGACTCGGACCGCAAGCTGATGACGACGATTCATGAAGTTGAGAACGGACGTTATCGTGTGTTAACGAAAGGTGCACCAGATGTGCTTTTGTCCAAATGCAGCCATATCTACGTGGATGGAGAGATTGTTCCTTTTAAGGATGAACATTCACGACATATCATGGAATGTAATACAATGCTTGCGAATGATGCACTGCGAGTGTTGGCATTTGCTTTCAGAGATGAACAGCAGCTACCGACTAACCTTTCACCGGAAGCTACGGAGAAAGAACTTGTATTTATCGGTTTAGTTGGTATGATTGATCCTCCAAGAGAGGAAGTAAGAGATGCGGTAGCTATCTGTCGTAAAGCGGGGATTAGACCTGTAATGATTACAGGAGATCATCGAGATACTGCAGCGGCCATTGCTAAAAGATTAGGTATTATCGAAGATGAGACGGGCGTATTGACCGGCAGTGAGCTGGATAAATTCAGTGAAGAGGAATTTACTGAGAAAGTCACTAATTATTCGGTTTATGCACGTGTATCTCCTGAACATAAAGTTCGGATCGTTAAGGCATGGAGGAAAAAAGGGAAAATTGTTGCCATGACGGGTGACGGTGTAAATGATGCTCCTGCGCTTAAATCATCAGATATCGGCGTCGGGATGGGAATCACAGGAACGGATGTAGCCAAGGGCGTCTCAGACATGGTGCTAGCAGATGATAACTTTACGACCATAGTTGTTGCTGTTGAGGAAGGGCGGAAGGTTTACAGCAATATCCGTAAAGCAATCCAGTTCCTACTCTCGGCCAATCTTGGGGAAGTGCTCACGCTATTCATTGCAACCATGATCGGCTGGCGTATCCTCGAGCCAATTCATATTCTATGGATTAATCTTGTTACCGATACCCTACCGGCACTAGCTCTTGGGCTTGAGAAGGCGGGGGATGATTTGATGTCCAAGAAACCACGCAAAGCCAGTAGCAGTATCTTTGCTGGTGGCGTGGGAATCGGGATCATTTACCAGGGTATATTAGAGGCTGCTCTTACGCTGTTTGTATACCAGTGGGCACATACCCATTACAATGAGGGAATTGCGGTTACGATGGCATTCGCCACATTAGGATTACTGCAAATTTCTCATGCGTTTAACGTCAGATCCAATACGAAATCGTTGTTCCAGATTGGCTGGTTCAGCAATCGGTATATGCTGTGGGCATCACTGATTTCAACACTTATGCTGGTGCTGGTGATCATCATCCCAGGACTGAATGATTGGTTTGGTGTCTCACATTTAAGCGGGTTACAGTGGGGAATTGTAATTGCTGCAGCACTGGCGATTATAGTGATTGTAGAGTTTGTAAAGCTGTTTGTACGTTTAAGTGGCAAGGGCAAGAACTGGGATTAAGAATACCGCTTTATGCTGCAACAAAGAAGCCTGAACCCTTCCAAAGCGGAGGATTCAGGCTTTCTTTAGAGGTGCCTTTAGTCAGTGAATGTGGTTACAGAATGCGCTGCATATGCAGGATTACGTTGCTCCAATACCCTGAGTCGAGTTCACTGATCTGAACGCCGGGATCACCCCAGGTGTGAATGAACTTGCCGTCCCCAATGTAAATACCAACATGCCCTGGTATAGCATCACTTTCAAACCGACCTGGGACAGTGAAGAATATAAGATCGCCGACATCTAGTGCATTGCGTTGTACGCGAGAACCTATATTATCTTGATCCTTGGCAAGACGCGGTAAGTTTACACCGAATTGTTTGAATACATGCCTTGTAAAAGAAGAACAATCAAATTTCTTAGTCTCTTCATAAGGCCCGGTACCGAATTCATAAGGTACGCCTAAGAATTTTTTGGCATAAGTAACTAATTCCTTCTTGTCTGCTTCAGAAATACTTTGAATGCGAAATGGTTTAGCTTCATTTAGTGATTTAGCAGATGGCGTTTTTATAATAGCCTCATGGTCGGTCGGTGTGGCTATGTTGATTTCACCAGACTGAGGATTCCAACCCACTTCTGTTTGAAGAAATTTGGATAGAGCTAGCGGTGTGATATAGATTTGACCTTCTTGTCGTCTAGGTGCCTGCGGTAGTGTGATTTTCTCACCTAGGGAGAAGACTTGAGTAGAGCCAGGGCGCAGCATATACATAACATCACTGTAGCCAATTTTGGTGTATCCACCATGAGTAGTATCATCTTTCATTCGATAGCCGAGTGAAGTGATCGCAGGTTTGAGTGGAATCCAGTACTTTCCTTGAGCATCGGTGATGGCGGACTTTTCATAATAACTTGAGGCTTGCATGCCATCGGGAGTTACGGCGTTTACCTTGGGTTTTTGTGATTGTGAAGAGTAACCGCATGCGGTACTTGATAAAACGGCAGCGAGCAATACAGTAGCAGTGGATAGTAATTTTTTGTGTTTATTAGGCATATGACACGCTCCATGTTCAAACTGTAGTTTAAGTTTGTGCAGGGGGCTTTTTTTTATGTAATGAGGACCAAGGCAATCACTGTAAGACATAACCAAGTCCTTCCTATATTGGTGAGTTATGCGCTATAAAATTTGTAATCTATGGAAGTAGGATAAGTGATTGACGGATAAACAACCTCCATATAATATAGGTTTAATAGATTTCCATCATTATTGTGAGGTACGTGTAAGCTTATGCTTTAATGCTTTTATCGATAAAAGTGATAATGCTGAGTCGCTCACTTTGATGCACGCGTTAATAATCTAATGAAATGGGGTACTTTAATGAAAAAGAAAAACATTTTAATGGGTTTAAGCTTATGCTTCATGTTAGTAGCTGCTGGCTGTGGCAACAATAACGCCGCTGTAAACTCAGGCAACGCAACAAACACTGGTAATGCGCCAACGAATGCTGGAACTGCTGATTCCAAAACGTACAAAATCGCAATTTCGCAATACGTAGAACATCCATCACTTGATGCTACACGCGAAGGTATTCTTGCTGCTTTAAAGGATGCGGGGCTTGTTGAAGGAGAAAACCTGAAGGTTGACCTTGAGAATGCTCAAGCTGACCCAGCGAATAACTTGACCATTGCTCAGAAGATTGCTGGAGACACCAACGATTTGGTAGTAGCTATTGCGACACCTTCTGCTCAATCTGTTGTTCAAGCACTTAGTAAGTCAAGTAAGGATACTCCGATTCTGTTCGCAGCTGTGACTGATCCAATCGATGCAAAGATCGTTACTGATCTAGAGCATCCTGGGGGAAATGTTTCTGGTGTATCTGACACGAATCCTGAAGCTATCAATCGATTAATGCAATTTATTGCTACTCAATTTCCTAATGTGAAGAAGCTGGGCATTGTTATCAATGAAGGTGAACCGAATGCTGTAATTATGGCGGATATTGCTAAGAAAGAGCTGGATAAACATGGAATTGAGCTTGTGAAAGCAGCCATCACGAATACTTCTGAAGTGAAGCAAGCTGCTGAATCACTTGCTGGTCGTGTAGATGCATTCTATATTACTTTGGATAACACAGTTGTGAGTGCTGTGGATACGATCATTCAAACGGCTAATGATAAGAAAATTCCGTTCTTCTCCAGTGACCGGGATACCGTTGAAAAAGGCGCATTTGCAACCGTTGGGTTCAAATATTTCGATCATGGATACCAAGTTGGACAAATGGCAGTGGACATTCTGAAGAATGGTAAAAAGCCAGCAGATATGAAAGTAACGATGCAAGAAAAGCTCGATCTTATCCTTAACCTTAAAGCCGCTGCCGCACAAGGGATAGAAGTGACGGATGCGATGAAAAAAGAAGTTGCCGATCAAGCTAACAATATTATTCAATAAGACATTATATAGGGGCGATTCCATGAGGGCGCCCCTTGACGCTTGAAGGGAGAAGACTTCTATGTATGATTCAATGCTCGGGGCTGTGGAGATGGGGTTGCTCTATGCATTTATGGCTTTAGGGGTGTATATTACTTTTCGCATTTTGGATTTTCCTGATTTGACTGTAGATGGAAGCTTTACTACTGGCGGTGCAATTGCTGCCGTTATGATTACCAATGGTTATGCTCCCTGGTTAGCCACGCTTGCTGCTATTGCAGGTGGGATGCTGGCAGGAATGTGTACGGGTCTATTACATACGAAGGGCAAGATTAATGGATTGTTATCCGGTATTCTAATGATGATCGCACTTTATTCCATCAATCTGAGAATTTTTGGCGGCAAGCCTAACTGGTCACTAATGGGTGATACCACGTTGTTCTCGTCCATCAATCCACTTCTTGTTCTTCCTTTTGTTGTTTTATTTGTGAAAATTATAATGGATTTATTCTTACGTACAGATCTTGGGCTTGCTTTAAGGGCTACCGGAGATAATGCAAGAATGATCCGTAGTCTGGGTGTAAACACAGATAATACGACCATTCTCGGCGTCAGCTTATCCAACGGAATGGTGGCACTTTCAGGTGCATTGATCACTCAGTATTCTACTTTTGCGGATTCCTCCATGGGTATAGGGATGATTGTTATCGGCTTAGCTTCGGTAATCATTGGTGAAGCCATTTTCGGTGCTGGAAATGTATTCCGTGCGACGTTGGCAGTTGTTCTGGGATCTATTGTTTACCGAATCGTAGTTGCACTAGCCTTGTATGTACCATGGTTGAGACCTTCGGATCTTAAGCTGATTACGGCAATTATCGTTATTTTCGCACTTATATTCCCCTCGATTCAGCGTTTCTTGAAGCAGAAGAATATGGCGCGTAAACGTTCGCTTGAATTAGCTGAACAAGCGCTTAGCAGCAAGAGAGGAGGCACCATCGATGCTTAAACTGGATAACGTATCTAAGCTGTTTAATCCTGGGACACCGGATGAGAAGATCGCGCTACTTGGCATTGATTTGGAGCTTCTTCCCGGTGACTTTGTCACCATTATTGGAAGTAACGGTGCTGGTAAGTCGACACTAATGAACATTATTTCTGGTGTGATGAAGCCGGATCTTGGTTCAGCGAGTATTGAAGGGAATTCGATTAGCCATTTAGCAGAATATCAGCGCAGTCGCTGGATCGGACGGGTTTTTCAGGACCCGATGGCAGGTACGGCTCCACGGATGACGATTGAAGAAAATTTAGCGATGGCTTTTAAAAGAGGGAAGAGTAGAGGATTATCGTTTGGTGTAAATGCAGCGAGACGGACGATGTTTCGTGAGGAGTTAAGCCGTCTTGGGATCGGACTTGAGAATCGTCTGCGAGCTAAGGTAGGATTATTATCTGGTGGGGAGAGACAAGCGCTGAGTTTGCTAATGGCAACCTTTACCCAGCCGCAAATCTTGTTATTAGACGAACATACAGCGGCACTTGATCCTTCACGAGCGGAGCTGATTACTAAACTGACAGAGTCTATCGTCCGTGAGATGAAGCTGACTACGCTTATGGTTACCCATAACATGGAACAGGCTATACGTCTTGGCAATCGTCTTATCATGATGGATAAGGGCCGTATTATCCTAGATATTGATGAAACAAGGAAAAAGGATCTTACGGTAGAACGCCTGCTTGGAGAATTTGAGACCATCAGTGGTCATAAACTGGCGGATGATCGAATGATGCTTGGTTAGTCTTCTATAGGAGTGTCTTAGGCTCAGGATAAGGGCTTAAAGTGAATTCTGACTCTGGATTTCACTTTAAGTCCTTTTTGTTGTAAGTTTTCCCAAATGATTCAATATCATTTATGATAGGTTATAGTGACGATAAATATTAAATACCATAATAAGGCTTTAGAGTGAATTGGAGGATGCTTATGTTTTGGAAGAATGTTAGCGCTTACAGGAGTTCGGGTATTTTTAATAAAATGATATTGATCATTTCATTTTTGCTGCTGCTGTCCTTTCTGTTCTCTTTAACCGTCCTGCAGTATGTTTATCGAATTTATGACAAGCAAATCTATGAAAAGGCATCTGAAGTGCTGGGGATGTCATCTATCAGTATAGAGAGTACTTTAAGAGAGCTGGAACAACTTTCTTTTACAGTGGTCTCTGATGAGCAAATTCAGGAATGTCTTCGCCAGTTGCAGGATGATCCTCAACCGTATGAGCGGCAGGTCCTACATAATAAAATCATAAACAGGTTGGTTGCCTTTGCAGGAGCAGAGAAATACGTCTATTCCATGATGTTGTTAGATACGAATGGCGGTGCCATGACTGCGGGGAATCGGGAAGGTGTATCACAGGATCTTCAGGATCAATTAAAGCCTCTGGCTAAGGAAGCTAGCGGTAGTATTGTGTGGTATCCCCAAGGTAATAAGAATTCACTCCTGGCTGTTCGGCAGATTAAATCTTACACCGGATCAACCTTTACGCTGGACGATTTAGGGACGTTAGTCATTCGAATTCGGATTGATCGTATTATTGCAGATAGCACTAGTAACACTTCGGATGGCGATCAGTTGATTGTTGCAGATGCGACTTCAGGGCTAGCGGTTTATCCCCAAACTCCGATGTTGCTGCCAAATGAGCTTAAAGCGGAAACGGAACGTTCCGAACTTTATCGTACGGCTAAGTATGAAGAAGGAACATACTTTATAACGAAGACTAAATCATCTTATATGGAATGGATGTATATCAATGCGACCCCTTTCAATGAGATGTTCAAACATATTACTTTTGTAAAAAAATTGGTTGTCATCATATTCGCGCTCATCTTACTCATTGGATTGCTCTTAGGCTATCGATTAGCCCGAAGTATTGTACGCCCGATTTCAAAGCTGACCAAAAACATGAAACAAATTGAAAAGGGAGATCTGGATAATCTGGAGGAACAGTCGCTTGGTGTCGTTTCGCAGACTGCGCAGGACGAGGTAAGTCAGCTTAACAGAACCTTTAAAATGATGATCCGCAGAATCAGAGAGCTTATCGATGAGAATTATGCGAAGCAGCTCATTATTAGAGAGACCGAGCTTAAAGCACTTCAGGCACAGATCAATCCGCATTTTTTGTACAATACACTTGAGTCGATCAATTGGTTAGCGAAGATGAACAAACAAGCTAAAATCTCAGAAATGGTAGAAGCTCTCGGCTACTTGTTTCGGAGTTCGATCGGTCTTAAAGACCCTTTGATTACGATTGAAAAAGAGCTCACCATTGTACGTAATTATGTCATTATCCAGAAGACACGATTTGACGATAGACTGGATTTCCGCATGGAGTTTCCTGAACATTTGCATGACGCTTTAATCCCGAAGCTGACGCTTCAGCCGTTGATCGAGAATGCGATCCGATATGCTTTGGAGCCTAATATTGAGCCTTGCACGATTTCTATAACCGTGAGTGAGGAAGAACAGGGCCTTGATATTCGTGTTAGTGATAACGGGCCGGGGATGAGTGCCGAGTTCATCAAAGATTTACAGCAGGGAAGAGTTAAGACACGTGGCGAAGGCATTGGGTTAGCGAACATCGCAGAGCGTATTCAAATCGTATTTGGTCCAGCATGGGGTACAGTGATTGAAAGTGACCCCGGTCAAGGAACGACAATACATGTACGTATACCTTATTTAAAAGGAGTGCAAGAGAATGCTTAAGTTACTGCTGGTTGACGATGAACGGTTGATACTAGAAGGCATATCTCAGGTAGTGGACTGGGCTCAGGCAGGAACGGAACTTGTGGGTACTGCGCGAAACGGGATAGAAGCCTTGGAGAAAATAGAGGAGCTTCGCCCTGAAATCGTGATTACTGATATTTCCATGCCCGGATTGGATGGACTAGGCTTGGTGCAGAAATGCAGTGAACGGTTTCCTGAGGTGAAGTTCGTTATGTTGACGGGGTATAAGGATTTTGACTACGCCTGTATCGCTATGCAGCATGGAGTGAAGCATTATCTGCTTAAGCCTTGCAACGAGAATCAAATTCATGATGCGTCAGTTGAACTGGTAGCAGAGCTGAATGAACTAAAAGGCCGGACGGAATTTGTAATTGATATGAAGCAGCGTTTTACTAAAGTTCTGCCGCATGTGAAGGAACAATTTTTGAAGGAATGGATCTCTAACAAGACATACGGGAGTCAAGATTTAGAGTATTATCAGGAGCTGCTTGGCATCGAATTAAATGACAAAGTGGTGCGTATGATCTTGTTCAGGTTAGAAGGTTCTTATGAATATGAGCAACTATTTGCTTTGCAAAATATTGCACAGGATATGCTACAAGAAACGTTGCTTAGTACAAGGATAGGCGGATTTATTCTGACACTAATGGAAGTCGAAGGAGAGACTGCGCTGAATAGTACACTGCTTGAGCGAATTTCTGATGTAAGGAAAATGTTCTACAAATTTTATAAAGTGGATGTAACCATTGCGATTAGTGACGCGGACTTCATGATACATTCACGGAGATTGTATCGTCAGACCCTGCAATGTCTTAACCACTGTTTTTATATGGAAGAGGGAGGTCTAATCACAGGGAGTGATATTCCTAGTGATGAACTAAGCGGAAGAAATGACATTGAACTAGATGAAGAGCAACTCTGTCTGCTGATTAAGGCGGGCGAACAAAGTGCAGTAGAATTTGAATTAGAACGGTTATTTAATCTGCTAGCTGAACAGCGTGTGGATATTAATGTAACGCGTTCTTATGTTTTGCAATTGTATTCTGCGATGATACGTCTAGCCGTCCCTGATGAAAGAAATAACTTTACTTCAAGTATGGTGGAACTGGCTGAGATCAGGACTTTAAGTGGTCTTAAAACCTATGTAAAAGATGCTGCTGCTCGGTTGACAGCGATGTATGATCGTCATTTTCGGAGTCGCCAATCGTTAATCGTAGATAAAATGTTCAAGATTATTGCTGACGATTATAAAAATGCAGAACTGTCACTTAGCTCAGTAGCTGCTGAAATGTTATATATGAATCCTGATTATCTTGGGAAGATATTTAAGAAAATTACAGGGGAGAAGTTCTCTAACTACGTTACCAACTACCGGATTACTAAAGCATCGGAACATATTATGCATAGTGGTGATGTAAGAGTATTTGAACTCGCTGAAATGTTCGGCTTCGGTGGGAATGCACAGTATTTTAGTCAAGTGTTCAAAAAAGTAACTGGGCAGACACCCACAGATTTCATGAAACCCCCTCAAGCGAACTGATTATTGAACAAACAAGACGGTTTTTTGTATTCAACAATTACTGAATATTTGAGAAGATTTAAACATGAAAGCGCTACCTGAAGGGATCAGAGCCTTTACACTATTATAGGAAAAGGGGACATGAATTTGAAAAAGAGATTCGCTTTATTAGCCGTACCATTGTTGCTGTCATCCATGTTAGCCGGTTGTGGTGGAGGGAACAACAATAACAGTGCTGCCGCTACGGATTCTGCTACAAATGCTCCTTCGGAAACGAAGCCTGCAGCTACGACCTCAGCAGAACCGGTAACCCTGCGTATTGCTTGGTGGGGTGGAGATACGCGACATTCTTATACACAACAAGTAATTGATATGTATGAAGCTAAATATCCGAATGTAACGATTGAGCCTGAATATGCTTCATTCGATGATTACTGGAAGAAGCTTGCCCCTCAAGCAGCGGCGAATCGACTTCCTGATATCGTTCAAATGGATATTTCTTATATTAATCAATATGGATCTAACGGACAGCTCGAAGATTTGAAGCCTTATTTAAACGATCAGATACAAGTCGGTGATGTGAATGAGAACGTACTTAGTACTGGGGTGATTCATGAGAAGCAATTCGGAATTCCACTAGGCGTTAACGTACTTGGTTTTCAATATGACCCAGAATTGCTAAAGAAGGCAGGGGTGGATTCCATTCCTGAGAACTGGACTTGGGATCAGTACAAAGAACTTGCTGCGAAAGCTAAATCGGCTGGACTGTATATCGACGGTTCTATGGCAGCTGACGTATTCTTCAACTATTATCTGCGTACAAAAGGGCTGGCACTTTATAACAATGATGGTTCAGCACTTGGATATGAGGATGATGCCTTGTTCGCTGACTTTTTCGGAATGCTGTCTGGTTTAATTAAAGATGGAGCGGTTCCATCCCAAGACAAACTGAGCCAAAACAAAGGCGTTATCGAAGAGTCTGATATTGTTAAAGGAACAGGTATCGGCGTATGGCAATGGTCGAACCAATATGTTGCTTTGCAAATCGCTGTAAATCGTCCTATGGCACTGGCACAAATGCCGGGCCCAGATATGGAAAAAGGACTCTACATGCAGCCAAGTATGTATTGGTCGGTTACTTCTAACTCAAAAGTGAAGGAAGAAGCAGCGAAGTTCGTTGATTTCTGGATTAATGATCCCGAAGCCAACAACCTAATCAAAGGCGAACGTGGTGTGCCAATTTCAAGCAAAATCAAAGAATCTGTAGCCTCACAATTAACGGATTCCGGTAAGCAAGTATTTAAATTCGTAGCTGACATGGAGCCAACTACTTCTCCAATGAGTCCGCCAGTTGGATCGCCAGAGGTAGTAGCACTCCTTACAGACCTTGCTGAACAAATGAACTTCGGCAAAATTGACCCAGCCGCCGCCGCCGCACAGTTCCGAAAAGAAGCGAACGCTATTCTCTCCAGCCGGTAATAGAAGGTAACAGATAACTATACTGCGTCTAACATGGGAAACGGCATGCCATTTGGTTAGGCGGCAGTCCGTTTCCCTTATTATTCACATAAAAAGGAGTTGGAGACCCTTGGCATCCACGAATCCCCTTCCTTCGAATCCGCTGGCTTTTAAGAAAAAGAAGCTAAAAGGCCGGAGTTTACGAAGCAACCTTACAGGATATGCCTTTATCAGTCCATTCGTCATTGGTTTCCTTTGCTTCACATTGATCCCGATGATCATTTCTCTTTATCTTTCTTTTACCAAATACAATTTGTTCGCTCCCCCTAAATGGATCGGATTTGATAATTACATCAAAATGTTCTCGAATGACCCGAAATATTTACATTCACTAAAGGTGACCCTGCTTTACGTATTTATTGGTGTGCCTTTACGTCTCACCTTTGCATTATTTGTAGCTATGATTCTAAATACAAAATCGCGCATGATCGGAGCCTATCGTACAACTTATTATTTACCTTCTATTATAGGTGGCAGTGTGGCGGTATCCATCATGTGGCGTAATATTTTTAGTGATACTGGAATTATTAATGGCATGCTCGGTTTTTTCGGCCTGGGTCCAGTAAGTTGGTTTGGTAATCCGAGCGCTGCGCTTATAATGTTGATCACCTTATCCGTGTGGCAGTTTGGTTCATCCATGTTGATCTTTCTGGCGGGTCTAAAAAATATTCCTGGTGAAATGTACGAGGCAGCTAGTGTAGATGGAGCAGGCTTTTTCAGAAAGTTCTTTAAGATTACAATGCCCCTCCTAAGCTCAGTTATTCTGTTCAATCTAGTCATGCAGACGATCAGTGCATTTATGACCTTTGTTCCAGCTTATATTATCTCTAAAGGTGAAGGCGGGCCAATGGACGGTACGATGTTGTATTCTCTATATCTATTCCGTCAGGCCTTTATGTTTAATAATATGGGTTATGCTTCAGCTATGGCGTGGGTGATGTTATTGCTAGTCGGCATCATGACCGGAATTTTGTTCAAGACATCCAAATCGTGGGTCTTCTACGAATCGGAAGGAGGAAAATAATCCATGGCGAAAATGAAACTGAAATGGCCGCTGTATCACATTCTTATCGGTGGCCTCGCTATCATTATGCTGTATCCGATTTTGTGGATGATCATGAGCTCTTTTAAAGAGAGCCGGCTTGTATTTGTTACCGCCCAGCAGCTTCTTCCCGATCCATGGGTGTGGGGGAATTATGCGAAAGGCTGGGAAGGGATTGCCGGATATTCCTTTGGTGTCTTCATAAAGAATTCATTAATTATCGTCGTTGTAGCAACGCTTGGGGCAGTGATCTCTTCTTCACTAGTGGCCTTCGGATTTGCACGCAATAAGTTTGTAGGGCATGGTTTATGGTTCGGCATCATGATGATGACGCTTATGCTTCCTTCAGATGTAGTACTAGTCCCGCAATATATTATCTATGCCAAATTGGAATGGCTCGATAGTATCAAGCCGATCGTGATTCCACAGTTCTTCGGTGTTCCGTTCTTTATTTTCCTAATGCTGCAGTTTATTCGGACGATACCTGTTGAACTTGACGAAGCGGCTACGATTGATGGGTGCGGGAAATTTGGTCTGTACTTCAGAATCATTCTCCCACTCATCCGTCCATCTATGGCTACTGCAGCGATCTTTTCCTTCTATTGGCGCTGGGAAGATCTGCTTGGGCCAGTGTTGTACCTGAACTCTCCATCTAAATATACAGTTTCTATGGGGCTGAAAATGTTCCTCGATAGTGAGTCCGTGTCCAACTGGGGGCCCATGTTCGCCATGTCCGTTCTTAGCTTGGCACCCGTCATGATTATTTTCTTTCTCTTTCAAAAGCAGATTGTGGAAGGAATCAGCACCAGTGGTTTGAAAGGATAAAATATCTAATGAAGAAAGGTGCGGCTGAATTTGGATAGCTATCATTTTGACTTTGGGATTAAAGATACAGCGCCCGGCTACACCAAAATTCGGCCGGACTCACGATACTCTCCGGAAACGCGATTTGGTTTTACTTCAGACTCGACAGTATTCGGGCGTTCCAGGGGAGGATCAGAGACATTAAGAAGTGATTTCTGCATTCCGCAGAAGGCAGTCTTCCTGTTAGATATTCCTGATGGGATTTACCGGATTTCTTTGGTACTTGGTGACTCCTTAGCAGATACGAGTACAGTAATTCGAGCAGGCGCTGGGAAGTACGTTTTAGACATATTGAATGTTCCGGCAGGTCAGTACGTACGTGAATCATTTGCGATGCGAATCATGGATGGTCAGCTAAAGCTCTCCTTCTCAGGTATTGCGCCTCGAATAAATGCTCTCGACATTGAGCCTGACAACGAAGCGCTCGTCTTATATTTGGCTGGTGATTCTACGGTGACCGATCAAGGAGAAGCTGGTTATCCCTATGCTGGCTGGGGCCAGTTGCTGCCTCGCAGCTTCAAAGCAGGTCTTGTAGTGGACAATCGAGCCATTTCTGGTCGAAGCTCCAAGAGCTTTATTGAGGAAGGGCATTTGGACAATATTTCTACTGCGCTTCGGCCAAAAGATTATATTTTCATACAGTTTGGACATAACGATTCGAAAGGGGATGAAGGTAGACATACCGAACCTTTCACTACATATAAAGAATATTTGCTACAGATGATTACAGTCGCTAGGGAAGCGGGAGCCTATCCGGTACTTGTAACTCCTGTACATCGCCGAAGATTTGATCATCTAGAAGCTATAGTAGACAGCCATGGTGATTATTTAACGGCAATGAAGGAGCTGGCCGAGAATGAGCAAATCCCACTGATCGATTTGGCGGAGAAGAGTCGTAAGCTATTTGAAGCATACGGTGTGGAAGGAACGAAGGATCTGTTCATGTGGAGTTATCCTGGAGAATATATCTTGCATCCAGTCGGTGTACAGGACAATACACATTTTCAGATTTTAGGAGCGCGTCTGCTTGCTGATTTAATCGTAGAAGGTATCCGTGAGGCCGGATTAAATGATCTTATTATTCATCTTCGACAAGGCGAATAAGGATAAGTAAAGATCTACCGATTCAACTTCTGTATGCGAGGTTAAGGTTAAGGAAAGAACTTAACTGGAAAGGCTTGCATGACAAGAAGGAGGATACTTAAACATGGCAGATAAGAAGCTGGAAGGTAAGGTAGCGATTGTAACAGGAGGTGGTTCCGGCATTGGACGAGCAACTGTGCTTGAGTTTGCCCGTAACGGGGCCAAAGTTGTGTTGCTGGATAGAACTGTTGAGAACGCAGAAAAGGTTAGAAAACAAGTGGAGAAAGAAGGCGGAGAAGCACTTGTAATTGAATGCGATGTTGCTGAACCCCCGCAAGTGGAAGCTGCTATAAACAAGGCGGCCGCAAAATGGGGGCGTCTTGATGTTGTTTTTGCTAATGCAGGGATTAATGGAGCCATGACCCCCATTGAAACGATGGATATTGAGTCTTGGGACCAGACGATTCACATCAATCTTCGTGGAACCTTCGCGACGGTTAAATATGCGATACCGCATCTAAAAGAAAGCGGCGGCAGCATCCTGATTAACAGCTCCATTAACGGAAATCGTGTATTTTCTAACATCGGTTTTTCTGCTTACAGTACGACAAAGGCAGGTCAGGTTGCTTTTATGAAAATGGCAGCATTAGAACTGGCTCAATTTCAAATTCGCGTAAATGCGATCTGTCCTGGAGCTATTAAGACCAATATAGATGACAACACTTTTCCATCCGAGGATCTGAAAGAGGTAAAGATCCCTGTTGAATTTCCGGAAGGGGATCAACCGCTAGAAGAAGGTCCCGGGCGTCCTGATCAAGTTGCGAAGCTGGCACTTTTTCTGGCCTCCGAGGATTCCGATCATATTACAGGAACTGAGATTTATTGTGACGGTGCTGAATCGTTGCTTCATGGTTAAATATTCGTAAATAATCACTTCCTTTAAAACGGATTCTATCCTCTTTGTTATGCGGGATCTAATTGATCTAGAGCGCATATACATTGAGGATAGGAGTGCCGTTTTTTGCTGTAAAATAAAGCTAATCTTTATCTCTGTTTTCCGTTATAATGGAGTATCTTGGAGAAAGGAGAATGAATGATGGATTTTCATATTGAATCATTAATTAAGCTGCTAGTGGCCATGCTGTTCGGGCTGTTCATCGGGATTGACCGACAGATCAAGCAGAAACCGCTGGGGATTCGGACCAGTATGGTCATAAGCATTGCCTCGTGTCTTGTAACCGTAGTGTCCATTCATGCCTTTGATAAGTTTGCGGGTCCAGAGCATCCGAATATGGATCCGATGCGCCTCGCTGCTCAAATTGTCAGTGGAATAGGATTCTTGGGCGCCGGGGTTATATTGCGTAGAGGTGGAGATGCGATATCAGGTTTGACCTCAGCAGCACTCATCTGGACAGCTTCTGGAATTGGGATAGCTGTGGGTGCAGGATTCTATATTGAAGCTGCGTATGCAGTTATTCTTTTGATGTTTGCGGTGAATTTGGTTCCTCATTTAATTCGTTCGATTGGCCCTGAGGTGCTTAACAAGCATGAAGTTTCGGTGAGAATCATCATGGAAGCTAATTTTGTACTTACTGAAGTGATCCAAAAAATCGAGCGGCCTCAGGTTAGTACCCAACGAAGTACTAGAAGCCCCTCCCGAGCGATCCGCAGAATGAAAATTAAGGATTTGGAAGATGGAAGGCAAATGATCGATATGGTGATTTCAGCACCGGATAAAGATTACGCAACAGAAATCTATTATGATGTGAAGAAAATTGATCATGTCATGAGCGTTGAAGTGGAACAGCTGTAAAAAAGGGCATGTCACGTCATGACCAGATGTGGTAATCTATCAAGTAGAGACAATTATCAGACACTGGAAGGGAGAACATATTATTATGTCTATCACAGCCTATGAAGGACAATATGAAGGAGAAGCAGCCATCTGGTTAAAAGCTGGCCGTTATGAGGCAGCTATACTACCGGGTATCGGTGGCAACTTGATCTGTTTCCGTGATACCGAAAACGGTTACCGTTTCTTGCATGAACCGGGAGCTGAGGAAATGGAAGCCTTCAAGGCAAGTCCAGGCATCCATGGAATTCCTGTATTATTTCCTCCGAATCGTTATGAGGATGGCAAATTCCCATGGAATGGTCAAACTTATCAATTCCCAGTAAATGAAGTCGCTACGGGCAACCATTTGCATGGTTTTTTACATACGGCAGCTTGGGAAGTGGAAGAGTTCGGTAGCGGTAAGACAGAAAGCTTCGTAACCGTATTCATTAAAGTGGATGAGAATCATCCTTCTTATCAATACTTGCCACATAAATATACGATGAAACTACGTTACACCCTTGGTGAAGGTGGCTTATCTCAACAGGTGCAAGTGCATAATGATGGTGATGATGTGATGCCTTGCTTGTTGGCATTCCATACCGCGATTAATGCACCATTCGCACCGGAAAGTTCTCCACAAGATTACCGTGTAAAAGCAACTATCGGCGAGCGTTGGGAACTGGATGACCGCATGCTGCCAACAGGTAAATTCCAAGCGCTGGAGCCAGGAGAAGTTCAGCTTCGTGATGAAGGTGTGAGTCCATATTTTGCATCAATGGATAATCACTACACCGCTGTACCTCAAAACGGACGCAATCGGATGGAGCTTACTGACAGTAAAGCTGGAATAACCTTGGTATACGATGTAGGGACTTCGTACAAACAATGGATGATCTGGAACAATGGTGCTACAGAACAGTTCTTCTGTCCTGAACCGCAAATTAACTTGGTTAACGCACCAATGGTGGATCTACCGGCTGATGAGATTGGCTTGTTCAGCCTCAAACCAGGCGAATATTGGGAAGAAAGCAGTCGTCTGTACGTGAAATAGTGTTCATTTGAATAATAATATGTGATCAAAGAAAGGGCTGTCTTGTTCGTAGATTTCTACGAATAGACAGCCCTTTAACGTTTTATTAGGAGCAGAACTTTAATTTTTACTAACTATTTCTTTATTAATCTGTTCAATAATCTCATGGATACTCTTTGAACCAAGATCCCCCTCACCACGTTTTCTTACAGATACACTGCCAGAGTTTTTCTCATTCTCACCGAGAACGAGCATATAGGGTGCTTTTTCCAGCTGAGCTTCACGAATTTTGTATCCTAGCTTCTCATTTCGGATATCAACCTCTACACGAATGCCAGCTTGTTCTAAGGATTGTTTCACCTGAAATGCATAAGCAACGTAGTTCTCAGAGACGGGCAATAACTTCGCTTGAACGGGTGCTAGCCATAGCGGGAATGCGCCGGCATAATGCTCCGTAATAATCCCCATAAATCGATCAATTGACCCATAAACGGCGCGATGGATTACGACCGGGCGATGCTTAAGGTTATCTTCCCCGATATAAGTTAGATCGAATTTCTCTGGCATTTGCCAATCTAGTTGGATGGTTCCACATTGCCAGCTTCGTTTTAGCGCATCTAAGATATGGAAATCAATTTTTGGTCCGTAGAACGCGCCATCACCTTCATTCACACGATACTCGATCCCGAGATTGTCTAATACACTTTGTAAAGATTGTTCAGCTAGATCCCATAGTTCTTTTGATCCCATATAATCTGCCGGGCGAGTAGATAATTCAATCTTATACTCAAAGCCAAACACTTGATAAATATGGTCAATCAGTGAGATTACCCGGCTTATTTCATCCTCAATCTGCTCTGGTAATACGAAGAGATGGGCATCATCCTGACAGAAAGTACGAACACGCATCATCCCGTTAAGTGCCCCAGAGAATTCATGGCGATGTACTTGACCAAATTCGGCAATACGGATAGGCAACTCTCGGTAAGAATGTAGATTATTTTTATAGATCATCATATGACCTGGGCAGTTCATCGGCTTGAGTGCAAATTTTGTTTCGTCTACATTGGTGAAATACATATTGTCTTTATAGTGATCCCAGTGCCCGGATTGCTCCCAAAGCCGATTATTCATCATCAGCGGTGTACGAACTTCATCGTAATCTCTCTGTCTTTGTAGTTCACGTGCGAAATTCTCAAGCTCTGTACGGATAGTCATTCCCTTTGGAAGATAGAAGGGCATGCCTGGAGCTTCTTCAGAGAACATGAACAATTCCAGTTCCTTGCCAAGCTTACGGTGATCACGCTTCTTTGCTTCTTCAAGAAAGAGTAGGTGCTCTTCAAGTTGAGCTTTCTTAGGAAAAGCAGTTCCGTAGATACGTTGCAGCATTTTATTATTGGAATCTCCACGCCAGTAGGCACCTGCTACATTCAACAGCTTAAAGGCCTTGACCAATCCAGTTGAGGGAAGATGCGGGCCTCGACAGAGATCCGAGAATTCACCTTGTTCATAAATAGATAATACTGTGTCTTCAGGTAGATCACGGATAAGCTCCAGCTTTAAGGGCTCATTCATCGCTTCAAAAAGCTTGATTGCTTCAGCGCGGGGAACGACACGGCGGACAATCGGGTGATTCTCTTGAATAATTCTCGCCATCTCTTGTTCGATTGCTACAAGATCATCCGTGGATAGAGGTGTTTCAATATCAATGTCATAATAAAAGCCATCTTCGATTACTGGACCTATGCCAAGCTGGACACCCTTATCTCCATATATACGCTTTATGGCCTGCGCCATGATATGTGCTGTACTGTGTCTATAAATTTCCAGCCCTTCTTTGCTATCCAACGTAACAATTTCGAGCTGGCAATCATGATCGATCGTTTGGTTTAGGTCAACGGATCTTCCATCGATTATTCCAGCTACAGCACTTTTTTTCAGACTGGTACTTATGACACCTGCTGCTTCTTTAATCGTCGTTCCTTGTAGTACCTCTCTAATTGTTCCGTTTTGCAGTGTTACCTTGATCTCCATGATTGTTAGCCTCCAGTTCTCAAAAATTGTTAGTGGTGAACGCAAAAAAACGCATCTCTCCCAGAAAGGGACGAGTGCGTTCAGCTCGTGGTTCCACCCTAATTCGACCTATCACAAGGATAGGACCTCATTGGTATCCTTTAACGTGGATAAGTCGGTGCCACATACTACCGTAAAATTTAGATCTACGGATTCAGCGCCACAGCTACAAAGGGGTAACTCCACAATCGTTTACTGGAGAAGCTTTCAGCCTAGACCTCTCTCTCTGGACAGTTCGTATAGGAAATCTTGTCTTTGATCATTGCCATATGATGTTGCTCGTTCATAGTACTCAATTGCACCCCATAAAGTCAAGAGGCGAGAAACCAGAAATTCAGATCTCTTTTATTGCGGTCATCATTTGTGTATTAGCGAAGGAGATGAAGTAGGCTTTGGCGAATGTATGATATCAACCTATTTTATGGAGGTTTGATATGCAGATTCTCGCTATGCTGACGATGCTAATCGATCATATTGGCTATATCTTTTTTCCAGAGGATATCGCTTGGAGATATGTAGGAAGAATAGCCTTTCCAATCTACTGTTACGGGCTTGTGCAGGGGCATATCCATACATCATCCAGACCGAAATATTTATTCCGACTGCTTATAATCGCTATTATTGCTCAGATCCCATACAATTTAGCGATTAATCCTGGTGGATGGAATGTGGTGTTTACGCTTTTATTATCTGGAATTGTATTAGTTGTTTTAGATAAACTTCCTACTCTATGGCTTGGTATACCTGTTGTCATTGCAGCTATCGCGTTAATGGATTACTTCCCGATAGATTATAATGCGTACGGCCTGCTGCTAGTATTGATATTCCGTTATACGAGGTCATACTGGCTTGTTATGGCACATCTGGCATTAAACTTGTTTTACATGTTCTATAACTATTGGGTGGTCCAAATGCTTAGTATTTTACCGACATTGTTGATTGCTTTGATACCTGCACTTTGGGGATATTTAGAGCGTCACCGGGTGAAACGCTGGGTTTGGTGGTCTTTTTATCCTGCGCATTTACTGATTTTGGCAGTATTAAAAGGCTTGATTTACAATGAATGGGTTTCTATCGAATGGCGAAGTTTGTTGAATTTATAGTATTTTTACAATAACTCATCCTTTGATTTACAAATGTTACCTTTGCTGAGATAATGGATTGATTTTAAAAAAATTCTTAAAAAGGAGACTTGCTATGAGGAAAATGATAGCTAGAACAAAATGGTTTATTCCTTTTGTCGCGCTGCTGCTTGTTCTGGCCGGATGTCAATCGGTTGGAGGTTTCGATGTTAATAAGGCATTGATCGGGGATGTCGATGTTAAATCATCAGAATCCAGCATGACGTTTTCTATGAACGCTGAGCCTGCAGAAGGACTGAGCGCAGAAGATAAGGAAATGGTAGATCTCATAAATTCTTTTTCCCTGAGTATTAGCCATGCAAAGTTGCAAGAGAATGGTAATGTATCTGCCGATGGAACGATCGGCTATAAACAATTGAATATTCCATTCTCATTGTTTATGGACAAACAAACTTTAGTCTTTACGGTTGAAGGAGCAAAACAACCATTTTACTTCCCGGTTCAAGGCTATGATGAGGTCTTAGCTGAAGTTGGATTGGATCTGACTAAAGCTGAAGATCTTAGTAAGCTGCTAACGAAGTTTGTGGTGAAGAATCTTCCTAATCCAAGTGCAATTAGCGTAACACCAGTTAGTGAGGCTGTTTATGGCCAGCAGGTGAATATGACGAAGTTACATACCGAAGTGACGGGTGATGAGCTTCCGGCATTATTAAAAGGATTCCTGAAATCGATCTCTAAAGATACGGAAGGTTTTACAGAATTAGTTGGTGGTCTATATGACTATCTGTATCCAGTAATCAAAGCTATGGACGAAAAAGGCTCCGGTGATTATGAAATTCCAGGTATTGGAGTCATTCCTCTGGGTGATAAAGAAGCTGTTGTAACCGTACTGCATGATGCAGCAAAATTGGCTGTGGATGCTTTACTACTGGTTTATGACAATCAACTAGACAGTCTTTACAAATCAACCCCTGAGCTTAAGACGGTCCTGAGTAAGGATACGAAGCTTGCTGTCGATATTTTTGTAGACAGTGGACTACATGTTCGTAAACAGAATGTTGATCTGAAAGTGGCGCTTCCAGGTACAGAAGATATGCCATTAAAAAGCTTCTCTCTTAAGGCTTCCAGTCAGATTTGGAACATTGGTGGGGCTGTAACGGCAGATCCAATCAGTACAGAAGGAGCTCTTGATGTTTCTTCCGGTGACCTGACTCCTGGAGAGACTTTGAACAATTTTGATCCGAATTCTAACGTTTATCGTATTTTGAAAGACGATCTTGGTATCACCAAGAGAACGATTGTCATCGAACCAGACGACGAATATTATTATCCGATCGTTGACAATAATACGACGTACATTCCTCTTCGGTATTTTGCAGAAGATTTAGATGCTACTGTGGAATGGGATACAGTCAATCGTGCTATTATCGTAACTGATGGTGTGTACGGTGATAAACTGGTATTCAAAATCGGTTCTTCCGAAGCAGTGATTAACGGTGACAAAGTGAAGCTTGCAGAGCCTGTATTTGTTGACGAATATGGTGATGCCTATGTATCGCTACGTCTGCTAGCTGAAGCACTTCATGCTACTGTGTATGTAGATGAAGATGGTTGGATTACTATTACACGTAAATAGTTAGTTCGATCCTCATTGGCTAATTAACAGAAACAAACCCAGCTTCTAACTTCGCAGAAATGCGGGTGAAGCTGGGCTTTTATATGAAATAGGGCAGCTTTTTATTGCTTCGTTAAAACCACCTCTAGGTCGACATTACTTAACGATTTTTCTTCAGCCATACTTTGGACATACCCTCCTAAGAAACCGTCCTGATGTTCCTCCCAAAGCTTGTAGCCCGGCAACGCTTTAATATCCTTCGCAAAGGTACCTGCAGTTCCGGCAAAGTATTGTACAATCAGCTTGGACATTACCTTCGCCATGGATTCTTTTTCAGACTCCGTTAAAGGACTTTCCTTAAGACTATCCATAGCTTTGTCATAGGAGTTAGTAGCAAAGGTTTCTTCGGCATATGCCTTGAAGTTTAAGAGATTGTGATCTGTAATCTGGTTAGCTTCAGCCCAACCTTCTACGTTCAAAGAAGCTGTTTTATAATTTACGGTTCGCGAGACGGGATCGAAGGTCATGGCTCCATATTGATGCGGATTGACGGCCATCGCACTCGTAGCGATATCATAGATTGGCAATTGTTCAGAGGATGCTGTATCTTGATTCGCGTCTGCTGGATCTACTTGAATGTCCTGCATATGAATATGTCCTGAGAGAACTAGATTAAGTCCATTCTTCCGTAAGGATTTTATAGCTTCCTGGCTGTTATTAAGCTTGAAGCCTGAAACGGACATAGAAGTGTGACTTAATAAATTATGATGCATCACCGTGATCACAGAAGCGTGCTCTTTGGCTGCGAGCTTAACGGATTCATCCATCCATGAAAGCGTAGAGGAAGCAATACGCCCATCAGTCTGAGGGAAACCGTATTTTTTATTATTAAGGTATTGGCTACTGTCTATCATGAGAATCCATAAGTTGGGGGCAGCCTTGACGATATAGCTTAGTGATTCCTTATCACGTGATGCAGCTTCTTTGTAGCCGAAATCCGCATACATTTTGACGAAATCCTTATCTGTAATTGAATCCGTAAGGAGCTGTTTATAGCCACTGAAGGATCTAGCCCAAGGATTAAATAAGTCGTGATTGCCTGGAATGACATAAATAGAGGTTCCTTGTTGTTCAATTCGTTTTAAATTTTCGGTTAACTTTTGATGGCTGCTGCGTTCTCCATTATTAGTTAAATCGCCACTGAGGATGATAAATGCAGGTTTTTTCTGTTCAGCATCATAGACCAAAGCTTCAGCCATTTCATCACTGTAGGGCAGCATTTTTCCATCGCCTCCAGTGACATAAGTTTGAAAAGCCTGTCCACCATCCTGAAGAGCCTTATCCAAAAAGTGAGTGTCTGTGGCGACCCAGAAAGAGAGAGGTTTTAGCTCAGCTTGATCAAGTTCCCCAGCGTTTAAATTAGACGATTTTGTGTCTTTACAGCCAGTAAGTGCCAAGCTAAGGAAAAAGAGTACTACACAAGAGAATATGACCATTTTTTTATGTGGAATAAGAACTTTACCTGTTAAAAAATTCATTTATATAACCTTCCTTCTGTACTTTTGCTGCACTATTGTAGCTTATTTTTAGCCGGAATGTATATCGGAAAAGTGAAGGGGAGATGTTACTAATCTAGGCTAATTGTATATCCGACAAAATAAGTTGTGAATAGATGTTGTGTTTTCGGAAAAAAGGTGATAAGATGTACAAAAGTAAGTTACTTAAATAAATGGAGGTAGTTATTTTATGTCTAACAATTTTCTTGAAGCAGTTAAAGGAAGACGTTCTATCTATGCCATCAGTAAAGAATCCACTGTAGCCGATGCTCAAATTATTGAAATCGTTGAGCAAGCGGTTTTGCATAGCCCAACTTCATTCAACTCCCAAAGCTCCAGAGCGGTTGTTCTTTTAGGTGAACAGCATGATAAATTATGGGATATCACTACAGAAACTTTGCGCAAAATTGTTCCAGCTGAACAATTTGAAGGAACAGCGCAAAAATTAGCATCTTTCAAAGAAGGATACGGTTCCGTATTGTTCTTTGAAGACCAAGCTGTAGTGAAGAATCTGCAAGAAAACTTCGCATTGTATGCTGAGAACTTCCCAGTTTGGTCTAACCAATCTTCAGGCATTCTGCAGTTCGTAGTATGGACTGCGCTTTCTGAAGCAGGTTTAGGCGCGTCGCTGCAGCACTATAATCCACTAATTGATGACGAAGTAAAAGAAGCTTGGGGTATCCCGCAAGACTGGAAACTGATTGCTCAATTGCCATTTGGCAAGACGGTAACTCCAGCAGGTGAGAAACAATTCCAACCGGTTGAAGATCGCGTTAAAGTCTTTAAATAAGCTTAAGTGAGTGTTTAAAACCTCCTAGACCAGGCTAATTAATTATATAGTCAGGTTAAGGAGGTTTTTTGTATGCCGTGGAACAAAGAAGATTATCCAGATTCACTCAAGAACTTCACTGCACCTATTCGTAATAAGGCGATTGATATTGCTAATGCATTGCTAGAAGATGGATATGAAGAGGGAAGAGCCATCTCTATTGCTACCGCACAAGCGAAAGAGTGGGGAGAGAATCGTGATAAGCAGGTCCGTAAAAAAGGACATTAATTAAAAGGTGCGAAAGTAGGCACAAAAAAAGCAGGACAGCGTTTATTAACGCTTGTCCTGCTTTTTACTATCTTTTTATTTAGCGGATTCAGTTTCTGCTTCTGCACTTGCAGATGGCTCAGGAGAAGCTGTTGCATCTTTTTTTGCATCCGTAAGTGAATTTGTGATTTTTGCTTTTGCAGTTGTATCTGTCAACCAAGTGTTGGAAAGAGTGGAAACCTTTTGAGAAACAAGGGTCTTTTTGATTTCATCTTTCTTTTCTTCCATAGTGTAGTTTTTAGCGTCTTTGTGGTCGGTTACTTTAATGATGTGATAACCGTAATCGGATTTTACAGCTCCACTTGTTTCCCCAACTTTAAGTTTAAAGGCTACATCGGAGAATTCAGCTACCATATCTCCACGTTTGAAGAAATCTAGATCTCCACCATTAGCCTTGGAACCAGTATCCGAAGATTTTTCTTTAGCTAGTTCAGCGAAATCTGCTCCATCTTTCAATTGCTTCAGAATTGCATCTGCTTCTTCTTTAGTCTCAACGAGAATGTGGGAAGCACGAACTTGTTCTTCTTCATTGAAAGTAGCTTTATTTGCTTCATAGTAGTCTTTGATTTCTTGATCCGTTACCGTTACTTGCGGCTCAAGAATCTTACGTAGTTTTACTTGCAATGGCATTTGCTTCTTCAAGTCATCAACAGTCATTGAGCTTTGTTGCAATGCAGCATTAAATGCAGCTTCTCCGCCGAATTGTGTTTTAAGGTCTTCTAATTCAGCATTGATGTCTTCATCAGTAACGGTTACGTTGGCTTTTTTAGCTTCTTGATCAACGAGTTCAGTAGTAATCATAGCTTGCAGCGTGCTTTCTCCGCCTGCTTCGATCAATTTATCATAAAGTTGTTCTTTAGTAATGTTAGTTCCGTTAACGCTTGCAACAGCTGTGTTGTCGCCGCCACTTTGGAATGGAGGCTTTATCAGTACAATGATGAGTGCCGCAGCCAGAACCACAGAGGCAATCATCCAGCCCTTGTTACCTTTAGGAGAAACTGGTGGAGCAGGTGGTGTCGTATTATTATTACTGCTGACTTTGTTCATTACTGGAATACCTTCCTCTTTTGTTGTATTCACAGGTTCTTCAGCAGCTACGACCTCCACTTCTTTTACTTCATTGGTATTCTCGGTAGTGTTCAATTCTTCTTCCGGAGTACCGTTGTTTTCTAAGTTCTCATTTCCATTCAGATCTTTTTTGTCCATTATTAGTAATGACTCCCTTCAATATAGGTGTTGCTTGTCTATTTACAACTTTAACAGAAATCCTGATCCTAAACCTTAAGAAAGTATAAAAAAAGATAGGATCTTTTTAAGTTTCTATTAATAAAAAGCAAAAAGCCGGAAATGGCATCGGTAACATGCCCTTCCGGCTTATGGGAATAAGATGTTTACTTCAGTCCTTTCAATAGATGACGAATACTTTCCTGTTTCCGTCTTGGGACCCGTACGTTTTTAGCGAATAGGCCTTTTTCTCCGAAATAAATGCAGTCGTCTTCGATAGAACTGATCTTGTTCAGATTGACATAACAGCCACCATACACATGATAGTAAGTAGAATTGGATAACAATCGTTTTAATTGCTCGGCAGTCATTCTCTTTTTTATGTTGTAGTTTCTGCCGTGAAAAATGACCAAATCATGGTCCCCGACCTTAAAGAACAGAATGTCTGTTTCCACCTCGAAGTCCTCGTATACATTTCTGGCTTCCAGCAGGATGCTACTCATTCATGTTCCCCCTTTGTACTTAATAAAAGACTAATGTTAGCGCTTTCATTATAGCACAATCCCTAATCATTGGAAAGCCTTATTTTTGAACTATTTGTCACACTTTTTACTTTATAGTTTGTCTTTAACGTTTAAAAATTGTAAATTATATAATAGCAATACTTTGGAGGAGGATGTAGAGATGAAAAAGCAGACTAAGTTATTGCTGTTTACGGGTTCCTATGCAAGTGCCACGGAAAGCGGTGTGCAGGTATTTGAATTCGATGGCGAAGCAGGAGGTACGTTAAAATTAATCGACTCGGTTCAGGGTCTAACTAACCCCACCTTTGTTAATGTAGATGCTTCAGCCCAACGTTTATATGCCATAGGAGAAAAGCCAAATGGTGAGGGTGGAAAAGAGGGAGAAGTCGTTACCTTTGCTATCGATGCTAAGCGTGGGAAATTGAGCGAATTGAACCGTATGACCTCAATGCCTGCCTCAGGCAATGGTCAAACGACTACATGCCATATTTCTAGAGATCTAAGCGATGAATACATTGTTGTATGTAGTTATCATGGTGGCAGTGTAGGCTTGATCACATTAGATGAAGAAAAAGTTGCAAATCAACTGGCAGATGTCGCGATTCATTCCGGTCATGGTCACCATCCTGAACGTCAGGATCGCCCGCATCCCCATTCGGCTATTTTCAGTCCGGACGGACAGTATCTTTTTGTTTCTGATCTTGGGCTTGATATTATTCGGTCCTATAGAATCAATAGGGACTTGAACAAACTAGAAGTTCACGGAGATACTGCGCTTCATCCAGGGGCGGGACCTCGTCATTTTACTTTTCATCCAGATGGAAAGTCTGCTTATGTTATAAACGAGGTGGATTCCACGATAACATCGTTTACATATGACAGTGCTACAGGGACGCTTCACACGGTAGATACAGTTTCAACTTTGCCTGAGGATTTTAAGGAAGAGAATACTTGCGCTGAAATTGCTACTTCAGTAGATGGAAAATATCTTTACGCTTCTAACCGTGGAGCGGATAACATCGCAGTGTTTGCAGTGGATAACGCTACTGCCAAGCTTACACTAATTGAATATGTCTCTACTCGTGGAGGGCATCCGCGACACTTCTCATTAACTCCGGATGGGGCTTACCTTATTGTTGCAAATCGTGACGGTAATAACCTGGTTGTGTTCTCAATTGAAGAGACCAGTGGCCGTCTCGTCTTTACTGGAAATACTGCCGAGGTATCCAAGCCGGTGTGTGTGAAGCCTGTGATTTTCCCTGTTTAAAAGAAACTCGTTTATGAAGAGTGAATAAGACAATTTAAGAAAATAATAAAGGGAACACCGGAGATGTAGACCGGTGTTCCCTTTATTATTGAAAATAGGATGAAGAAGTTTAATAAATGTGTGAACTATTTGAGTGAGACGGGCTTAAGAGGTACAATAGTGGATACTGCAGATTTGAAGAGCACATTCTGTCTGCCATCACCTTGCCCCTGTAAAGTGATTGTGAATGCATCATACGAGGTTACAACGCCTTGCATTTTTACACCATTTGTTGTAAAAATCGTCACGGGCACCTTTGTGGAAATAAACTGGTTCAACAAACGTTCCTGCAATTTTAGACTCTCCACTTTGGCAGCACTCCATCTTTTTGTATATTTATTTCTCTATAATTATAGCACGGGTTATAGCTTCTCTGGAAATGTGATCGACTGGCACAAAAATAGACACGGAGGTATTTATGCTTTATTATCAGAACTGGTCTAGAGGTTTTCGTTATTTTATAGGGTTTGCTGCTTGTTTCGTCGTTATTGCGATTCTAGTTCATATGAATAAGGTATCATCATTTGATAACTATATAATTCATTTTGTTCAATCCGCTGAATCACCTGGACTGACCACATTCGCCAAAGGACTATCTCTGATAGGTTCCTCCAAGGTAGCGATTGGCATATCTATCGGCACGATGGTACTGCTGTATTATCTGCTGAAACATCGGCTTGAGCTAATTCTGTTCCTATGGGTTGGACTAGGCTCACTGCTGTTGAATACACTTATGAAATTATGGTTTCAAAGGGAGCGTCCAAATTTCCATCGTATTGTCCAAGAGCTCGGTTATAGTTTCCCAAGTGGACATTCCATGGCAGCCTTCTCCCTGTATGGGGTAATTGCCTATTTACTGTGGCGTCATTTGCCGCGAAGAAGTGAAAGAATCCTGTTAATAATGTTTGCGGTATTTATGACTGTGGGCATTGGCTGGAGTCGTATTTACCTGGGAGTTCATTATCCTAGCGACGTAATTGGTGGTTTTGCTGCAAGTGGCGCGTGGCTGATGTTATCCATCAGTCTATTTGAAGCCTATAAAAAACGGATATCCTCATAAGAAATGAAGATACCCGTCTTTGTGGGGATATTTTAAAATATAAGAATATATATGTGTCACGCTAAACATTATCCTTATATTTCTCGCATAAACACTTACCGTCCTAAATAGGACGCCGAAGGCGTTTTTGCTTGAGGCTTCATCACATGATGTTCCGAAGATTTATGATCTTGGAAATGACCCATTTTGCTTATTTTTTTCTTCAGCATAGACGGAAGTCCAGCCTTTAGCTTTTGAGCTTCGTCTTTTGTTAGACGTCCCTCGCTGAGGGCTTGATCCAGCCGCTTACTTGCGGATTCGCTGAGCTTTTGAATATATTGATCTTCGGTCCAGCCTTTCTTCTCAAGAGCAAGCTCGGGGAGCGTTTTGCCTGTTTTAAGGCTATTGATTAGCTCCGTACGATCCATCTCAAGCAGCTTGGCTGTTTCGAAAATAATGAAATGTCCGCCGGCTCTGAATTTCCCGTCTTTCCCTGGTGGGGGTCTATGACCGTTTTCCGAAGGCCCAGAATCAGGTGCAGTGGAGGCTACATTCTCAGCTGACACGCTCCGAGTAGGAGCAAGTGCCGGAGACAGACTGAGGACAAGAACAGCTGTGATGGTCACTAATTTTTTGATGTTGTTATTCATTCACTCACCTCGTATGTTATGTGATAGGTACTTACCTGAATTAGTATTCCCTGAAAGCTGAAAGAATCATAAGCGAGAGCTTAAATAATCATAAAATTCATCAACTCTAGGCTTGGGTAATTAGAGGAATGAGGAATTCGTAGATGTCCATATTGCAGAGTGGGCCAATTTTTAGGGGGGATATTTTTGGCTTTTGGAGCTCGCATATTTAAAACAGGAATGGCAGTCACGCTTGCCTTGTATTTAGCCGAACTGCTACATTTTCCATCTTCTGTGGGCGCTGCGATTGCAGCAATTTTCGCTATGCAGCCATCTATTTATCGCTCTTGGCGTTATTTTCTTGATCAGCTGACAACGACTACAATGGGTGCGGTACTCGCTCTTCTGGGGGGAATGCTGTTATCCAATAGTCCAATTGCGGTTGGGTTGGTCTGCATTCTTGTCATTATGATCAGTATGAAAATTAACCGAGCGGATACTATTAGCCTGACACTCGTCACTGTTATAACAGTGATGGAGGCTTCTGGAGAGTGGCAGTTCGCGCTGAATCGTTTCTTATTAACATTGACAGGGATTGTTTCTGCCTTTCTAATCAATATTATAGTAGTTCCTCCGAAACCACGGAAACAGTACATCAAGCAAATCGAGAACGTCTTTGCCAGTCTTTCCTTGCTGCTTAGAACGGCTGTATCTCATGAGATGAAGGAAAGTGTGTTTCGTGATGAAAAACTTGCGCTAGAGTCATCTATTAAATCTTTAGCCGATAAATACGCTTTGTTTGAGGAGGAGCAGAAACAGCTAAAGAGGGCGAAGTACAGTCAGACTAGACAAATGGTTGTCTATAAGAACCTGTTATCTTCTTTGCAAAAAGGCTTCGATGTTCTTGAGGCTGTGGATCGGCATTATTTTCAAGCGGATCGAAGTGAAGAGACAGATGCATTGTTTGACAGTCATTTGGAGCAGCTAATCAAATATCATCAACTGATCTTGCTGAAATTTGAAGATAAACTAAAACCAAACACTAATGAATCGGAACCCTTGGGAGAAGAGAATGATGGATTTTTGAATTCAACGATCCTGAGGTATAATGCGGAGAAAATAGGTCAACTACGATTGTATGTTGTAGCCGCAGCTATTTATGATTACGGATATCAATTAGAACGGCTTGATAAAGTGGCAGATCAGATGAATCGTATAGCTACTGAGGAAAAAGAAACGGATCACGAAGCTTAAAACATAACCTTGTGATGTGCAACATATAAGCTTAAGGGTTATGTTCAGGGTGAAACTCCAAAGGGGATGAAATGTAGTGGAGAATCATGAAATTGAATGGAAAGAGGAACAGCAGCGGGTTGACGGAGTGACTAAGCTTTTGTCTGCCCATATCCGGCGATTATCTGAGGAGCTTGGACTCCATCGCAGTGATGTGGTGGATATGCGTAAAGATTTCTGGGAAGAGGTAACGGTAAACTTCAGTAGTCCAGATGATTTAGGGGAAACTTCAACAAGTCTGCGCCAACAATCCCAAATCTTGAATGAACGTGAACGCCATCATTTACAGTCGAGCAAGGCTTTAAAAAAATATAAAAAGCTGCTCGTTTCTCCTTACTTTGGGCGTATTGACTTTACAGAAGCACCAAATGGAGAAACGGAAAAGATTTATCTAGGGATTGGATCCTTGATGGAGGATGATGGCACCTTCTTGATCTATGACTGGCGTGCGCCTATTTCGAGCTTATATTATGATGGTGCTCCTGGCCCAGCAGCTTATGAAACACCCGGTGGACTTGTTTCCGGTACAATGAATCTTAAGCGTCAGTTTGTGATTTCTGATGGTGTCATTGAAGTTATGTTTGATACTGGGGTAACGATCGGTGACGAGCTTTTACAGCAAGTGCTTAGCCATAGTGCCGATGATCGAATGAAGAGTATTGTAGCTACCATCCAGAAAGAGCAAAATGCGATTATCCGCAACGACAAAAGCCGAATGCTGGTTGTTCAGGGTGCCGCAGGGAGCGGGAAAACCTCTGCAGCATTGCAGCGGGTAGCTTATCTTTTGTATAAATACCGTGAAGTTCTGCAAGCTGACCAGATGTTGTTGTTCTCACCGAACCCGCTGTTTAATAGCTATGTTTCAACCGTGCTTCCAGAGCTAGGTGAAGAAAATATGCAACAAACCACTTTTCAAATGTATCTTGAGCATCGTTTAGGACATGAATTCCAGCTGGAAGATGTCTTTAGTCAGACAGAAAACCTATTGAATGCCCCTGATGGTCCTGAAGTGGGTATACGCAGAGAAGGCATCGCTTATAAATCATCCGTACCTTTTCTCGATGTGATTCGTCGGTATGCTACGATGCTGGAACATGAGGGCATGCTGTTCAAGCCTTTAATGTTTCAAGGTAGAGCGGTAGTCAGTAAAGAAGAAATGGAACGTCATTTCTATGCCTATGATCCCACCATTAAGCTTGCGAACCGCGTAGACTTAATGACACGCTGGTTACTGAAGAAGATTGCTGATTTTAGTCATGAGGAAAGAAACGCTTCATGGGTTGAAGATCAAATTGAGCTATTGGACTCCAGTGATTACCATCGTGCATATCAGATGTTACGACGTAAGAAGAAAGCCACGCAGGATAGTTTTGATGATTTTGATACTGAAAAAGAAGTGTTATCCCGGTATGTAGTCAGCCAACGCTTAAAACCACTGCGCGGATGGACTAAACGAGGCCGTTTTGTGGATGTTAAGGGGTTGTACAGTGCGCTGTTTACGGATCGTGAGCTTATGGAACGTCTAAATGGTGTTAATTCTCTGCCGGAAATCTGGGATGAGATCTGTGAGCAAACACTAAAATCAATCGCAGTAAACGAGCTTGCCTACGAAGATGCTACACCATTCCTTTATTTGAAGGAGTTAAGCCAAGGCTTCCGTACCAATACGCTGATTCGTCATGTGATTGTGGATGAAGTACAAGACTACTCACCTTTCCAATTAGAATTCATGCGCCGTTTATTTCCAAGGGCAAAAATGACCGTATTGGGTGATCTGAATCAGGCGATCTATGCACAAGGTGAGGTGCTCGGTGATTTGTCTAGTTTGGTAAGCATTTATGGGGAAGAAAACACAGAAGTGATCTCGTTAACCCGAAGCTATCGCTCCACTTTTGAGATTGTAGAATTTACGCGTTCAATGATTCCTGGAGGGGAAAGAATTGTGCCGTTTAATCGAAGAGGAGAAGAGCCTCAGCTAAGTGTGGTGTCTAGTGAGGATGAGCTTCTGGATGCAGTTGAAATGGATATCCGGAATTTGCAATCCAAGGGGTACCATTACGTGGCTGTCATCTGTAAAACAGCAGAAGAAAGCGCAAGAGTTCATGATGAACTACATAGTAGGCTACCCGTAAGGCTCGTTACGAAAGAAACGCCGAATTTCCAGAAGGGAACATTGGTGTTACCTGCTTACTTAGCTAAAGGTGTGGAGTTTGATGCTGTCATCATCTATGATGGTTCAGCTGAACGATATGGCAGAGAAAGTGAGCGTAAACTGTTCTATACAGCTTGCACTCGAGCAATGCACTTGCTGCATATTTTTAGTCTAGGAGAACCAAACCGGTTTCTTCCATCTGTAAAAGCAAAGACCATGATAACAAATTCGCTGTAAAGCCCAATTTTCTGATCATAAGATCGTCCTTTCGCATTGGCGGAGGACGGTCTTTTTATATGTATGAATAAAGAGGGATGAACAAACCACAATATAGAGAGTCGTCGCAAACAATGACAAAGGTGGTCAGTTCATGAAGGAAAGAAAATGGGATCTGCTTGCACTGGCATCCATTCCACTAATTATGACCCTCGGTAACTCCATGCTGCTCCCTATTTTGCCGCAGATATCTAAAGAACTAGGCATTAGTTCTTTTCAGGTGAGTATGCTGATTACTGTTTATGGATTGATGGCTATCGTGATGATTCCTATTGCAGGGTACCTGTCTGACGCTTATGGACGAAAAAAGGTGATTCTTCCGAGTCTAATCATTGCTGCTATTGGTGGAGTCGTCTGCGTGGTGGCGGCTTGGTTTATGAAGGGCGTTAGCGCCTATTGGGTCATTCTGGCCGGACGTTTGTTACAAGGGATAGGTGCAGCTGGTGCTTTTCCTATTGTGCTGCCCTTCGTTGGTGATTTATTCAAGGAAGAAGAGGATGTAAGCAAAAGTCTGGGAATTATTGAAACCTCTAATACCTTTGGTAAAGTACTCAGTCCGATCCTTGGTGCTTATCTTGGAATATGGCTCTGGTTTGCACCTTTTATCGCTATTCCTGTTCTATGTCTAATTTCATTTGCTTTAGTTCTGTTTCTAGTTCGAAAGCCGGAAGCGAAGGAACAACCTGAGAAACAGGGGATAAGAGAATTTTTATCCGGAATTATGAGCATTTTGCGTGAAAAAGGACGATGGTTGTATGCTATTTTTGCCATAGGCGGTATCTGTATGTTTGTAACCTTTGGCGTTCAATTCTATTTATCGGAAATGCTGGAATCTAAATTTAATATGCATGGCGCAATGAAGGGATTTGTGCTGGCAATACCATTAGCCTTGTTATGTCTGTCTTCATATGGAACAGGAAAGATCATTGGTCAGAACAAAACGCTAATGAAATGGCTGGGCTTTGGAGGTATGGTATTACTAACTGCAGCAATGATCTTTGCGGGGTTCAATAAAGGTATTTACTTCTTAGTCGGGTTTATGGGCTTAGGTTGTGTCGGAATCGGGATTGTGCTTCCTTGTATGGATGCTTTAATCACGGAGGGAATTGAAAAAGAGAACAGCGGTACGATAACCGCTCTCTACAGCAGTATGAGGTTTATAGGGGTAGCCGCAGGACCGCCAGTGGTATCGCTGTTGTTAAGCAGTGGCCATTGGGTATTATTCGCATTGATGGCAACAGTCGGCGCAATTGGTGGTTTGCTGACCTTATTTGCAGTAACGCCAAGCAAGGGGAGCAAGGGAGAATCTGGCGTGAAAGAAAAGGAGCCGGACAATCCGCGCCTTTTGTCAAATCGTGTTCGTCAGACTTCTGCAAGGAATTTAGATGGAAAAAAGAGCTATCCTTAAGCTACGTTGCCGTAGCTTGCAGGATAGCCCTTTGATAAAAGAATGAAAGACAATCTTAAGCTTGTGGTACGGATTCCCAATCCTTCAGGAAGCGTTCGATACCGTTATCTGTCAGCGGATGCTTCCAGAGGGTAGGCAGGAGCGATCCTGGGATGGTAGCAATGTGAGCACCAGCAAGAGCGGCTTGCTCAACATGCGCAATGTTACGGATGGATGCTGCAATAATTTCGGAAGTCATACCGTAGTTAGTTAGGATGGTCTTCAGATCCTTGATCAGCTTCATTCCGTCAACACCGATATCATCCAGACGTCCTACGAAAGGAGAAATATAAGTTGCGCCTGCTTTTGCAGCCATCAAGCCTTGAGCCGCTGAGAAGACAAGCGTTACGTTAGTTTTGATACCTTTTTTTGTAAGCTCATAACAAGCTTCCAAGCCATCTTCAGTCATAGGGAGTTTAATGACAACGTTTGGAGCCCACTCAGCAATTTCATATGCTTCTTTAAGCATTTCTCCTGCTGTAAGTCCGATTACTTCTGCGCTTACTGGACCTGGAACGATGGCTACGATTTCTTTGATAACATCTTTAAACAATCTTCCTTCTTTAGCGATGAGTGACGGGTTAGTCGTTACGCCATCCACTAGTCCGAGGCGAGTAATACGTTTGATCTCTTCAATATTTCCGGTGTCCAAGAAAAACTTCATTTTAAGTTTCCTCCCTTGATTTCCATATGGATTGACAAACAATATTCATATTTTCATTATGAGACATGTCAAACGAAGTTTCAACTGTTATTTTGAATATTTCAAAATAACTTTATAGATTGAATATCGCTTACACTTGTTAAAGTGTTGATAATATAGGATTGGTCTATGCAGTTATCCATGATAATATATAATCGGTATTGTTATTATGGAGTATTGGGTGGGACGTGATGAAATGTACTCGATATTAGTTATTTTGCTTGTGCTCGTGTTGTCAGTTGCCGGATTCTTGGCCTACCAGAACAGCAAATTGGTATCTAATCAGAAAAAATTAGGAGCTTTATCACGCAATCCTTCACTAATGTATTCTATCTTTGACCAATCTTGCACTGCTAGTGTGGAAGATCCAGACGTAATTCCTTTAGTTCAATACACAGTTTTTGTGGAGTCCAGCGGGCAGGCCGTTGTGAATAAGCCTTTAGCAATCATTAATTTATGTAGAGTAAGTGCGGGTAGAGGCAATCTAGTTCTCGCTGATGTCGAACGTGGTCTGCTGGAGTACATTAAATTGACAGCCCCCTCAGATGCTTTCATTGAGCATAAAGCTTACTTACATAGGGCTGCTAACCACGCTGAAAAAGAGATGATCCTAAATTTAGAGGATGTAGTGAAATTGCAATATACATAAGACAGAATGAAGAATATTGATTTTTTCGGCTGCAAGAAGGATAATACGAAATTGGATACAAGAAAAGAGGAAATAGAGTGCCACCCGTAACGGAAGTGAAATTTGAAGTGGTTGATCCAGAGAACGCTGATTTAAGAGCGCTAATTACGTTTCTGGATGAGGAACTGAAGATGCGTTATCCGCATGAGATGATCTATGTTGTTGATTTCGAGGATCCCAAAGTAAAAGGAATGACTTTCGTAGTAGCATACTTAAACGGAACACCAGTGGGCTGTGGCGGGCTTCGTCCACTGGATTATATCGGAATAGAGATTGCAACGATGGAGTTGAAGCGCTTTTATGTAGATTCTAGTTATCGTAAAATGGGCTTAGCTACAAATATGCTGTTATTCCTTGAAGAACAAGCAATAGCGGCGGGGTTCAAGGAGATCAGCTTGGAGACAGGAATCAAGCAGCCAGAAGCGATTGCGCTTTACATTAAGCATGGCTACCAACCGATTGATTTATTTGGACCCTACATAGGTGATCCGGATAGTCTTTGTTACGGCAAAATACTATAGAACTTTATAATGGATAACATGGGGGTATTAAAATGAGTATCAACGTTAAACAACTAGCAGCTGAAAAAGCAGTGGAATATGTAGAAGATGGAATGAAGGTAGGTCTGGGTACGGGATCAACTGCCTACTGGGCAATCCGCAAGCTCGGTGAACGAGTCAGTGAAGGCTTGAAAATTACCGCAGTAGCTACTTCACGAGCTTCCGAAGAGCAAGCACGAGAGCTAGGGATTCCACTTGTTGCTTTTGGTGATATTGATAGTCTGGACCTAACCATTGACGGGGCGGACGAGCTAGACAGCAGTCTGCAACTAATTAAAGGCGGCGGCGGCGCTTTGCTTCGTGAGAAGATTGTAGCTAGTAATAGTACCCGAATGATTGTGATTGCCGATGAAGGTAAAGTTGTAAACACGCTGGGAAAATTTCCGTTGCCGGTGGAAATCGTTCCTTTCGCGTGGGAATGGACTGTGGCAGAGCTTGCCAAACTGGGTTGCCAACCTGAATTGCGTCGCAGCGGAGAAGAGTTGTACAAGACGGATAATGGCAATTACATTGCAGACTGCCGATTTGAAGCGATAGAAGCTGCACCAAAGCTTGCGCTGACCATCCAAAACATCCCGGGTGTTGTAGATCATGGCCTATTTATTGGAATTGCAGCGATGGCGATCGTAGGTAAACTTGATGGAAGTATCGAAATTATTGAAGCTCAGCCTAAGAATTGATTAACCGTAGACATAAAGAAACTTACCGTTCATGGCCGCTAAAAGGATTGACACGGGTAGTGCTAACTCTGTATAGTGCTACTGTTATCTATTGGATGTTTATCGGATTTGGACGTGAGGTACATACCGGAGGTCCTCTTCAGTATAATCTGGTTCCATTTCGCACGGTGTCACTTTATTTCAACTTGGATAACGGTTTATCACTTATCAATCGGCTAGTAAATTTGCTAGGAAATGTTGTAGTTTTTATTCCATTTGGTTTTCTTTCGCCATTAGTAAAGGTACGTCCGGTTTCTTGGCTTAGGATTTCGCTCTATGCTGTCCCTTGTATACTGCTTTTGGAGTGCTTGCAAATGCTGCTGCATGTGGGAAGCTTCGATATCGATGATTTACTTTTAAACATGCTGGGTGTGTGGACAGGCTACGGATTGTTTCGAGTGATTAGCTGTAGAAGGAACAAAGAAGGAGAAATGTGAAGAATGTTGATTGATCTTAAACCCCTCATTGGTACACCTGAGGTGAATGAGCTGCTGACTTATGCGGTCATAGATGATCCGAATGCTCTACAGCAGACTTCGTCTGAGTATAGCGAACAAGCCGCGCTAAATTTATATGGCTGGGAAGAGGAAGAATTACTGCTTGGTCTTGTAGGCTTTGAAGAAACAGAAGATGGTTCTTTGGATATTCGGCATATTGCTGTATTGCCAGAGAACAGAGGAAAAGGTTATGCACGGGGAATGATTCTGGAGCTGCTTACTACGCGTCAGCCGCGTTATCTGGTAGCTGAAACAGAGGATGAGATTGCTGCAGATTTCTACCGTAGTCTTGGGTTCATGGTGTACAGCCTCGGCGAAAATGCAGCAGGCATTGAAACGCTGAGATGTGTTTATGAAGTAGAAGAGATCGAGGATGAGGAATAAACAGTTGTTAGAAGACATACAATGGCAGGTCGAGATGAACTCTCGGCCTGTTTTTTTGTGGGATACATTTTAAATTATTCCTTAGAATTGTAAAGTTGACTTTTGAAATAAATAGGATTATAGTTTGACAATGAAACTGTTCTACAGTTGAACTATATTTGGAGGTAGGAAGCTTTGGAAGATGAAGTTCAGCATTGGATTAACCGTTATATGGATGCTTATATGATGGTGACTCGACAAGTAGCCGCAAGAATTAAAGATAGCATTGCTGCAGATACAACGAATGATCAGTATCAAATTCTGCGTCTGATTAATGCTCAGGAACAATGTACGTCTACATATCTGGCAGAAACTTTTTGCGTGGGTAAAAGCTCCATTACAGCAATAATCAACAGACTGGTGCAAGCGGGCATTATCGAGCGAACCCGTGATGAGAATGATCGTCGTCAGGTGTATTTATCGATGTCAGAGCATGGTAAAAAAGTATTTGAAGCAGCTGAGTCGCAAGTACATGAAGTAGTGGCCCCGTATTTGTTTCATTTTGAAAAGAAGGATATTGAGACGTTCATCATGATGTTTGAGAAACTGGCAAGTCTAATTCAGAATGATAATGGAGGGAAGAGCCAATGAAGACGATTCTAAAAGCAAGATGGGCGGTTATCGCAATCTGGCTCGCTGTAGCGGTGGTGCTAGTGATGACGGCCCCGTCTTTCTCTGATCTTGTCCGTGAGAAGGGGCAGGTTACCGTTCCAGAGGGATACCCTTCATCTAGAGCAGCAGAAATCATGAAGGAAGCGTCAAGCGACAAGGGAGGCGAATCGCTCCATCAAGTAGCCCTTGTGTTCAATAACCCGAAGGGAATCGGAGTGGAAGAAACAGAAAGTATTCAACAAGGCGTTGAGAAGCTGGCTGCGAATAAGGAATCTCTGCAGTTAGATTCCATCACCGATCCTTTTTCACAAAGTGAGCTTAAAGATACACTGATTGCCAAAGATGGCAAGACCATTATGGTGGCGTTGTCCGTAAAAGGTGAAGGAGAGGCTGTTACTGCGCTGCCAGATAAAGTGGATGAGATGCTCTCAGGTGTTAAAGCAGATCATTATTTGACGAGTGAAGGTCTGATTACAGAGGATATGATTGCTAGCTCAGAAGCAGGGCTAAAGAAGTCGGAGTATATTACAGTTGTCTTTATCCTACTTATTCTATTCGTCGTGTTTCGTTCGTTCGTAGCGCCTTTTGTACCGCTGCTGACAGTGGGTATCAGCTATATTGTATCCCAATCTGTCGTGGCTTTTTTGGTGGACCGTTATGATTTTCCTTTATCTACCTTTACTCAAATCTTTATGGTTGCAGTCATGTTCGGAATTGGTACGGATTACTGTATTTTGCTGATCAGTCGCTTTAAAGAAGAATTGATGACCGCAGAAGATACTAAAAGTGCAATCATTGCAACTTATCGAAAAGCTGGAGGAACGGTGTTCTATTCGGGCTTAGCAGTGTTTGTAGGTTTTGTAGCGATTGGGTTATCGAAATTTATTCTTTATCGTTCAGCAGTAGCTGTTGCAGTTGGTATTGCAGTTATGCTATTGGCACTTGTGACGATTGTTCCATTCTTTATGGCTGTTCTAGGCAAAAAGCTATTCTGGCCCTCCCGTGGCAAGTTGGAGCATAGTGAGAGCCGTATTTGGGGATGGGCAGGTTCTTTTTCTTTAAAAAGACCGTGGGCCGCTCTTCTAATTGTTGCAGTAATCGTAGCCCCTTTCTTAGTTACCTATAGCGGTAAGCTGTCCTTTAACAGCCTGGAGGAAATTGGTTCAGAATATGCTTCGGTAAAAGGTTTTAATATTATTTCAGAGAGCTTCGGACCAGGTGAATCGATGCCTGGCAAGATCGTAATCAAGAATGATGATCGTATGGACAATTCAGAATATCTGGGACTTGCGGAGAAAATTAGCCGCGAGCTGGAAAAAGTGGATAGTGTAAAATCTGTTCGGAGTATGTCCCGTCCAACAGGTGAGCTGATTAGTGATTTCTTGATTCCGAATCAGGTGGGTACTCTTTCTGCTGGACTGGACCAGAGTAATGAAGGACTGACCAAGATTCAAACCGGCTTGTCTGAAGCCAGTAAACAGCTTAGCGATAATGCTCCGAAACTTACAGAGGCTGTTGCAGGAAGTGCTAAGCTGACAGAGGGCACAGCTGATCTCAAAGATGGAATCGTTGCTTTAGGTGCTGGGCTCACCCAGATTGAGAGCGGGATTAAGAGTGGCTCAGCGGGTGCGGGAGAGATCAAAGCCGGTCTTCAGCAGGCAGCAACAAGTGCTAAACAATTAGCAGATGCAAATGCGAAGTTACTTGAGGGCTATAAAAAAATCGGTGGTGGCTTAACCCAGCTGGGTGAAGGACTCGGGCAGCTTCCGAAGCAGCTGCAAGGGGTAGCAGAGGCATTAAAAGGACTGGACGGTTCCTTTGCTGGCCTTGAGAGCAGTTATCCGGAAATGGTTCAGGATGTAAATTATTTGACGATCAAAGGTACAGTAGCACAAAGTGGTACGGGTGCAGCACAGCTAGCAGCCGGCCTTGGTCAGGTTTCAGAACAGCTTAAAGGTGCAGCTACTGGTTTAAATGAGGCGAATGCCGGTTATGCCAAAGCTGCAGCTGGGCAAACCGCGCTCGCACAAGGCTTAGCTAAGCTTGTAGCTGGAATCGGTCAGCTGCAAGCTGGACTCGATCAGGCGGCAGCAGGTCAAGGGCAGATCGTAGATAAGATTCCATCTATCACAAGTGGTCTTGACCAATTGCAAGGCGGACAGAAGCAGCTTGCAGATGGTTTTGGTGAATTGACAGGTCAGATTGGAGCCTTAACCACTGGACTAAGCGATAGTGCTGATGGATTGAAGCAAATTACAAGCGGTCTGGGCTCGGCACAAGAATACTTGAATCAGATTCAAGCGGCTAAGGATGAAGAACTGAGCGGATTCTTCGTACCAGCTGAGGCACTTAAAGCTGAAGGTATAAAGCAGGTATTTGATACGTACTTGTCTGATGACCGTAAGGTGATGACGTTGGACGTGGTATTCACAGAGAATCCATACAGCTCAGAGGCTATAGATAGTGTGGGTGATATTCAAAAAGCAGTAGATCGCGCAGTTAAAGGTACGAAGCTTGAAAATGCTGAAACAGCTATTAGCGGGGTTACAAGCAGTCAAAGCGATTTGCGGAACATTTCCAATGAAGACTATACGCGTACAGTAATCTTGATGCTGAGCGGTATTTTCATCATATTAGTGTTGCTGCTTCGTTCAATCGTAATGCCGATTTACCTTATCATTTCACTTTTGATCACTTACTTTTCAGCGTTGGGCGTTACAGAGGCTATTTTCGTTAATCTTCTGCACTATGAAGGGATTACCTGGACGACACCATTCTTTAGTTTTGTTATGCTGATTGCACTAGGTGTGGATTATAGCATTTTCTTAATGGCCCGGTTTAACGAAAATAAAACATGGGAGGTAAAAGAAGCGATTCTACACGCTATGCGCAATATGGGTACAGTAATCCTTTCAGCTGTAGTTATTCTGGGTGGTACCTTCGCTTCGATGTATCCTTCTGGAGTATTGTCGATGATGCAGATTGCTACAGTGGTGCTCGTAGGATTGGCCTTGTATGCTTTAATCTTCCTGCCGTTCTTTGTCCCTGTAATGGTACGGATCTTCGGCCGAGGAAATTGGTGGCCATTTTCGGTTAAACAGAGTGGAGAAGCTAACAAGCAGGATTTAAATATGTAAATGGGACTATACCCCATTTATGAATCAGAAGTCATAACAAGTTGTTTTTTTGCAGCCAGCCACCGATATATTTATCGGTGGCTGGCTGTTTATTTGAGTAGAATGAATCGTTTCGATGGGGCATTATTAGCAGGGAGAACTACTAATCCGTTCAATTGTCATGGGTCTTTTATCCATTGTCGTTTGGTTCTTTAGGTTATTGTTATTATGTTTTCTGAAAATTATAATAACATTGGATTCGTTTTCAATGTCTTCAAATTACAACTAGAAAGCGAGATGATGAATGATGAAAGTAAACATGAAGAACAGCAGTATCGCAAAGAAGGTCGCTCCATTTGTTATCACAGCGGGGGTTATTGCCGGAGTAGGACTTATCGATACCGATAAAGCGTTAGGACACGGTTATGTATCCGAACCAGCAAGTCGTGCGAAGCTTGGTGCAGCGAATAATGTGGGTTCTGTTCAATATGAGCCACAGAGTCTAGAGGCACCAAAGGGCTTCCCACTGGCGGGTCCTGCAGACGGGAAGATTGCATCTGCGGGTGGCATGTTCGGAGGAATTCTGGATCAGCAATCCAGTGATCGCTGGATTAAGCACGATATGGTTGGCGGAGTAAATGACATCACGTGGTATCTTACAGCACAACATAGAACAACAAAATGGCATTACTACATTACGAAAAAAGGTTGGAATCCTAATGCGCCAATTAAACGTTCCGATTTAGAGCTTATTGGAACTTTTGAGAATGGCGGTAAACAGCCAGAGCGTTCTGTGACACATAAAGTAAATGTCCCAACTGACCGCAGTGGATACCATGTTATTTTGGCGGTATGGGATATTGATGATACGGCGAATGCCTTCTACCAAGTCATTGATGTGAATCTAAAGAACGGTGAATCAGGACCTGGGGTTCAACCAGACACGGAGAAGCCGTCAACGGTAACAGGGTTACACACGATGAATGTAGAATCGGGCAGTGTAGAGCTTATGTGGAATGCTGCAACAGATAACTTAGGCGTAGATCATTACATGATTTATCGCGGGGATAGCGTCGGTATAGCGAAACGAATCGGAACATCCTCAACAACGAGCTTTAAAGACATTACTGTAGAACCAGGTAAAATTTATACATATTATATTGTTGCGGTGGATCGTGCAGGGAACACGTCAGGCGGAGGTAATATTATTGTTGTTAGCACACCAAACCCGGAAGTGGTTATACCTCCAGTGGAAACACCAGATACTGTGAAGCCTTCGATGGTTGAGGGGCTGCATACCATGTCAGTGAAGCACAATAGTGTTAATTTAATGTGGAATGCCGCCCAAGATAATGTAGGTGTTGATCATTATGTTGTGTATCGAGATGGTATTGAATTGACCCAAACTAAGGGAACTTCCTTTACGGATTTAACGGTGCAAGCTTCCACTACATACAATTATCATGTGAGAGCTGTAGACGCTGCTGGTAATATTTCAGACAAGAGCTCTTTGTATACAGTCACAACCCTTGTGAAACCCGTATTACCAGATGTAGCAGCTTGGAATGCCACCGGGTTGTACATTGTAGGAACAAAAGTTGAATACAAGGGTAACGTTTATGAAGCTCGAGTGACATTTAGAAGTTTCGGTGATACCAACTGGAATCCGGAGTCGGCATTATCGCTTTGGAAATTAGTGACGAACTAATAACATCGTTTTCCCTAATTTATTATAAAAAATGGAGATCATTTCTGATAATCAGAAGTGATCTCCATTTTTGGGTTAAGGAATGGTCAAGTTTATTTCATCTTGGCGAAAAAGCTGCGCAACGCCCAACCGCGCTCCTGCCGTTTTTTATATTTAGGGAGTGAACGATAAACAGCGGTGGATTCTTCGAAAGCTCGTTTTGCATCCTCTGATCTGCCAAGCGCTTTATACATCGAGCCAGCTAGATAATACGCCTCAGAAGAAGAAGACTGGATTTCTTGATACTGAGTAACGTAATGTAATGCTTTATCATGATTCGTATGGCGGAAGGTTTCCGCTAACCAAAGATACGGCTGTCCATATTGAGCCTTACGGTTGATCTCCAGACCGCGAAGCGTCTGTGCCTCGCCTTCCTCCAAAGCACCAAGTTTTAGATTCACATGTCCAAGTTCTACCCAATATTCGGCAGATTGTTCATAACGATCCTCGATTTGAAGTAGGAGATCCTTCGCTTCCCTGTATTTTTTACGTTCTGCCAAACTCCGCGCTAAATCAAATTTGGATGAAACATCATTTGGATTTAAAGAAATGGTTGTACGTAGCTTGGAAATTTGACGCATTCTTTTGAAGGGCTTTGTAATGCTGGGGAAGATACCCACATATCGCCGATCCAAGAAATACAAGATAAGAAGCAGGATAATAATAGCCAGAAAAGGGTTGCCCACTAATCTGAAGAGCAGTAAAACACCTATAAATTTAAGCATAACTTCCCTCCATAATCATTTGGTTCCGGTATTACGATTGAAAAGGTAGATCTAAGGCAGCTAATTATACCATAATTCAAAGCAATCTGAATCCCGGGGTTTAAAAATAATACAACTTTGAGCAGCTTAATAGCGTCTTGGTGTAAGATGAATAATAATTACAATAATATCATAAGAAGGGAAAATCAAGACGAACTTATTAACAAGGAAACTACGGATGATTAGTTTAGCTGTTTGTTCTACTTTTATAGCTGTAATGATCCTCCCGCAAGCGAAAAGTGAGGTTCCAACAAAAAGATAACTTTCATTTAACACTTATTTTAATATTCTAAGGTACAATTAGTGAATTAATCTCAATTGAACCATAATAACCAGTCTGGAGTGATAGGTATGGCTTTTACAATATGTGTGTTCGCCGGATCGAATCCAGGTCTTAACTCAGAATATACGGAAATGGCTAGAGAATTGGGTTATCATATAGCTGCACAAGGGTGTAGGCTGGTTTATGGAGGCTCAAGAAATGGCCTTATGGGACAGGTAGCCGACGGAGTGTTATCCAATGGCGGAGAAGTCGTTGGGATCATGCCAGTGGATCTTTTTAAAGATGAAATCAGGCATTCTGGGTTAACGAATCTGATTGAGGTCTCTAGTATGCATGAACGTAAGGCCATTATGAGCGGTATGGCTGATGCGTTTATTGCCCTGCCGGGAGGTCTTGGAACCTTTGATGAGTTATTTGAAATCCTATGCTGGATGCAGATCGGGATTCATCAGAAACCGATAGGGCTGCTGAATATAAGAGGCTATTTTAATCCACTGCTAGCCATGATCAGTCATAGTGTAAGTGAAGGGTTCGCTCCTAAACATGCAATGAAAATGTTAGATATGAACGCTGATCCCGAATATTTGCTTGAACTGATGAGAGGTCAAGTTGATCATAGTAATAAAGGTCTTGGGAACGCTAGATTTCCTTCACAGCGCTAGATTTAAGCTTCCACGGCTCTAAGGAGCGATTGAACGCTTTACACAGTAAGGACGCAAACACTTCACGGTGTTTACGTCCTTATTTTTTAAATAAATCATTCATTAATAGGGGGTAGGTTCATGATTCAAAAATTAGGCTTTGCGGCTGACGAGCGCTTGTTAATTATTAATGCAGACGATTTTGGAATCACTAAAGGAACTAATGAAGCTATTGTTGATTTATTTGAAAAAAAAGCTATAACATCCACATCTATTATGATGCCTTGCCCAGACTCGAATGAAGCAATGGAGATAAGTAATTGTAGAGGAATAAAGAATATGGGTATTCATTTAACTTTAACAAGTGGCGAGCAGCATCCGTACAGGCCCGTATTCCAAAATAGGAATTTAAATAGTTTAATTACGGAGGAAGGGAATTTTCATATAGATGCCACACTTCTGGAAAGAAACGCTGCTGATGATGAGGTTAGAGTAGAGATAGAAGCGCAGATCCAAAGTGCAATTGTACATGGCATTGATCCAACTCATCTGGATAGTCACGGGGGAAGTATTATGGGATTATTTACCGGCCGAGATTTTTTAGAAATAACATTTGATCTATGTGAAAAGTACCGTCTACCCTTCAATTTACCTACTAGGATAGTAGAACAACCGTTTTTTAATATGGATCAATTGAGAAGGTTTAAAAAAAGAATTTCTTCAGCAAAAGAGAGGAGCATTCTACTAATCGATGATATAGTTTCTCTTCCTTATTGTATTAACCCCACTGCTACGTACAGTGAAATGAAAAAGGGATTAACTGAACGATTAAAGAATTTAAAGCCTGGAATAACCCAATTAACGATACATCCAGCTAAAATAACGGAGCAGTTAATAGCCTTAACGACATGTTATACAGAAAGAGAATTGGAATATCTTCTACTAAACGATATTGAAATTAAGCAAGTGATTATCAATGAGCAGATTACACTTATTTCGTGGACAGATATACGTGATATACAAAGATCTATTTAGAGAATTATAAAAAGGAATCATTATTCATTTTGTTTAATAAGAATGTGTTAAAATGGTTTGAACTTTGGAGAAGCTGGGTAAATACCCATAAGCAGTCTAGCAGAATTGCAAATTTCAGGAACGTCACGGAAGGAGTTTGAAATCCAATGAATGTGATCGTACATCATCTTATGGCTTACAATCATCAGTTTTTTAGACCTCAGCCCGTGGTCAATCCTAAGCAAGAGAGATCTAATAAGAAGAAGCAGAGTTTTCAGGAAGTGTTGGATGAGAAAATGAAAGTGTATGGAAAATACAGAATTATTAAGTAAAAGCTACTACATACGTCTGCTGAAAAAAGCCGGAATGCAGTGATCTTAGGGTCACTGTGTTCCGGCTTTTTTTAGGGTCTAACCTCAAAGAATTGGCAGCTCTTGCGGGAGTAGTAAGTCAGATCACTAACTCTGGACTGAATAACGACATCGAAATCAGTGAAGCGGACAACGGTTGCTCCTGAATTCACCAAATGATCGTCCTGAAAGACTCGGACAGGTAATTTTCGGTCAACGGCTTCTTGGAAATCACTGTCTGTAAACAGCGGGCGGTTAATCGGCATAGATATTAAACTCCTTTTGATCATTTAATGAAGGTAGAAATAAAAATAGTATACCTGCGGAAGCATGAAAAATCCAATATAAGAGTAGCTGACGAACATTTTATGAGCAACCTGTTTGGACAAAATTCTATGCGCCCACTTCAGACATAACATAGTTATGAATGTACTAAGGGGGTTTAAATATGCACTGGCTTTCCATCATTATTATTGGTCTGGCTTCAAATTTGGATAACTTAGGAATAGGCGTTTCCTTTGGCGCACGGTCTACAAAAATTACACCTCTCTCTAATCTGATCATTGCTGTTCTTTCAATGCTGGCTACATTCCTTTCAATTACCTCAGGAGAATATGTTTCAGAATATTTCTCGGAGGCACTTGGCAATGCCATTGGTGGCTGCTTGATTCTGTTTATGGGACTCTGGAGTATTAGAGCGGTGTATAAGAAACCAACTTCAAGTGTAAGCATGGATATAGAGGCCAATGTCCTCAGCACAGCTTCTACAGATACTGGCTATCGTCATGTCTTAAGATGGCAAGAATCGGTGTGGCTGGGTGTAGCGCTGGCTATCAATTGTATTGCTACAGGCTTTGGAGCAGGGATCAGCGGTGTGAACGCAACCTTCACAGCGATCTCAGTGGGTGCCTTTTCGTTTATCACTGTTGCTGCCGGAATGCAAATCGGGAATCGAATGTCCAAAACCTGGCTAGGCAAACATTCTGATCTTATCGGTGGATTGTTATTAGTAGGTATAGGTCTGTATGAAATATTTATTTAAGCTGATCTTGAGTTCGTAAGTATTTCCACCATAAATCGGAAGTTTACCTCCTCAAAAAAAGAAAATAAACCCTGTACACTAAATCTTGTAAGAGAAACCTTTGAAAGGGGTACAGGGGAATGAATAAAGTAAAACACTTGGCACTTTCGTTAGTCGCTATCATGCTTGTAGGTTCACTGGCAGCATGCGGAGGCAACAACGCCGAGAACAACGCATCAAGTAAAAATACAGGTAACAACGCAGCAAGCACAAGTGAACCAACAAAAGATGAGGGTACTGAGCCTGCTGAGAAAATTGAACTTTCTTTCTGGACACTCGGCAACGTGAACTACGAGGATCTAGCGAAGGAGTATACGAAGGAACATCCAAACGTAACGATCAAGGTTCAAAATACGGGTGACCAAACGGCTCATCATAATAATTTGACCACAGCTTTATCGGCGGGGTCGGGTGCACCAGATATTTTCCAGCTTGAAATCGGTTTCATGGAGCGCTTTATCAATGCACAGGATAAATTCTATAACCTGAATGATCTTGGAGCCAAAGATATTCAAGCGAACTATTTGGATTGGAAATGGAAACAAGCCTCTTCCGTAGATGGCAGCTTCCAGTTGGGTTTACCAACAGATATCGGTCCGACCGTTGTTTATTACAGAACAGATTTGGCGGAAGCAGCCGGATTGCCAAGTGACCCGGAAGGATTCGGCGGAGCCATTGATACATGGGACAAATTCGCTGCTGTAGCCAAAGCTTTCAAGGAAAAGACAGGTAAGCCTTTTGTAGATCTTACAGATCTTACCTTTAATGCATTGCGTGACCAATCCGCGGATGAAATCTACTTCAGCAAAGCGGATGGCAGCTTTATCGGAGACACCAACCCGCAAGTTCGCAAAGCTTATGATTTTACGGTTAAAGGTATCCAAGAAGGTTGGATCAGCAATCTAATGCTCTGGTCTCCAGAATGGGGCCAAGGAATGAACGATGGATCTTTTGCAGTCGTCATGGGACCGGCTTGGATGGCGGGAAATGTTAAGAGTAATGCTCCAGATACTACTGGAAAATGGAAAATCGCACAGCTTCCTGAAGGTGCTGGTAACTGGGGTGGTTCATTCCTGACCCTGCCTAAAGAAGGTAAACACTCGAAAGAAGCTTATGATTTCATCGCTTGGATGGATAACAAGGATAATCAACTGGAATCCTTCAAGACAAAAGGGTTGATGCCTTCCATTCCTGCCCTGTACGAAGATCCTGCATTCGTAGATTTCAAGGATGAATTCTTCGGTGGTCAACAAACCGCAGTTGAATTTGGTAAAGCAGCTAATCGTGTAAAACCGGTATACTACGGTCCACTTCATGACCAAACCGATACCTTCTTCAAAAATGCACTGAAAAACGTGTTGGAGAAAAAGGCTGATCCGGCTAAAGAGTGGGATGAAGCTGTTAAACAAGCGAAGAAGCTAGCTGAACGCAGCTAAGACTTCTAACAGAAAGCGCGCAATGCCTTGAAGGTCCGGATTCATAGAGAACAGTATTCTCTGTGAATTCGGATTTAATTATAAGAAAGTATAAGTTTCACGCAATACTTTATGCTTTAATTCTCGCATAAACGATTACCGTCCTTATAAGGACGCCGAAGACGTTTTGCTTGATACGTTAGATTACCTGGAGGTGTGTCATGGCTGAGCCTGTTATTGCAAGTCCGCATGCCGAGAGCAAACGACCGTTTTTAACGGAACAAAGAAGGAGCCGCATCACCGCTTATACATTCATCTCTCCTTTTTTTATTCTGTTCTCGATATTTGGACTATATCCGATCTTCTTTACGATCTACCTTTCATTTTTTAAATGGGATGCCTTGAATCCTATGAAATTCGTAGGAATGAAAAATTATGAGCTGGTCACAAGCGACCCTACCTTTTGGATTTCTTTTAGCAACACGTTAATTATGGGACTGCTTGGTACGATTCCACAGATCCTATTGGCACTTTTGATTGCTGTATTGTTGAATTCGGGGATGACCCGGTTCAAAAAAACGTTCCGGGTTCTCTTTTTCATGCCGAATATTACTTCGATCGTTGCGGTTACCCTGGTGTTTAGCACACTGTTCGGGAATAACGGGATGATCAACTGGTTGCTCAACGGTCTAGGGCTAGATAGTGTGGCCTTCAACTCTGGCTGGTGGGGAGTCAAAATCGCGATTTCAACTATGGTGATGTGGCGCTGGACAGGGTATAATGCCATTATTTTTCTATCAGGACTTCAAAGTATTCCTACAGATTTGTATGAAGCAGCCCGAATTGATGGAGCGAACAGAAGGCAACAATTAACCTTCATTACATTACCACTACTAAAGCCATTTATCGTATTCGTTACCTTGCTCTCGACCATAGGTGCGCTGCAGTTGTTTACTGAACCTTATGTATTCTTGGGGCAATCAGGAACGGGATCTACCCGTCAGGAAGGAATCACTATGGTTACTTATTTGTACAGTGAGGCATTCCGCAATGGATTCTTTGGTACGGCGGCGGCTACAGCAGTTCTACTATTTGTGGTCACAATCATATTCTCTGTCCTTAATATGCTGGTTTCAAGCCGCATGGGTGGAGATACAGGAGGGGGTAAAGCGTGAGTACTGTGCGTCTATTAAAAAAAGATCCGGATGATCTTGGGATTTTCGGCAAAGTAGGGTTTTATCTCATTCTGATTCTTGGTGCACTTGTGTCCATCTTTCCTTTTTACTGGATGTTTGTAGTTGGCACAAATGATAGGGGCGCAGTATTCCATGTCCCCCCTTTGCTTACGGTTGGAAACCAATTTTTTGATAATTTCCAGCGGGTTCTGGATAAAACGGATTTCTTCCAAGCCCTTGGAAACTCATTATTCGTCTCGTCTATGGTAACCATATCGGTCGTATTTTTCTGTACATTGGCTGGTTATGCTTTTGCTAAATATGAATTCCCGTTTAAAAATATTCTTTTCTACTTTGTAATTGCTACTCTATTTGTACCCCAGCAGCTTGGTGTGTTACCTACTTATGTCATTATGGCCAAGCTCCACTGGATCGACTCCTTTAAGGCGCTGATTGTTCCGGCAATGGTTAATGCTTTTGGGATCTTTTGGATGCGGCAGTATATCTCTACAGCTGTACATACAGAACTGATCGAAGCTGGACGGATTGATGGCGGAGGACATTTCCGGATTTTCTGGAACATCGCCATTCCAGTGATCACTCCAGCTATGGCAACACTAGGCATACTGAATTTTATGACCGTATGGAATGACTTTTTTTGGCCTTTGGTCGTGTTAAAGAACCAAGAACATTTTACAATACAAATCGCGCTCCAACAGTTATTCTCCAATCGTGACGGTCTGGATTATGGAATGATCATGTCAGCTACGTTTACGGCGACCTTGCCATTGCTAATCGTCTTCTTGTTATTTAGTCGTTGGGTAATTGCGGGGCTTACTTCAGGAGCTATCAAGAGCTGATCTTACTTTTAGGTCTTTACAGGGAATAGGCGGTTTCGTGAAGAATACTAGAGAACAGAGACAGCAGGGGGAAGGGGAATACCATGAAGCTCCGCCGGAAAATCTTGTTCGCTATTATTCTTCTCGTCTTTATTCCAGTGATCCTGATGGGGATCGTCACATATGTTAATTTCTCCAACGCTATGGAGAAAAAATCAAGCAACTTCTACTGGGTTTCACTGCTCGAAACGGATCGAAAGCTCAAATTCGCACTTAGCGAAATCTCCTCGATCACAAATGCTGCAATCACACAACCGGTTATTCAACAATCGCTTAAGCAGACTAATTTTGTGCTCACTTATGATCGCAAGCAGGAGCTCAACAATTTGCTGATTAATCATCCGATGATTACTTCATTTAGTTTATATGGCAAAGATCGGCTGCTCTATCAATACAATGCACCGATGTCCTTTGAGGACATGAAGAAGCAGAGTTGGTTTAATGCGATGGAAAGTGCGGAGGGGCGCCCTGTATGGTCAGGACCCGGTGAGAATGGTTCAGCATTATCCGGCCATCCGGTACTTGTGCAAGCCAGAGTGATCAAAGATTATTATTCACTTGAAGATATCGGCTATTTGGTCGTTAACGTAAAACCCGATTTACTAGATCAGATTTTTTGGGAGGCAGCAACTCTGAAGAAGGGGGATATTCTGCTAGTGAACAAGCTAGGGAATATAGTTTTTAACAAATCCGGTGAACATATAGGGCAGCGCACCGAGTTCCCTTTTTTAGAAAATGATTATGCTAAGGAACAAAACTATTACATAGACAACTATCAGGGGGAAAAATCACTCATAACCTTCCTTCCTTCACATAATAAAGACTGGTATTTGGCAGCGATTACACCAATGAATCTAATCTCTTCGGAATCCATTTCTATCCGCAATATTGCGATTATTTTGAGTACGGTTTCATTGTTATCGGCGATTTTATTTGACCGCTATTTTGTTAGAAGACTCGTTTATAGCATTAATAGCGCAGTCAACGGGATGAAGCGGGTGAAGCAAGGGATATTTACACCTATCACTACACGTTATCGTGCGGATGATGAAAGTGATTTTCTGATTGATGGCTTTAACCGAATGAGCTCACAGATCAGCGAGTTAATCGTACAGGTGCAGACGGAGCAGGGGCGGAAGAAGGAAGCAGAAATGCAGGCCTTAATGGCGCAGATTAATCCTCATTTTATTTATAATTCACTTGAATCAATTAATTCAATGGCTGTGCTGCAAGGCAATAAAGATATTAGTAAAATGGTCATTTCACTCGGCAAGCTGCTGCGAATTAGCATTAGTCAGAATCAAGAGCTGATACCACTGCAAATGGAGTTTGAGCATGTTCGCCATTATCTGGATATTCAGAAGTTCCGTTTCGAGGATAAATTTTCGTATATTATAAATCTTCCTGAGAATCTTAGAACGTTTATGACTCAAAAGCTGATTGTTCAGCCCATTGTAGAGAATGCATTGTACCATGCGATTGAGCCGATGGAGGACCCTGGAATTATAGAAATCACAGCCTATGAAATGGGTACGGATATGATCATTATCGTAAAAGATAACGGTCCGGGCTTCGACTTAGCCAAGATGATGAATCTATGGGATAACGAGGGAGGCGGCCAGAAGAAATATAGTGACAGTGGTGTAGGGCTTAAGAATGTTCATGAGCGCCTGATTATCAGATTCGGCAGTCCATATGGCTTACTTGTGTGTTCATCCCCTGGATTTGGTTCAACGATTCGAATCCGAATACCAAAAATACTGCCATAATCGATCATACAGAGGAAACAGGGGGAGATTGACATGAAGTGGTTATTGAAGTGGGGCTGGATGTGGATATATCTAGTCTTGATATCTGGCGCTGTTCTATTTATTACTTTAGGAGATCATGAACCGATTGAAGATAATTCACCAGAAAAAATAACGCTGACTTTCCGTCACTTCTGGATCAAAGAGCATGATCGGCCACTGCTGGCTATCTTTGAAGAGATCGTGGATAAATACCAAATTGCGCATCCAAATATAAAAGTTAATTTCGAAGGGTTAGACCAGACGATACATCGTGAACAAAAGCTGAAAAGTGAGATGGTTACTGGCACGCCACCAGATATGTTTGTATTATTTGGTGGGGCCGAAATAGAGCCATATGTGCGTTCTAATCGTCTTGTTGATCTGACTGACTTTGTCCGAGAGAACGGTCTAACCAATCAATTCAAGGATCTGCATCTATGGACCTTTGATAACCATATTTATGGATTGCCCATTGAAGGAAACGCTGAACCACTGTATTACAATAAGACTATATTCAATAAGCTGGGTCTAGGGGCGCCTACAACGCTGCAAGAACTCGATGATGTCATACTGGGGCTCAAGGCTGGAGGATACATTCCCTTTGCACTCGGGAATGAGGATCGCTGGCCCGCCGGGATTTTTGCACATTATTTAATGGATCGTTATGCTGGCTCCGAGCTGATCCAGAAGCTAATCACAGGTGAAGATCAAGCGAGCTTTCAGAATGAGGCCTATTTAAAGGCTTTTGAGCATTTGGATCAATGGATAAAAGAAGGTGCTTTTAGTTCCAAGTCTAATGATCTTTCAACTGAAAATGCAGTAAGTTTGTTTGCAAGCGGTAAGGCTGCAATGTATTTAAACGGGAACTGGGATATCAATTTATTTTCTGGAAGTGCGGCTCCAGCTGATTTTCAGAATGAGGTAGGCGTTATTCCATTTCCTGCCTTGAAGCAAGGAGAGGAGCCTTCGATTGCGGGAGGTTACACCATTGGCATTGGTCTTTCCTCCGAACTAAATGGAGCTAAACGGGAAGCTGCTTTGGATCTTATGAAGGCTTTTTACACGCAGGAAGTTCAGACCCGAATTGTATATGAAGGACTGAGAATTCCATCCATTCGTATCGCTTTTGATCCGGAGAAGACCGGTCCGGTATTCGCGCAAGTGATGGAAATGATGGAAGTGAACCGCAAGAGCTTTGTGCCTTACGATAACGTATTATCACCTGAAGTTAAGAAAATGTTCCTAAGTGTCATCGAAAAAATGATTAACGAAGAAATGTCTGCAGATCATGCTTTAAAGCTAGTGCAGGCATCATCGATGGAATACTGGAATCTGATCCAAAACTCAAGTGTTCAATAAGCATGGAGGTGCTGGAATGGATGAGATAGAAGAGAAATATAAAGTACTGCTCGTAGATGATGAGCCGATTATTCTTCGTAGTCTAAAGGTAGCTATTCCATGGGATGATCTCCAGATGGAAATTGTGGGAGAGGCTCGAAATGGAGAACAAGCCCTCCGCTTAATAGAAGAAACTACACCGCATATTATAATCAGCGATATCCGTATGCCTGTGATTGACGGAATCACTTTGATGAAGGAAGTATTGCCAAAGAATGCTAAGCTGGTATTTATTTTTATAAGTGGATACGGGGAGTTCGAATATGCGAGAGAAGCTTTGCGTCAAGGAGCCTTTGATTATTTACTAAAACCTATCGATCATGACGAACTGGTTGAAATGCTATACCGAGCGAAAACAAGACTGGATGACCAAAGAGAGAACGACCAGATGCTGCATTCCGTGCAGATGCTGTCAATGCTCGCTCGTGAACGGATGTTTGCTGAAATCACTCTGGGAAATGCAAGACCGCTAGAGCATCTGAAATGGCTGGAAAATAGCGAACTTGAAGATGGCTATTTCATGGCTGTTGTCCAATTGGATGATTATTCTGCGTTGACCGGGCAGTGGAGTGTGGAAGAAAAACGACTGTGGCTGTTTGCGATCCGTAATATTGTTGAAGAGTGGTCCCTGGAGCATGGAGTACTTACAGTCTTCCCTTTTCATAACGGAGAGTGGGTATTGCTCTTCCCTGGATCTCTAAGCGCGAGCAGAAGAGAACTCGGTGAACTATTGATTACAGGGATCAAAAGATATTCCAAGCTAAGCTGCTCAGTAGGGATTAGCCGCTGTACACAAGGCATTGATCAATTAAGCACAGTGTATCCTTTGGCTGCAAAAGCTTTGTATCAACGTTTCTATTCTGGACTTGCCGGGGTGTTCATAGATGAGGAAACAGCCTTCGCAGGCAATACAGAAGTGAAGTATCCAAAAGAGCTGGAGACCTCGCTGATCGAGAGTATTCGTACTTTAAATAGAAACCAAATGTCTTCCTTATTTGATGAGACGGCACTATATATTGAAGCATTAGCTATTCCTAAGGAGATTGCAGAACGACTTCTGGTGGAGATGGTTGTTGTGCTATACAGACATTTTGAACATTTGGTTCTTCATTCGGATTGGTCTCTACATGGATTATTAAGCAAGCTACACCATTTGGGTACGTTGAGTGAAATGATGTCTGCATTAAAGGAAGAATTTGGGGAGCGACTGGATCAAGGAAGCAAACCTGTGAATCGTGAGGACACACGCAGTGCTATCGAGAAGACGAAACGGTATATCGAGAGTAATTACCATAAAGATTTAAGTATTGAAGAAGTATCGGAGCTTGCCGACCTTAGTGTCAGTCATTTTTGTACATTATTTAAACAAATAACAGGCTATACCTTCCTAGAGTATGTTACGCGTTGTCGAATGGAGAAAGCGAAGTATATATTGCAAAGTAGTAATGTGAAGGTGTATCAGATCGCTCCGCTTGTGGGTTATCAGGATTCACGGTATTTTACCCAGGTCTTCAAGAAAGCTAGTGGTCAGACACCTACGGAATACCGAGAAGAGCATGCGAGGCAGGTCAATTAGCGAAGAAGTACATGGATTGATTAGCAAAAGGGATGAAAATAGGGCATAAGTATGACAATTATCATACCCTTTACTTGATGTTTGTGACTTATAGGATGACACTTTATCTCCTATACTTAGAATAGATAAAAAGATCCTTAGCCAGACACATCAAGGAGGAAACGATAAAGATGACTACAAAACAGACATCACAGCTCTCCAGTCTTAAAAAAAGTGTAGCCCCTTACGAAAAAAACGACCGCAACGCGAGCATAAGACAGCTCATTAATACTTTAGGGCCACTTGTGCTGTTATGGGGCGGAGCGTATTTCTCTTTATCCGTTTCCTACTGGCTCACCCTATTGTTGGCCATTCCTGCAGCAGGATTTGTAATTCGAACTTTTATTATTTTTCATGATTGTACGCATGGTTCATTCTTTAAGAACCGTAAAGCAAATGACATTATCGGAACGATCACAGGTGTATTAACGCTTGTTCCTTATCGACAGTGGAAGCATAGCCATTCTATTCATCATGCCAGCTCTAGTAACCTCGATAAAAGAGGGATTGGCGATATATGGATTATGACTGTTGACGAATATGAAGCAGCTTCTTTCTGGAAACGTCTTTACTACCGTATTTACCGTAATCCGATCGTGATGTTCGGAATAGGACCTATCGCTGTATTTATGATCCAGTATCGCTTTAATGCCAAAGGCGCAAGACGTAAAGAACGGATGAATACCTATTTAACAAATGTATCTATTGCAGCTCTCTATGGTTTGCTTATTTGGGCGATCGGCTGGCAGGCCTTTATCATGGTGCAATTGCCTATCGCTTTTGTATCTGGTTTTCTCGGAATATGGTTGTTCTATGTTCAGCATCAGTTCGAGGATTCTTACTTCGAGAATGAATCGGAGTGGAGTTATGTTATGGCTGCAGTAGAGGGAAGTTCATATTACAAGCTACCTAAGCTATTGCAATGGATTACAGGGAACATCGGGTTCCACCATGTCCATCATTTAAGTCCGAAGGTACCCAACTATAATTTAGAAAAAGCACATAATGCCACGCCACCCTTGCAAAAAGCGACGACTATAACACTTAGTTCTAGCTTGAAGGCTCTACACTTCCGTCTTTGGGACGAAGAGAATAAGTGCTTTATCAGCTTTAAACAGATGAAGTCGAGACTAAACCAACCTAAGGTAGCAGCTGCAGCAGCAGAAGTCCTACAAGTTCATAAGACTAGACTCCAAGGAGAATAAATATTATAGGTTCGAACAAAATAGCAGTATAAAGAAAGGTTAGAGCCGGAGAAATCATTCGTGGCTCTAATCTTTTTCTATTTGGGGTAGTGAAACAACAGATTTCCACTGAATTTATGCTAGAATAAGGAGAGTAATGTATGGTGAAAAGGAGAGCGGTCATGCAAAAGTGGCATCATATTTTTCATAAAAGCACAGGTCTCAGCCCTTATGTGTGGGTCGTTTTTTACATTCTACCGTTTTATTTTATATTTCGCTCCTCCTCAACCTATCAAGTAGTTTGGGGAATCTTGATGATCGCTGTATTTTTTGTTTGTTATGTACTTTCTTTTGTATCTAAGGGCTGGTTGGTTTATTTTTGGACGAGTGTTCAAATTATAGTGTCTATAACGATGACGCTTTTGTTCGGATATATGTATTTTGCACTTTTCCTAGCCTTTTTTATTGGGAACATACAGAATCGAGTGGGTTTCTTCACACTGTACTCTATTCATCTGTTAACTACGATCATTACGATTAATTATGAGCTGCTATCGCGTAATTCAGTGTTTATTAGTCAGCTACCGTTTGTGCTTGTAAGTATGATTGCAGTGATTCTACTTCCAATTAGTACCTATAACCGAAATAATCAAGGCAAGTTGCAAGATCAATTGGAGGATGCGAACAAGCGGATATCCGAACTCGTTAAACTTGAAGAACGGCAACGGATTTCGCGAGATCTTCATGATACTTTAGGTCAGAAGCTTTCATTAATAGGTCTGAAGAGTGACTTGGCAGGAAAGCTAATCGACTCTAATCCTATCCAAGCAAAAGCAGAGATCAATGATGTACGACAAACGGCGAGAAGTGCGCTGAAAGAGGTTCGGGAAATGGTTACGCGAATGCGCGGCATTCGGCTTGAAGATGAACTTATCCATATTCAGCAGTTTCTTGCAGCTGCGGAAATTGATTTTACATTGGAAGGAAATCCGAAGCTAACCAATACCTCATTGATTACGGAAAATGTACTTAGCATGTGTATAAAGGAAGCAGTCACTAATGTTGTGAAGCACAGTGGAGCGCAAGCCTGCTCTATTCTGATTAAGCCCTCTCGAACGGATTTAGTCATAAAAGTGCAAGATGACGGGAAAGGAATACCTGGGAACGATCTTTATTTTAAAGGTCACGGGCTGCAAGGTATGAGAGAACGTCTTGAATTTGTAAATGGCTGTATGGATATTGTGAGAGATAGCGGGACTACAATTGTGATTAAAGTACCCAATGCATTTAAGCATCAGGAACCGGAGGTCATCCTATAATGATAAAAATTGTAATCGCTGAGGATCAACGAATGCTACTCGGGGCGCTGGCCTCTTTGCTTGATTTAGAAGAGGATATGAAGGTTGTGGGCCGAGCAAGCAATGGGGAAGAAGCTGTTGCCATGGTTCAGCAGCTTAAGCCGGATATCTGCATTATGGATATTGAGATGCCGGCGATGAGTGGTCTCGACGCTGCTGAAGCCTTGAAGAATAGCGGCTGCAAAACGATGATATTAACGACCTTTGCTCGGGCAGGATATTTCGAACGTGCGCTCAAGGCGGGGGTTCACGCTTATTTACTGAAGGACAGTCCTAGTGAAGAGCTGGCACTCTCTATCCGGAATGTTATGGCAGGCAGACGCATGTATGCACCGGAGCTGATGGATGAAGCCTACAGCGGTGAAGTGAATCCATTGACTCAGCGGGAGAAGGAAGTGCTCGGCCTGATCGCCGATGGTAAAAATACGAAAGAAATTGCCAGTGAGCTGTACATTACTACCGGTACCGTACGAAATTACATCTCAGTTATCCTTGATAAGCTGGATGTGGGGAATCGGATTGAAGCGATCACTCGCTTTAAGGAAAAAGGCTGGTTTAAATGAGCGCGGGGAAGTAAGGATTAGTTGGTGAAAGCTGGTAGCTGCCCGCTGAGCGCTGGTCGCTGAGCGCTGGTCG